>JABRVT010000023.1:0-195569 GCA_040048245.1 Candidatus Brocadia sp.
CTTTGAGGTGGTCTTCCCACCGCAGAGTTGGAAATTGATTAACCAGCCGGTATTGTGCAGAAACGCCACCCTGGGCTGAAAACTCGGACGGCCATGTTTTTTTGGATTATATCCAACCTCTGCATTTTCTTGATGTCCGTAAACGGTCGTTACATGGGTATCGCTCAGGAGGGTAACTTCCTGAGGACATATGCATTTCTGAACCTTCGAGAGTATCTCTTTATTGGCTCGAAGAAGTTCTTCGATATTCTCAAGGGTAAAGGTATCCAGATAATCACGGGCTGTCTCCGGGTCAGGAATGTCTTTCAACCCCCGTATCTTTTGACACAGGGTGTTGCTGAGTAACCCAATATGTTCTATCCTCTCGAACAAAAATATTTTGTGTAAAGCAAAAACTGTGAATACACGCTTACATCTTGTCCAAACCAATGTCATACCTATGAACTGCGCGCTGTGCTTATATATCTTGACACAATACTCCCCTATTTTGTAGTATCTTATCATTTAAATTATTCTATAAACTTATGTCCTCATCTGCTTTTGGTGCAACCTGGACGGTTGCACTACCAGATTGAATTTCCTGCACATCAAGATAGGAATCTATGTCTACCAGCCTTCTCAGTCAGAATTTATCTCAGACACCTTCAACTGACGTTGTACCGGGGAGTCAGAACACGCCAGAAAATCAACTGGCCCAAAAATTATACGCAGAAGTGGTCATTAATATCCCATTAAATAAGGTGTTCCATTATAGTGTCCCCCCTCATCTAATAGAAAACCTTGCTATCGGCATGCGGATACGAATACCCTTTGGCAATAAAATAATTACCGGTTTTTGTGTCGGATTTACTAATACTCCATTTACCGACAAAACAAAAGATATCATAAGTATAATCGATAAGACCCCGTTGATTGATGACATCATGCTGAAGATCACCCGCTGGTTATCGTCTCATTACTGCTGCGGATGGGGGGAAGCGATCTCTGCCGTCATTCCACCCGTTGTTCGCAGCCGTATAAAAGAAAAATGGAATACATTTGTGAGACGTTGTGAACGTACCTCTGCACTCGTTCAGGAAGCCATCTTGCAGATAAAAGCCCGTGCGCCAAAGCAGGCCAAGGTACTCGAAATCCTTTTAGAGCATCCCGATGAAATAAACGCCAAAGAATTGATCCACATCAGCGGCTGCAAGATGCCCGGCCTTCGTCAATTGGAGAAAAAAGGTTTTATCATTCTTGAAAATAAACTTCCGGATGCGGCAGATACGCCCCGGAGTATTGACCTATTACAACAACATTTAACCCTTACCATGGAACAGCAAAACGCCTTCGATATCATCTGCAAAAAACTCGCGGGGCTTTACCATCGCAACCAAATTCCATTATCTACCACCACCCCTCAATCCCCTCCTTCTGAAGGAGGGGATAAAGGGGAGGTTAAAGAATCAAATTTATTCTATGTTCCTCCTGCAGAAAGTGGGAAATGTGGAGGTTCTTTACAAGAAAAGACGGAGGGAGATGTAAAAACATGTAATGGGGGAAAGGAATCTTTACTGTACAATACTACACAACCCAATCCTGGCGTTATATTGCTTCACGGTATAACCGGCAGCGGGAAGACGGAACTCTACCTTCAAGCCATTACAAAGGTGCTTGAACAGGGACGCAAGGCCATATTCCTTGTCCCCGAAATATCCCTTACCCTGCAAACCATTCAAAGGATAAAGGCACGGTTCGACAGGGTAGCCGTATTACACAGCAACCTTCCTGGAACCGTCCACCAATCACAGTGGAACGACATTAAAGAAGACAGGGTGGATATTGTCATCGGGGCGCGATCTTCCATATTTGCCCCATTAAAAAATGTTGGACTAATTATTATCGATGAGGAACACGAGAACACCTATAAGCAGGAAAATAATCCTCGATACAATGCCAGGGATATTGCAATTCTCAGGGCAACCTATGAGAACTCCCTGCTGATCATGGGTACGGCCACACCCTCCCTGGAAAGTTACTTTCAGTCACTAAGCGGAAACTATGAAAAGGTCGTCCTTTCCAAAAGGATTGGAGAGCGTCAACTCCCCCCGGTAGATATTGTAGATATGGGCGAAGAAGTTCGCAAACGCCGTGGATACAACATTATTTCTCAGCGGTTAGAATATTACATGAAACAATCCCTTGCCCGAAATGAACAGGTGATCCTGTTTTTGAACCGCAGAGGGTTTGCACCGTATATTCACTGTAAACGGTGTGGTTTTGTACTAAAATGCCATCGGTGTGACATCCCCATGACCTTTCATAAAAAATTCAATGCTACGATATGCCATTATTGCCACGCGGAAGCCCATCCCCCCGAATCATGCCCGGAGTGCCTGGCCAATACGATTAACTACCGTGGTTTCGGTACAGAAAAGATTGAGGACGAAATCAAGGCTAAGTTCCCCGGATATAAAATTATTCGGATGGACAGCGATTCTATGCGCGTACGTGATGCTCATGAAAAGGCACTGACCGCATTTGAGCGGGGGGAGTTCCAGATATTGCTCGGCACACAGATGATTGCAAAGGGGCTGGATTTCCCCAATGTTACCCTGGTAGGGGTAATCTCGGCAGACACGATCCTGAATCTGCCCGATTTCCGTGCAAGCGAACGGACATTCCAACTCATATCACAGGTTGCAGGCCGTACAGGCAGAGGATCAAAGGGAGGGCGGGTGGTGGTACAATCCTTTAACCCAAGACACTACAGCATCACATATGCAGCAGCTCATGATTATGAAGGATTTGCAAAAAAAGAGCTGGAATACAGGAAACAACTAAATTATCCCCCTTTTGGGAAACTGGCGCGTATCGTATTCCGTAGTCCGCAGGAAGACAAAGCAAAAGAAAAATCCGTTTTCGTTGCCGATAAACTAAAAGAAATTGCAAAAACAAATGGGAACCGTCTCGAAATACTAGGGCCATCACCTGCCCCCATGACCAAGATCAACAACCAGTTCCGATGGCATATTTTATTAAAGGCACAAAACCATACAAGCATTCACCACGTCCTCCAAGGCGTTGCAGACATGCTGAAACCCTCAAAAAGCGTGCAACCGATGGTTGATGTTGACCCCTATATGATGTTATGAAAGGGTATTTGACTTCTTCTGTAAGTATGTCTGGTATGATTGTTGCGTAACTCAAGACAAACACGAACAAACTTTGTTTACTGGTGCTACCCCAAAAGCCTGCATAAATAAAATGAGACATCCATGACCTAACGGTTATGATGGAGCTTGGAAATGTCTATTTTTAAATAATCCTCTATGTTTTCAGGTGAATTCTTATATATATATATATTATATAAAGGAATTTTTATTTTACTTAAGCGGGTTATATGATGTACGGCGTATAGAATCCCCTTCAAAAAGGAACCAGAGGTGTTGTAAAATAATAGAGACGTAATATAATATTATACCTCAAAGGAGGAGGTATAGTAATGGAATATCGTTATCAAATGGCCTTATTACCTGGGAGAATAGAAGATTACGTGATGCTGATGACCCCGTAAAGAGCGTATGATGCATTCGTTGAGGCAGTTGATTTGGAGAAACCTGGTATTCAGAGTGGTCTCCGGAAAGTAGGCAACTCAGAGTATGACCCCAAAGTAATGCTCAATATAGAGCAAAATGTAAACCTTTTTAGTATAGCATCCCAAACTCAAATGTTAAAGAGGGAATAGTTATGGATTTAAGGACAATTAAAACAGCGATTATTGCGTTTGTATTGATAGCACCGGTATCTGCCCTTGTGGGAGAAGAACGCACAGATAGAAAAGTTCCAGGTGAATACCTCGCAAAGAAGAATCCATTTAGCGGAAGTGACAAATCTGTGCTTGAGAGGGGTGAACGTATTTTTTCAACGACGTGCGCAAGGTGTCATGGGAAAAACGGCGATGGCGTCGGTTCCAAATTAGAAGGGTATACAATGCCGATTTTTAATAAAGAGTTTCTTTCAAAAAGAGAGGATGGATATATCTTCTGGATAGTAGAGCAGGGTTTACCTGGCACCCCGATGCCTCCTTATGGACCAGGCAGTGATCGTAACCTCTCAGAAGCCGATGTATGGAAAGTGATAGCCTTTGTACGTACGCGGTTCGGCAAATAAGGCTTAGGATTAGTTTAATCATATTTTCAGTTCAGTTGGCGCCATACTTAATTTTCAGATTATTCAGTAATAAAGGGAAATAATTAAGTACGACATCCCCGGAGCCTTACAGAACTCCACATCACGTCATTGTTAAGAGTTCATCCACCATTGAAGATATTTTTGCAAATCTTTCTTTCTGTATGCCTCCGCCTACGGCCTTTGCCTCGTCTACCTTTCCTGCAAAAAAATTAGGAATAACCTCATTATCTCTAGTGTCCCTGAAAATATCCCATGCTGCCTTCAGTTCATTTAGCCTGGCCCCAATGTTCGTGCCTTTAGCGTTTTCTATTAATTTAAGAAAAAGCGCCTTTGTTTCTTCAGTAAGGTTTTTTACCTTTGTCCTGCATTCCTCCTGCCTTGCGCGGTCACTTTCACCGAGCATGGTAACAAGCGCCGTTCTCGCATCTACAAGCTTGGTTTTAAGGTCATTAATATCCTCTTTGCCCACGGCCATATTTTATCCTCCTGATAAATATTTTAAGCCTTTACTATCAATTTTACAGAGAAGCCACATGGCTATTACTGCATAGTAAAGTATATAAATAACCCAAACTTAAATACGGAGTCCTAAGATACAGCCTGCCATAAATGAATTCCTGATATCACAAAAACTCCTGGTATTGATAATTAGTACGAATAAGTGAAAACGATGTTTTCTGCCATGTCTGTAGTTTATTGTTTATTACCCTTTATTTACTACCGGCAATATAAATATCCCTGACGGAGTCGGGACAGTTATCTCGCTTAAAACCTTCCATCCTTTTGTATCGAGGACTCTTACAGTATTATCAAAATAAGATGAGAGATAAAGCCTCCTGCTATCACCGGAGAATCTTATATGCATTATCCTCTTCCCTGCCTTTATATCGGTTAAGACCTTTCTGCTTTTAGCGTCTACGACTGTCAGAAAATCTTCCTTATCTCCGCTGTAGTTTACTGCAATATACCTGCCGTCAGGAGAGACCACAGCGAATACAGGAAGCCCTATCAAATCTATATAGCCACTGTGTTTGAAGCTATTGATATCTACAATATGAAGCCTCCTTTCCCCAACTGCAGGGATAAAGGCGCTGTCCTTATATACTCCCCATGTGCCAAAATGAGGTATCTTAAATACCGACTCTCCCTCCCCCCTCCTCAGCTCTTTTCTGGAATAGCTCATGGTTTTTGCGTCAAGCATGCCCACGCTACCCTCATTAAAAAGTCCAACAATATACTTACTCTCTGACATCAGGGCGTCAAAAGGTACGCCGCCTGCATTCCTGATAGTCTTATGCACTTCAAAGTTCTTTTCTGAATCAAGTACCCATATCTCGTCTTTATCCATAAGAGCGAATATCAGAAACCTCTCCCATGACTTTATGCCGACGTTTTTTGAGTTTGTTTCAATCTTTTTTAATGTGTTAAGGCTCCCGTCAAGTATAACCACGTCATGAGGGTCATAGTTTGCAACTGCCACCATGTCGTCAATAAATATAAAGCCTATCCCGCTCTTGCCGGCCTTAACCTGTTTTAAAAGGCTGTTAGAGACTGTGTCTATTTGCGAGAGATAGCCGTCCCTGCTGATTACATACATAAAGTTTTTATTAAACTTTACAGTGGCATGGTTGAGATTTCCAAGATTTTCTATCTCCCCGGAAAGGGTGCCGTTCTCTATTACAGCAAGCCTTTCCCTCTCTCTTTCAACAACATAGACCTTTTCCGCAAAGGCAGGCGTAAAAGCAGAAAGTATAAACAATCCTGTCGTAACGACTATGCAGATGGTGTGAAGTAATTTTATATAAGAAGGCAAGGTTGCTTCGCCTTGTGTGCAATGACGAATTTTATCAGATTTAAACTTTATATATAGCATGCCGGATCCTCATCAAAATAATTTCCGTATCGGGCATATGCCCTTGCCCTTGAATTTCCATTGCATAACTCAATATAAGCGCATTTACCGCATCGGCCCCTGAGCCTCCGCGGATTCTCTCTTAGCTTTGAAAGGATGCCATTTGAATTCCATATCTCGCAGAAACTCCTTGTTCTCACATTTCCAACAGCGTCATGGAAAAACGGATCGGGTTTTACATTACCTTCAGAGTCAATGCTCACAAGCCGCTTTCCTGCCTGATTGCCTCCCCACATCTTTAATCTCTCATATAGGCTGTCATATGCATCAGGGTCTCTCTTTTTAAACACATTAAGAAGCATTACAGCATCTGCCTCATTATTGCCTGTTACGACATCTGTTGGGACATTCTTCTCCACAAATTCAAAAGACTTTTTCAATATAAACTCTACAGCCCTGCGATAGTCATCTCTGTTTAGATCGCGCAAATCTCCACCCATACCTGAATATACAAGGTGGGATATGTATATCTTCGGGATACCCTCCTTTCGGGCAAGCTCGAATATAAACGGAAGGCTCTTCTGCGTGTTTTCTGAAAGCGTGAATCTCATACCAACCTTTAAGCCGTTTTCCAGGCATAATCTTATAGCCCTCAGCGAATCTTCAAATGCGCCTTTTCTGCCTCTGAATGAGTCATGTATGTCTGCCTCTCCGTCTATACTTATCCCTATATAGTCAATATACTCTTTTATTCTGCTTATACTATCTTCGCTTACAAGAACGCCGTTTGTCGAGAGGCATGTCTTTATACCCGCACTTTTTAGTTCACGGGCTATATCAAATACGTCATCCCGCATAAGCGGTTCTCCGCCTGAAAGAATTGCAAATTTTACATCTGACTGTTTTAGCTGGCGTATAAGGCTTATTGTCTCTTCACTGTTAAGCTCTTTGCCTTTTATCTGATTTGCATATGCGTAGCAGTGTTTGCATGAGAGGTTGCAGTTGTTTGTAAGATTCCATATGACGATAGTACCGCCAAAGGGTCTATGGCCTTTTTTCAAAAGAGCGTCTCTTATGTATTCAGTTATCCTTAGCATTTGCAGAGTCCTTTATAAAACTAAGGAGAAACTCCATCTCCTCCGCACCTACCTTTATCTTTGGCATAGATGACCTTGCATAGCCAATGGCCTCGTACGTAACCTGAGGATGCAATATATAAGCCCTTATTATATCTTCATTCCTGTTCTTATAGATCCATCTGAAAGGAGGACCAAACGCCTCATACGTGGGATGGTGGCATCCCCAGCACTTCTGTCTGAAGACCTCTCCTCCAAGCTGGATAGGATCATAACGCCTGCTTTTATTCACAAAATTATATTTTCCTACTGGCAGGCTTGCAGGAAACCGTCTTAGCTCCTTCAGTGTAAGCGCATCATACACTATGAGGCTTCCGTCATTTTCATAGATGCTTAGATATGCAGTGTTACCATCTCCGCTTATTTCGGCATGTATCATCTTCTTGCCTTTTACAGGAACTATCTTTTTCTGTGAAAGATCCCTTTTATCAATTAAAACAAGTTCGTCGCTGCCGTTGTCAACCCAGAGATATGGATTACCGGAGTTTGTCCTTACAAAAAAACCGCTTCCGCCAACGTCAACCCTCCCTAGAAATGCCCAGTCATACATTCTCCATATGCTTAAGTATGTCTTCCCTATATGAGCAGTGGCAAAATAAAACGAGCCTTTGTCATACCAGTAGGCGGCAGAAAACAGATGCGGCATGCTCTCTATTGGATACTCAAAGATCTTTTTTCTATCCTTAATACTATATACCTGAAGGAGCTTACCGTTTCTCGAGCTTCCCATTACATAGGAGTCAAGCGGGTCTATGAAAAAATCGTCAAAAGGCCTCCTGAGCTTTATGTAGTTAATAGAAAAGCTTTTTGTATTCATTATCCCAAGAAGCGGTTTGTCTCTGAATGTAAATATTGCCTCGTCCTTTGAGTGAAGCTCATATATGGCATTAATCTTTCCTTTAACAGGGATAACCTTTACCACAGGGGCACTGCCCTTCTTTATACTTTTAACATCAATAGCAACAATGGACTCCGGAAGAAGACATGCTGCAAACAATCGACTCCCGTCTCTTGAAAGCGATATATTCCTTAAATTCACACATACCCTTATCCTTCCGTAAAATCCCCTGTCAACATCATAAATTCCAATCCATCCGTCTCTTGCTGGTATAAAAAACTTCCTGCCGTCAGGCGTAAACTTCAAGCCACCGTGTATATTGCCGAAACCAAACTTATCAAGTATGCTATCTCCCTCCATGACCCACACCTTGTTATCTCCCCTCTCAACAACTGCAGTAAGGTTTTTAATGTCTTTTACCTTTATGGGTTTTGCATACCCGCCTGTAATCTCAAGGCTTTCCTTTATATCGTCCTCTCTCCATGTAATGGTCACAGGCTTTCGAAGAAATGCCACTATAGCACTTATTTCTTCATCGCTCAGGTGGCTGAAAGGCGGCATTTGTGTTGCTGGAAGTCCATTTTTAATAATGTCCGCAAGGACTTTGTCAGAGAAATTTTTTAAAAGTACAGGCAGAAGCGCAGAGGCAGTTTTTCCTATCCTTTGCGGATGGTGACACAGAGAACAGTTTGCCTGATAGAGTTCTTCACCATTAGTAGCCGCATTTAAGGCAGGCGTTGCATAAAAGCAGAGAATAAGAAAAATGGAGCTTTTTATGGCGGCGATCAACCATTTTTTTTGCATAAGCCTTATTTGCCAAACCTCTCGCGCATAAAGGCTATTACTTTCCATCTATCGGCTTCTGTGAGTCTGTCATCACTCCCTGGCCCATAAGGTGGCATCAGGGTGTCGGCCAATCCTTGCTCCACATACCAGAAGATGTATCCGTCCTCTCTTTTTGAAAAATATTCTTTATTAAAAACCGGCAATGCCATTCCTTCCAATATAGAACCGACACCATCGCCATTTTCCCCATGACATTTCACGCACTTCCTTGAATAAGTATATGCACCCCTCTCAAGCACCAGTTTATCGCTTCCGTTAAATGGGTTCTTCTTTGCGAGGTATTCGTTTGGAACTTTTCTATCTATTTCTTCTCTTGCCAGGACAGATATCGGTACTGTCAATATAAATACAATAATCGCTGTTTTAATTACCCTTAAATTCATAACTATTCCCTCCTTGAAATAAATTTGGGAAACTATTTTAGTTTTTTTGAAAAAACTAGAGCATTATAATTCAGGCTGTCTTCACAGCCATCCCGGTCTAAGTGCCGGTACATCAAACTTAATACTTTATAATTTCTTAGTAAATATCAAGCCTTGTGTTATAGACATTAAATTTACCAGTGGGGGTTACAAGTCTTGGATCTTTTATCCTTGTCTTCTCCGTAAGTGTTTTGTCGTCAAATACAATAATCTCACCCTGTTTATCCCAGACAGATATCCATACCTCATCGCCGCCCTTGTTGTACTCCATATGCACAACTCTGCCCCTGTCAGTAAGTTTTAATATTTTTGGTTCTGCATTAAGGTTTTTGATATCGTATATCGTAACGCTTCTTTGAGCGTCTACGTCTTTTGAGAGTGTATGGTCTACCCATAGGTGCCTGCTCTTCGGATGGGTCTTGATGAACAATCCGCCGTCGCCTGCAACCTTAAGTTTTCTCACAACCTTCCACAAATTTTCAGCATTGCCACCTTTAGGTTTTGTGCATATAAGGGCCACCGCCGCCTCTCCAAGATGCGGTGTTGCGTAAACCCATCCATATTCAGGATCCTTAAAGTTTGCGCCTCTTCCAGGGTGAGGTTTGACACCTGTCTCGACAATAGCTGCAAGCTTTTTTGTTTTCGTATCAACCGCAACAATCTTATCTCTCATGTTGGCTGCAACGAGGAAGTACCTCTTTGATTTGTCCCATCCGCCGTCATGAAGGAACCGCTCTGATTCAATTTGAATAACCTTGAGATTTTTTATGTCGGAGTAATCAACAAGAAGGATAAGTCCAGTCTCTTTTACATTCAGTACCCATTCAGGGTCAAAATGCGATGCGACGATAGAGGCAACCCTCGGCTCAATATGGTATTCCTGGGTGTCATAAGTGTAGCTCCTTGTGCTCACAACCTTAAGCGGCTCAAGCGTAAGGCCGTCAAGAATGACGTAGCTTGGCGGCCAGTAGTTTCCTACCACGGCAAGCTTGTCAATATAGTCCCCCTTTCTGCCTTTATACTTACTGCTCTCAATTGACCTCGCATCAAGCCCGGTCTTAACCTCCGCAATAGTCTGGATAGGATCCATCCAGAGATCGACGATCGTTGCCTTGGCGTCTCTGCCAATTGTATAGAGATATCTCCCTGATTTGGAATATCTAAGGGTATGAACCGCAAAACCTGAATCCTGAACGGATACAACCTCTTTAGTATCGCCGTCAATTATGGCGATCTTACCGGCGTCCCTCAAAATTACCGCAAAGAAATTCTCCCAGTTTCTATTGTGCATCGGCTTTGTGGGCCTCTTGTCAACCGGCACCCGGAGCTTCCATGTTGCCTTGATATCTCTCATGTTAAACTCAGGAGGGGTAACAGGTTCCATTTGGATATACTTCGCAAGTCGCTCGGCATCTTCCATTGTGTAAACATTAACGCCAGCCCCCCACCCAGGCATACCACCCTCTGTTCCGTCAAAGATTATCTTTGCAAGCCTCTCAGTGCCTATTGGCTTCATCTTGTCAGGCGTAAGGGCCGGACCTGTCGCTCCTTTTCTTAACATACCGTGACATCCACCGCATCTGTTAAAATACTCCCAGTTTGCACTCTTGTATTCCTCTTCCGAAAGCTGTTCCTCTGTCTTCTGAGCAGCGCCTATACCCATAATCACAAATGGGAAAATAGATACTAAAAATACGAACCAGAACTTCTTCATACATCCTCCTTTCGTTTACCGGAGTGTTTTCAAGGCTTAAAAAACCTTGCGAATGGCCGTATTTCCGCCATCTTTCTTTTTAAAGCTCTCGTGCATTTATTATTTATGAATTTCAATGGCGAAAGTTCATAATACGTACCTCACAAATTCTATTCCTTTTTCAAAAACACGTGTCAATGTTTCTATTCCCTTAATACTAAGGATATTGCAGAATACAACCCTTATGCTACGACTTATAAAGCAGTATTTCTTTTTGAAACATGCCATGCAATATGAAAACAGTTTTGGGAAAAATATCCAAAAATTAGTGTTTTATTGTTTATTGTTTCAATATAATTTGCCGCAAACAACTATTTATATTTCATCTTTACTGTATTATTTTCAAAGACTAAATTGTTATACATTTATAAAATTATTATTTACCTTAGCAACGAAAACGAGGTCTTTATGGCAGAGATTCCAGAATTTCCAAGGTGCATGGTTCACGGAAATACGTTGGGAGATGCATTGAAAATACCAAGGAAGGAATTCAATTATGAATTGATACAACCAGAGAATTCGGCAACTCTATATTAAAATCAATGGGCAAGAGATTGATACTTGCGTGGGAAATCAGACGAAAAAATGAGATGCACCTAGCACGTGTACATTCTGAATCTGGAATTATTCATGCCAGGAAAATTGTATGGATATTTACTCCACGCCATCCACTTCATGTTGTCCAAAGTTAACCAGAAAACAAAAAAGGAAACATTGCGAATAAAGAGTTTTGTAGATTGGGTGAAACAAAGCGCATCCAACAAAGTTATGTCTACAAAGGGTTCGCTTCGTTTAACCCACCCTACTCAACTATCGATGGTGTTCATCGATTTCTTACAATCTCAATCGACGCCCCCATCTCCATATTACCCGCTATGTAGGAAACCGTACAGGTATGGTCGGGACAATAACAGTATCCTCCCGGAATAGGCCATTCGATACAGGGACACCGGGGATCGACCCTTGTGTCGAAATTGATATAGCACCACGTTGGTTTTGTTGTGGCGCCCAGACCCACACCATGCACCACCTTCTGAAAGTTATTTTGTATGGCAACCTCTTTTCCTCCGTTACTCAAAGATTCTGCAATTAAATAGATAACTACAGCAAAAACCAGACAGAGGAGCATACTGAAAAACATAAACGGTTTTTTATTCATTTCTCACCGTGAATTTTATCCAGGATATCGCGCAGGGACTGGATGGACTCTTCAACAGCCTCCAAACGACACTGCAGGTCGAGAATCGCCTCTTCAGTAACAAAGGCACTGCTGCCGTATCCCATGGTGCTCACGGCATGGAGGATATCGATGGTACTCACCACACCGATAACCTGCCCCTTATCCTGAATGATAACCCTATGGATTTTTTTATCATACATGATCTTTGCAAGACGGTCTATCGTATCATCTGCCTGCGCAGTAATGACACGGGGTGTCATGATCTCTTCTACCAAAACTTTTCCAAAATTTTTTGTTTTTAGTATCTTATCCATATCTTTTTTTAACTTTCCATTGGTGTCTTTGTAAAATGATTTTTTCGTGACAGCGCCTCGTTTTTTACCTGCCTTCTCGTCGTATTCAACAATATCCGTCTTTGAAACAACCCCCACCAGTTTTCCCTCTTTATCCACGACAGGAGCCCCATTGATGCGGTTTTTAACAAGTATTCTTATAAGATCATTGATAGGGGTTTCCGGATGAACACAAACCACCTTTTCTGTCATTAAGTCTCTCGCCACAAATTTATACGTAGCCACAAGAGTCCCTCCTATTACTCGGGAAAAATTTCTGAATTACCTTTTTGGATTGATTCCCACAACGTAGATATTGTCTTTCTTATTCCCCCATATCCCCAGCAGTAAGTAGTCGGTGCCGCTTTTCTGTTTGTTCCATTTTTTACCGTCGTAATAAAGTATAGTGCCATTATCACCAACTGCAAAGATATTATTGCTATCAATAGCCCATATCTTCCTCAACCAGTTATCGGTACCGCTTCTTTGCCGTATCCATTGAATTCCATCATAATGAAGTATCAATCCATCGGCGCCCACAACAAAAACATTGTTTGCATTAGGAATGCAAACACTCATAAGTCTTTTATTTGTATTGAGCATTATCTTTTTCCATTCTCTTCCGTCATAATGAAGTACCGTTCCGTAATCTCCAACGGCGTACACATTATCGGTACTATTCCCTCTGACACTATAAAGCCAATTGATAGTACCGCTATCCTGTTCTATCCATTTCTTACCATTGTAATGCAGTATCTTTCCCAGGGCACCCACAATAAATATATATTTCGCATGTAAACCCCACGTGCTGCTGAACCAACTCGTGGTCATCATCGTGTATTTTTTCCATTCCGTACCATTGTAATGAAGAATTGTACCATTGTCTCCGGAAATATAGACATTTTTGGGGCTGATACCCCATATCCTGTTTAATCGAGAAGTTACATACGTTTCCTGTTTGATCCAGGAATTACCGTTGTAATGGAGTACGATACCATTATCACCAGCAGCAAAGATATCGCTGGAATCAAATCCATAGATACTATTAAGCCAGATGCTGTATGCATTATAAATACAATTCCACGTCTTTCCATTATACTGCAATACAATACTATCGCTTTTCTTGTGCGTTACTGTTGGCGCTTCTAATCCCCATTCGTATTTTACTGATTGTTCTTCCAAACCCCATTCTGCTTTTGGTGTTTCATCTTCTTCTAAATCCCACTCATCCGCAAGGATTATATTGACGGGGAAAAATAGTTGCACCCCGAAAATAATACAAATAAAAAGATATATAGGTCTCATTTTATTGAATTTTATCATCTCCTTTTTTACACAACCTTTGTAACAGTATATAGGCATTTTTGAATGATTTCCTGTCATCAGGATGGCGGGAAAGATATTCATTCAGATATCGGAGTGCTTCTTCATAGTTCTGCCTTGCAATGTAATTATCCAGAAGCAGTATAACGGGACGGTTGTCACCGGGATTGCACATCAACGCGCGCTGGCAATATTTACTCGATTCCTCATATTTCATATCATGATTCGCATTCCTGGCCTTATATAAAAATATCTCGGCAATCAGTTCTTCATCCTTCATGACCTTCTTTTGAGGATTATACTTGTCCATCTTCTTTACAATGCCATCGCTATGGGTATGCTCAAAATAGTGTGTTTGTCCATCGTATACCAGCATATTATAGATATGTCCGGGCACAAAGATGTTCTTTATATCTATACTAAAACGCCGGCATATAATGGTAAACCGTATTGCATAAGAGAGACAGTTTCCCACCCTGAGATTAAGGGTGTCTCTGAAGTCGTAACAATCGTTGTATACCCCCTCATTGGCGCTTTTTTGCAGCCAGTCGAAAATCATCTGTGCCCTGACTAATGAATTGTTTGTTTCGTTGATACCTGTCTCATGACTGATCCTGGAGATAAGGAGGTCGATTTTTGCCAGATATCTCCGCATCTTTTCGCCTGTATCAACGCCCGATGCAATAAGGCATGCTTGCTCAAACGGTATGTCTAATTGTCCGTCTTCCAGATCGAATATCAACGATGTCTCCAGAAGGTGGTTTTTTTTATGAATAATTTCTCTGTGCAGTACAGATTGGCAGCCTGCAAGAAAGACAAATACCGCGAAGAAAAACCTTTTAATCGATAGAGAATACTTCACAATCTACCCTATCCTTACTTTAATCTCAGCAAGCAATTTTTCCTGACTAAATGGTTTTTCCAAAAAGGTCAGGTTGGGGTCTACCTCAAATATTGCTTTGAATGAACGTGGAGAAAAACTGCTGGCAATAATAATGGGGATGCTGGCATGCTGTGGATCCGATTTTAACTGCCTCAGAAAATCTTCGCCTTTCATCTGATCAAGTAACAGGTCCAGAATAATAAGATCTGGTTTTTCATTTTTTATCATTTCAAATGCCTGATCGCCATCTATGGCACGTTTTACAGCATAATCGGTATTTTCCAGCATCATCTCGTAAAAAAAGTAAAACTCATCCTCATCTTCTATAATGA
The DNA here is from genome assembly GCA_040048245.1 of Candidatus Brocadia sp. GTDB lineage: Bacteria > Planctomycetota > Brocadiia > Brocadiales > Brocadiaceae > Brocadia. Next base: position 15,071 of record JABRVT010000023.1, read on the forward strand.
GTATTTTCTTACTCAAAGTATCGGCTCCTTTTTGTCGATCGTAGTTTGCGAAATGCCCTGTTGAGCTATTGGCAGGGTAAATTTAAACGTAGACCCCTTCCCACGGCCTTCACTCTCTGCCCACAAATTGCCTCTATGCACCTCAATGATGTTTTTACAGATCGCAAGGCCAACCCCGGCGCCGTCCACCCTCGGACGTTCCTGAAAAAATCTTTCAAATAATTTCCCAAACTGCTCTTTTGGCAAACCGATACCAACCCCTGTGTCCTTTACTGCAAATTCTATACAGGCATCCTTTTGTTCCAGGAAGACGTGAATCTCTCCTTTTTCCGTGTACTTGATTGCATTATCGATGAGGTTGGTAACTACACGGTTAATTTCATCCTTATCACCAATTACTATTGGTAACCCCTGATTTACGTGATTTATCAAAGCAAGTCCCTTTTTTTCTGCTAAAAGCCTCATGCCTGCGGTTGTTTGTAAAACCAGATCATCCATCTGGATGGGTTCTTTTCTGAACACCAGCCTGCCTGCTTCCAGGACAGACAGGTCAAGAATGCTGCAGATGGTCTTTCGCAACCGCTGCAAACTGTTATTAATAATCCTGCTGAATTTCTCTTCCTTCGAACGGTCTATGTGCGTCTTTTTGACTTCAGCGGACCAGAGATCGATTGCCATTTGTACCTGTGCAACAGGTGATTTTAATTCATGAGAGACATCCCGGATCATTTTGTCCTTCATCTGATCAAGCGTCAATAATTCTTTATATGCCTTTTCCAGATTGCGACTCTGTTTTTCCAGTTCTTGATTCATGCGGACCAGGTCTTTTGTCCTTTCCTCCACCGTCCTTTCCAGGTTAGCTGTATATTCCTTGAGTATCTGAGTTTTTTCTTCCAGGAAACTGGCCATTTTATTAAAAGAATTGGACAGTTCCCCAATTTCATCGCTGGATGTAATTTTCACCCGTTTGCTGTAATCACCTTCCGAAATACTCTTTGTTACCTCGGTAAGGTACAAAATAGGATCTGATATCTTCTTGCCAAAAAAGAATGCAAATGAAATAACTGCTATTGTCATCAGAATCATGATCGGAGCAACAGTAGCGTGCAGTTTTTTGACAGGACCGTAGCCCTCGTTGACATCAATTTCTGCAATAATTCCCCAGTCCAATTCCGGTATCCATTGCCAGAAACCAAGAACCATGATGCCACGATAGTCCATGTAACCTTCTCCGTCGTGCCCTTTTCCCTCTTTTATACATTCTTCGGCGCCCCTGGTAAGTTTTCCTGTTTTGGGGTTTATTACCCTGAGTTCAAGTGTGGTTCTTTGATGGACGAGGCTGCGTTCTTTGAGGTATTTTAAATACTTGGATTCAGAAAGCATGTACCCTTCTTTATTAATCAGATACGTTTCGCCCGTTTCCCCCAGACGGACGCTTCTCATAAGTTTACTGATCTCCATCACATCCACCCTTAGACATACAATACCTATAATCTTGTGCTCATAAACAACCGGCGTGGTGATATAAAGGGTCGGCAGCCCCAGTTCAAGCTTTCCGTATTCATTCTCCAGCGGAATTACCGACGGCGCAATGTTTGAGACGAATGTTATGCCGTTAACGGCCTTCTGAAAAAATTCAAATCCCGCTACATTAGTAATTACCTTTCCCGTTGAGGTGGTAATTTTCAAATCGCCAAAGCGGTCGCAGATAAAGATTTCTTTATATCCGTAAGCCTCCCTGAGGGTGTTTAAATGGTGCAGAAGTCTGTAAAAATTTTCACTCCCCTCTGATTTATAAATCACGCCTGGCACGTTGGGATTTTCGGCAACAATTCTTGCATCAGCCTTCCTTTCTTCTATCCATCGTACAATAAGTTCAGCCTGTTTGTGTCCGACCCCCTCAAGATTCTGTATCAATGCGTCCTGCAAGGCTTTTTTTTCCGTAGGATAGATAAACACCCTCATGATAAAGATTGGAAACACGGCAAGGAGGATTGAAGAGATAATAATCTTTGTTTTTATGGATTTATACGGGGGGATGTAAAGCCTGTTCAAAATATTTAGGAAGACATTTTTCAGGTTCGGATATTTATGCAGGATCTGTTTTATAATGGTACTCATGAATAGATGAACAGATTCCAGAAACTTCTCATGGTATGTCAACGTATAGCGACAAGGTTCGCGCTATACAACCACTGCACTGAAATTCCTTATTTAAATTTACTTCTCACAAAAGAAGGGATATTCTTCATATATCTGTCAATCAGTTCACTGGTAATTTCCACATCACCCTCCCGAAGGGCAAAATCTTCAATGGATTTCCTCGCTTTGCCACGAACGAATATGGGTGCCTTTTCAAGTCGTTGCTTTGCCTCCTCTGTCCATACCGGTGTTACAGAAGTTTCTTTTTTTACCGCCACACCTGCTGCCTTAAGGTATGCCTGAAATTTGGTAATGATCCCCTCATTCTTGACAGCTCGTTCACCAAGAAATGCCTTTATTTTATCAATAATCTCTTTTTTGCGCACATTTTTTAACTTTTCTTTGGCCTTGTCCCATGCATCCATCCGGAGTTCATCAAATCCAATATTCCTGATGCGTCTGGATGCGAGCTGCATGGACTCATCCCTTATTTCGGAGAGGAATTTTGAGGTGATTTCCTTGCAACCGTGAAGGCGTGCCTTTTTCTGCATAAGTTTGTAAATGCCAGGCCGTACAAAGTCCGGGGCATTTGCCACCCGTTTCCGAGCCTCCTCAGTCCAGGGGATTTCCCCATCTTGCAATGGCTCGCCACCACACTTACCCTCCCCCATCAAAGGGGGAGGAAATTTATTCTCACATGAGTTTGTAGATGCCCTATAGTAGGAAGTCGGATGCATGTTGAATTTTATTTCTGTACCCTTCGTAATTTTACCAACAAGTACCTCCCCTCCCCTGGTAGAAGGGACTGAAGGGAGGGGGTTTTGAACCATTTCATCATTTTTCATGGGAAATGCCGTCTTCTGATTCAACATCATCTCTGCACGTGCAGCCCTCATGATATCAACCGTTACTTCCCGATAATTATTTTTCACCGCAAACCGTTCCACACCTCTTATGACCATGCCTCGCCCGAAGGAAGGAATCTGCTTCAGAATACCCTTAGCCTCAATACTCCATGGCATAGTAAAAAGCTCCTCTATACCAAAGGTTTCTGATATTGCCAGCTGGATGACCTTGTTGCCGTATTTCCCGGGGATATAGTCACACCAGACATCTTCGTCCATCTGGTTTCCTGTAGTTGCCAGCGCCCGAGCGCGGCAACCCTTGCAGATATATTGAAATTCACACACACCACACCTGCCATTGAGTCTCGCATTGCGTAAGGTTTGAAAATCAGCGGTGCTTTTCCAGATTTCCCCAAAGCTTTTCTCCCTCACATTGCCAGAAACATTCGGCATATAAGGACACGGCGTAACATTCCCTTCAGGGGTAATCCTGCAATAGTGAGTGCCAGCAGGACAGCCACCCGCATAGGCCCGAATAAGTGGTGAGGTGGTGTCGTGTTCGTACGCAATCCTTCGATAGTGCGGTGCGCACTTTGCTCCCACCATCATTTTCCCATGATATTTCTTTTGAATCTCATACAGTTGGCGCAAGGCTTGATCATACTGCTGCGACGTAATATCCGTCATATCCTGTCCCTTGCCAGTACATACGAGAAAAAACAGATTAAAGACCTTCGCACCGAGGTTGTAAGAAAACTCAATAATATCAGGAATTTCATGAAAATTTTCTCTAGTGACCGTGGTCTGGATTTGAAATTCTATACCTTGCCTGCGGCACGCCTCAATCCCATTCAGGGTATCGTCCCAGGCACTGGGAATTCCTCTGAATTTATCATGCTTTTCAGGTATCAGGGAATCGAGACTGATACCAATCCCTGTTACCCCACTCTCTTTAAGTTTCTTAGCAATATCGTCATCAATCAGGTTGCCGTTGGTTCCCAGTACAACCATCATCCCTTTTCTGGAGGCATAGGAGGCCAGGTCGTATATGTCTTTTCTTAATAACGGCTCTCCACCGGTAAGGATCAGCAGCAGATTGGAATTAAGCTCAGCCATCTGGTCTATGAGCCGGAATCCCTCCTGTGTGCTGAGTTCGCTGGCAGATTGATTGATTAATGCATTTGTATCAAGATAGCAGTGGCTGCAGCGCAGGTTGCACCGATAGGTCGTATTCCATGAGATGGCATAAGGTTTGTAATTCATGAATTCCTCAAAAATTTTTTAACATAGAGTTTACAGAGAAAAGACACAAAATAAATAATAGTTTACCGCAAAAGGCATGGAAAACGATGAGTAACAACTGCTTAAATCCCATTGTTAATGGGGACTAATGTGGTTGTTATCGGTTTTTTGCCTTTTCATTTGTTTTCTCCGCGTTCTCTGCGCCCTCTGTGGTGACCCACTAGTAAAAAAAATGATATATGATTACGATAAAAAAAACAACAAATTTTATCTTTTTAAAAGCCAGCGGTTCAAAATGCCTTCGTATCAACTATGTAGCGGCAATTCATAAATTACCAACTACATGGTAAGACGATCGCCTCATTAACCCAACTTTCTGCGAAAGTTGGGTTAGAAAAAATATTGTCAATTTTACAGAGAGGTGCGAAAAGACCATAACGGCGGTATCTTTAAAGGCGGTTGATGCCGTGATAGGATGGAGTGTGTTTGAACACTGGGATCCCGCTACGGTCGAAACCGTACCTTTGAAAAGTGATGAGGTGATTCGTGTTGGTTATATTCCAATAGCCATCTCCCGATTTACTAAAAACAGAGAACTTGCTCAGAGGTTTATTGACTTTATGACATCAGAAGACGCGTTATCAATTTTTAAGAAATATAAGTATTTTACATCGTCGGAAGAAGCATTTGCATGGATCGGTCAAAGGCCTGTTGGCGGAGAATATCATGTACCGGATGAATGGGTGAAGAGATAATGTTTAAAAGAGTTTGCATATTATTTGCTTTTTTGACGTTTTTGCTTTATGCCGTGTTAATAGCATCTCTCTTTTATTTTTTTCGCAGAGACGCCTTTGTGGAAACTATTTTGAGTGAAAGAGTCATGTATTCGATCCGCCTCAGCCTTATGGCCGCTACTTTCTCCACGCTCCTCTTGGTATATATCGCCATACCTTCTGCCTGTGCACTATCCTGCTATAAATTTGCAGGGAAAGGATCATCGATATAATCCTTGAACTTCCCATGATAGTCTCTCCTCTGCGCCTGGTGCAATGATCCTCATATTTTTTAATAACCCCTTGGAAACTGGATGCAGGACCACATAATCCAGTTTGTATTTGCCATTCCCGGTATCATTATAGCTCAATTTATTACCACAGCAGGAATTGCCACACGGATGCTAAAGGCTGCAATGGATGAAATACCAAAGGAATATGAGGATGTGGCATATTCTCTTGAGGCTTCACCCATGAAGGCATTTTTATCATAACGATTCCCCTCTGTAAAAGGGGAATTATTGCAAGCGCAATACTTACCTGGGCAAAAGCGCCGGGGGAATTTGGCACAACTATTACACAGTTGCAGACACGATGGCAATGAGAATAGAATATGCCTACCGCAATATTTCTGAAACTCGCTAACGCAAACATAAATGGCACAGTTGTTCCTATATGCGTGTTGCTGGCAATGGGTCTGCTGGGTATGCCATTCGGCGTAAGAATACTGTTCAGGGGATTTACAAAATCATCGGATTTGCAGGGAATATAGTTTGTGATGGTAAAATTTGTGTCAGGAAACCACCGAAATTCGTGTAAATGTTTTGGTTCAGGTTACAAGCCTGAAACAGCACGAAAGAGGTTTGCGGTGGTGGAAATCGAGCTGATTTTATCCACAATCGTAAGTAATCACAACCAGGCTAGTACTTCGACACATTTATCTCTTCCATCTTTCCAGTAACCATAAAGACAATCCTTTCGGCGATATTGGTCACCCTGTCAGCAATCCGTTCCAGATTGTGGGATACCCAGGTGAGATAAGTAGCCATATGAATTATCCTCGGATTTTCCATCATCAGCACCAGGAGTTCCCGGTAAATCTGGTCATGAAGGGCGTCGACCTGATCATCCTCATTACAGATACGTCTCGCCGCCTCGGTGTCCCTGTCAATAAATGCCTTGAGGCATTTATCAAGCATGGATAGCCCTATTTCGGCCATCCTGGGAATATCTATGAGAGGCTTCACCAGCGGCTCATTACCTAACAAAACGTTTATCTTTGCAATCCCTTCTGCGTGGTCACCCATGCGTTCGAGATCAGTTATAATGCTCAAGATAGAGGTCAGCTCCCTCAAATCAACCGCCATAGGTTGCTGTGTGGCAATAAGCGAAATACATTTTTCTTCAATATCAAAACGTTTTTTATTTATGAGAAGGTCATTCTTTATAATCTCCCTGGAAGCATTGATATCTCTTTTTTGTAACGCCTCCACAGATTTTCTTATGGCGTCCGCCACCATATCCCCCATCTGCAGCACGTCATCTTCAAGATTTTTTAATGCTTTATGATAGGCCTCGCGTGTCATGGTATCTCCTCGTTCAATTTCGCTTTTGACTCGTACTTTTGCATTTTTATTTTTGATTTTTGCTTTTATTTTTCTAGCCAAATCTCCCCGTAATATAGTCCTCCGTCTGTTTTTCCCGCGGGTTTGTGAATATCTCAGTAGTAACGTTAAACTCAACAAGCTCCCCAAGCATGAAAAAGCCTGTGAAGTCCGATATCCTGGCCGCCTGCTGCATATTATGAGTGACAATGATAACGGTATAATCCTTTTTTAATTCCACAAGCATATCTTCTATCTTGGCAGTAGCAATGGGGTCAAGGGCGGAGCACGGTTCGTCAAGGAGTATAATTTCTGGTTCCATGGCTATTGCCCTCGCAATACAGATCCGCTGTTGCTGCCCTCCGGAAAGGTCAAGGGCGTTGGTATGAAGTCTATCCTTTACTTCCTCCCATAGGGCGGCCTTTTTCAGCGCCTTTTCGCAAATCTCGTCCAGGGTGTTTTTTTTGCTGATACCTACGATACGGGGACCATATACAACATTTTCGTAAATCGTTTTTGGAAAGGGATTGGGCTTCTGAAAGACCATACCGACCCTTCTTCTGAGTTCAGTGACATCAATTGCGGGGTCATAGATATCTTTACCGTCTATTCTGATACTCCCTTCAATTGTTACACTTTCTATAAGATCGTTTAAACGGTTCAGACACCGGATTAATGTAGACTTCCCGCATCCGGACGGGCCTATAAAAGAGGTTATCTTTTTCCTTGAAACATCCAGGTTTATCCCTTTCAGCGCCTTCGTTTTGCCATAATAAAGGACCAGATCTATAATGTTAACTATCGGTTCAGGGACTGTTATGTTTTCTTTTTTCATAGATAACTCACCAACGAATATTCACAAGATTATCTGACATAACATAATTACAGCAAAAAGGGTTGCCGGGAAATCAGACGGTAATAGATTTTGTAATAGTTTAGTTTTCTCTAAAAGTTGCAGTAATGAGACAAATATATTACCCCGGAGTGGCAATCCATGAATTGCCACTCCATATTGGCACAAAAATATTTTCAACTATTAACATTTTCAAAAACCTAAACCGTTACTGGATTTTAATTCCTACATTGCCGACGTAGTGTACCATTTCCTTAGCTTATTTCTCACCACAATGGCCGTAAGGTTCAACACAAGCACGGTAAAGAGCAAAACGAGGGTTGTGGTATAAACCATGGGAATTGCAGCCTCTACATTGGGTGATTGAAATCCGACGTCATAGATATGAAACCCCAGATGCATGAATTTTCTTTCCAGATGAATATAGGGAAAGTGCCTGTCAATCGGCAGGGAGGGCGCAAGTTTCACAACCCCGGTGATCATCAGGGGCGCGACTTCTCCAGCAGCCCGTGCCATAGCCAGTATTGTACCGGTAAGTATGCCAGGCGTTGCCTGCGGAATTACAACTTTCCACAGAGTTTCAATCTTTGTGGCGCCGAGTGCATAAGAACCCTCCCGTATGGACATGGGCACAGCAGACAGCCCCTCTTCCGTTGCCACCACAACCACCGGTACCGTCAGGAGCGCCAGAGTAAGCGATGCCCACAGAATACCACCGGTCCCATACGTAGGTGTTGGCAGAGACTCGGGGAAAAACAATTTGTCTATACCTCCCCCGATAAAATAGATAAAAAAACCGAGGCCAAAAACACCAAAGACGATAGATGGCACACCAGCCAGGTTACTCACCGATATTCTGACAAGCCTGGCAATAAAAGTATCACTGGCGTATTCTTTGAGATACACCGCCGTCAATACACCGAGCGGAACAACAGCAATACTCATGATCAGCACCATCATAACCGTCCCAAAGATAGCAGGAAAAACACCACCTTCTGTATTCGCCTCTCTCGGTTCATCCAAGATAAACTCCCGGAATTTTGTAATATAAAAACCCATTTTGGCAAAAACCCCCATCTCATTCGGGGCATAGAAACGGATAATCTGAAAGACAGGCAAAATCTTTTCCCTGCCGTCTGCAAGAAGCACCACAACCTCTTTTTCCCTTGCCTTCGTGTAAAGCCCGGCAAGCGCGTCTTCTCTTTCCAGATATGCCTTTTCCAGACTGTTCATCCGCTCCCTGACGTCCGCAATTCTTTTCTGAACTTTCACGGATGGTTGCTGCATCTTCAAACGTCTCAGCTCAAGACGGGATTTTTCCATATGGTAATTTATATCGCCAATTTCCTTTTTCTCCATGTACCGTATCCTTTTGTAAAGGGCGTGAGTCTCCTTAAGCATGGAACTTAGATATTCCAATTTCATGGGTTTAACGTCGCCATCCTGTTTTAACCCCTTTAAAAAGCCATACATATTGCCCCATTCACGCCTTTCAAAGGTTAATACATGCGCTGGATAATCCTGAGATACAATATCTGCATTGTCTACCCACCTGAAGTCCATCCCATAGATGTCCCTGTTACCAATTTTCAGTTTCGTCCGGTAAGTGTCTTTCTGGTGGGGGACGGACTCAGTTTTTGCAATCTCCCCCAGAGCCACCGTACCGTCCCGAAGGGTAAACTGAACTATCTTACGTGGCCAGAATATGCCGAATCCATTCACCATAATGAGTACAATTAACCCCGATATCATCAGAAGACAGACCGTCAGTGTCCCGGCCGTTAACCATATGTAGGGATTGCCCGTTTTAAAAAAATTTTTCATAACTTACTGTACCTCAGCTTCATTCTTTGCCTTACCGTTTCCGCAAGGGTATTAACAATGAAGGTGGTTATAAAAAGAAGCAATGCAGCGAGGAACAGCACTCGGTAAAGCGTTCCTCCAAACGGCGCCTCCGGTATCTCAACTGCTATGTTTGCCGAAAGCGCCCGGAAACCATTAAACAAGTTCCAATCCATGATGGGGGTATTGCCGGTGGCCATAAGAACGATCATTGTCTCACCCACTGCCCTCCCGAAGCCGATCATAATGGCTGAAAAAATTCCCGGGCTTGCTGTAGGCAGAACTACCCTGACAGCTGTCTGCCATGGGGTTGCTCCAAGCGCCAGCGACGCCGACCGGAGGCTATTTGGAACATTGCTCATGGCATCTTCTGATATGGTAAAAATAAGTGGTATCACTGCAAACCCCATAGCAACACCTACGACAACGGCGTTCCTCTGGTCATACTTTAATCCGAGTATACTGGAAAACCATTCCCTGTAATCGCCTCCTAAAAAGGTGGATTCAAAGGCACCGCCAAACCGGAGCGACATATACACCGCCCCGATAAGAAAAGGTATTAAAACAAGCGCCTCTGTCCCGTACCTGTACCAGCCGCTTCCAAAGACAGGTAGTATCTTCCAGATAAAAATGGCTACGACAATGGAGAGGATAATGAAAAACGGCATAATAATGATTGCTGGAAATATCCTCTCCATCAGTGGTGCAAGCCAGAGTCCAGCAAGAAAACCGAGGATGACGCTGGGGAGCGCCGCCATAATTTCAATAACCGGTTTTACTATTTTTAAGGAATTATGGAGAAACTGGGATGTATAAAGCGCTGCAAGGATGCCAATGGGTACGGCAATGATCAGGGCGTATACTGTACCTTTAATGGTACCAAAGATTAAGGGTACAAGGCTCAGCTTTGGTTCAAAATCATCTGTGCCGCCTGTGGACTGCCATATAAACTCCGGTCTTTCATAACCTTCATACCATACGCGTCCAAACAGGGTTTTTAAGGTAACTTCAGGATGAGGGTTTGAAATCATCCAGTGAAATAAATGGTTGTTTGAATCGGCCGCAAGAATGCCGTTGGCCTTTGGCGAAAAGGCAATGGATACAGGGTTGGAATCCGTTTTGAGTTTTAAAAGTGTCCGCTCGGATGTTGCATGATTAAGGTGAATTGTTCCGTCAGTTGCCGTTGTTACAAAACCTTTATCCCTCATGGACCGGGCAACTGCCAGGACAGGGGCATTGTGAGGTGTAAGGTTATGTACTTCTTTTAATGCCCATCCGGAAGGAGATGTATCGTCTCTCACCTGCATCCAGACGCTTACTCTTCCGCCTCCATCACCAACAACAAGTGAAACGTCTCCCAATAAAAAACCCAAGGCGGTAATTGCTCTGTCAGACGCCCTTACCTTTTCCGCAAGACGGGGATTGTTTCTGTCCCCCACGTCTATGCGGAAAAGCTCCCCCGAAGAGGTCCCCACGTAAAGGTTTTCCATGAAAAGGTCAAGCGCCAGCGAGGTTATACCGGTCGTGTTTCTCTGCTCTGTCAAATCTGCCGGGCTATGTGATACAGGCATTGTACCAGGCTCAAGTTCTCCTAATTTCCCTTGTAAAGGAAGGAAAGTTTGGTTCAAGCCACCCGGCGTAACGAGATCGGTAATATCATTTTTGATCTCCTTTCTTTCTTCCTCGCCAAAGAGCGTCCTCTCGGCCTCCGAGGACATAAGCACTAATTTCCCATCCCCTGTATGGGCTACAGTCACAGCTGTGCCTTCATCTCCCCTGGATACAATATAATTGATCCCTCTCCCCCCGTTGTCAACTGCCACAATTTTTGCTTCCGATACCTCAGGAATAATAATCCTTTTCCCGTTTTCAAATGATTCAGAAAAGCTGACGGATACCGTCAATATCCTTCCGTCACTTGTTCCAAGGGCAAGACGGTCATGGTCTTTACTAACTGATGTTATGTGATTACCCTGTACATCTGTTATTTGATGCCTTTTAAAGACCTTTCTATCTAAAAGAGAGATAAACTCTATATTGCCATCGCTATAAATAGCGTAGGCAACCACCTGATGATCGTCTACACCTATGAAAATTGCCTTACCGTGCAAGGCATAGGTATTTTCCTTTGTTATCTGAGCGCCCTGTAAAAGGGGATAGACCTCCAGAAAGATAAAAAAAAACAAGGCGAAGATAACAAAAACAGTAGCCGCTCCACCAAGCGTAATTATCCAGTGGGCGGCCTTATCAGTAAGCTTTCTTCTATGCTGAATTTTCATGTACTATTCTATCTTCTTCAGTTCCCCTTTAACAACCGACTCCGGTAATGGTATATATCCGTCTTTTATAACCACTTCCTGGCCTTCTCTGCTCAGTATAAATTTCACAAACTCCCTCACCAGGGGGTCGAGCGGCTGACCTGGCTTCTTATTGATATACACGTAAAGAAACCGCGCCAGCGGGTAGGAACCGTTCATTACATTTTCCATTTCAGCCTCCATATACGGTTCTCCTTCCTTAAAGGAAAGGGGAACGGCACGCACGCCGGAGGTTTTATACCCGATACCGCTGTATCCTATAGCATACCGGTCTTCGGTCACGCCCTGTACCACAGATGCGGAACCAGGCTGTTCCTTTACCTCATTCTTGAAATCCCCCTTAAAGAGTGCAATTTCTTTAAAGAAACCATAGGTGCCAGATGCTGAATTGCGACCATAGAGGCTTATCGGCCTTGATGCCCAGTTTCCCGTTAAGCCAAGCTGTCCCCATGTGGTAATGTCACTTTTGTACCTGCCCTTACGAGTCTTTGAAAATACGGCATCTACCTGGGGCAGACTTAAGCCTTTTAATGGATTATCCTTGTTCACGTAAACCGCCAGGGCGTCGAGCGCCGTTTTTATCTCAGTGGGTTTATAACCATACTTCTTTTCAAAGGCGTCGATTTCGGTCGGCTTCATTGCCCTGCTCATGGGACCAATCTGTGCTGTTCCAGAAATTAAGGCCGGTGGCGCAGTGGTGGAACCCTTTCCCTCAACCTGAACCTTTACGTTCGGATACACCCTGTTAAATCCCTCTGCCCAATAGGTCATGAGGTTATTCATGGTGTCAGAACCTATACTGTTAAGGTTCCCGGAGATACCACCCACTTTGGCATATGACTTAATATTCGGATCAATATAAACAGTTTCACCGCCTATAGCTGTGCTAACGAAAGCCAGATTAAAAACTGACAACAGAAGCCATGATATTTTCATCATAACATCTCTCTCCTTAAAATTGGTATTTGCGGACACTATCTTAATCAAATTCATTGCAGAAGTCGATTCATTTTTTCGGAATGACGTTTATTATTCTTTCAGCGCCTCATATGTACCAAATACAATAGTTTCTCCACTGGAACCGTAGCCTATTTTTAATAAATGTATGGTCAAGTTCACCTATTTTTCAAACTCTGCCTCCCGCGCGGAAGAAGCAAAGGAGTGCAGTCTCCTGGTCCCTTTTGTTCTTCTGATATGCGCTTTCCTCTGATAATTCTACCTCTATCTGAGATGGCTCAGCGACATGGGACACTGTCATCTGTGAAACCGCATAAAATGGCATGGAAGCCACTGCCAATGTAAAAAGTAAATTCAAAAACCTTCCGTTACATTTTCTCATACTCTTTCTTTCCTCCTTAAAATACGATTTGATATTGCAACCTGACCCTGTTTTCATTCCTGTCATGCTCGTCACCCTCCTCGGTCACAAAATGTCCAACATCAGCTTGTATCTTTGATCGGTGACCGCGGAAATAATAGTTTATACCTCCTGTATACTCCCTTCTGATATCATCGGATATATCATTATCCGGATCAAACATGGAATAACGGGTAGCCACCTCCAGTCTCTTTGGTATTACGAAATAGCCAACCTGGGAAAAAAAACCATTTGATTCCACCGATTCACCTCCGGATTCAGGGTCATCACTCCTCATAAAATACTCGTTATGCCATGAAATACCCCTGTATTTCATACTGAGTTCAACAACACCCAATATGCCATCGGAATCCACAAGCTTTTCGTCCCTTTCTTTTGGATTAATAACCACGGATGCTGCCACTGATGCCTTAAATTTTTCCGTAAACTTCCAATCAGATTCATCAATAGTGTCATATTTTCCAAATGGGTTATATCTTATGTTAAACACGTACATGAGTTCATTATTGAGGTTGTCATCGGTACCCCTGTCTTCTGGGTTCTCACCGGCACCCTGAAACACAGCGGCATGATACTCCAAATATCCGTCAAAGGGTTTTCCGTAAATGTCGAACCCATAATCCCGGTCCTGATCAAATTGTTCACTGGCGATAGCCCTGTCCTGAAAGAGGAGTTTTGCAGAGGTAGTCATCCTTTGCTGGTTAAATGGCACCTTAAAATATCCAATCTTGGCATTTAATTCTTCAAGAGGAGTCCAATACACATAGAAATCCCTTATACCTACGTCAAAGCTATCGCCATCAAATTCGACATAGTAATGTACCATTTTGCTATAGACATTCCCACCCAGACTAAGCCTTGCCCTGCGAACGTCGATATTATTCGTATCCCGTTTTCCGAAATCCTCGTCATTGTCTTTAAATGTATAACGGAATTGCAATCTACCACCAACCCCAAGCGAATATCTTTCATCATCCGATTTGAATGCGATAGAAAACTTTTCCTCGTCAGGAGTATAGAGGGCAGTAACTGCGGGCATGCCAAGTCCCATTTTCTTCCGCGCCTCATCCGCGGCAAGATAATCCTCAATTTCGTGTTTAATTTCTTCCCTTGTAACTGCGGGTTTCTCAGCGCTTAATGTCTCTATCCGGTTTTTTAAGGCCTGTATCTGCTCCTGCTGTTTCTGAAACAACTCCTCCATCTGCTTCAACTGCCACTTTAAATCTTCCACCTCGTTTTTGGTCACCTCTTCCTGATGTACAACCTGTTGTGCAAACGTAGCGTGCAATATACTTCCGGTAAATATGCTACCAATAATCAATGCCGATAACAATACCAGCTTACGCCATTCCCGACACATCTAAAATCCCTCCTTTTCTGAAAAATAACCTTTCATATAAACATACAAAACGACCCTTTCCACAATATTTCAAGTCAATCTCCTTTGCAGGGAGATTGTGACCCGTGTCCCTACATGGATTTTTACGCTTCTGCCACCCAAAAAACTGCATAATCAAATAAAACTTCCTGTACACAATGTAACAATTTAGTTTTTGAAAACATTAAGAGTTGTAAGTGTCTTAGCTGTAATTATGTAGTGGCGATTCATGAATTGCCTCTACAGCACAAGATAAGCACATTATTACTGGAATTTTTCAAAAAACTAAACTGTTACTACATTATTAATTACTGAACAGCCTTGACTGCTTCTTTTCAAGTTGGGATGACAGTCTGTTGAGGCCTTCTACCGCTGCACTGTGGCGTCTATCCATCTCAGTAATTATCTGTTGCATAACCTCTGGTATCTTGTTCGCTTCTACCTCAAAGGTTTCCGCACCAATCATTTTCTTTTCGGTATTCATGTTTTGTAATAAAACAATCAAACGACTGTAAATCTCGGCCATACTTATGAGATCACTCGCCATTGTGCATAACCTGGCTTGAACACTGGGGGGTAATTTATCAACAAACTTCACAAAGACATCCCTTGTAATCATTCCAACCACTGCATCACCATCCGCTATTACCGAAACGGTTCTTTTTGTCCTTCCAAGGAAGTCCATCTCTCCAAAGATATCCCCTCTGGTTAACGTACCAATTACTACCTGCCTTTTGTCAACATTCTTCAATACCCTGGCCTTACCTTCTCTTAGGACATATACGTAATATGGCCACGTATCTTCTTTGAAGATAATCTCACCATCTTTGAATTTCCTGATTCCGTAATCAATATGTTCCATAAATGTACTCATACTATTTCACCTCCATTTTTATTTTGTGATTTTTAGTACAAAAACAGCGTCAGCCATTCGAATGTTTCAGTGTGGAGACATACTGAAACGCATCACGCCACATGGTATTTTGTTTGTTTCAGTCATGGAACTTGCCAAATGACTGGAATATTAAAAATTGCAGGAAATGGGAGGAAAACTCTCCCGCACGGTGAGTCCGGTTGCCCTTACCGGAGATACAGATGAAAGTTAACCGTATAACTCACACTGGTATATTACTATTTTAATGTTAAGAAATTGTTAAGAATGTGTTAATTCTGTATTAATATTAATTTTGCCCTGCAATCTTCTCAATATCACCTGCGCCAATTCTATTCAATTGTTGAGGAAGGTGGATGGCAAAACTATACAGCAGTATGCACAATTTGGTGAAAGGCACGGAGATCTCTGACTACTTTTGGTGCATATCTCATGAACTGAGGCATCTTATGTTTACCCTACCGTATCTGTGCGATACCTATACAAATGATAGAGATTCCTTCAGGATCGTACATTTTAACTTAATAGGTACTGGTAGCTTGGGTGCAACGTTTGGGGCAAAAACCGATTCTTTGCAGACATAGTTGCCCGCATGGAATAAAGAACGCCTTTCCCGTGGAGGAGTAAACACCGTTTCTTCCACCCGGATCGCTTCTTTCCCAAACAAATATTTCAGCTACCGATATTTTTCTATGTGGTACTATACTGCCTCTAAGGTTACGGTGCCAATATGCGTGGCTGATTCAGTGGCGGCATTCCCCCCTCCATGCTGAAACTCCAAAAAGACGAAAGCAATTAAAGCAAAGGTAAGGCGGTATGCACAAATGGTTTTCCCGTTTAAGGTAAAGCCGTGGGAAAAAAGGTCAAGTTTGGCAGGATTTGTATATTGATTTCACCGCAAGGTGCTGTAACAGATGCCAACGGTCAGACGGTATTTACAAATACCGCTTATGAGACAGGCAAGTCCATTATTCCGGCAGGGCAGGCAGATTAAAAAACGCACACTGTGGTAAAGATTATAAACTAACGGTTCTTTTACAAATATCTTCGTTTAATCAGGAACAAGGCCATACACTATTTTTCAGAAACAGATTTCATCTTTTCTCTTGCTATTTCAATATTGAATTTTGCCTCAATATTCTCAGGGTCAATTACAAGCACTTCCTCCCATTTGCCGATCGCACCATTATAATTCCCATCTCTGTAAAGAGTCAGTGCATCATCCAGCAACTTCTGCAATGCCTCTTTTTCATGATTTGCAGCTATTGCTTCTATTTTTTTATCATCTTCTGACTTTCTTCTTGTTGTTGCCTCTTTAACCATCTCCCGGCCATGCTCAATCATCTCCTTTGCCTCTTCTTTCATAGCCTCAGCTTGTTGATCAAGCTTCGAACCAATAAGACGGGTCCTCTGAGTCTGAAGACTCAGGAGCTGGTTTTGCAAATCGATTTTTGCTTTTTCTATTTCACTTAACTTCTTCTCAAGCCCGCTTATATTCTTTTGTGTCTCCGCAAGGATGCTTTCAAAAGAACTCTCCTTCATCTCGAACCTAGAACTTAGGCTATCAAGAACGGTCTGAAGATTCGAGTAATTTGTGTCTGTATCCGCAGCTCTTTGTGAAAGCTCTCCAACACGGTTTTCAAGATTCTGGGCTGAGATGTTTAGCGCTGATAATCCCTCTTCAAGTTTTTGTATCCTTTGATCAATCAATGTCAGGCGTTCCTCTTGTATCTTGGTGGCTTTTGTAGAAAGTCCTGCACATCCCCCCCCCAATAGCAAAGCTATACCAAAAACAATAAAATACAGTAGAATACATTTCTTCATAAATAATTATCCTTAATTATCCTTTCGGTTTTATTCCAAAAAACAGGATTAAAAGAGTCCTATTTCATCTTTGAAAGGTCAAAATCAAATAAGGTCTCTTCACCGCCAGGTGCAACAACTGCCAGGATAATAACCGAATTTAAGTCAACGTCTTTTGTTGGAAATTTAAAGACCAGGCGGGCTGAATGACATGGAGAATCGGGCCAGAATTCGCTGGCATCTGCTAATTCCGGTACAAACTCAAATTCAGGTTGTATCACATCGTCTTTATAATAAAGTTTGGCAGAATAATATTTTGAAAAATTATAATCATCGCCGTAAACCGTCACTGAAAAGGTAAATGTATCCCCGATTTCAACAGCCTGATGAATATCCTTAATGGTAAATTCCCTGCGTTCCACTGCAGCTTTTCTGGCCTTATAAGCAATGTTGTGAAAAGGTGTAAACAATGTTGCAGACCCCTTGCCTTTGTCCAGAGAAATAGTCCATGGTCTTGAAAAGACAGCGATGCCTATATTTTTGTTTTTTTGGCCATATTCGATGGCTTCCTGTACCTGCTCCATCGTCAGAGGTAAAAGGATGGCATGAACTGATCTCAAAACAAACAAAAAACACAAGGCCAGACAAAAAACGCATGTTAATGGAAATATCTTTTTCATCACGACTTTTTCACCCTTAATCAGGAACCGCATCAGAAATTCCTCTACCGTTAAAAATCACTTCCTACGGATTCAGCTTAAAAATTTCTGCAGAATTATTTTTTATGGCTATTCTTCACTGTGTTCAGTTGCTTCCACCCCTTCGGCTGCTTCTGGCTCGGATACTGCTTCAGCAGCTTCCCTCTCTTCCGCGGTGGGTTTTACCACATAATTTTTGCCGGTTTTCACGAGGCTTGCACCGCATACAATAAACATAATACCGAATACCACTGCGCCAACAAAACAGAGTACACCTCCTACACTGTTAATAAGTCCCTCTACCTTTTGATTGGTCATAATCTTTTCAGACTTTTCTGTAATTATTTGATTCAGCTTATCTATCATTTCGTATTTCCTCCTCATTATTTTCAAGGTTTCACTAAATCATTATATCTGGCCAATTCCCGATCGGCATCCTCTTTCATCCCTTTTTCACGATAAAGAGACTCAAGATTTTTATATGCCTTTGCATACTTTGGATTAAGGGCAATAGCCTTTTTATACTCACTAATCTGTTTTTCATACATCTTCTTTTCACCGTAAACAATCGCCAGATTAAAGTGCGCCTCGGCGCTGTTGGGATTCAAGTCCAGCACTTTCTTATATTGCAGAATTTCATCATCCAACAAGCCTTTTTTACCATATGAAACACCCAGATTGAAATATGCGTCAATATAATTTGGGTCAATCTCAATTACTCTTTTATACGCAGCAATGGATTCGTCATACATTTCCTTTTCACGATAGGCATGTCCTAGGTTATACAATGCCTCGAAATTCTCAGAATCGAGTTCAATGACTTTTTGGTAAGTCCTGATCTCGTCATCCACCATTCCTTTTGCACCGTATGCGATCCCCAGATTAAAGTAGGCATCCCTGTAATTCTTGTCCAGTTCAATCGCCTTCTTATATGCAGAAATCTCTTTGTCAAATAGCTTCTTTTTGCTATAGGCAACCCCTAGATTATTGTAAACCTTTGCAGAATACGCATTTATTTCAATAGCCTTTTCATATTCCACAATCGCGTCATCAATCATGCCGCGCTTATTGTACTCGTTTCCCAACTGATAATGCACATCAAAGTCACTGAAGCTGTCGGCGCTGTAACTATTAACAGCATAAAGAAAACTCAAAAAGGTAATAAAAAGAATATCTTTCATAAAATCTCTTTTAAAATCAAACGTGATAAAGCCAGTACATCTTTTCCGCATCGGCGCAAATCTCATTTGCGATGTTATAAAATTCCTTTTCTGAGAGATTATCCAGTTTCTTGCCATACTTCTTTACGAGCTGATTAAATTCCAATACCTTCTCAACAAGATTTTCGTGGGTTTCTGCAGAACCTCCCAATATGTAAAAATTCTCCCCAGTGGTGATTCTCTTGTGATTGTCCGTATTATCAAAGGCAAAACCACACAGGATGGAATTTCCCCTGGGCATATTTTCCTGACTATTCAAACCGTTGCTCCTTTCGATCGAATATCACGTTCCTTTTATTATATTATTGTGAAAAAATCACTTAAAAGATACCATTCCACCAGAAAAATGTCAAGCTAATATACTTCGTCGCCTGTGTATTAAACAGCGCTACCTCTCTACAAAACAGATGCGGAAAGTATCCTGCTGGCGATCTCAAAGTAAATAACAAGTCCCGTAGCATCCAACAGTGTGGCGATGAGCGGCGCCGAGACAAAGGCCGGGTCCAGTTTTAAAAACCTGAAAAATAAAGGAATGGCCACACCCACAATATTTCCCACGCTTACCACAATACACAAGGAAACACCTACCGTCAGGGCGATCGTTATCTGTCTTAACGATACAGCAGCAATGACAAAGGCAATGAGACCCATGATAAGCCCCAGGGAAACGCCAACCCTGAGTTCCCGCAATAAAATTCGCCACCATTCTCTTGCTTTTACTTCTCCAGTAGCCAATGCCCGAATGATCAGGGTCGAGGATTGTGACCCCGTATTACCCCCAGACCCGGTAAGCATAGGGATAAAATAAGCGAGTGCTATCACTGAACTCAGGACTCCGGAATAACTTTTCAGTATGGTTTGCGATATTGTCGCAGCAATTACGAGAATAACCAGCCAAGAGATACGGTTGATTACCCGCTTTGAAAACCCTACACGAAAATATTCTTCCTCAGTAGTTTGTATACCGGCCATCCTCTGAAAGTCTTCCGTAACTTCCTCTTGTACAACGTCCAATACATCGTCCACAGTAACAATCCCCACCAGTCTGTCCTCATTGTCCACAACCGGAACGGCAAGAATATCGTATTTTTGAACTACCTGGACTGCTTTCTCCTGGTCATCCGTGGTATGGACATAAAAAACATTCTCATTCATAATGTCCCTGATGAGCTGATCTGGACTGGCAAGTATGATATTCTTCAGGGAAGCAACGCCGCGTAGTTTTTTTGTTTCATCGACAATATAACAAATATAAATTGTTTCACGATTTGGCCCCGTTTTACGGATGTGTTCCAGCGCCTCAGCCACGGTCATATCCATCTGAAGATCCACATATTCCGTGGTCATTATGCGGCCTGCAGAGTTATGGGGATAGTTCAGCAGTTCATTCGCCTCCCTGCGGTCTGCGGGCGGGAGAAGTTTTAAGAGTTTTTCTACGACATGGGCCGGCAGTTCATCAAAGAGTTGTGTACGGTCATCCGGCTGCATTTGCACTAAAATTTCTTTTACATGCTGCTCGGTAAACTGCTTGAGGAGTTCTTCCTGTTCAATGGGTTCAAAAAGGGCAAAGACCTCGGAAATCTTGTTCTTGTCAAGCAATCTGAAACCCACCACGCGCTCTGTGGGATTGAGTTCCCTGAGGATATCGACGATATCAGCAGGGTGGCGTTCCCTTAGAAAGCCACGCAGTCCCTTGAAGTCTTTGGTCTCAATGAGCTCCTTGATTTCAGGAAGAAATATCTTTGTCCACTGCAGTTCCATTTTGGATATTTTGAAAGAGTAATTATCCTGATTACTTAAGTGTGAAAATGTAAAGACGGCCTTACTATCGGCGCAATAATGTCTTACTTATATGACATAATTTACTCAACTTTCTCTACTCCCAGCGCCTTTGCCATACCCAGGAGCGCCCTGCCCAGCAATGAACGCTTCATTTCAATCGCATGGAAATCACACACCTCATCGCAGCAAAAACACCCGATACATTTCTTTTTGTCAACAATCACTTTGCCATTTTCCTTTGACATAGCACCGGCAGGACAATTCCTTACACATTCGTAACAACGCGTACAGTTCGAATGATTCACCGTAGAAAAGGCGGAACATGTGCTGTCGAACATCAGGGCCAGTAAAAAATCCGGCAGATATTTTCCTGCAAAATCCTGTGCACCGCTGGAAGGCTTTTTAAAATCCGGAACCAGCACATCGCTGATCGTCTCACCAACGACATTAATGGTACCAGGCTCACCAATACCTAAACCACGATGGTGCGCAAAGCGGATAGTTGGTACGGCCATAGGTTCAAATCCAATAATACTGCTGGCTACTGCATCCATAGCCACACTGTCCTTACTGGCGAGAATCAATCCGACCTTTTTTGGCTGTCCGGCATTAGGACCATTCCCCTCCATGCCTACAATAGCATCCATAATAATGAGATGCGGCTGTACCATCTGGTAGATGTCCACCAGCGCTTTTGCAAACACCGTGGGTTTCGGCGCAATTAAATGTATATTTTTTTTGCCGTTGCCGGGAATGGAACCCAGCATGTTCTTTATGGCTCCTGTGTATTGAGTCAAACCATGCGTCTTGAGTTTGGGTACAGAGACCACAAAGTCCACCGTTCGCAACGTCCTGGCTATACGAAATTTATCTAAAACCTCATAATCGCTATTGTGAATGTCAATATATTTGTCCTTATCAAAGTTAACGATCTTCGCCCCTGTGTCCTCTGCAATTTCATTAATGCGGGTAATGCGGAAGGCATTAAAGGTAGAAGCGTTCTTTACGCTGCCTGACGAATCACCAATATAAACCTCGCATCCAAAGTCCCTTTGGAATATATTAACAAGCGCCCTGACCACCACAGGGTGGGTATTAACCGCCCTTTCTGGAGGTTGTGAAGACGAAAGGAGATTAAGTTTTAAAAGCACCTTACTGCCGGCACTGATCAGTTTGTCGATGCCATTTATTAAGCTTAAGGCTTTATGAATGGCATGGTAAACCTTTTCTAATTCATAATCATCGCATTTAACAACCGATACTGTAGGCATAGAAAAACCTCTTAAAAATTTTACATAAACTACAATTTTACCATATTCTTAATAAATTCAGGATATACATTCAGCCCCCTAGTTTAATGTTTATTTCAATTACCCCCATAATCCTCCGTAAACGGGGGAGACAGGGGAGAGAAGTTGCCGAAGGAGTAATTAAAAGTTCGAGAATTTCAATTTGTTGCAATGTAGCGCAGGCATCTTGCCTGCATGTATCCACGCCCCGGCCTTCCCGTAAACGGGGTAGGTAATATGGGCAAAATATCTTTTTCCCATACCTGTTTCTCACTGCAGGCTGGAAGCCTGAGCTACTCGAAGGCGCTGACAAAGCCAGCCTAATTTAAGGAATTTCAAAGTTATATACTCTCCGTGTCATTTCGACCGAAGGGAGAAATCTTGAGATGGCAAGATTCCTCACATTCGTTCGGAATGACAGGAAAGTCATTGGGTTTTGTCTTTTAAAACCCAACCTAATTTATTGCTTACTCCTTTCCTGCGGGGTCATGAAACTTCACCGGCTATAAAAGTTATTCCCATCGTTTATCCTTTATCTTCTTACCAGTTTAAAGACGTAATGGTATTTCTGCAGTAAGAGTCAACTCCTGTTTGCATCCAATTTTGTATCGCACACCGTTGTGATCTGTCAGTCGCCGTCAGGAGACGGCTCCTACCTTTATTCATTTTTGGTATTAAACTCAGCTCATAACTATAGCAAAGTAACGGAATATTACAACAAAATACTCAGAAGAATTTGTTCATGGCCTCCGCCTTCGCCATATCCCTTCTGTACAATTCCATTTCGCTCAGGTTATTTCCGAACAACCTGTTTTTCAGTCTCAGAAACGGTCTTCTGAGATACTGACGATAATAATAGGCAAGAGGGTAATTTTTAATGAAGGCTGGTGTGGTGCAAATATAATTGGCGTATTTTTTGTTATATTTCCATCTGAGAAACTGGAGGTCTTCCGATTCCAGATAATTTGTCTTAACATTTGCCCAAAAGCAGTTGTATCGACTATAGTCATATTTATTTGTCACAAGCCCAGCATTCAGTAACTCTTCACGCATGCCCGTTCTGGGGTAGGGCGTTAGTATCTGGTCTGCAAAGAAGTCTATTTGTAAATTGACAAAGAATTCATAATTTCTGGCAATATCCTCTTCCCTGTCATTCGGGTTCCCGATGATCATACCACCCACGATCATAATATTATGTTCATGTAATCGCCTGACGGCGAGTTTTGTTTTTTCAATGATATTCCCCTTCTTCATAAGCCTCAGATTTTCTTCTGAGACATTCTCAATACCAAGGAAGACGATCCGGAAACCCGCCCTGGCCATCTTTTCCACAAGGGTTTTTGAGGAAGCGATCCCGGCGCTGCTTGCCTGGATGATGTAGCGGACATCATTATGCCCTGCATCAACGATAGCATCACAGAGGGTCTCAAATCCCTTGATGTCCAAAGTGAAGTTGTCATCTGAGAAGATAATAAAATTTGCGCCATGTTGTTTGGCGTTGGCAATATCCGCAAGGATCCTTTCAATACTAAA
The DNA here is from genome assembly GCA_040048245.1 of Candidatus Brocadia sp. GTDB lineage: Bacteria > Planctomycetota > Brocadiia > Brocadiales > Brocadiaceae > Brocadia. The sequence continues at coordinate 38,663 of JABRVT010000023.1, forward strand.
TCTTCTGAACGTTTTCCCGTACATCTTGTCCATACTGCAAAAATTGCAGGGCATAACGCATCCACGGGAGGATTCCACAATGTCAAGTGTAAAACCGTAATATCGATACCCCTTCCATATCCGTTTGGAACGATCCGGAATTTTTATCTTCGCCAGGTCTTCCAGAGGACGTGGGGGATTGTGATTAAAACCACCGTCATTCCGAAATGAAACACCGGGAATACCTTCAATAGCTCTTTTGCCATTTATGGCCTCTAACAATTCATGAAAACATAAATCACCTTCACCACGGATGAGAAAGTCAAATGGGTCGGACTCTTCGCTCTTGCATATTTCATCATACATGAGCGTGGCATGGTATCCACCCAGAACGATTCTAATATCTTTATTGAGACTTTTTATGAGACTGGCTATTCTCCGGGCTGTGGCGAATTGGAAACTCATAGCCGTTAACCCTACAACGTCCGGTCGGTATGTTGCAATCAATTCCTTGACGGTTTCAGCGACCCTGTCCCTCCGCAAGATGAGATCGGCTATGTAAACGTTATGACCCTCAATATTGCCTGCAATAGATGATATAGCAAGGTTGGGAGGCTTCCACCGCTTAGCATTAAAGTGAGGGGCGCAATCTGGCATGGACATTAAGAGTACGTTCATGTGCTTTTTACCTGTTTTCTATGTATTCTTATTTTTCTTGATTTTACCAGTATTTCAAAGCCGTTCAAGGAAATTTAATTCTTACGACAAGCGGCTTGATGGAAAAATTGATTCGCTTAAACAGCTATTCAAAATGATGGTAAATGCGAGAAATAATGCCTTCAGAAACAATCCTGTAAAATTCATGCGCGGAGGGATTGATTTGCAATAAACAAATTTCCACGAACCCGGTATGAAAACATTGAAACAACAATTTGCGGTTTGAATTCTTAAGAGGCCATCAAAGGGGTGGGAAGTACTTTTTGTGAATCTTTATTACGGAGAGCCATGCGTATTTTGCCCTGTGCCATTTTTCGTTCAAGCACTCTGGCAGACAATGGTTCACAGAATAAATATCCCTGGACATCGTCGCACTGCAGTTGTTTGAGTAAAGAGAGTTGGTCATCAGTCTCAACCCCTTCGGCAATAACCCTGAATTTCATGCTTCGCGCCAGGGCAATAACAGATGCCACAATAGCCTTATCATCCTGGTTTCTCACGATATCCCGAACAAAATACGGGCTAAATTTAAGCTTGTTGATAGGGAATAACTTGAGATAACGTAAAGAAGAAAAACCCTCACCGAAATCGTCGATGGCGATTTGAATGCCCAGGTCTCTTAAGTCTTTTAGCTTCTTAATCGTAGTTTCAATATCTTGCATGGCTATGCTTTCTGTAATTTCCAATCCCAGGAAATGCGGATTTAGACCTGTCTTCATCAATATCGACTTAATCTTTTCTACCAGATCTTGCTTTTGAAACGTATGCGCCGAGAGGTTTACCGCCACGCACATGGGCTGAAATCCTGCATCCTGCCATGCCTTGTTTTGTATACAGGCAGTTTGTAACACCCATTCATCTAAAGAAACGACCAGCCTTGTTTCTTCCGCATACGAGAGGAACTCTGACGGAAAAATTAGTCCGCGGTCAGGGTGCTGCCAGCGCACTAATGCTTCTGTGCCGATGATTTGTCCGGTATTAATGTCCATCTGGGGCTGATAGTATACCACAAATTCTTTATGTTCCAGTGCCCGGCGGAGATCAGTTTCCATCGCCATCCTTTTAAAGGATTTGGCATGCATTGCCGGAACGTAAAACTGATAATTATTTCTTCCCTGTTCCTTGGCATCATACATGGCCACATCGGCATTCTTCAGCAGGGTTTCAACATCCTCGCCGTTATCGGGATAGAATGCAACCCCAATGCTTGCAGTGATATAAAGTTCTTGTTCACCGATTACCCACTGCTGCTTGAAGATATTGAGGATTTTGCGCGCGATAGTGTGCACATCTTTCATATGAGTAATTCCCGTTATCAGCAAAGAGAATTCGTCGCCGCCAAGTCGGGCAACGGTATCGCCTTCACGGACGCATTTTTTCATTTTTTCAGCAATACAATACAACAACTGGTCTCCGAAGGTATGTCCCATGGTATCGTTAATAATCTTGAACCTGTCCAGATCAAGAAACATTACAGCAAGCATTTCTCTGGTACGGCGTGCATGAGCAATTGCCAAAGTAAGACGATCGTTAAACAATAATCGGTTGGGCAAGTTGGTAAGGGGATCGTGAAAGGCGATGTGCCTGATCTTTTCTTCCGTTTGCTTGCGTTCGGTGATATCCCTGAAGATACCCATCAGATATGTTTTCCCGGCGATGGTTATCAGAGACGAGTTGATATCAACATAAAAAATACTATTGTCCTTCCTTTTCATCGGTATATTGCTGGCAAGCGCATTCTTATTATCCGCGTGCCTTTCAAACTCATCGATAACATGGAATAAAGCTTCCCTGGGATGAATATCCATTACCGTGAGTTTTTTGATCTCTTCAGCGGTATAGCCCAGCATCTGGCATATCTTTGTATTCCCCATAAAAAGTCTCCTGGTCTCTATATCTGTCATAAGTATTCCGTCATTTGCGCTGTTAAATATGGTCTTAAATCTATTTTCTGACTTAATTAATTCCTCCTCATTCTGCTTGTGGACAATGCCCAGGGCAATTATATCAGCAACAGACGCCAACGCCCTGAGGGTAAATTCGGTGAGCTGATTGCGGACAAGCATGGCCATGACTCCTATCAGATGTTCCCCTACGACAAGGGGATATCCTGCAAAGGCCGCCATTCCCTTACGCCTGGCCTGATCTTTGTTACCGACGTGCAAACCATCAAAAACAAAGTTTGCCAGATGGGGCTTGCGTTCCTGAGCAATACGACCGATCTTAAATTTTCCAACCGGTATCCTACTATGGAAGCCTTTTACACGGGTATACATACCGGCGCTTGCCTGTAGTTCCAGGACATTTTCTCTTTCATTAAGTGTCCAGATACGCGCAAACGCCGCATGAAGATGATTCGCTACTGCCTCTGCACAATAGCGCAAAATTTCTTGTAACGTGTTATTCCGTGTAAGTGCAACGCTCACATCTTTGACAAATGTGGCCAAACGCATTTGCTCCACCAATTCTGCCGTTCGCTTTTGTTCTGTTACATCTCGCCAGATGCTCATAATAACGCCAGCATCCTCATTCCCAACCCTCTCCACAAGAGAGGCGTTGATACTGAGGTGCTTCGCCCCATTCGGAGACGTTAACACAAACTCTACATCATGGCACGAGCCTTCGGCGTAAACACGATTCTCCATCTCAACCCAGCGTTTTGGTCCATCAGTACCTATCTGCTCTAACCAGAGGAATAAGTTTGTTTCGAGCACCTCACGTCGTTGCCTGCCAAAAAAGCTGCAAAATGCCTCATTGACCACTATAATATTGTGCGATACGTCGGTAATTACAATCCCGTCAGTTGACGCTCGCAATAATTTCTCAAAAAACTCAATTGTCCGCTGTGATACCTCAATTTTACTTCTCTCGTGCAGTTCGCTCATTATAGTCCTTTACTTAATTTTGTAATAATTTAGTTTTTTGAAAACGCCAAGAGTCGTAAACGCCTTAGCGGTAATTATGCAGCGGCAATTCATGAATTGCCGCTGCAGCACACCCCCCTGTATCCCTCCGTTTACGTGGGATTAGGGGGTATTGGAATTTTTCAAAAAACTAAACAGTTACCTTAATTTAAATTTTAGCCACCTTAACGGCACAGTACTTGAATTCCGGCTGCTTTGAATGAACATCGTAAGCCGGGTTACAGACAAGGTTGGCGAGTTTATCGTTGCCTGCCAAAGACATACTGCCATAATGAAAATTCATGTAAACTGTGCCCACTAGTATACGATCTCTGAGAGAGGCGATTCCTCTGACATTGCCCCGGCGTGAAGTTATCAATACTTCGTCTCCTTCCGCGATTCCAAGATGGGCTGCATCAGCCGGATTGATCTCTATCAGATTATCCGGAGCAATATTATTAAGCTGTGAGATACGACGGGTACGCGTGCCTGTATTAAAGTGGCAAGCCAGACGTCCGGTAATGAGAACGAAGGGATATTCGCTATTGGTTACTTCCGCAGGTTCGCTGGTATCACGAGCAAGGAGTGCGGCGCGGCCGTCAGGTCTGGAAAACCGCAGATCGGTAAATAACCGGGAAGTGCCGGAATGATCCGCTTCCGGGCAAGGCAGTTGGGGACCCGTTTTATCACGAAGCCGGTTGTAACTCACACCGTTCATATCGCATATGCGCCCGCGTGTGATTCCCTTCCATTCCTCGAATACTTCCTCGGGTGAGGTATAAGGAAATTCCCTGTGGAACCCCATAGCCCTGGCTACCATCCAGATGATCTCGCAATCGGATTTTGCCATACCGGGAGGGTCAATAATTTTTTCTGCCAGTTCAATGCGCCTTTCCGAAGAAATAAACGTGCCTGTCTTCTCGCACCACTGAGCGCCAGCGAGGACTACATCTGCCAGCAGTGTCGTTTCTGTAGGGTGGAATATATCCTGGACAACGAGGAGTTCCGCCTTTGAAAGGCCGTCTTCTACCCATCGCGTATGGGGAAGGGATGCCGCCGGATTGGAAGACATGACCCATAATGCGCGCACTTCGCCAGAATGGAGCCCGTGAATAATGTCTATGATTGACCGGCCCGGTGTGGGCTGAATTTTTTCGACCGGAACATTCCAGAATTTGGCAACCTCTTGCCTGTGCGCCGGATTGGCAACCATTCGCATGCCTGGCAGAAGATGTGCCAGCGCCCCAACCCAGCGGCAACCCATGGTGTTCGCCTCGCCAGTGATTGAGAGAGGTCCCGCCCCGGGACGGCAAAAATTACCCGTCAACAATGATAAATTATGCAGTGTGTTGTTTTTAAAGACCGCCTGGGGTGATTGGTTGTAGCCTTGAAACCAGAAGGTTAACATCGCTTTCGCCTTACCGATAACCAGCGCAGCCTCGTGAATTTGTTTTACTGAACAGCCGGTAATCTGAGCAACACGTAAGGGAGAATATTTCTCCACGGCTTCTTTTAAATCACCGAACCCGGAAGTATAGGATTCTAAAAATCCTTTGTTAATAAGACCTTCTTTCAGAAGTATATGGGCAATGGCGTTATTAAGGGCAACGTCTGTACCAGGCCTGATCTGAAGGTGGATATCGGCCATTGAGGCGGTCTCCGTTCTGCGAGGGTCAACGACAATAATCTTTGCGTCGTTTTTTCCCCTTGCAGCGCAGATACGGCGGAATAAAACGGGTACTGATACTGCCATATTATTTCCTGCTATAAAGAACAGGTCAGCCTCTTCGATGTCAGCATAACAGGTAGGTGGCGCATCGGCGCCAAGGGTGGAAATAAATCCCATCGCCGTGCTTGCCATGCACAAACGGGCAGTACTTTCCACATGGTTAGAACCAATGACCCCCTTCATAAGCTTGTTTACGAGATAGTATTCTTCGGTAAAACAAGCCGCGCCGCCAAAGAATGCAATTGCACCCGGGCCGTGTTTCCTTATGACCCGGTTGAATTCGCTGACGATATGCGCAATAGCCTCATCCCAGCCTGCGGGCACTAATTTGCCATTACGACGAATCATCGGTTGGGCCAACCGATCCTCAGCAGTAAAGAGTGGATGGTAATGAGCTGGTAATGCGCAGATGTCACCGCTGTTAACGGGATGGCCTTTCATTCCATGGATTTTAACAACCTTTCCTTCTTCAACCCCAACTATCAGACCACAACCTAAACCGCAATAGGGACAGGTTGATTTCTTCCATTGAATGGTCATGTCAAACCCCTTAAATCAAAAACCAGGGCAGGAATATGATACTCGTACCCAAACTCTGTTTGGGTACAAGGTAACAATTTAGTTTTTTGAAAAATTTCAGTACCCCCCCCATAATCCCCAGTAAACGGGGGACACGGAGGGGATGTGCTGTAGTGGCAATTCATGAATTGCCACTGCATAATTACCGCTAAGACGTTTACGGCCTTCAATGTTTTCAAAAAAACTACATTGTTAAGATACAAGCAAAATAGGGAATTAAACCAGCTTTTGCCTAGAAAAGCAAATTAAGTACCACTATGGACTTGTTGTTCTAAAACGCCAGAAATCTAAATAACAAATACAAATATTAAGAGGCTAATAAAAGGAATTGCATCAGTTTTTGTTTATTACAAAAATGTCCATACTGGTTTTTTAAATGATCAAAAATATGAACAGAAGGGGACATGATAGTTGAATATATGAACAAAGGCCTGATGTATTTAACGCAATATTTATCTGGCATTTGGCTCAATGTCATTAAATCAATAACGCGGGCGCTACTCCTTTACAACCTTTACTTTTACTGGTGTCTTTACGTTACCTGATTTAAACTTTACCCGGGCGTTCCCGGTCTTTTCCAACGCCGTAATGGTAAACGCGGCTTGACCATTATCGTCGATGATTGCGCTTGCTGGCGAAGCAGTAATGCGCTGTCAATAGCCACATCAATAGCTTCATTCTTAGGACTTGTGGAAATAACCGCTGGTGGGTAGTGTAAGTGTCTGAATACGCAGTGGTTCCAGTTTCATCAGATTCATATTGCACGGTTGGTGTTTGTGCCTGAACCATTCGGCGCAAAATAATCATGAAACAAACAGAAAGGAGAAAAAGGCGGGTGTTCGGCAAGCGGCACTTAATTCCATTTTTGGCACCTATTTATTTCTTCTCCTTTTCAGTCAGGTATCTTGGAAGAAGTTCCCCATTTTCCCCGACCTATAATTTAAAATCATGACCAAAAAAATTATTCATTTCTACAAACCTTTTCATATCCCTTTCAAAGATATTACGCTCTGTCTTTCCGATTGCGGTGAGAAAATTTTTAATGCGGTAATACGGTCTCAAGATGAGTACCCGTAAAAGATTGACCATTGCAAAATTTGCCTTAAACACAGGCGTTGTCTTAAAAAACGTGGAGTATTTCCGTTTATATTTCCACCGTAAAAATTGCAGATCTTCCGATGAAAGGTGTTTTGTCCTGACATTTGCCCAAAAGCCATTGTACTTGCGGTAATCGGTAGCATTGGTAACGAGCCCTTCCTTGATCAAAATATCCCGCATGCCGGTTTTCGGATAAGGTGTGATAATCTGCTCGCCATAAAAATCAATGTTGGCCCTGTCAAAGAATTCAAAATTCTGGGCGATATCTTCTTCTTTGTCTTCTGCATGCCCGAGAATCATGCCGCCCACAATGAGGATATTATTGCTGTGCAGGTACTCAATTGCCCTCTTTGTCTTTTCCAAAATGTTCCCCTTGTTCATCAACTTCAAGTTCCGCTCGGACACGTTCTCAATCCCCAGGAATACAATTTGAATCCCCGCACGCGCCATTTTTTGGGCTAATGTTGGGGAAGACGCTATACCCGCCGTACTTGCCTGCACGATATAACGCAGGTCATTGTGCCCCGCCGCTACAATTGCATCACACAAGGATTCAAACCTCTTTACATTCAGGGTGATATTATCATCTGCAAAGGCTATGTATCGTGCCCCAAATTTTTTGGCATTTGCAAGGTCTTGCATAATCCGTTCAAAGCTGTATGTCCTGAAGGTGCGCCCATACATGCGGTTCATACTGCAAAAATTACACGTCATCGTGCAACCGCGGGACGTCTCGACCATATCCAGTCCTTTCCCGGAAAAAAGGTACCCATTCCAGATGCGCGCATCCCGACGCGGGAGTTGCAAGGTATCCAGATTCTCCAGTGATCTGGGGGGATTATGGGAAAAATTGTCATTACAGCGATAGGACAGTCCGGGGATATCTTTCCATGCTCGCTTCCCTTCAATGGCATCCAGCACCTCGCCAAAGGTTTTTTCGCCCTCTCCTCGGACGATGTAATCAAAAGGTTTGCCGTCATCGGAAGATGCGATTTCTTCATACATGAGGGTAGCATGGTAACCGCCAATAGCTATTTTGATCTCCCTGTGCACACTTTTTATAAATGACGCAATCCTCCGTGCCGTATCAAATTGAAAAGTCATGGCGCTCAGCCCTACCACATCGGGCTGATAGTCTTCAATAGCCTTTTTTATCGAAGAGAGTAGCGTCTTCCTTTTGAGTACCAGGTCGGCCAGAGCCACTTCATGGTGGGGTTGTATATTCCCTGCAATGGAAGAAATCGCCAGGTTTGGAGCCCTCCACGTCTTTGCGGAAAACTGGGGAACGGTGTCAGGCATGGAAAATAATAAAATTTTCATGTAGCATGTCTTTTCTTAGTTCAGACGTCGTTTTTAAATGTAGAGCGGAGACGCCCTTCACTCTACAATCAAGGCTTTAAAATTCCTAAGCGTAAAATTATTACAGGAAATGATTTTACACCGTTATGATACATTGTCAAGCTTACAAACAAAAATGGGCAGTCGTTGACTTTTCCTCTTTTTGTGATATAGATAACATCTCAAATACTTTAAGAAAGGAGGGTTGGTGAAAAAAATTGCAGGTATTTGTCTGGTTTTTTATTTTTGCCTCTTAACCCTGAATCAAAACATTGTTTGTGGTTACGGATATGCGAGGGAAGAAGACCCCCTGATCATGGTATTCAAAGCAATTATTCTTTATGGAAGACAGTCCAACTGGCCAAAAGTCGCAACCGAAGTCAATAGCATCAGCGACCGCATCGCAGATATTTACCGTATATTTAAAATAGACCTTAAACCACAAATCAACCGGGCCATTCAACAGCAAGATTTTCAGTCCCTGGCCAATCACATGGCCAATCTTATCTTCCTTGCCATCCGTGAAAAGTTTTACTACAACCGCAAGGAAGAATTGAAAATTTTCATCCGTGCCAAAGTAAGGCTTAGACTCGCCGAGGAATATTATACCACCCTACTCGCCGGAAACGTGAGGGATTATGATGCCCGGCACAATACCAGTTTACACGAGGGTATCTACAACAGATTTGTAAAAGCACGAGACCCTCTGGGAAGCACGGGATTTTTGGGCGCCGGGGCAATAAAACCCGATGTAAAAGAATTTGACGCATTGACAAGGGAAATTGAAGCATTACTCTTAAAGGCATTCCCCTATTTTGAAACAGGAGAGGCGAATCCTGAATAATGAAATAATGAGAAACCGCAGAGGCGCGAAGAAAGGCATGAAAAGCGAAACACTGCGTTTTTTCTTTGCGCTCTTTGTGTCTTTGTGGTTTTACTTCTCCCTGCCGCTTATGTGTTATGCCATGGATCAGACTGATAAGGGTACAACTGATATAACCGGTTCAAGCAATGTACCGAAAGCCGAAACACCCGCTTTACCTGAAGATTACTATTTCAACATCGGGTCTGTACCAATGGAAACAGAAATACCAAAGGACTGGAAAAGATTTGACTTCCATGGATTTTTTGGAGTTACATCCCCGATTGAAGGACGGGATGACGACTCACAACAACCTTCCTCAAGATTTCTCGATGAAAACGAAGTTACCCTCTGGATAGGCAAACGGATAACAAAAAAGTTATCCTTTGGCGCTGAAATTGAAATCAAAAAAGGATTTAAACAATACGACCTGGAAATATTTAAATTTGACTACGAGATCATAGATAAACTCCTGGTATTTAGCATAGGAAAGTTCAAATACCCGCTGGGAATAGAAAGATTTGCAGAAGCTGCAACTTTTAATAAATTAGTGGACCGTCCCCTCCCATCGATCAGGATCATACCAGGAACATATTCCGATATCGGAGGCATGTTCCATGGGACAGTCCCTTTACCTTACGATACAAAACTGAGATACGAAATAGCCGTAACAAATGGCCTCGAAGGGCCTGAACCGAAAGACGTGCAACAACTCTGGGATAATAACCGTAACAAGGCTATTGGCGGCAGGCTCGGTTATGAGTTTCTGCCTGGGTTGGAAATAGGAGGCTCATATTCACGGGGAAAATATGATAAGGACAATGAGCTGGACATCGATTTCCTGGGGGCCGATATTCAGTTTAAAAAGGGGAATCTGGAAATACGCGGAGAGTATATTACCGGTGGTGTGGAACAGGAAACATTAGATGGCGGCAATTACTCCCGCAACGGTTATTACCTCCAGACGTCCTATAAATACCCATTTCATCTGGATTATTTACAATATCTGGAGGGAGTTGTAAGATTCGATTCCGTGGATCCTAACCGTAATGTCACTGATGGAGAGGAGGCAGACCGGGTTGCCCTTGGTATAAATTATTACCTCAATGAGCATCTGATGTTTAAATTTGAATACGAGATCGAGAATGAGCCGGGTGAAGAAACACACAGCAAATCTTTTGTCCAGGCTATATTCAGGTGGTAAAACACGCTAACCACTACTCAAATTTCAGGAAAATTTATCTAAAGTATAGGTTATCAATACCGATATAATAGGATGAGCATAGATATTTTTTCCATGTATAATCTCTTCTCGCGCTATTCAGTATCAATGCGATATTTCAGCAACCGGAGTTGTATCCAACGTCAAATAGTTGCAAAATCTCACGAAGACACCCCCTTAGCCTCCTTTGCTAAAATTGGAAAGATTTAAGAGGGGTTAATTTAATTGTATCAGGAATAAATTATGAAATTTCAGCAACGATTTGAACGATGTCGTGGAGTGCACGCCACAATGCGCGCATTGGCCGAATCCACTACGTCTCATGAATTTATTTCAAAAATCCTTCAGGCAATATGCGAGAGTCTGGATTGGGTCATTGGTGAGTTCTGGACTATAGACAGTAAGACAAATAAACTGCGTTTCGTTGAAGCATGGCATCAACCGTCAGTAAACGTTTCAGGGTTTGAATTACTGAGCCGGCGGCTCGCCTTTTCGTCTGGCAACGGATTACCCGGGAGTGTATATGCCAGCCGGAAACCTGTCTGGATCACTGATGTTGTCCACAACGCAAATTTCCATTGTGCGCCAATTTCTGCGAAAGAGGGACTGCATGGAGCCCTAGGCTTCCCTGTAATAGCTGAAAACGAGGTACTCGGAGTATTCGTATTCCTGAACCGGGAGATACAACAGCCGGACGACGGCCTGCTCCAGATACTGACTTGCATCGGCAGTCAGATTGGCCAATTCATAAGGAGAAAACAGGCGGAAGAATCGTTGAAAGAATCTTTGGAAAAGCGTATCGAAGAACGAACAAAAGAGTTGGTAAAAGCAAATAAAGAACTGCAGGTAAAAATTACAGAACACAAAATGATAGAAAACGCTCTGTATGCAAGCGAGGCGCGTTACCGGGGCATCTTTGAAAATTCTCCGGTTTCTCTCTGGGAAGTAGATTCTTCTGAGGTAAAAATCTTCGTTGATAATTTACAAAAGTCCGGAATTACAGATTTTAAAACGTATTTCGAAAATCACCCGGAAGCAGCTCATAAATGTGCAACTATGGTAAAAATTATCGATGTAAACAAGGCCACTTTAAAGATGTACCAGGCAAAAAACAAAAGGCGTTTTCAGCGTAGTTTAACCAGGTTTTTTGACAGGGAATTATTCAACGTGTACAGGAAGGCGCTTGTTGCCTTATCGGAAGGCCAAACCTTGTTTGAAACGGAAGCTGTTACCCGCACACTTGGCGGCTCTGAAAACTACGTGTTTTTAAGATTGTCTATCGCCCCCGGGTATGAGCAGACATGGGGAAGGGTATTTGTTTCACTTACAGACATAACCGAACGCAAGCGGATGGAGGAAGCGCTCAGGAAAAGTGAAGCAAGCCTTGCAAAGGCACAACAGATTGCCCATCTGGGAAACTGGGAGTGGGATGTTGTAAGAAACGAGGCATATTGGTCTGATGAGGTCTACCGCATCTTTGGTTTAGCACCGCAATCATTCGTTCCGACATGTGAAACATTTCTGAATTACGTGCACCCTGATGACAGAGAGTTCGTAAAAAAATCAATTCACGATGCCCTGTACGGGGGAAGGCCTTACAATATTGACCATCGCATAGTCCTGCCGGACAGTTCAGCGCGCATCGTCCATGAACACGGCGAGGTCATTGCTGACAATAATGGCAGGGCGATTCGGATGACCGGAATAGTACAGGATATCACTGAGCGGAAATGGATTGAGGATGCCCTCAAGCGGAGAATAGATCTTGAAATGACGATTGCCGCCATCTCCACGAGATTTGTCATTCTTTCAGATTTTAATAATACTATTTACAAATCTCTGGCCGATGCGGGTCGTTTAAGCAAGGCGGGAAGGGCTTATCTATTTCAATTCCGCGATAACTGTGCCATCATGGATAACACACATGAGTGGTGCGATGAGGGAGTCTCGCCTGAAATCCAGAATCTCCAGAACCTTCCCACTGCAATGTTTCCCTGGTTCATGGAAAACCTGCGTGCGGGTAATGTAATTCACATCCCCGATGTCTCAAAAATGCCTCCTGAGCGCGATTTTGACAGGGCATTTCTGGAAAAGCAGGGCATTAAATCGCTGCTGGTACTGCCCGTATACGCAGAGTCAGACCTGGTTGGATTTCTTGGTTTTGACAATGTAGTAACAGCAAGACCCTGGCATGAAGAAGATATAACCCTGCTCCGCATCATGGCAAACATCCTGGGAAGCGCAATCGCGCGTAAGCGGTCGGAGGCCATTATCACCTACATGGCTTGTCATGATACCCTCACCAGTTTGCCCAATCGCAATCTATTCAAAGACCGCCTTCAGGTAGCTGTAGTCCATGCAAAGCGGAATAAAAGTATGGCGGCAGTTATAGTTCTTGACCTGGACAACTTTAAAACCATCAATGACACGATGGGACACCACGTAGGCGACTTACTGCTCAAGGCCGTCGCCGAACGATTGAAACAATGCGTCCGTGAGGGCGATACGGTTGCCCGTACGGGCGGCGACGAATTCACAGTTGTTCTCCACGGTCTTGTTCGTGTTGAGGACGCCGCCACTGTCGCGCAGAAATTTCTTGATGCATTATGCCAGCCCTTTCATCCCGAAGGACACGAAATCAATATTACCACAAGTATAGGCATCAGCTTCTATCCCCTGGACGCAGATGACGCAGAAAATCTGGTCAAAAAGGCCGATATTGCCATGTATCTGTCCAAAAAACACGGCAAGAATACCTACCGCTTCTACAAGTCTGACATGAATACCCACGTTTAAACAGTATTTGACAACCATGTTATAGTTGCCTATTATTATATATTATATGTTACGTATTGTATCTGACATATAATTCTCCAGACGCAAGATTAAACCGGCCCTGAAAATTCCGCATGTTGAAATCAAAAATTAAAAATTAGAATAAATTATTCATTCCTTACGATTATGCGAGGCTCAACGCATGCGTTATTTTGATTTTTCATATGTATCTTTAATCTCTGATTTTTGATCTGTACATAATAAAAAACCTCCATAGTTTTTGTGGCTTGCAGTTTTTAGATATCAGGCAATCCGATGCCAAAATTCAAAAAAATTCTCCACCCAGAAAAATTTAATTTGATACTGTACTATACCATTACCAGCTTTGCGGTCACAGCCATTCTGAGCCTGGTGGTTGGATGGATATTTCCGCGGATGGAGAGTCAGGAGTTAATTAAACGAAGTGAAGAATATGCACGCTATTTTATTACACACCTGAATTATGAGATCTATAAAGATTTTCTGCTTCCCACCCTTCAGAAAGAAAAACAAATTGATCTGGAAAACAACCGTAAGCAACTCAGGAGACTGGACAAGACCGTTCGGCAAAATTTGTATGGGTTAAAAATAAAGAAACTGTATTTATACGACATGGAAGGTCGCATCATCTACAGCACGGTGCCAGAACATATCGGATTCACCCTCGATCGCGGCGTAAATAAAAAACTGGATTCTGCCATTCATGGCAAATCTGCATCAGCATTAAGACTGGCGGGCACAACTGATTCGAAGGGGTCCTCTGTGATTGAAACCTTGCTTGAAAGTTATTACCCCTTTTATGAAATGGAAAAGGACGGAATCAAAAAAAGGCAGACAGGGGTATTGGAAATATACCAGGACATGTCCGGATTAAAGAGGCAGATTGCAAGAGCCCGTGAAAAGGCAATTGTCATGACGGGTTCGGCAATGGGGGTTTTATTTTTAACCCTCTTTCTTATAGTCCTGAAGGCGGCAAGGATTATCAATATAAGAACGAAACAGCTGATTGACGCCCGCAATACACTAGAACTCAAAGTAGAGGAAAGGACACGGGAGATCCGTGAAGCATATAAAAAATTACAGCATACCCAGCGCAAGTTAATACAATCCGAAAAACTGGCAAGTATTGGAACTTTGGTTACGGGTCTTGCTCATGAGATTAATAACCCGCTGGCTTCTGTGGCTGGCTGTGCCGAAGGCCTGATTGAACGGCTTAAAACAATACAGGATAGCAAAGGACAATATCAGCATAGCTCAGTACGGCACAACTCTGACCATGCACAAAATGGGGAACGGCGGTCAGGAATCAGGGATTGGATGTCAGAAGCATATCATCCGATTCCTGTCCCCCCTTCCCCGGCAACTTCAGAGGAATTGAACATATTTGCTGAATATCTAAAGATTATCTGCGATGAAACCTATCGGTGTAAATCCATTATCTCGAATCTCCTCAACTTTTCAAGGCAGACAGAACCAAAATTCGAGCGGGTTGATATAAACCGTATTATTCATGATACGCTTTCCGTTGTCCAGTATCAGCCAAGGAGTCAAAATATCAAGCTCGACCTCTCCGAAGAACCATGTTATGTGATTGGAGACCCACAGCAACTAAAACAGGTCTTCCTCAATTTAATTATTAATTCATTGCATGCGACTGAAGGTGGCGGCGACATCTATATATCAACCTGTAAAAAATCGACGGTTGTACAAATATTTTTTAAGGATTCCGGTACCGGAATCGAGCCGGAACACCTTGATAAAATATTCGACCCGTTCTTCACAACGAAACCTACAGGGAAAGGTACCGGACTGGGACTGGCCATATGTTATGGCATCATAGATGTCCATAGTGGAAGGATCGAAGCCTTTAGTGAGGGACGTGGCAAGGGGGCGTGTTTTACGATAACATTGCCGTTAGCATCATAACAAATATCTGGTCTCGTAATAGCTCACCGCAAAGGCGCAAAGCGCACAAATAAAAACCTTTGACTACTCGTTCTCAAACTTCGTTTGGAAACAAGAGTGGTAAACTTTGAAATCTGTAACAATTTAGTTTTTTGAAAACATTGAAAGTCGTTAGCGTCTTAGCGGAACTATGTAGTGGCAATTCATGAATTGCCACTACATCACATGATAACCGCATCATTACTGGAATTTTTCAAAAACTAAAATTGTTACGAATTTCCTTGACATTAATTGTATAATATGAAGTTTTATCCAATTTCAAATACAAGAACATTATGAGTAAAAAACCCAACATCCTGTTTACAGACGACGAAGATACGTTCCGGAACATTATGGCAAAGGAACTCACCCGCATGGGATATAACGTGATCTGCTGTGCTAACGGGCCAGAGACTCTAAAGAACATGCTGGAGCGTGATTTTGACGTGGTTATACTGGACATGAATATGCCTGTAATGAACGGAATTGAAATCTTGAAAAAGGTGAAGGAGACGGAGTCTACAACAGAGGTGATTGTTTTGACAGGACAGGGTTCCATCGAAAATGCCGTTCAAGCTATAAAATCAGGAGCATACGATTACCTCACTAAACCATGCCGTTTGAGCGAACTTGACGTATTATTGCAAAAAGCATTAGAAAAAAGGCAGTTAAACAGGGAAAATGCACACCTCAGAAGATTGGTAAAGGGCGTCCGGGAAACCCCTTTAATGATCGGAAACAGCAGCGCAATGAATACGGTTTATAAAATGATCGACAAGGCGGCTCCATCAGATTCCATTATTCTGATCCAGGGGGAGAGTGGCACAGGAAAGGAACTCATTGCTCAGACGCTCCATCTGCGCAGTACACGGGCAAACAAACCATTCGTGGTGGTTAATTGTGCTGCCTTGCAGGAGACTTTGTTAGAAAGTGAACTTTTTGGACATACAAAAGGGGCATTTACCGGCGCCACAGAGTCACGGATGGGTTTATTTGAAGCGGCAGATGGCGGTACGTTGTTTCTGGACGAGATCGGCGAACTGACCGTTAATACACAGGCCAAGCTCCTTCGAGTCGTTCAATCAGGCGAAGTCCGGCGTGTCGGGGATAACAGGGCAATTACTGTGGATACCCGGATAATCGCCGCTACCCATAAAAATCTGGCTCTGGAAGTAAAAAATGGAAGATTCAGGGAAGACTTGTTTTTCCGCTTAAATGTGATTACTTTGTCGCTTCCCCCCTTACGGGAACGAAGGGAGGACATCCCGCTTTTGATTGACCATTTTCTCAGTGGCTTTTGTCATGATATGCCAAAAAAGAAAATGCTTCCGGAGGCAATGGCGGCAATGGTCCGATATGCCTGGCCGGGTAACGTGCGTGAATTGGAAAACACAATGGAACGTCTGGTAGTGCTGACAGAAGGCGAGAATATCTCCATTGAGGATTTACCGGAAAACATTCGCGAAACATCCTCTCCCAGGAACGCTGCAGAGGGCTTGGAAGGAACTCTTTCGGAGGTGGAGAAGAAACACATACTCAAGGTACTGAATGAAAAGCAGTGGAACAAAACCCTTGCCGCAGAAGCACTTGGCATATCACTGAAAACATTATACAACAAACTAAAGGTATACCATATCGACCAGTAATGAATTTTTTTGATAATTCAATAGACTTTGATATATAATTAAATTTAAAATTTAGCAAGAGTTTAGTTTTTTGAAGAATTCAGTAATGATGCGGTTATCATGCACTGCAGTGGCAATTCATGAATTGCCACTACATAATTACAGTTAAGATTTACGACTCTCAATGCTTTCTAAAAACTAAATTGTTACAAAATTCATAAATACAGTAATACTATAAAAGGCATTCGGTGAATCCGGATATTTCCATTGTTATCCCTGTATATAACGAGGTTGATAATATCGAACCTCTCGGTCATTCTATCATTAACGCCATGCTAGGCCAGAATTACGAAGTAATCTTTGTAGACGATGGCAGTACTGACGGTAGTGCCCAAAAATTAAATGAATGGTGTGCCAGATATACAAATTTCCGCACCATTCACTTTAAGAGGAATGCCGGTCAAACGGCAGCCATGGATGCCGGCTTTAAATATGCATCAGGGAAATATGTGGTCTCCATGGATGCGGATATGCAGAACGATCCTGCAGATATTCCAAAATTGCTTGAAAAACTCAACACCTATGATATGGTGTGCGGGTGGAGGCAGAAAAGGAACGATCCGTGGATCAAACTCATCTCGTCCAAGGTGGCGAATTTTATTAGAAATAAACTGTCACAGGAAGATATTAAAGATACGGGATGTTCCCTGAAGGCATACCGGAGGGAATGTTTCAAGCGGATCAAATTGTATAATGGCATGCATCGGTTCTTGCCAACCCTGTTCAAGATGGAGGGTTTTACGGTCACTGAAATTATTGTAAACCACTACCCGAGGAAGTTCGGAAAGTCAAAATATGGCATATCTAACAGGGCATTCAGGGCATTCATAGATCTGCTGGTTGTACGATGGATGAAAAAACGTAAACTTAATTACGAGGTAGATAATGGCTAATCTTGCAACACATATCAATGCATGGGTCATCTTAGGCTTTATTGGGCAATTTTTGTTTGGGTCCAGATTTTTTGTACAGTGGATTGTTTCGGAAAGGCGCGGCGAAAGTATCATCCCCGAGGTATTCTGGTACCTGAGCATGGCAGGAAGCGCAATATTATTAACGTATGCAATTTACCGGCACGACCCTGTGTTTATCATGGGGCAATGTTCGGGACTCTTTATTTATGTACGCAACATTATGCTCATCTATAAAAAGAAAAGAGTGCTTGCCACAGCAAGTAAAGGATTTGGATTACAGAAGACAGCCACAGAATGATTTCATTTAAATCGCCTGAAGGGGCGTATTGCAATACGCCCCTGCCCGCATGGTGACATTTAAAATTTCCGTAACAATTTAGCTTTTTTGAAAAATTCCAGTATTGCCTCTACATGATTACCACTAAGGCATCTACAACTATCAATGTTTTCAAAAAACTAAGTTGTTACGAATTACCTTAATATTTAATTAAGTGAAAAAATATTTCTTCGCTTTTATAATACTTTTTACCATATCATCCTGTAATTACTTACAGGAACAATCTATCCCCCGCATCAGCACCTGCCGGACGTCGGATAGAAACAAAATCACCACCGTGGCAATCCTGCCATTTAAGAACAAAAGCGAGAAAAAAGGGGCTGAAGAGGTATTGCGTAAGTGTTTTTTTACCAATCTCAGCATAAAAGGTTATGATGTGCTCAGGCTTGAAGAAATCGATGAACGTTTAAATCTTGCAGCAATTAATGCCTCTAACCTCGAAAAAGAGGACGTATATAAGGTGGGGCGGATCGTGAAGGCAGATGCCCTCATTTACGGTACGGTTACAAAGTGTTGCAAGAGATTTTACGGCGTATATTCCCAGGTGGTGCTCGGGGCAGAACTGAAGATGGTAGATGCAAAGTCTTCCAAAGTAATATGGCAGGCAGAGCATACTGAAAAGACCCATAGTGACGCCATACCTGTGTCGCCCTTTAGCATACCGGAGGCGGTGATAGAAAGTTCAATCAATGTGAGAGAAAAGGTAATTGCCGACACTGCAGACCGTCTTGTAAAAAAATTCCTTGCCACTATTCCTGGGAAAGATTTTCATTCCCCTATCAACGCCATGACGATTGCTATTAAATCAGATGGGACTTCAACGGGGGTTTACTACAGGGTACAAGCTGGTGATACTTTATCGGGCATTTCTGAAAAATTCTATGATGACGCATCAAAAGCGGATGAACTCCGCAAAGCAAATAACGATGTATCAGATGACACACTGAAAGCAGGACAAGAACTGGTCATCCCCGATATGCCGATCCTTAATGATATTGAAGAAATTCATCAGATAGACAAAAATAAATATAGGAAAACAGTCTATCGTGTAAAATGGGGTGATAACCTCTACGAAATTGCCACTAGGGCGTTTCAGGATGGTAAAAGATGGACGGTTATCCTTGACGCCAACAGGCGTGAAATAAAAGATATTAACGACCTTCCGGTCGGACAGGTAATTATCATACCATTAACCATTTCAGAAACAGACCAGTTCAAAAGCGGTATCTGAAGTTATTAATTTTGCGGTACCGACTTACCAAAATTATCACAAGGGTGTGTTCAGTGGATTCCCGTCATAAGGTGACTTTTCTTTTTTTTGTTTGTTTATTAACTCGCCTCTGTTTCATTGGCAAATATCTTGACTGTTGTGACAGCGTGGACTTTGCACTCGGGCTAAGAGACTATGATCTGTCCCTCATGCAACCACACTTTCCCGGTTACCCTGTCTATATATTTATTTCCTGGTTATTTTTCAAATTATTCCATAATGAGGTGTGGGCATTGGTAGCGCCTGGCGTGTTTTTTGGCAGTCTCACCGTTTATCCTCTCTCTTTCCTCGTCAGGCAGTTATTTTCTGAAAGGGTTGCAATACTAACGGCGATTCTCTATATCATCAATCCACTGTGTTGGTTGCAAGCCGAAAGGCCCACCTCTGATGCTATGGGTTTATTCTTTATAATGCTATCCACATATTTTTTATATCGTGTATTTGCCCAGAACACTCAGGAAATTCAAACTACTACAGAGGGGTCAAATTGTAACATGCCCAGGCATGTAAAAAGTAATCGTATAAGGCCTGATTTGCTATTTAGGAATTTCAAATCCTCCTCCTATAATCCCCCCGTTTACGGGAGAATACAGGGGGGAGAAAGCCGGCGGCCTATTTTACTATTTAGGAGTTTCAATATTAATGTGTGGTGTAGCAATAGGAAATGTCTTTTTTTGGGCAGTCTGACATTAGGTTTTGGGTTTGGTGTGAGGCTCTCTTATTTTCCCTTTATTGCTTTATGGATGGGCATCTTATTCTATTTAGCCACGAAAAGAACGCACTGCAAGAAACATGACATTTTGTATGGATTAATAGGATTATTTGCAGGTGTTTTTTTCTGGTTTTTCCCACAAATTGGATATACAGGCTGGCGCCCATATTTTCAGAACGGCCTTTCATTTTCCTACGGACATTTTACGGATTGGGGTGGCTCGGTAATCACTTTTGGCGGGTTGGAAAGGATTGTCTGTCTTGCAAAATCAACGTGGGTATATGGGCTGGGCGGCTGGTGGTATGATGCCTCATTTTTGCGATTGATTCCTTCCATGATTATTGTAATCCCACCTTTTTATTTCCTCAAGCATTATCACTTTGACCGCCGAGAGCTGTTCCTGGGATTATATGTGATTCCTTATCTGCTTTGGATAGTTTTTGGACAAAACGTGGCAAATCCGAGGCATATAATGCCAATCATACCAATAATATTGATAATGATCGCATACGGATTATGCAAAGCCCATGACAAAGGTTACAAAGTTGTTTCTCTATTTTTTATGCTGGCATTGATTGTTAGTATGTCAGCAATGTCATTTAAATTAGTTACCCAATATCATAATAATGCCCCGGCACCACTACAACTAATCCAATTTATTGAAAGGCAGTATAACAATATCTCTACGAGAATTTATTGCAGTGATGAGAAAAGATTCTTTGATTACTATGCCCCAGCGTGGGATGTAAGGAAGGTGCGGGACAGGGCAGAACTCAATATTGACTTAAATTCTTCATTAGGTAAACCTCAAGATATTCTCCTTGTTCATACGCCAGAAGAAATCAAGCAATTTGGTATTATACGCCCGCCAATAATAAAATTTGAAGGAAATGCTTATATGGGTAGTACAAGGAAAGTGTTGATGCTTTATGCGCTGACCGGTTTTTGAATCGGTGCCTTTTTTCTATTTGGTATTTTGGCAACCGTTTAGTTTCTTTGAAAATATTAAGAGTTGAAAGATGTCTTAGCGCTAAATGTAGTGGCAATTCATGAATTGCCACTACAATGCACTATAATCGCATTATTAATGGAATTTTTCAAAAAACTAAATTGTTACGCATTTTGTAATAATTACAATTACTACATGTAGATATTACATGATTTTCTATTCGCAGTCAGTCCTTCCTCAAAAGAAACAAAAAACCCGTTTAACCCTAACCTCATTATATTTCGAGTACTTACAGCCAACATCTGCCTTTATTCCGTTTTCCCCGCAATACCTGGTACTTCCGTTGCTTTGATGATCTTCTGACGTTGATTTAACTTTTCGGCATCAAGGGCATGGGAATATCTATTAAGTGCATAACAGTTTAGAAAAGAATAATGAAACAAAAGACGATACTCATAACGGGCGCAACAGGATTTTTAGGAAGTTATATAACCAGAGAACTTTTTGAGGCGGGTTTTCACCTCAAACTGCTTATCAGAAATTCGGCTAATGTACAGACTAAAGAAAGGATTTCTGAGGTTTTCCCACAGGTTGAGACTACAGGAATTGTATTTGATACACTATCTTACCGTATTGAAATAATTAATGGGGACGTCTCCAAGGAGCGTCTTGGACTCAATGCACAGGATTATTCAAGATTATCAAATGCCGTTGACGAGATATTCCACTGTGCCGCTGCAACAAAGTTCTACAATGAATCAGATAATTCACTGGTACATACCAATGTGTGTGGCACTGAACACATAGCACAGTTTTGCCTCACGAACAAACTGAAAAGGCTTCATTATATAAGTACCGCCTATGTCGCGGGGACAAGACAAGACATCGTATTTGAACACGAATTGGAGAAAGGGCAATCATTTCATAATAATTACGAAAAATCAAAATTTGATGCCGAGAGACTGTTGAGGCAGTTCATCAGCCAATATAACATCCCCACGACGGTCTATCGTCCGAGTATTATCGTGGGAGATTCCGGTACCGGTTTTACCTGTAATTACGATAATATTTATGTATTTGGCAAAGGGTTGAACCGGCTGAAAAATCATGAAATACGGAATAACCGCAAAGACACGGTAAGCACCAACAGAAATCGTATCGACCATGCCTTACCTCTGAGAATCCCTGGTGACAAACACGCCACGATAAACCTGGTACCTGTGGATTACGTCACGCAGGCAATCATCGCCATCTCAGGACAGGAACAGAGTATAAACAAGACATTTCATATTGTGAATCCATCCCCGCCAACACTTGGTGAACTTGGGGAGTGGATGGCGGTTGCAACGGGTTTCCACCGAATAAGAATAGTGCCTATGTACGAATTCAAGATTCGACCCCATAGCTTACAGGAGAAGTTGTTTTTGCAGGGTACTGAGGCCTTTCAGCCTTATATGTTTGGAGAACCTTATTTTGATTCCACGAACACAAAAAAACTGTTGAGCGGTACAGCGATTGAATGCCCCCTGATTACGCAGGAACTTATCAACCGCTTTATTCAGTATGCCATTGATACAAACTGGGGCAAGAAAAAATGTAATAGTACAACTGTCATACAATGTAGAGGCAATTCATGAATTGCCTCTACATACTGTCACAAAGATATTTGGGATGATTGATATTTAAAGAATTAATATGAGAATATATGAATAAAAGACCGGAAATTCCTGAAAATATTACCCATGCTGAGTATTTCAATCTATTATTGAAAGACAGGGTAAATAATTCCCCAATTCCAAAAATATCAGACCTTAACGCTATTATCCAGTTCGAGATAACGGATAATGGAAACGGGATTTGGAACGTTGTGATAGAAAACGGTTTTGTTAAGGAGGTAATGAAGAATGCGCTTGTGAAACCCACGTGTACATTTACATTGGACAGCAATACGTTTCTCTCCATTCTCAGGCGTGAAATAACGCCTCAAAAGGCTTTTTTCAAAGGGAAGGTGGATATAAACGGTGATATGTTATTAGCGTTAAAGATGAATATCCTGGTTAATTACCTGTGATAGGTGCTACAAAAGGAGGGTTGTATGGTACAGAAATTACTATTACCTGCTAAGGCCTCTTCAGTAAAGCAAAAAATATCGATGTTAACATCTTTGTCCTTGGTGGCGCTGACTTTGGGGACCATTTTTATAAAAACATTAACAATCGATGATTTCAGTGTTGCCCAGAAGACTGCTATAAATGCAACGGTGGCAGATGATACCGCGATAGTCTGTGTTACAAAAGCCACAGGAGATGATGGAAACAGTGGTAATGATAAAAGCGGTCATAACTATTCTAATAACCGTTTTCAAAAAAGTACCGTTCACGGTAAAGAGTTCTCCTGTTGTTGTTTTATCAGGGATAATCATTGGAGCGATAATGACGATGTCCATTATGATGAGGAAGAGGACGATACTTATGAGGATGACAATGATGAATGCAGGGAAAATAAATATGAGTGGAAAGATGTTTAAAAATGTATCACACATTTCAATTTGTTTTGTCAGGGTTATTTTTAAAGGAGATTGTATGTTTGCACAGGTGAGAAAGGGTTTTGTATCCGGGGCTTTAATTATGGGTATATTTATAACAGGGGCTACCCTGCCGGTAGTGGCGATTGCAAAAGATAAAATCGTGGGGGCGGTGAGCAGTCTGGATGAAAGCACAGGAGCGCTCACGATAATAGACAATCTGGTCCAGGTGGATGTCAGTAATGCGAAGATAAAGAAGAATGGAGTAGATAATACAACCCTCTCAGATATTCAGGAAGGCGACATTATCAAGATTAAGGGCAGTGCAGGTGACTCCGGCGTTATCGAGGCAATAAGCATTAAAGACCCTGTAAAATTAAATAAAAAATATGACGGGAAAATCACAGGAAAAACAGAAAAAGTAAATACCAAAGCTGATACCTTTATCATTATAGGCCAACCGGTAGACGCTGGCAATCTACCGTATGTTATCATGGGCGGAAGAACGATTCCGTTTGATAAAATGCGTTCGGGCGTCAGTGTGGATGTATATGTTATCGCAAAGGATAGTCAGTTGGTTGCAAAGAAAATGATCATACGTTCCGAGAGTTGTAACTTCTGCCATTAAAAAAATAAATGACTCAATTTTAAAATTTTTAAGAAAGGAATAGTCCAATGAAATTTTTACAAAAAATGGCGTTTTGTATTGGATTAAGTATTACCTTATACAGTTTTCTTTCGAATACCTTATTTGCATCGGCAAACGGTCCGATCGCTTACTGTACTGGCGCTCCAAACGACAACGGTACCTGTAACGCAGACGGTTGTCACAACTCCTTTAGTCTCGATTCGGGAAGTGCAACATTTTCAATAACTGCCCCCGCCGTTTATACCCCTGGCAAGACGGTAAAATTGTCGGTTTCCTTTAGCAATTCCAGCGGAAAAAAGCATGGATTCGAGATGACTGCGCTGGATGCAAACGGTAACAGGGTTGGAACGTTCAAGAAAATAGGAAATACTACCCAGGTCATTCCTCCGAGCGACTATCGTGGGTTAGAGCAGGCGGACAAGGGAAAATATATAGAGCATACCTTCAAAGGTATTAAAAAGAAAAACTGGAAGCTTAAGTGGAAGGCTCCTAATGACGCCGCTGACCCAATTACATTTTATGCTGCCGGATGCGAAGCAAACGGAAACGGTAGTGCTACCGATGACTACATTTATACTGCCATTGCTGAAATATCTTCTACGCATTAAAGAGAAACTGAGTGTTGAAGGGCCAGGTTACGCCTGCCAGAGTAGGGCGCGTCTCATGCACCATCCATACTCAAGTTGCTTTCGTTGGATGGATATTCTTATTTGCCATTATTGCATATAAAATTTCAAAGTAGGAGCCAACTCCGGTTGGCGACCAGGTACATGCGCGATGTTGAGCATTGCTGATGTCGCCATCTTGAGATGGCTCCTACCCTGTGTCGTGAAATAATCGCCGAACGACCAATTTAACATTCTCCTTTTCGAATTTGTTGGTTAAAGGTTTTCGTCTTGAAAAAATACGTTCATATCCTCCTTAAATTCAGAATAACAATCTTATCCTGTATAATCCTCGTAACTGCATTTTTTGGTTACTATGCTAGGGAGATGAGGACGGATAATTCTATCGAAATCTGGCTTTCAAAAAATGACAGGGATCTGGATTATTACAAGGCATTTTTGGAGAAATTCGGAGACGAGGAGTTTTTGGCCGTAGCCTTCGGTGCGGTTAACATATTCACCAAAGACCGTATCCAGTATGTTAATACAATTGCAGAAAAGCTGAAAAAATTGGAGGGTATTGTAAGGGTAATCTCGATAGCCGACGTGTTTAAAGATAAGGTTACATCTCCTGTTTTTCGGAAAAAAATCAGGTCTCAACAGGGTCGTCCTTTAATGAATATCTTTAAACAGCAACTACTCACAGACCCACTCTATCAAAATACTATTATTTCTCAAAACGGCAAAACCACCGCTATCATTGCTACTGTGAAATGTGCAGGACCTGAATCGAGAAAACAATTAGTGTCTGATGTCAGAAAAATACTTCATGAAACAACTGTTGAGTCCGTGAACACGGAGAATAGAAAACATAAGTATCATTTAGCCGGCCCCACCGTTGTAAATGCAGAGCTTGATCGTATGTCAAAGCAGGACATGGCTAAATTTACGCCGCTTATGTTTGCGATGTCGATTATTATTTTAGGATGCCTGTTTAGAAAAATTTCAGGGGTATTAATTCCCATGCTGACCGTTGGGGTCTGTATCGTGTGGATTACCGGTTGTTTTGTGCTTTCCGGTCTGACAATGAATATGATTTCAAATATGCTGCTACCGCTGACCTTTATTATCGCCCTTTCTGCCTCGATTCATCTGATTAGTTATTATTACCACGAAAGCAAATTTTCCGCCTGTAAAGAAGATGTTATTTATAATACCTTACGACACGTCGGTATTCCTATTCTTATGACCAGCATCACAACGGCTATCGGGTTCCTTTCACTGACAACCAGCAGTATTCCTCCTATTTTCATTACAGGTTTATTCATGGGCGGATGTGCGGCACTTACCTTTATTATTGGCATGACTCTTATACCAATACTCCTTTCCTTTGTCCCATTGCAGAGGTTTATGGATACCAGGAATACGGTATTACCTGAAAATCCTTTGACTGTGAGGCCTGATAGAGATCGGGGTTTTGGATTGCTTCTGTCAGGATTAGGTCGTTTTATTGTAAATTACAGGGGATATGTCCTTATTTGTAGCCTTACTGTGGGTTTATTCTTTGCGTGGGGCATCTCAAAGCTTCAGGTAGAATCTGACCTTATGGCCTCATTCCCGAAACATAGTCAGATTGCGCGGGATAATGCCTATATCGAAAGGCATCTCATGGGCCTGCTGCCGGTAGAAATCGTTGCTGAGGTAACGAATGGCATCAGCATACTTCAGCCAGGCATATTGAATAACCTGGTAAAACTCCAGAAATATCTGCACGGAATACCTGAAGTGACAGGTTCACTCTCTGTGGCAAATTATATCCAGAAGATGCATCAATTCATGAATGATGACAGGCCGCAGTATTACTCTATACCGGATACTGAAAAAGAGTCGATGGACTATGTAAAACTAGCTTCTTTATACGGTGACAAATATGTTAATAGTTTGTATGCAAAAGGGCATACTGATGCCAGGATATCAGTCCAGATGAAGCAGGTTGGCTCAAGCCGATATCAGGCTGTTATAAAATCGATAAAAGAATATATCCACAGGCATCTTGATACAACTGCGCTGTCATGGCATATCACAGGGATAGTTCCCCTTTTAATCAATGTTCAGGACAATATCCTCCGGAGTGAGATACAGTCCTTTTCCCTGGCCTTTCTGCTGACCTTTATTTCAACGGCGGTCGTTCTAAAGTCCGTAAAAATCGGGCTTATCAGTGTTATACCAAATTTGTTTCCCAGTACCATAACACTGGGTTTGATGGGACTCACCGGAATGAAGCTTGACGCCGCAACGATCATGATTGCCAGCATTGCGCTGGGAATTTCCGTCGATAATACGATCCACATCTTTTATCGTTTTAAAAAAGAAGTGTCTGTATCCAGAGATCATTCAACGGCGGTATGTCAGACATTACAAGGGGTTGGGAAAACGGCCTTGTTTACTTCTTTATCAGCGGCCTTTGGATTCATGGTGTTTTCGTTTTCAAGTTTTAAACCCATTCAGTATTTTGGCGTGCTCACGAGCGTGACCCTGTTAAATGCTATCATATCCGACCTGTTTATTTCTCCCAGCTGCCTTATGCTGTTTAAACCGAGGTTTTAACTGAATGCAAAATTTAATAAAAAGGAATTTTCGATGATAGATACTGAAAAAAGAGGTAATAACATCAACATCTCGATAAATACGGATTTCTTCCCTGAGCGTGAAAACAATAGTTTAGATCAATATCCGAATGCGTCCATTCTTCAGGCTGCAGAGTGGTTTGGTATGCCGGCAGATGAGTGGATAAGACGAATAATATCAATTCATTTCGACCCTGACATCGGCTCGCTCTACTGGCTCAGGAAGGAAAAGGAGTTAGGTATCAATGCGAGAAAAGATATCTCTTCTCTGGAAGACCTGCATATCCTGGGACCGATGGAGGAAGAAGACCTCCGACGATATCCGATAGAATATTTCATTCCAAAAATTTACCTTAAAAATAAGGAAGAATTCGTATTGGGTGAAACGGCAGGAACAACAGGTCTTCCGAAGGTAACCGCCTACCTGAAGAAAGAATTCTACGTTACATTCGTGGAATGGTTCCGCTATATCGCAGAATACAGGGGATTCCCCAGAGGGGCTAATTGGCTATGGGTAGGCCCCGGTGGCCCTCACATTATTGGTAAGGCCGTTGGCCCTGCAGCGCAGAGTATGGGGAGCATGGATCCATTTTCCATTGATATGGATCCGCGATGGGTAAAGAAACTAAAGCCTGATTCCCTTGGATATAAGAGGTATCTTAACCACATCCTTGAGCAGGCGCTGGATATCGTGAAACGGCAGCATATCGAAGTGATTTATTCGACCCCGCCCTTGCTGCTCAGATTGGCTGAGGAAATGAATTTCGCGCAAAGAATGCAGATTCGCGGTATTCATTATGGCGGTGTTGCCATTGAACAGGAGCGACTCAAAAGGTTCCGAAGTGAGCTTTTCCCATACGCTATCCATATTGCGGGCTACGGAAATACCTTGTTTGGCCTGTGTATGGAAATTGAAGAATCTTTGAATGGTGATCTGGATTATTATCCTCCAGGACCCCGCATGGTGTTGCAGGTCGTCTCGACGAAAGGCGGTATCCATTCTGACCGGACTCGTCTCGCCCATACCGTTGACTATGGTGAAAAGGGTCAGGTAGTGTGTCATCGGCTGGATGAATCCTTTTTCATCCCCAATATGTTTGAAAGGGATGAGGCCATACGAATTGCGCCCACGAAAAATGTACAGTCCCTCGGTATTTATCAGGACGGTGTCAGAAATCCATCGCTGTTAAACGGATTAGAAACAAATGCGAAGGTAGGAGTATATTAGTGTCTTCCCAAAAATATTTTGACATTTTTAGCAAAAATATAAACAAGATTAATCCTGTCAGGGTTTTAAATCCTGACAGGGTTGACTCACAAGTTTTGTGCTTCAGATTTTATCTCTTCCGACTCGTTCGGGTTAGGAAAGGAGTATTATGAAATTATCAGAAACCAAAATCGAACTTCTTGCACCCGCAGGCCGCTGGGAGGCGTTGACCGCTGTAATAGATGCCGGCGCAGATGCGGTATATCTCGGTGGTAAACATTTTAACATGCGGCTTCACAGGTCGGATTTTAATTTTACGGACGAACAAATTGTAGAGGCTGTACGATATGCCCATTCAAAGAAAGTAAAACTGTATATTACGGTAAACAACCTGCTTTGCAATGATGAGATGAACGAGGTGAGGCGTTTCATTAACTTTTTGAGTAAAATTCAGGTAGACGCTATTATTATTCAGGATCTGGGTGTTTTGCATCTGATCAGGAAGATGGGCGTTTCTACACCTGTTCACATCAGCACCATGATGAATATTCATAATGTTGAGTCTGCATTAACACTGAGGGAACTGGGAGTAAGCCGCGTTGTCACATCCAGAGATATTTCCCTTGCCCAGGTGAAGGAAATACGAGAAAAGGCCGGAATTGAAGTTGAGTATTTTGTACATGGTGACCTCTGTATCTGCCAGAGCGGACAGTGCTATGCCAGCGGTGTACTTTTCAGTAAGAGCGCAAATCGCGGCGAGTGTATGAAACCATGTCGCTGGCATTATACCCTTGTTGAAAG
This sequence comes from Candidatus Brocadia sp., assembly GCA_040048245.1. Taxonomy (GTDB): domain Bacteria; phylum Planctomycetota; class Brocadiia; order Brocadiales; family Brocadiaceae; genus Brocadia. The sequence continues at coordinate 68,128 of JABRVT010000023.1, forward strand.
TGTCTCAGGACAACCCATAGGAGATCTGCCTTCGGGCCACTTACTTGCCATGAAGGATATGTGCCTCCTGAGACACATTCCTGACCTCATCCATGCGGGAGTATGCTCATTAAAAATCGAGGGGCGCATGAGACATGCCGATTTTCTTAAGGAAGTTGTCGGTATCTATCGTAAGGCAATAGATACCTATCTTGATAATCCTGCTGCTTATTACCTGAATTCTATAGATTATGAACAACTCCATAAACATCGGGTACGTGAATTTACGACATCAATGGCATTCACACCGGCGTCTGCTTCTCTCGTCGATATCTCAGGAAGCCGTGAACCGCTCTTCTTAAGCCGTGCAGCAAAAGAAACGTCCCTTGCAAAAGAGGATATTTATAATGATCCCTTTGAAGAAGTATCCGTAACCTCACAAGTACAAAGAGATTCGAATCTTCCCTCCGGCGGGGAAGATAATGGAAAGCTCCTTTTGTTTGATAAAAGGAACGATATCCCTTCTCTTAGTGAAAGAGACAATAATTTCCGCTATCTCGATGGGAAAGACGAGAAGGAAGGTGAAAATCATTTGGAGTCCTCCATAGGAGAAAATCTCTGTGTCCGTTCTCCTAACGGACATCCTTTACTCTCAGTAAAAGTGAGTTCGATGAATGCGCTAAAGGCTGCATTGGATGAGGGCGCAGATCGTATCTATATTTCTGGAGAAGTCTCACCGCTGAAAAAAGAATTATGGACAAGGACATCGTATCGGGATGCGTGCAAGAGGGTCCATGACGCTGGTAAAACAGTTGGAATAGGCACACCCCGTATAACTACTTCCCGCGAGATGGCTGATATGGCATGGTTATTTGAACAGGCTGTATCATCAGGTGTCGATTATGTGCTTGTTCATAATCTGGGCGCCATACGATTGGCAAGGGAATTTGGATTAAAAATTCTGGCAGACTATTCGCTAAACGTACTCAATCTATGGGCTGTAAAGCTTCTGGAGGAATCAGGAGTCTCCGGAGTCACAGCCTCTCTGGAATGTTCATACAAACATTTGAAACAATTATCTGACAAAGCGCCATTGCCCGTGGAGTGCATCGTTCATGGTCCTGTCCCCGGTATGATACTCGAACACTGTATCCCGGCCATGGTGATCTCTAAATCGCATAAAAAGGATCATTGCAGACAGGTGTGTCAATATATGGGATACGGCCTCAAGGATGAACGAGGCGAAATACGGCCCATCGAGCTTGATCAATACTGCCGAACCCATCTCCTCCTGGCACGGGATATTTGTGTATTGCCATACCTTCATTCGTTTGTGCAGACCGGCGTAAAAGTATTACGGATTGAGGCGCAATATTATAAAGATTCATTGGTAAAAACCCTGGTTAGCATGTATCATAAATACTTAAGCATATATGCGGAACATCCCAATATTTCTTTACCGATACAGGAGAGTGAATGGGACATATTAACTGAAAATAGCCCAAGGGAATTTAACCTGGGTGGCTATGTACAGGATGTAACCCACTCAAAAAGTACAGCTGAGGTAATGAAAAGTGTCAGAAAGTAACAAATTTAAAACATCCGGAGGAAAAATACTCAATATGTTAAGCCATAATAAAACCATTTTCTCATTATTTTTTATCAGGAAAAAAATCATTCTCCTCCTGCTTTTTGCGTCTTTTTTCGGTTTTGAATTCTATGTTTTTATCGTACATCATTTTGAAGGCAAGAGAGATTTAAATCACTTATCCGGTAATTTTCCACAGAACCGAGAAAAATTGTGCCAGGAGAAACAAAAAGATGAATTCAGTTTTGCAATTGTAGGAGACACTAAGGGTACGGGCACATTTGAAAAGATTGCAAAAGAATTGCGCAGTGAACCCTTGTCTTTCATCGTTTTTTTGGGTGATTTTGTTCATAAGGGCACCGAAGGCGAACACAACTATTTTAAGGCTGAATATATAAGCGAATTTTCCTTCCCTTTCCCATCGTTTTTTGTCGTGGGAAACCATGACGTTGACAGCAGAAATTTCCCGATATCGAGATTTGAAGAAGTTTATGGCCCAAGTATTTTTTCATTTGAATATCAGGATTGTCTCTTCGTTGTTCTCCGCATCCTGAACGCCCCTTACTCGAATAAGGAAAGCCTTCGGTTTTTGGAGAAGTTAATTTCAGAAAAGACTTCATCCCGTTACAGGAAGATATTTGTTTTTATGCATATCCCGCCTCCCATATCTTCAGACTTCGATGCCAGACCATTTGAAGGCTCCGATGAAATTGTTTCTTTAATTGAAAAACTGAATGCAGACTATGTAATAGCAGGTGATTACCATGGATATGCAAGAATTACACGGAAAGACACGGTATATTTAGTGACCGGAGGAGGGGGGGCGCATCTTGAAGAAAAGAAATTTGGCAGTTTCCATCACGCATTGGTTTTAGAAGTGACAAAGGATTGCGTTTCCGAAAAGATACTCGTAGTTAACAGAGACGAAAAACTCCAGGACAGGATTGAAAGATTTGCATTAGCCAGCATGTATCCCTGGTTAACGAACAATTTGTTTGCTGCCTCTCTTTTGAACATTATTTTACTGACGATCTCAATAACATTATGTAAGCATATCTACCAAAGTTTTAAAGTATTACGGATTAATTTTGACCCTGGAAAAAAAGATTGTTTTTATGATAAACATACAATGCATTCTGTAGATAAAATAGAGGAGACAAAAACTTTCTCATAATTGTCCCAAAAGTTATGATTGTAACTCAAACCTTTAGGTTTGAGCCCAGCATTTCCAAGGCTAAAGCCTTGAGTCACATAAGATACCTGAAAACCGCATGAATAAAATTCGTATACTATCAAGTTATAGTAAATGTGCCAGTAATATTGTATCAACCATGACGACAAACCATATCGGGCCTAATGCCATTCTTCAGAAGAAGCAGGAATATTTTATTCCGTGCGTTTATCATTTTTATAAAAAACCGATGCAGATCGTTCGGGGAGAGATGCAGTATCTTTACGACCATACGGGCAAGCAGTATCTGGATTTTTACGGGGGGGTCTCCGTGATGAATGCAGGGCACTGTAACCCGGAGATTGTGGAGAAAATCTGCGAGCAGGTTAGAACGCTTCAGCACACCACCGCCATCTATCTCACGCAGCCCATGGTAGACCTCGCAGAAAAACTTTCGGAGATTACTCCAGGATCACTCAAGCGGTCTTTCTTCTGCACCAGCGGGTCCGAGGCAAATGAAGGGGCAGCGCTCCTTGCCCAATTGCATACACAAAAATACAAATTTGTTGCTGTCCAGCAGGGGCTCCATGGCCGTACGAAACTTACCATGAATCTTACAGGACTTACGATGTGGAGAACCGACCCCAATCCTTCAGGCGATATAGTCCATATCCCGGGGGCATACTGCTACCGGTGCGCTTATGGACTTACGTATCCCCTCTGTGATTTACAATGCGCAAGGTATCTTGAGAACATTGTGAAAAACGGAGGGTTTGCTGCCTTTATTGCCGAGCCCATTCAGGGTAATGGCGGTATCATCACACCGCCCCCCGGCTATTTCCAACTGATCCGGGAAATCCTTGATGCCTATAATGTGCTTTTCATAGCAGATGAGGTGCAGACGGGATTCGGTCGGACGGGAAAGATGTTTGCCATTGAACATTGGGGGGTTGTGCCCGATATTATGACTATAGCAAAGGCCCTGGCCAATGGCGCTCCCATAGGCGCCTTTACAACGACTGATACAATCGCATCATCATACACACGTCCTGGCGCTTCCACAACGGGCGGCAATCCCGTATCTGCTACGGCTGCACTGGCAACAATTGACGTTATAGAAAGATATCAACTCGTACAAAGGGCAAAAGACCTTGGCAACTATTTTAAAGATAAACTGATGGAACTACATCAAAGACACAAGCTTATTGGTGAGGTGCGGGGAAAGGGACTTATGCTGGGTGTTGAACTGGTCAAAGAAAATAAGGTCCCTGCAACTGAAGAAATAGACATCGTTCTCGAACGTTTAAAAGATCGTGGCATTTTAGCGGGAAAGACGGGCGTATCACGGAATGTGCTTACTTTCCAGCCGCCTCTGGTGATTACAAGTGACGATATAGATCGGGCGGTAGAAATACTGGATGATGTATTGCTTGTCTGCAACAATTTAGTTTTTTGAAAACATTGAAAGTCGTAAACGTCTTAGCGATAATTATGTAGAGGCAATTCATGAATTGCCTCTACAACACATGGTAAGTACGTCATTACTGGAATTTTTCAAAAGACTAAATTGTCAGGTTCGTCTTTTCATAAAAATATTTTTGCATTTTTAGCATATGTGGGTTTTGTTGGAGCCATGAACAGTAAAAAATCTGAAGTAACTATTGACGAAACTGAAAACAAAGATTTTTTAAGGGAACTTATAGAAACTAATATTACCAGACGGTTGATTCCCAGGGGACTGAGCTGGTTTGGATGTATGGGTGGATTATCATTCCTTGCCTTTACAATCCAATTGGGCACGGGGATATTTCTCATGTTTTATTTTATTCCAGCCGCGGGAGAGACAACTGCCAGTATTCAGCGTGTGAGTCATAGCGTTCCATATGGATGGCTTATCCAACGTATTCATGCTGTTGGACCTCACATCATGATTGGAATGATATTCAGTCACATGCTCCGCATCCTCTTTAAAGGCATTTATAGACATCCACGAGAATTGCATTGGGTATCAGGGGCGTGTTTGCTTATCCTGACCTTGCTCATGTATTATACGGGGAGTTCCTTATCTGCTCGTAATGGCAACGGACATGCCGTCATGCACATGACATGCGTCTATGCATTGCATATCGCTGGTATTCCGTTGGCCATGTCGCTATTTATGGGTATGCATTTCTTTATGGTGAGGAAAACTGGAATTTACGAACCGCTGTAATTATGAAAGACTATACAAAGGGCAAAAGCCCGGAGATGCTCGAACCGTTTTTCCCAAATGAACTATACAGACATATCGTAGTTTCGTGTTTCCTTGTTATTATTGAATTGGTAGCCGTTATCTTATTTCCGCTCCCATTTAAAGTGGTCAATAAACCCGACCATATCCCCTGGTTTCTCCTGCCAGTTTATAAGCTGGACAAACTTATTAAAAACGAGGTTATGTTCATTTCTATTTTGGTTCTCTGTGCGCTGCTATTTATTTCATGGCCGTTCCTGGTAAGTAACAGAAAATACAATTTGACGCCTTTGAATAACGCAGAGGGCGCAAATGGCAGATGTGCTAGGCACATCAAAGAATGCCCCAATCTGTGGCAAAGGCCTGTCCCATTTATGATCGTTATTATTACAATTATTTCTGTAATTACGTTATGTTTTATAAACCCGTAAAACTGTTCCAAATATTTCTCCGCATCTTTACGTTACTTCCCTATTTTCTTCCGGTGAGTTGTGTCGTTTATCCTGAATTGGTGGAAAAGGGACCAAAATCCCCAAAATCCGAACGGTGCGGAGATTGTCATAGAGATATTTATACCGAATGGAAGGACTCGCCCCATGCCAGCAGTTTTATTAATAGCGCATTCAGGGAAGAGACCAATGAATATCAGTTTACCTTTTGTATAGGGTGTCATGCCCCGCAAACCATTTTTACGGACGGAAAGATTGAACCACGTGGTGAGCATCGAGAGGAGGGTGTAAACTGTAATAGTTGTCACCTGAATGATTGTAAATTAAGTGGCCCTACACCTGCACACGGACCGCATCCCATTACTGAGAAAAACCCTTTTTTTAGAACAAGCGAGTTATGTGGTAAATGTCATGTAAGTACGTTTAAGGCATGGCAGGAATCAGATACGGTAGAGGGTAGGAAGACATGTCAGGACTGCCATATGCCTGCAATAAAGCGAAAACTTATTCAGGATGACCCCTGGCAGAAAATATATCCTAAAAGAGACGGGAAACAGCATCTTTTCTCGCCAAAAACCTTGTTTCCTGGAAATGAAAATCCATTAAAATTGTCATTCATCCAAGTAGTCTGTTCGGAGAGCAAGGTTGAAGGTGTATTGGAATTGGAAAACACCGGCGTTCCGCACAGCGTACCCGCAGGAGACTATGGATACCGCGAGGTTGTGGTAACGATAGCGCTATTGGATAAAGCAGGGCATATTGTGGATTTAAAAAGTGAAAGCCTGTTTGTTGAATTGAAAACTGCTTTGCCGTACAGGGGAAAGAAATGTATTCCCTTTTGCTTTTGTCGGAGTGAGAATTTGTCCGTAATCAAGGCCTCAATGATCCGAACCTCCTTTCATAAAGACAGAAATATTTTACTGGCAGAGACGATCTATAACCTTTAAATAGTATGTTTGCCGAAGTAAAGAAGTTAAACAAAAGGATTGCGACCAGGCTTGCAATCACCGCCGCTATTGCCTCTGGAATGGTCGTTGCCATGATGTTTGTTACTGTAACAAGGCCGAGACATACACAATTCTGCGCCAGATGTCACAACAATATTTCATTCACCAATGCCTGTAAAAAATCGTCACCGGGAGATATTGCCTGTATTGAGTGTCATACCCATGGAAATGCCGGCACAACGGTGATGGCTGTTGAAATAAGGGATGAGCATTGTACTGCAGAATCATGTCATCCGGTAATCAAACTGTCGGCGAAAACGATTCAGTACAGGAAGATTAAACCATTCAGGCATAAGACGCATACTGGCAAGTTAACCGGCAATCTAAAGTTGAGATGCACTTCATGTCATGCGAATATCAATGGAGGAAAACATTTTGAAACAGATGTGACGACCTGTAACACATGCCATTTTATCAATACCATGAAGCCTCTTTATACCCAGGATAATAGACCCATCTCTGATTGCATCCTGTGTCATGGTCGTATTGAAAAGACCATAGATATTTATGGAAAGGTTTTCAGACACGAAGTCTACGAAACGAATGAAAAAGTACGTTGCTCTCATTGCCATTTTGAAACCATTCAAGGGGATGGAAGGGTAGATAAAAAGAGTTGTTATCAATGTCACTCTGAGATCGCGGACAATTTTAAGAGTGCATCGGATATGCATCGTATCCATATTGAAGATCACAAGATTGCTTGCACCTTATGCCATGAATCTGTAACCCATGGTTGGGGCAAGTCAGGAAATGTGGATGATGGCGGCAATTCTGGTCTGCACACTAATACGGCAGATTATAAAGTTCAGGAACGAATTATGATGGGGATGGGTGGTGTAGGTATCAAAGGCGAACCTGATCCCATGTATATTGCAACGTTACACTGTTCTGCATGTCATAAAGAAAAACAACGGTATGCAAACGTCGATCCAAATATATGTAATAATTGCCATGAAAAGGGATTTGACAGAATATTGGCCGAGCAGATGCGTTTTGTAGAGTCACAGATGCGATTATTGAGGGGTTTACTTATAAAGGCAAAAAGGCACCATGATGTTAATACAAATCAGGTCATTTATGAGGCAGAGAGAAATTACAATCTCATCAGGGAAGATGGCAGCAACGGCGCTCATAATATTAAATATGTAAAATATCTTCTGGATTATAGTATTACAAACTTAAAGCAAATTGTAAAGTAGAGAGAACACGGGATAACAGGTGTCGAAGGATAAGCAAGGAGAAGGGTAGGAGTTCGGGGTTAACTGTCAAACCGTAGAAGGTGGAATCAGAAATCTTTTTTATCAAGAAAACATCAGCATTCAAATTTCATTGATCGATATTCATTATTCGTAACAATTTAGTCTTTTGAAAAATTCCAGTAATGATACACTTACCATGTGTTGTAGAGGCAATTCATGAATTGCCTCTACATAATTATCGCTAAGACGTTTACGACTTTCAATGTTTTCAAAAAACTAAATTGTTACCATTATTCGATTTTTCCCCATGCGTTTCTTAGTATCCTGGTGTTTTTTGTGTGAAAATAAAAAGACTTTCTCTTCCAATGCGTTCGAGTCAAGAGGACTAAAAGGGAATGTGTTTCCTTAGTGACAATACAGGAAAAAATGTTACGTTCCTTATTAATTATATTGCTTATTGAGTTTAATCCGAAAATCAAAAAGCGATGCTTTATACGGTAAATATCAACGTCCCCACTGCAATATATTGTACTTTTCGGTGGGAACTCAATAAGCATTTTAATTATTGTCATTGACGATAGTTACTATGAACAAGGTATATTTGCCATTGATTTTGTTTATTTTCATTGCTTTATTGCAACCGTTAGCCCGGGGAGACGATACTTATGCAATAAAGCCAGATACGTCTTTGCTTTCTACCGGCTCTTGTACTGACAGATGCCATGTGAATTACATGGCCTATCGCACGGTATATCAAGGAGAGATATTCCGGCATAAGACTCATTCCCCCGATCTGGGATTGGAGTGCAGTCAGTGCCACAAGAATGACGCCGTTCATACAAAAACACATGGTGATCTTATTATACAAAAAAATGACTGTTGGAGCTGTCATCATAAAAGGGTGGATAAAATACTTGTGAATCCTTTACCTTCGGATGGTAATGAAAATTTTTACAACTCTTTAATCCCCCTTAGTCCTCCTTTAATAAAAGGGGATTTAGGGGGATTAAAGTGGGAGAAGAAATTCCTGGACGAAGAGGATTGTTTGAAATGTCATGCAGGTGTGAGAGACTATATAAATGGGAGTATACAAAACATGGCCCCCAAAGTACCTGATTGGATGTCTCAGGCAGTGTCATGCACAGATTGCCATAAGCCGTCATCAGACGGATATTCATTTAAATCCGTTCGGGAATATTGTATAGAATGCCATAATCAGAATTATGGATTATTGTACGATGCGTGGAAGGAAGTGCTCGAAGACAGGATTAAACAATTCAGTGTCAATGGAGACAGCATAGTCAGGAAAGACACCTTAAGACTGGTTCAATCGTATGGCATACACAATTTCCGATTATCACAAATACTCCTGAATCATGATTGAGGAATGCGTGCATTTTTATTCAGATAAGCTGAAGTTAGAAGGGGTCTTGACATATAACGAAGACCTGCAGTCTTCCCCGGCGATCCTCTTGTGTGCACCGCATCCAAATTTGGGTGGTGATATGGACAACAATATTATTACGAGTATTGCGCGGGTATCGGCAGACATGGGATTTGCGTCTCTTCGGTTTAACTATCGGGGAGTGGGAAATAGTGAGTGTCATGTAAAGGATATAGCCCAGAGGTTCCAGTACTGGGATATATCCCTGAATGGTGGAGATTATACTGATGCCGTTGCGGATACTCATGCGGCCATTAATTATTTGGTTTCACAAATTGGCGTAACGCAAGGAATTTTTATAGCGGGATATTCGTTTGGCGCCATCACCGGCATGAGCGTAGGCGTAGAAAGTAAAAACGTGAAGGCATTCGCCTCTATATCGACACCTTTTGGCCAATACCCCCTGGATTTTTTGCAGGAATGCAAAAAGGGTAAATTATTTATTTATAGTAGGAATGATTTTGCAGCAACTGTGGAAGATACTATAAGGGGTTTTAAAGGTCTACCACCACCCAAGGTACTGGAATTAATAGAAGATAGCGACCATTTCTACAGAGGGCAAGAAGACCGTGTTTCACAAAAGGTCTGCGTCTTTTTTCAAATATCAAATTAAAGAAACTAGAATAAGTTGCAAGGAATTTCCTCTTTTCCCATTTAAAAGATTGTGGTGTGGAACGTTCTTTGAGACCCTTGAGTGAATAGGGAGAATGTTCTTCTTCCATGTCACGCATTGCAAACGATAAGGATATTTCTGCAATTCTGTTTCTTCCCTGTCAATTTTTTGTCTTTTTTTATTTTTGATTCGAGGTACTCCCACGAAATCTAACATTTTAGCCTGAAAACGATTCGGACATTTCCTGAACATGTTTTAAGATTTTCTCATGCAATAACATTTTAGACTCCTTTTTTATTTAAGAATATCATAGTGTTATAGAAAACACCAGCCAGAATAATATATGAGGCAAAAACCATTGCGCCTACTTCTTAATATAAACTAATAAATTTATTACCTCATCGCCAATAACTTGTTATACACCCTTATTTGTCAGCATCATCTTGATGGACATCACAGCAGTTGACCAAATAATATCAGTTGGTATTTGTGATTTACAGCTGGAGTCAATTAAAAGAGTAGACCTTGCTGAAAACTCTTCATCACCCGACCATACTATGATATACACTGGTACTCTAGGAAATGGGAACAGCTCTATGGACATATCTCCATATTCAAGTTGAGTACCTCCGAGACTCTTTCCTATGCTTATAAATTCGTTACCATTATTCTCAAAATATTCAGCTACCTTATTCAAAGGAAGGACATGCGTTCCTCTAATAAATATATCACCGCCAGGTAAATCAGAGGGATGTATCAATTGTCCTGCAAGTGGCAAATCAGTCGAATGAATTAAGTATTTAAGTATAGAAAGCCTTGAGTATTCAGAATGTTCGTTAATCAGCAATTTTCCCAATGCAGTGGTGCTATAGATATTACGATCATTCAGTGATACAAAGATATCCTGACCAAAACAGGTCAACACGTACGTAGAATCATGAGCAGTAAATAATACTTTTGCATTTACTGTTACATCATCCGAATCAAGCCCCGAAAGGATATCCCATGCCTTTATTTCACCTGGCCATGCCATACTTATTCTTGCATATTACAATGATTATACAGCCCCCAAGCAAGTGCATAACAAAGGAGTGACGGAATGTGTGGCAACCAGCATGCTTGACAACTCCAGCTTTGCAGACGCTTCCTTAACGACCCGATGAAGGATTGTCTCCTGGGTAATGATGCCGGGTCTTCTTCGCTGGTCTTTGTATTCTTTTATCGGGTTTCCTTAAGAGTAAGCGGTATTAAAGTAAAAAACGAAGAAAATTTCAAGTACTTTTAAACTTAATAATTCGACATTTTCCGTTCGCTATTCGATATTTAATTCGACGGATGTGCCGTTAACCCTTGTGCAGTGGCATGGTAGTCCCGCCCTGCATTTCGCAGGACAGCAACATAGATGTCGCGCTATATGTTCCTACTCGTTCAAACCCAGTAATAAACTGCATTTTTTGAAAATAAAAAAAGCCTTACTGCAAAAATGTTTATAGCATCTTCGGCAGTAAGGCTATCTTTTTATCAGATGTAGGGGCATATTGCAATACGCCCTTTACTTTGTGTTCCCTGCTCACGCAGGATTTGCCTTTATCGTAATGTTTTATCCGTGCAGATCAATTTGTCCACCGTTGGACCTTTTGTGGTATTGCCTTGTAAAACTTTTTTGGGTGAATTTATAACCCCAATATTAGCATTATGCCTTGCCTAAGGTCTTTTTGCCAGGCTTCCATTCAGCAGGGCAAAGCTCCCCTGTCTGTAATGCATTTAAAACTCTGAGAATCTCCTCAACACTCCTGCCTACACCTAAATCGTGTATTAGCTGGTATTTTACTTTTCCTTCAGGATCAATAATGAAGGTACCTCTCAGGGCAATCCCCTTCTCTTCAATGAGAACGCCGTACTTTCTCGATACCTCTTTTGTCATGTCGCTAAGCCAGGGAAAGTTAATTTTGCCAAGTTCCTTCAGCCATGCCTTGTGAGAATACACACTGTCAACACTTACACCGAGTACCTGTGCATTCAGTGCCTTAAATTCACTGTCCCGCCTGGAAAATTCGGTAATTTCTGTAGGACAGATAAACGTAAAATCAAGGGGATAGAAGAAAAGGACGACCCATTTGCCCCTATAATCATCCAAACTTACATCCTGAAACTTTTCACCGACAAGGCCTTGCATAGTAAACTCAGGCGCTGTTTGACCAACTTTTACACTCATGACATACTCCTTTCTTTAAAATGTAATGATTGTTAAATAAATATCAATTCTCATTATAGAGACAGTATACTTATTGTCAAGACATTTTTGTGTATTTTTATGTTTATTTTTTTATTACAAAAAAGGTTAAGGCCATTACCTGAAAGACCAGAGCGAGCAACAGATATGCATGAACATCGCCATTGCGATTGAGATAAGCAAAAACGAGTGAGCCAAAAACAAAACATTGAATGACAGAGGCCAAAATTATCAGCCACGATGCAGGTTCATAGGTCAATGTGCGGTTTATATTTTTTACTTCGTTTAACAGAAACTCCATGAGGAAATCCTTTTCCTCGTATCCCTTTTCTTTTCTGATTTTTATGATCAGGCATTCCCTGCAAAACAACCTTCCGTCTTCCTGGTATTCCGCACGTCCGGAGTCTATATCATTCTTCGACAGGCTTCTTTTGCAATTGGCACAGAGTTTAATTTCTAACATAACGATTGGATATTATGCAAACAGGTTAAAATGCCTTGCATGCGTTAACTGACCAACCACACAGCAAAGATGCAACCAAAATTTTCAGTATGAGCATACTTTTATTTAAGTCCGTACCGGTCTAACTTTCTGTAAAGGGTACGTTCACCAATACCAAGCAACTTTGCCGCTTCCTCTCTATTCCCGCCGACCGTAGCCAATGTGTTTTTAATAAGCTCCCTTTCCGCCTCTTCCACAGTCATTCCTGCCACTAACGCGGGAGCATGAGATACTCCACTGCTTCGCTGCAATATATGGTCAGGTATATCTTCAATGTCCAAAATCTCTTTCGTGCTTACAACTACCATACTTTCGATACAATTTTTTAGTTCCCGCACATTTCCAGGCCAGGGGTATTTATACAAAATTTTTCTTGCCTCTGGTGAGATGCACGAGATTTTTTTATTGTGCATCTGTGAATATTCCCGGAGAAATGCATCGATAAGCAGTGAGGTATCCTCAAGCCTCTCCCGGAGGGGTGGTAATTTGATAGAAACGACATTCAGTCTGAAGTACAGGTCTTCCCTGAATTTCCCTTCTTTTATAAGTTTTTCCAGGTCCTGATTCGTAGCGGCAATCAAACGGACATCAACCTCGATTGATTCGTTGCTGCCGATACGGGTAATCACACCGTCTTCAATTACCCGCAGTAATTTAACCTGTGTAGAAAGTGGCATATCGCCAATTTCATCTAAAAATAATGTACCACGATGTGCGCATTCGAATTTTCCTTTTCGCTGGTACAGTGCTCCTGTAAAAGCACCTTTTTCGTGCCCGAAGAGTTCGCTCTCAAGAAGATTTTCCGGAATGGCGGCAGAATTTAAAATGACCATTGTGTGATTCTTCCGGGGGCTGTTGTTATGGATAGTTTTTGCAATGAGCTCCTTGCCTGTACCGCTTTCGCCGGTTATCAGTACAGTAGCCGTGGTACCGGAAATTTGTTTGACGATGTTAAGTACCTTTTGCATCTTCGGGCTATTGCCAATAATGCCAGCGAGTCCGAATCTTTCGTCAAGTTGTTTATGGAGCTCCCTGTTACTCCTTACGAGCCCTTGCTTCTCAACGAGTTTACCCACCTCCGCACGCAAATGATTAATATTGATAGGTTTTAAAAGATACGTAGCAGCTCCCTTCTGCATGGCATCTACCGCTGTTTCAACCGTGCCGTAACCTGTGATTAAAATGACTTCGGCTTCAGGCAATCTTTCCTTTGTTGTTTTGAGTATTTGTAATCCATCAATGTCATGCATAATTAAATCTGTAATTACAATATCCACCTCACCCGTTTCGATGATCTTTAATCCCTCTTTTCCACTGGTAGCAACGAGACATTTATATCCTACCTTCTGTAGCGCCTCTGCCGTCGCAGTTGCATGTTCTTCCTTATCGTCGATAACGAGAATAACAGTATGGTCTGTCATGTCTTAATAAATTTTTAAGTCTATCGGTAATCTTATCGAAAAGTTGGTACCTTTACCCTCTTCACTCTGAACAGAAATAGTCCCTTTATGCTCTTCTATAATACGTTTTGCTGTGGGAAGCCCAAGTCCGGTTCCTGTTTTTTTAGTAGAAAAATAGACTTGAAATATCTTATCGATAATATCTTTGGGAATACCGGTTCCTGTATCTGTTATATCTATTTGTATATATTTTTTATTTCTGGACGTGCGAATCATGAGCTCTCCGCCATTTTCCATTGCCTGCTCTGCATTGATAATGACGTTCAAAATCGCCTGTTTTATGAGGTTGCTGTCTATACGACAGGGAGGGAGATAGGCATCGTAACTTTTTAGTATTAGTATATTTTTTTGTTTTATTTCTGGCGTAACAAAATCAACCACCTCATCTACAACCTCATTAATATCACGATCCTCCAGTTCCAGCTTGTGTCCCCGTGCAAATCTGAGGAAATCATTTAATATCTCCTCCAACCGTTGTACCTCTCTTTGTAAAACCTTTATCTTCATATGCACCTTTTTGCTGTTTTCTCCTGTCATACTTTGAATATCTTCCATCAGGAGCTGTAGATTGATATTCAGCGTACTTAACGGATTTTTAATTTCATGCGCAAGCCCTCCAGCAAGTGTCCCTACAAAAGCTAACCTTTCAGAATGCATCGCCCTCTTCTCCAGTTCCCGTGTCCTCTCGACAGCCCTGCGTACAGAAAAAAAAGCAATGGGAATAAAAATGACAAAAGATATTACCGCGCCAATCAGATACTGGGTCACAATTCTCTTAATAAAAAAATAAGCCAGGAAGGCGGTTTCGTTTACTTTCTTCCTGGCTCAATGATGTTTTTATATATTGTTTTAGGAATTGATGCGAGTTACTTTCTGAGCTTGCAAACCCTTTGCACCTTCAACGATATCGAACTCCACCTTTTCCCCATCTTCCAGTGTTTTAAATCCTTCGCTTGCAATATTTGAATAGTGAACAAAAACATCTCCACCACCCTCTTGTTCAATAAAACCAAACCCTTTTTTTGCGTCAAACCATTTAACTTTACCTATTGCCATATATATTGCTCTCCTATGTGAATAAATACAACTTAAAACAGTTAAAACAGTACCATCAGCTTCTTTTTTTATCTTTTATTCCTTCTTCATCCTCCTAAAAAAACCGAAAGATAAACGATAAAAGCTATAATTTGTTATAATTCCTCCTTTTGCAAATTACCGTTGGATAACGCTTCTTGTATGACCGTAATTATCTTTTTCATCGTTCAGTAAAATTTATACACCTGATGGCTGAGGTTGTCCCTTTTCTTTAAGGGCGGCCTTTCGGCTCAGCTTAACTCTTTTTTGGTCGTCTATTCCAATTACTTTTATCATAATCTCCTGACCGACCTTTACTACATCTTCAACCCTCTCAACATAGCCGTCAGCCAATTCCGAAATATGTACCAGCCCATCATGTCCCGGAATGATTTCCACAAAAGCCCCGTATTCTTTAACGGAGAGAACCTTTCCCGTATAGATTCTGCCTACCTGAACTTCTTCCGTCATACGTTCAATCCATGTTTTTGCCTTCTGCGATGCTTCTGCAAGTATAGAGGATATAATAACCGTACCATCATCTTCAATCTCTATCTTCGCACCTGTCTCCTCCTGTATTTTTTTGATATTTTTACCACCGGGACCGATAACCATACCAATTTTTTCAGGATTAATCTTGATTTGAACCAGTTTGGGAGCATATACAGAAATCTCCGTCCTTGGGATACTGATAACCTTTGAGAGTTCCTGAAGTATCTGCAGTCTACCTTCTTTTGCTTGCGCTAAGGCATCCCGCATAATTTTCTCTGTAATTCCAAAGATTTTAATATCCATTTGCAGGGCAGTAACACCTCTTGACGTCCCTGCGACTTTAAAATCCATATCACCCAGGTGATCTTCGGTTCCTAAGATATCTGACAGGATACACACGTTTTCCCCTTCTTTCACTAAACCCATAGCAATACCGGCAACCGGTGCAGTTATAGGAACACCGGCGTCCATCAGAGAAAGGGTTCCACCACAAACGGTCGCCATCGATGATGATCCGTTAGATTCCGTGATGTCAGAAACAACCCGGATGGTATAGGGAAACTTATTTGACGGTGGAAGCACTGCCTCCAATGCCCTTTCAGCTAAAGCTCCATGTCCGATCTCCCGCCTGCCTGGTCCACGTAAAGGTTTCACCTCACCAACACAAAAAGGCGGAAAATTATAGTCCAGCATGAATTTCTTTGAATATTCATCCTCAAGGGTATCCACTTTCTGTTCGTCCATGGTTGTGCCCAGGGTTGTTACCACAATAGCCTGCGTTTCACCTCTCGTAAATAAAGCTGAACCGTGAGTTCGTGGCAACATTCCTACCTCGCAGGTAACAGGCCTGATATCTTTCAATCCTCGTCCGTCTGGTCTCCTGCCCTCCTGCACTATTTGATCGCGAACTACCATCGTTTCGATCCTTTCAAAGATCGCCTTGATTGCCTTTTTTGTAGGAGCACCTTCTTTCTCTGTACAGTATTCTTTAATAATCTGGCTGAGAATTTCGTTTAAGGCCAGTTTTCTTGCTTCTTTTCCTGGCGTTTGGTTCTTTTCCAGGATTTGTGAATAGTATTTCTTTTTGATTTCTTCGAAAAGAACCGTGTCAAGTTTTGGATGAGGAATCTGCTGTTTCTCTTTTCCGCATTTAGCCAGCAGTTCCCTCTGGAGTTGCACGATTTCTTTAATAAAGGCATGCCCAAACATAATAGCATCCACCATTCGCTCCTCAGGAACCTCTTTACCGGACGCCTCGACCATCGTAATGGCCTCTTCTGTCCCTGAAACAACAAGATCTATAGTACTCGCTGCCAGTTCAGCATGTGTGGGATTGATAACAAATTTCCCATCGATTTGACCTACCCTTACTGAACCAGTAGGACCACAGAAAGGAATGCTTGATACAGACAAAGCCGCAGACGCGCCTATCATGGCAAGAATATCGGGGTCGTTCTCTTTGTCTGCGGAGAGAACTATTGACATAATCTGGACTTCACGAAGATATGTTTCTGGGAAGAGTGGTCTGATAGGACGGTCTATTAACCGCATGGTTAATACTTCCTTTAAGGTGGGCTTACCTTCTCTCTTAAAGAAACCGCCAGGGAATTTACCAGCTGCATATGTCTTTTCTCTGTAATCAACCGTAAGAGGGAAAAAATCTGCCTCTTCATTTTCTTCTGGCGCCGATACAGCCGTTGCCAGCACTATGGTATCGCCATATTGGATCAGCGCCGCGCCGTCAGCCTGCTTTGCAATTTTACCCGTTTCAATACTGAGTACCCTTTTGCCGATCAGTCTTTCTACTTTACAATATGCCATTTAACACCTCGCCTCGCTTATTTCTCATATCTCATTTTGACCAGCAAAAGATATGAACAATATAAAATTTTATACATTTTTGAATAGGTCTATAGGCTCCTCCTAAAATTCTGATTTACTTCCTTATGCCGAGTCTACTGATAAGTTTCTTATATCTTTCATTATCCCTGTTCGACAAATATTTCAGCAGCGCTGACCTGTGGCCAACCATTTGAAGAAGGCCCCTGCGGGAGGTATGGTCTTTTTTATGTTCCTTTAAATGGTTACTTAAATGATTGATTCGCTCAGTAAGCAACGCCACCTGTACCTCCGGAGAACCAGTATCATTTTCGTGAACCCTCATATCTTTAATAATCTGCTGTTTTGCCTCTTTACTTATCATTACACCAATTCCTTACAAAAATAAGCTATTCAAAAAAAACACAGTGATAAATGCCCAGGAACTATCTTCAAAATAACCAACATCTTTACGTTATTAGGTAGTTAATATAGCAAAGCTCGACTACCCTTTGCAACAAAAAAATTTATCAGATTACTTTATAAGCTGATAACTATAGCAAATGATTAAATTTTTTGCAAGTCAGGTCTTTTCAAACGTATCTAAAATGAACACCCTCTCATTCACGACGGTTCGCTATAATTTTTCGGCAGCAAGTTTCAGCATCATTTCCGCATCTTCCTTACTTCGAGAAAGGAATGTCATGCCAAGTATATTTGTTTTTTGTAAACACGATGTGTATCGTTGTGCTTTGTCCTGGAAAGTATGGATCATTCCATCCGTAAATTCCTTTTCTCCCCATGACCGCCATAGTTTCACTACGTCGTCAAAGGCACGCCTTGCTGTATCTGCGTCATGATACCGTATAAGCATGAGTTTCAGAGTTTCTGTTTTGGCGTTGGGCCTGTATTCAGCAATAACAGCATCGGTTTTTTCGCTTAAATGAAAGACATTTTCCTCAATAAAATTGTCAGAAATATAGATATTATCCAGAACAATTTTTTTATGGAAGAATTTTGGACTTTCCTGAATGAGATATTGTTCGGGAAGGTAATTCATTATAGCGGGCAAAGATACCTTTTTATAGGGCATTAGAGCAACAATAGATTTGCCTATAAAAATAACCTCCTCGGGCAAAATATCCCCCTCCCTTGGCTCGATCTTCACAAAGTATGTTCCACTCCAGAAACAGAGGTAGTTATGAAATAGCGCACTCCCATTACCCAGCCTTATATCAGTGCCTGCCCGATCTTTGCTGAAAACCCCAAATGCGTCTTCTGGCGAATCGAACTCCCAGATATCGACAAGCACCTTCTTATCTGCTTCTTTCAGATATTCGGCATTCGAGACACGGATAAAGGAATACGATAAGTAGGGCTCCGCTCCTCCGTTAATGTATTCATAAAGTTTCTCTTTTCCTCCATACGTATTTGGCCCAGATACTCTTCTCCACCCTCCCATGTTTTCAGGAAGAAAATTATTCACAGTCAAAAATTCCTTTGGGCTCCTTATTTTCGTTTGAGGTTGTATTCCTTCCACGACAATCGCCGAAGTTCCCAGGACAGGACACACCTTCTCACAAAAGCCACAGCCTGTGCAAATATCCTCCCGTACAAAAGGCCTGCGGATCTCGCGCTGTTGTGCATCCACGTAGGTATTAAAATGAATGGCCTTTGTTGGAACCGGACACACCTCTTCGCATACACCACAGTTAAGATCCTGCCACCTTTTTTCCAACTCCGGCAACCGTGCATATCCAACCCAGGGAATACATCGGTTATGATCTATCCGGGCTTTACCCAGAGCAATTTCACGCTTTTCCTCAAGGTCTAAACGCCTGAGGGCACCGGAAGGACAAACACGCGTACAGAGCACACAACCATAGTCACAGTAACCGATCCTGGGAATAAGCTTCGGCGTCCATAATCCTTCAACACCAGCTTCCAGCAATGTGGGATGCAGCCCATTGGTCTTACAGACCTTCATGCATTCTCCACATCGTATACAGAGGGCAAGAAACTCCACTTCATCAACAGCACCGGGAGGACGAATAACGGAGGCCTTCTCCTTATTTACAACCTTCGTATAGTTTAATCTTAATAGGGGTACCATTACTGCGCTGGTCAGCCCGGATATGAGAAATGCCCTCTTCGAAAGGTCTATGGCATACCGTTGCTCAGCAGGTTGTCCTTTGCTAAAGGTAATGCTGTTTTCCGGGCATACCTTCCGGCAGGTCATACACAAGATACACTCGCCTTCTTTTGTACCATGCCCATCGGCGCTGATTGCCCCCATGCCGCACTTCTCAACACACAGTCCGCAGCTTGTGCATGAGGATGAAACGTTTCTCCTGAATAATGCCCAGTCTGAAAAGAGCGCGAGTATAGCCCCCATAGGACATATATTCCTGCACCAATACCTCCGGAATACTATACCAAAAGAGATTAATACAACAAATACAGAGAGAAGAAACCCGTGTGCCCTGAAAAAAGGCGCATGATGGGCAAAAAGTAAAGTCTTGATAAATCCATGAATGAAGGTAAAGAAACATCCGATAAGAGGAATGGTGCTGAAGTAACCAAAAACACCCTCAACAAGGTGGATAACATAAGGATGGATGCTTATTGCGTACGCACTGGTGGCAATGGATAAAGGGTCAAACCACCCCACATACTGCCGTGTAAACAAGAGGCTTATCAAAAGGAATGCGAGGAGATAGTACTTTAACTTGCGACCGTCATAAATATTCTTATGAGAACTCCTCCTAAAACTGGCAAAAAGACGGTCTGTAATATCAATGGTTGTGCCAAGCGGACAAATCCATGCACAAAAGAAACGCCCGAAGAGAATCGTCAAAAGTAGTACAAAAATGGCAGGCCAGTATTTCACGATAAATGTCTTCGCCGCCATCATCGACCCAATGGCAGAAAGGGGACTCATGCGAAGAAATGTATTGGCCGAAATGTCCCTTTCTGTGAGGGGATCTAAAAATAGAAGGAGGTAAAGAAAAATAGAGAAGGAAAAATACTGAACAACCCGGCGTGCATAGTAAAGCCACTCATTTTTATTATGTTTGCCTTGCATAGTACAATTGAACGGAATCAGATGATTTATATTAGTTACTTGATAATCGGAGTTATTTCCATTTCTTAAACCCAATAAACTAATTATAGTAATAATCCATTTTTTATCCATAATTATTCAGAAAATTGCCCGGTTCCTGTAATTTTTTGAATGAATATTAGTAGACAATTTTTTTCAATTTTAACGCCGGAGATAAATAACAATATAAGTTTTAATATTACCTAGTTTTATAGTATATTATATAGACAAGTAATCTTAACACAATATTTGACAGGACACAAAAATATGAAGATACAATGGCGGGTTTTGATTCACTGGATTACCTTTCCTGTCTGTTTTACAATTCATTCCTTATCGTTTTCAGAAGAAGATTTATCAGCAGTCATTAAGCATATCCAGTCGTCTGTTGTGACTGTCCTCCCATATGATAAAAATGGCGAAGTACTTAATGGTGGAACCGGTTTTTTTATCAACAGAGATGGCCATATGGTCACAAATATCCATGTGCTTCAGGGAGCAACCAGCGCCCAAATAAAAACGGCATATGGGAGGACATACACAATTACCAATATCCTGGCGCAGGATAACGAAGCAGGACTTGTTCTGGCATCCGTTGATATTCCTCCCCGGTTGGTGCATCCTTTGATCTTAAGCACTACGATTCCCGACGAAGGCGAACGCGTCATCGTGATTGGCAGTCCGTCGGATCATGAACAAAGGGTCTCTGATGGCACGATCTCCGGGATTAGTAAGATTCCAACGTTCGGAACGATTATGAAAATAACCACACCACTATCTTTAGATCGCAGTTGTGGCCCTGTGTTAAATATGAGGGGTGAAATTATCGGGCTTGTTACCTTTCAAAGTCCAGAAAACCAAAACATAAAATTTGCAATTCATACTACCAGAGTGGAAAAACTGATTCCATACAAAGACATACATCACAACAGGTGGATTGAAGGCGAAGCGGGTGCATGGTTTTCCAGTGAAGAGGGGCTTTGCAACCGCGGAATTTTTTATCTTGCTGCAGAAGATTACCGGGATGCATTATCCTGTTTTGAAAAGGCGGTTAAGATAAATCCAAGATATGCATCTGCACATTTTTTCACTGGCTATAGCGAAGATGCGCTGGGACAATACCAGGAAGCGATTGGGGCATACCGACAGGCCGTCAGAATTGAACCGTATTTTGTTGAAGCGCATTTAAGTCTGGGCAAAGTTTATGACAGACTGGAGCGTTATGCGGATGCAGTGGAATCATATAAACACGTGGCGCGCATTCAGCCTGAAAATCATGAAGCGAACTATAAAATAGGCAAGATTTGTAGTATGCTTGGACGTCACACGGAAGCAGTCAAAGCGCTCAAGCAAGCAATACGCATAAAACCAGACTTTGCAGAGGCTCATCTCTCTTTGGGTACAGTTTACCTGAACCGTGGCGACAAGGAACTGGCACTGGAGGAATACAAAATTCTTAAAGATTTGAACCGAGATGCAGCCAACGGGTTGTTTAATCTGATTTTTAAATAATACAATCCCCCAAGGATTTTCTTTCACCCGCTAAGAATTGATTATAATGGTGTTTCTCAGTCGGTGGTTTTATACCTGGCTGTATTCTTCAGTCCAGTTGGGACTGGTTATTGTCCAATCTGCATTTTACCCAGAAACAATAATCATTCTTGTACACCAAATTGTCAATAACTGCTATATGAAGGTAATGCTTAAAGGGATTGTCTTGAATTTTCAAAGACACGATTTTTTTTGATTACTGAATATGGATAAAAGGATGGATTTTTACTATAAATTGAAAGAAATCCATAATTTTAAGCAATGGAATTAATGATGCTTTTATTAAAATTTAAATCGCCCCGCTTGGTAAAAACAGGTTAAAAATCCTCTGAAATTAACTATTTGACATTACGGCACTACTTTGATAAATTCAATTTTTGAATATTTATGGCACACAGTTTCCCATAGTGGGAAATAATATATAATGGTTATTGAGTTCTCTCTGAAAAGTACAATATATTGCGGTGGGACGTTAATATCCACCGTATAAAGCATCGCTATTTTGATTTTCGGATTAAACTTAATAAGCATTTAATATATTTTCATAATCGCTGTTTATCGCCAGCCGTCCATTTTGATTCTTCGAACATCATGAATAGAAAGCAACTCTGGATATACATCTTGCTAGTCACATTTCCCGTAGCATGCAGAACCCCTTCTTATGCCAGGGTGGAAAAGAAGTCCCAGAAGAAATACCTGAATTCAATTACTAATAAGCTCACCGGGACGATTGCACCGGAGCAGCGCAAGACTCTGGGTATTTCCTATTTTAAAAAAGGAATGATCGAGGAAGCCCTGGAGGAATTAAAGCTGGCTGCTGAGGGAATAAAAGAAGATTGTGAATTGCATCACTACCTGGGAAAGGCCTATTATGAAAATGATAAGGTGGACGAAGCCGTTGCCGAAATGCTTGCAGCCGTATCTTGCTATAAACCAAATCAAACAACAGAAAGGGCGGATGCTTACTACGATCTTGGTCTTGCCTACAAAAAGAAGAATGCGATTACAGAATCAATCTCGGCATTAAAAGAGAGTATTAAACTGAACCCCTCTGTTGCATGCACGAATTACAACCTGGCGCTTCTTTATTATGAAGAAGACATGCTGGACGAATGCATCACTTATCTCAAAAGGGCAATCAAAATTGACCCGAAAGAAGCCGATGCCCATTTCATGCTGGGACTGGCATATTATAAAAGGAAATTACTTGACAGGGCAATGAATGAGTTTCAGCAGACAATTAACTTAAATCCCGATGATGCAAATGCGCACAATTATCTTGGCATATTGTATTATGAGAGGGGCGATCTTGAAAAGTCGATCATTGAGCACAAAACTGCCATTCAACTGGAGAAAAACTACCCTGCAGCTTTTAATAACCTGGGAGTTGCGCTCTATGCAAAGGGAGACCTCGGCGAGGCCGCAAATGCCTTCAGAAAGGCGCTGGAATTGGAACCCAAATTTGCAGAAGCGCACTATAACCTCGGACTTATCTATAGCGAAGAAGGTAAGACTGAAGATGCCGTATCCTCACTGGAAAAGGCGATCAGGCTAAACCCCAAAATCGCCGAGGCATACTTTAAACTTGGTGAGATTTATACGGAAAAGGACATGCCCGAAGAGGCCCTGTCCGAATATAGCAAGGCCATTGATATCAAACCCAGCTACGCAGAGGCGTATTATAATTGTGGCGAACTCTACGCCGCCAAAGGTAAACACGACAAATCAATTGTCGCCTGGAAGAAAACCATCGAATTCAATCCACGGAATACTGATGCCTATTTTAATCTTGGCGTAGCATATTATAACCAGAACAGACTGGACAAAGCCATTTCCATGTGGAACAAAGTTCTTGAAATAAATCCGGATGATTACGACGCCCTGACAGGTGTTGCGGATGTATACGATATGCAGGGTTTGACAGACAAGGCTATACATACATGGGAAAAGATTGTCGAACTTTATCCAGAAAAAGCCGAAATATACCATAAGCTGGGAAATGCCTATGCTAAAAAAAATATGCCTACAACTGCTATTCCTTACTGGGAAAAAGCTGTAGAAATCAATCCGGATATTGCGAACGCCTATTACAATCTTGGTCTCGTTTATCAGAAGATCGGCAGGCAGGATGATGCAATTGAGGCCTATAAAAAGGTTCTGGACATCGATGCGGACGACATTGATACCCGCAGGAATTTAGGCCTACTTTACCAGGAAAAGGGTATGCATGTTGAGGCTGAGTCAGAATTTGCCATTTGTAGTAAATTACGATCCGCTCAAGAGATTAAATGACTTTTCCTGGTATAATAAATCTCATCTTTTTGCCCTTTCAACAATGGGCTTTTCCCCATCCCTTTTCTTTTTAAAAATATTCAGTATTAACTCTGCCTCTTCAAAAGGAACCGTTATAAAAGAAAATTTATCGAATATCTGAATATCTTTTATTTTTTCGCTACGAACTTTAACCCGCTGTTTTATAAAAGTTATTAATTTCTTTGGTGTCATACCATCGATTTTCCCCAGCGCCACAAAGAGCCTTGTTGTTCCTTTCTTATCTACAGAAACGTCCCTGATTTCGCTATAGTTATTTTCATCCAGTTCATCCTGAAAAGAATACTTCAAAGTGGCTGCCAGGACTTTTTCCGCCTCATTTTCCTTAAGCATTTCCTGCGCAAACCTCAGATAACCATTAGTATCGTCCGATTCCATAATATGAGCAATTTCCGCCTTTATCCTAGATTTTTTTTGATTTATTACATCTTCTATTTTCGGCAGTTTTTCTCTCCGGATATCAGTTTTTGCGATCTTTTTTATAAAAACAAGCCTTCTATATTCATCGGGTGTTACAAAAGTTATAGCAGTCCCTTCCTTCCCTGCTCTCCCCGTTCTTCCTATCCGGTGTACATAGTATTCAGGATCCTGTGGCAGGGAGTAATTTATTACATGCGTTAAGTTATGAATATCAATACCCCTGGCCGCAACATCCGTAGCGGCCAGGATATTAATCCTTCGTGTTCTGAATTTATTTAATATGAATTCCCTCTGGTTTTGAGATATATCCCCGTGCAATGCTTCTGCATCATACCCTCTCTCCATAAGTTTATTTGCAATAGTATCCACATCAACCTTCGTTCTGCAAAATATCAGGCCATAGAATTCGTGTTCAATATCTATAATCCTGCACAATGCGTCAAATTTATCTGATGGTGCCACTTCAAAATAGATCTGATCTGTCAGGTGTGTTGTAGGCCGCTCTTTTTTTGTTCCTATCGTCTCATATTTTTTCATATATTTTTCCGCTATGCTTATGATCTTTTGAGGCATAGTAGCGGAAAAGAGCAGCATTCTTCTCTGCGGGCTTGTGTTTTTAATAATTTCTTCCACATCGTCAATAAATCCCATGTTTAACATTTCATCGGCTTCGTCCAGGACTAAGTACGATATGTTTTCCAGCTTCAGACTCTTTCTCTTAAGATGATCCAGTATCCTTCCAGGAGTTCCCACCACCACATCAACCCCTTTTTTCAGCCTTCTCAGTTGTTCCTCTATTGACTGGCCTCCATAGATAGGTACTATCTGCAACTTTTTTTCTCCCTTAAAAGAATTTAATTCCTCCGAGACCTGAATAGCCAGCTCACGTGTTGGAACCAGAATAATCGCCTGAATGACTTTTGCCTTTTCTTTTATCCTTTCAAGTATGGGAAGTCCGAATGCAGCAGTCTTTCCCGTTCCTGTTTGAGCCTGCCCGATAATATCTACTTCCCCCTGCAGGAGAACCGGAATGGTTTTTTGCTGGATTGGGGTAGGCTCTTCAAAGCCCTTTTTCTCCAGTGCCTTTAATGTGTTTTCTGATAAACCCAATATTCTAAATTTTTCTAATTTCTCCATGGTATCTTCCAAAAATAATTTTTGATAGTTTCAGTAAAAATTGATGACAGACGGAAGACGATAGGCGCCCCACATCTTTTATCCATCGTCTGTCGTCTAAAAAATCCTCTCTTCCAACTTATTCGGGTCAGGAAATGCTTTGGGATTTCTCTCTGGTTGGCCTTTGCAATCCGGGGAATCCAGACAGGAGGAAAAACTATGTTTCACAAGAATTTTTGCGAACTATTGCAGCAATGCTGTACATTTTTACAACTGACAGGTTCAAATTAGAACAATTGTAGCTGAAATTCCTGGTTATTGTCAAGGATTTAACTTGAGAAGATTTCATAAATGGCTTATATTTATGGGATAATTTTTTATACAGGAATAATAACCCGATGAAGTATAGACTTATTATAATCCAAAGCATTGTGGCACTGCAGATTTGCTTTTCTGCGCTTTACTTGTCTATAGCCGGCGCATTTGCATATCAGGATACACTTGAAAAAATAAAGAGTTCCGGGGTGATAACCTGGGGATTTGACGCCGAGGGAGGGGCGCCGTACGTGTTTCACGACCCCATGCATCCTTCCAGACTTATCGGTTTCGAAGTAGAGCTTGTTGAGGCCATTGCCAGGGAATTGGGGGTAAAGGTGCAGTATTTCCAGAATGCATGGGACAGTATCCTGCTTTCACTTCAGCGCGGGGATTTTGATATTGCGCTCAATGGTATTGAGATTACTCCTGAGAGAGAACAGTCCGTATTGTTTACACGTCCGTACTATGTATATGCCGAGCAGATCGTTGTCCGTGCCTCAGACAACCGTATTAATCGCCTGGAAGACCTTCGGGGCAGGAAGGTCGGTACTCTTTACAACACGGAAGCTAAGCGCCTACTGGAAGAGATGGGAGGAGTTTCCGTTACTATTTACAGCGGACAGGTGGAACCGTTCAGGGATCTTTCTTTGAACCGTATTGATGCTGTTTTTGTTGATTTACCCATTGCGGCTTACTATGCCATGCCCAACCCGCAGTTGCGTATGGTAGGTGGTCCGGTTGGTAAAGGGCACTATAGCATTGCCCTCAGGAAGGAAGATACATCCCTGGCAGAGGAACTGAACAAGATCTTAGAGAAACTCTTAAGAACGGGGGAATTAAAGAAGATCTACAGCCGCTGGGGGTTGTGGAACAGTTCGCAGGAAAAGCTTTTTTTGTATGAAGGGCTTTTACAGAAGTACACAGAAAGTCCTCCATCCGTTTCTGAAAAGGAACCAGTAATGGTAACGAAATTCCTGCCTACCTTGCTGAAGGGGACCTTGGTTACCATAGGAATTTCCATTTTATCCATGGTGCTGGCCATTACCCTGGGACTTGCCCTGGCAGTCATGAGATTATATGGCAATAAATGGCTGCAGAAGTTCTCTACAGCCTATATCGAGATTTACCGCGGCACGCCGCTTCTTATACAGTTGTATATCCTGTATTATGGTTTGCCTAACATTGGTATCGCCATGAGCGCCTTTACCGCTGCCATTCTTGGATTAGGCATGAACTATGCCGCATATGAGGCGGAGATTTATCGGGCTGGTATCCAGGCCATTCCCAGGGGTCAAACCGAGGCGGCGCTGTCACTAGGGATGTCGAGATGGTCAACCTTAAAGCGGATTATCCTGCCACAGGCGCTGCGCGTCGCCATACCACCCATGACCAATGATTTCATTGCCCTGTTTAAAGATTCGTCTCTGGTCTCTGTTATTGCCATCACGGAACTCACGAAGAGTTATGGCATATTGGCTGCTGCCTCAATGAATTTCTTCAAACTGGGAATTATTACCGCGCTCCTCTATTTTGGTATGAGTTATCCACTCTCCCTGTATGCCAGAAAATGGGAGAAAAAGTTAGAATCCTATGATAGAAATTTATAAACTATTCAAGGAATACGGTCGTCAACCACTGTTCAGAGGATTGAATCTCGTAGTGGAAAAGGGAAGCGTTGTTGCCGTTATCGGGCCATCCGGTAGCGGAAAGAGCACGCTTTTACGGTGTATTAACGGATTAGAAATATTTCAAAAAGGGTATGTCTCTGTTGGTGGTCAAAGACTCTATGGTGTTCACGAGAAGGGCTACAATAAGGAGCAGGAAACCCTTGCGCTAAAAAACATCCGCAGGAAGGTGGGAATGGTCTTTCAGCAATTTAACCTCTTCCCGCACATGACCGTGATTCACAATATAACTGCAGCACCGGTTTTTGTATCGGGTGTCGACCCTGCCGAAGCCGAGTCAAATGCCATTGCTCTACTCAAGAAGGTGCATCTGGAGGAAAAGGCCCAAAAATATCCCGGACAACTGTCAGGCGGTGAACAGCAGCGGGTAGCCATTGCCCGCACCCTAGCAATGAAGCCTGAAGCGATGCTCTTTGATGAACCGACCTCTTCCCTTGACCCGGAGATGATTGAAGAGGTTCTTCAGGTTATTAAAGATCTGGTATCGGAAGGGATGACAATGGTCATAACAACGCACGAAATGGGTTTCGCACGGGATGTTTCAACACAGGTGATCTTTCTGGAAAAGGGCGAAATTGTGGAACAGGGCAGCCCAAAAGAAATATTCTTCAATCCTCAAAATATCAGGACAAAGGCGTTTCTCAGCCGTTTTATGAAGTAAAACGTACCAATATTAACCCAAAACCCAAGATAGGGTTTTGGGATTATCTGTCTTCTGCAATCAAAAGGAATTTATCTGGAGATGCTTAAGTATCATTCATGTAAGAAACAAGGTTCTAGCCTGGAGGACCTTTTATACTGCTTTGGGAATAAAATATTTACAAATGAGACACATATATGATGGATAGCGCATACAAAGAGCAATTAGAGACATGGGATAAGCAGTACCTCTGGCATCCCTTCACCCAGATGCAGGATTATGTCAAAGAAACACCGCTAATTATTGAAAAGGGAAGCGGCGTTTTCCTAAAGGACGTTGATGGTAGAAAATACATCGATGGAATATCCTCCATGTGGTGTAATTTGCACGGCCACCGCAAGAAGGAGATCGATGATGCTATAAAACGACAACTCGATAAGATTGCGCACACCACACTCCTGGGTCCCTCCAATATACCGGCCATCGAACTAGCCAGGAAACTCGCTGAAATCGCACCGAAGGGACTAACGAAGGTTTTTTATTCGGATAACGGTTCCACCGCAAACGAGGTTGCACTCAAGATGGCCTTCCAATATTGGCAGCACAAAGGGTTGAGAGATAAGACACAGTTTGTGGCCTTGCAATATGGTTACCACGGAGATACCATCGGGACCATGAGTGTAGGTGGAATAGAACTATTCCACGGGGCATTCCGCCCTCTTTACTTCAAGACACACTTCACACCGTCACCCTATTGCTACCGCTGTCCACTGGGAAAAGAGCCCAAAAATTGTTCTCTGGCATGTCTTGAAGAATTAGAAAATATCTTAAAAGAAAACGCTGGCAACATCGCCGCTATGATTATGGAACCCCTGGTGCAGGGAGCGGGGGGGATGATCACCCATCCGGCTGGCTATTTATCAGGGGTACATGCCTTGTGCAAGAAATATCACGCGCTCTTGATTTTAGACGAGGTACTCACCGGCTTTGGACGGACAGGTCAAATGTTTGCCTGTTTGCATGAAAATGTCGTTCCTGACATCATGACCCTGTCCAAGGGCATCAATGGAGGCTATATGCCACTGGCCGCTACGCTTGCAACTGATGAGATTTACAATGCCTTTTTGGGTGAATATTCAGAGTTAAAGACCTTTTTCCACGGGCATACTTACACGGGAAATCCTTTAGGATGCGCGGCTGCGCTGGCCAGTCTAGAATTATTCGAAAAGGAACATATACTGAAAAATCTGGAATCAAAGATTAATTATTTAAGAGCCGGATTGAAACGCTTCGAGTTGTTAGAACACGTTGGAGACGTCAGGCAATGCGGGCTTATAGCAGCTATTGAACTGGTGAAGGATAAATCCACTAAAGAGCCGTACCTCTGGGAAGAGCGGGCAGGGATCAGGGTATGTCTCGAGGCCAGACAACGCGGCTTGCTTCTGAGACCGCTTGGACATATCCTCGTTCTTATGCCACCATTAATCATCGGAATCGACGAATTGGACAGATT
The DNA here is from genome assembly GCA_040048245.1 of Candidatus Brocadia sp. Lineage (GTDB taxonomy): Bacteria > Planctomycetota > Brocadiia > Brocadiales > Brocadiaceae > Brocadia. Next base: position 98,064 of record JABRVT010000023.1, read on the forward strand.
ACTCAATATTGTTTACGAATCTATACAAAATGCAGTATGAATTTAAAAATAAAAAGATCACCGTTATGGGGTTAGGCTTGTTTGGCGGTGGGATAGGCGTTGCCCAATTTCTTGCAAAACAAGGCGCTCATGTTACCGTAACCGACCTGAGAAACGCAGCAGAACTGGCTCCATCCGTAAAACAGCTAGAAGGTCTCCCCATTACATACAAACTCGGGGGACACTGCGAAGAAGATTTTATCAATGCGGACATAATTATCGTTAATCCAGCGGTGCCAAAGGAATCAAGATTTCTACGAGTCGCAAGGAGTAACCATGTTCTATTAGATACAGAAATAAACATTTTCTTCCAATTATGTCCGGCCCCTGTCATTGGCATCACCGGCAGCAATGGGAAATCAACTACCACTACCCTTACCGGTAAAATATTGCAACAGACACAACGTACAACATGGATCGGCGGGAATATCGGAAAATCGCTCCTGTTACATCTTGAAGAAATAAAGCCTTCCGACATCGTAGTCCTCGAGCTTTCCAGCTTTCAGCTAGAAGAACTCCACAACACAAAAAAAAGCCCGGACATCAGTATTGTAACCAATATATCACCCAATCATTTAGACCGGTATTCAAGCATGGACGACTACATTCAGGCAAAAAAAAGCATCATCTTACACCAAAAAACCGGTAATTATGCTATCCTCAATTACGATGATCCGGAACTGAGAACGTGGGGAAGGGAGTGCAAAAGCACTGTTTTATGGTACAGCGCAAGAGACACATTAACCGAAGGCGCCTTTGTGAAAAATGGTACTATTGTGCTATCTGTGAAGGGAGAGATCATCGCAATACCGTGTATATCCAGGATCAAGATACCCGGTGTCCATAACCTTCAAAACATTCTTGCTGCCTCCCTTGCAGCTTATCTGGCCGGCGCCGGCAAACAAGACATTGAGGAGGTCGTAACCGCCTTTTCAGGATTGGAACACCGTTTAGAATTTGTTCGGGAGGTAAACGGTATAAGGTATTACAACGATTCCAAGGCCACCACACCGGAGTCGGCTATGGCAGCCATTACGGCATTCCAGGCACCCGTAATACTTATTGCCGGCGGATATGACAAAGGCAGCAGTTTTGAGAAATTCGCCGAAATATGCATAAGGCACACCAGAGCCGTTGTCCTTATTGGGAAAACGGCAAACAAAATAAAAGCACTCATCATGCAGAAAAAGGTGCAAAAAGAAACCCCGTCAATACTCACACCAAACACCTTCCAGGAGGCATTTCAACAGGCAAACGCCCTGGCAAAAGCGGGGGATATAGTATTACTTTCACCTGCCTGCGCCAGTTATGACATGTTCCTTAACTACGAAGAGCGCGGAAGGCAATTTAAGGGCATGGTACACGCCTTATAAATTACATCCTGCAGGCTACTGGACGAAAACAGCAATTGTGTAACAAGCGATACGATGCCAATAAATTGGTCGTCGTTAAAATTTAATTAATGATTGACAAAGACTTTTATCTGGCTAATATAATAAAACTTTTCCGGTTTATGAATAAAAACTATTTTAGGCTATTCCATCTCAAATTTTTTATTGTAAAGTGATAAAATGCTGTTACAGATAATTCTTTTTTTTGCAGGGCTTGCGGGACTCTATTTTGGGGCTGAGTGGCTTGTCAAAGGGGCGTCAAGATTTGCCCGTTCCTTCAATATCAGACCAGTGGTTATAGGACTCACGATAGTAGCCTTCGGCACTTCAACTCCCGAACTTGTTACCAGTGTAATAGCCGGCATTAAGCATCTAAGCGATATTGCCATGGGCAATATTATCGGAAGCAACATTGCTAATATAGGTCTCATACTGGGGCTATCGGCGCTCGTTCGTCCACTCAGTATCGATATGAAACTCCTCTATCGTGAAATGCCGATTGTGGTTGGTATCTCCGGGCTTTTATACTTTCTGGGATGGGATGGCACTCTTAGCCGTCTGGAAGGCGGTATACTCCTTGGCGGCATATTTGTTTATACCTGCTATGTGTATCGTGTAGCATTAAAGGAGCCAAAAACAGTCGAACAGGAATACCTGGAGTTTGAGGAATTTATAGGGGCGGCACGGAACAATACAAAGAAGGATATATTGCTGATTATCATCGGACTCGGCGCCCTCATAGGAGGGGCTCATTTTCTGGTTCATTCGGCAATTTATATCGCCAGGGTCATAGGGATCAGTGAGCTTGTTATCGGGCTTACGGTTATTGCAGTAGGAACGTCTCTCCCTGAACTGGCGACTTCAATGATTGCCGCTATCCGAAAGGAATCAGATATCAGTGTAGGTAATGTGCTGGGCAGCAATATCTTCAATATCCTTGCAGTTCTCGGTATTGCCGCCGTGATTCAACCCTTGCAGGTTAATGCCGCTTCCCTGGTCGTTGATATGCCTGTTATGCTCATGTTCAGTATCTTCCTCATCCCTATAATTACCTGGAAGTTTGTACTAACCCGAGGGCAGGGATTACTTCTATTGATTGGGTACGGTATCTATATACTTTGGTTGTTTAAGTAATTCCAAAGACGTCCTGGCGACTCTTTCGGGCTTTATCTGCGCCATGCAGCGGTGGTCTTTCGGGCATACCTTCAAATGACATGCAAGACAGTCTACCTCTGCCCGGATCACCTGCCCTATCTCAGCAGGGGTGTCGGTATAACGCGGGTCGTTCGGTCCCATCAGGGTAACAACAGGCCTTTTAAAGGCAACGGCGATATGTCTCGGGCCTGAGTCAACGGTAATTAATAAAGCGCATTTTTTTATCAGCGCCTTAAGGACATCCAGAGATACGACCTGACTTGCTAAATTTATCAGTTTCATGTTAGCCACACGCTCAATATCCAGGGCAAGCTTTGTTTCATTGGGGGCACAGACAATGGCTATATTACAATCAAATTGTTCACTGATGAGTTCTGCTGTCCTGGCGAAACCTTCTGCCGTCCAGCATTTTGAAGACCCGTATGCCGCCCCCGGGTTTAACAGGATAAGCGGACGGCCATTGTTCAGATGGTAGTTTCCAAAGATTTCAGCTACGCGCCGCTGGCTTTCCTCAGTAATAAATAATTCTAAGTCTTTCGATCTCACTTCACAGCCAACCTCCACACATAAACGCAGATAATAATCCCCCATATAGGTCGGGAGGAAACGCCCCTTTTCAGACAACCGGTTTACTCCATCGGTAAGCAGCCATGAACGGGCATCCCTTTTATACCCTATGCGCCGTTTCACGCCGCCCAGCCAAAACATGAGCGCAGAGCTGAAAGAATTAGGCAATAGAAAACCAAGGTCGTATCCTTTAGACCGTATTTGCTTTATAAGAGAAACACATAGAGGCATTTTCAGGTTTTGTTCTCCTGCCCTCGTATATTTTGAATGGGAATCTGGATCTAAAATAAGTACTTCGTCAAACCAGGGGGCACCTTCGATAAGTTTCCGGACATAGGATTTAAGGGCTATGGTGATTTCTGCATGGGGGAAGTTTTCCCTGATACAGCGGAAGGTCGGTGTAGCCATAACGACATCGCCTACCCAATTGGGTGAACGGATGATGATTCTACTTATATTTGCGGGTCTGATCAACGAAACCTCAAATGAATGGAAAATGTCGGAACATATGCCAAATTTTACTGTAATCTCTTATAAACGTCAAGGTTGGTATCATACCAGGAATCAACCTCTGTTAGTTTTCTATTGACAGGAAAATTCTTTACTAGTAGTAATATAATATTTAAAATTTTATCCTACAGCGCTAATTGTGAATAATGATGCAGAAGATTATAAAAAACGATTAAATTACCCTTATCCACATGCCGCTTTATGAAATTATTTCACTCATAGGTTTTATCCTCGGTACCATCCTGCACATAGTCCTTTCTGTCCTCATTATCCAGAGAAAACACAAAACGAGGAGTGAACTTATTTTCCTCTTTCTCGTTATTAGTGTGGCTATGTGGCACTTTGGAAATACCATTTCTCTCTTTAGTTTTATCCTGTTTGGGAAGAACATTCAGTCTGTAAACCTCATTGCTGATTCAATTTCATACGGTGGTATTGGTTTTATGCCCAGCCTGCTGCTCCACACAGCTGTATTATTCCTTTTTGAAAGTAAACCTCAGATGAAAAAGATCCTGCAGCGAGCTATTATTACTGCTATCTATCTCCCTGTGTTTCCGTTTTCAGTAATTATAAAAAATTTTGTGCTTTCGGAAGATACCCACCTGGCAATAACCGCTACACCGTATATCAAGCCATTTGCGATATGGCTGATAACTTCGCTCTTTATAGCGGCACATATTTCCCGATGGCTTGCAAAAACAGTGGAAGAAAAGGAAGAGAGGAAGTTTCATCTGGCCATTTACTGGGTGGTTATTTCTATTGCAGCTTTTATCGGGTTTACTGTGCTCCTGGAGGGAAACAAGATAGCCTACATTGGAGACTATCTTGTGTTGGTTTCCATGTTATCCTCGATCTTCCCGAGTGTTATTTTCTCCTATTACGTCTACCGGTATAACTACATGGAATTTGTCCTCCGTCGCAGTGTTTTTTATTCGTTTCTTAGCCTTATCCTGATTTGCCTCTATTATTTCGGAATTAAAAAATTGACGAAATCCCTTGAACAGCACTATTTCGTAAACTCCAAGATGCTGGAATCAGTCTTTGTCATAAGCCTGGTGTTCTGGTTTCCGACACTAAAGGAAAGGATACAGAGGCTTTTAAGAAAGCTGATGTTCTATCGCACGGGGGATAGTGAATATATATTAAATGAATTAAGCCACGTTATCAGTACAGATCCTCTCATTAACTTCACGAAACTGCTCCAATATGTAGTAGACTCTATCAGGAAGGCTACTGCGGTCAAATCTTCCAATCTCCTTCTTTTCAAAAGTGAACGGATTCAGATTATTGGAGATAAAAAACATGAGCACATAACCCAGTTAAATATACAAAACATTCTGCAATTTTTTGCTAACGGGGAATTTGTTGTGCTAAACCGATATGAGGTAAAGGATGCTTCTATTATAAGCGAAATGAGACTGCTGGATGCTGTTTTTATATTTCCGATATTTGTAAATCGTAAACTTACCGGCATTTTAACCCTTGGACGCGCAAGAAGAGGTCTGCCGATCGCCTCTGATAACCTGGATCAGATAATGATCATTGCTAATGAAATTGGATCTGCGGTGGAAAAATCAAAGATTATCGAGGAGAAGCTCGAACTGGAAAGGAAGATGTATGAAAATGAAAAACTGTCAAGCCTCGGACGTCTCTCTACAAGCGTGGCGCATGAGGTCAAAAACCCGCTGAGTTCAATCAAGGCTATTGTTCAGGTTATGCGGGAAGATATACAGAAGAACGATCCCCTCCAGGAAGATCTCGCTATTATCGTTGATGAAATAGACCGGCTGACAAAGGTTGTCAATCAATTATTGCAATTTGCAAAACCAGGTAGTGAGATAAAAACCAGTGTCAGGATTGGCGATATCATTAATTCTACGCTCGTTGTACTCAACCACGAGGCGAAACAAAACAAGATTACAACCTTTTGCTATGTACCCAAAGACCTCCCAGAAATACTTGCCGATGAAGGGGCATTAAAGGAGGTATTTTTTAATTTACTTCATAATGCCATCCAGGCAATGCCATCGGGTGGGGAGATACATATTCATGCCCATTATCACCCCGATAGCCATAGACTTCGTGTAACGGTTGCCGATACAGGTCCCGGTATACCGCCGGAGTCCTTCCAAAAAATATTCGAACCGTTCTATACTACAAAACAAACGGGAACAGGATTGGGGCTATCCATCGTAAAGAAGAAACTGGAAGATATGGAAGCCACCATCCATGCTGAAAGCAACGGGAATGGCGCATCTTTTGTGATTAACTTTCCTTTACATGAACCGGCATTTATGCAGGCATGAGGCTATGATTAAACCATCAGTATTAATTGTTGATGATGAAAAGGCCGCACGCTATGGGATGAAGAAGATCCTCCAGAAGGATAACTACACAGTATATGAGGCAAAAGACGGCACTGATGCACTGCAAATAATAAAGACTCTGCATCCTGCATTGGTATTTTTGGATATCAATATGCCGCAAATCGACGGCATGAGAATACTGGAAATGATCAACGAGATGAAGAATCCTCCTCTTGTGGTTATTGTCACTGCTTATGGGTCTGAAAAGACCGCCGTTGCGGCCATGAAAAAGGGAGCTTACGATTATATCGCAAAACCTTATGAAATTGATGAACTCCGCATTATTGCGAAAAATGCCTTCGAACGACTTGCCCTGCAGGAGGAAAATGCCAGGCTTAGGCTGGAAATTGGCCGACTGGAAGGTATGGGCGAACTTATCGGTCAGAGTGAGGGCATGAAGGATGTCTTTGACAAGATAGAGAAAGTCGTTACTACAGACGTTACGGTACTCATCCAGGGTGAAAGCGGTAGCGGTAAAGAGCTTGTGGCCAGAGAAATTCATAAACGCAGTAAACGCAGGAACGAGCCTCTGATTATTATGAATTGTGCAGCGGTGCCAGAGACGCTGATTGAAAGCGAACTCTTTGGGCACGAAAAAGGGGCATTTACAGGCGCAGCAGAAAGGCGGTTAGGCAAATTTGAGCTGGCAAATAAGGGCACCATATTCCTTGACGAAATTGGAGACATGAGCGTCAGTACACAGTCAAAACTCCTGCGTGTGCTGCAGGAACAAAAGTTTGAACGCCTGGGGGGTACTGAAACGCTTGCAGTAGATGTGCGAATTATCAGCGCCACTCACCGGGACCTTGAAGAGGAAATTGAGGAAGGGAGGTTTCGGGAAGACCTGTACTACAGGATCAACGTGGTAAATATAAAACTTCCCCCTTTAAGAAACAGGCGGGAAGACATCCCCTTGTTAGTAAACCGGTTCCTTCAATATTTCTCTGAAAAACATCAAAAACATATCGTCTCAATTTCCAGTGAAGCAATGAAACTTTTAGTATCGTATAACTGGCCAGGAAATGTTCGTCAGCTGAAGAACGTTATTGAAAGCGCCGTGGTGCTCACTGATAGCGAAGTTCTTGATACCCGGGACATCCCTGAAGAGATAAGACATCCGGAAAACAATGCGGCAACATCAAAGAACATTGATTACGGTCTTTCCTTCCGGGATGCAAAAAGAATACTGATAGAAAATTTTGAACGTGATTTTATAAAGAAGAAACTGGAAGAGTTTTCGGGAAACATCAGCCGTACGGCAGAAGCGCTTGATATGCATCGTCAAAACCTGCAGCAGAAGATACGAGAACTCCGTATAAATAAAGAAAGGAACTAATATGAATAAGGTATTGGTATTTCTGGCATGTATGGCTTTGACCTTGTTTCAACAAGGCAAAGTTTCCGCGCAGAAGGACCGGCTCAGTGATGTTGTCGCCACGGTAAACGGTAAAACTATAACGCAGGAAATGCTCGTGAATCGTCTAAAAAACTTTCAGGACGCAGATACTGAAACACTGAGCGATATAAGACAGGAAACCATTGATCAACTGATTACTGACATATTGCTAGAAGAATTCGTTGACAAGCAGGGACTGATTGTTACCCCCGAAGAGATCGAAAGGGAGATAAGCCAGATAAGAATCAATATCGCCGGCAGTCAAAAAAATGCCTTCCAGTCACTGGAACAAATCCTCCTATCCATAGGCTCCGATATAAACGAATTCAAGAAAAGTATAAAGCATTCTATTGCCCTTGAAAAATATTTTCGCAACAAATTCGATGACAAGACAATAAAAAGGTTTTTTGAGGAAAACAAGGGCATCTTTAATGGTGAGGCCGTTAAAATTAGCCATATCCTCATCGATACGCGAGGTATAAAGTCGCAGGAAGAATTATCGCAGGCACGGGAACAGATTAAAAATATCAAGCGGGAGATTGACCGGGGTGCCGCCTTTGATGAAATTGCAAAAAAGTATTCCAATTGCCCATCAGCCCAAAATGGCGGAAATCTTGGATTCATACACAGAAAGGGCAACTTTGCAAAATCATTTTTAGACACTGCGTTTTCATTAAGGATAGACCAGGTAAGCGAACCTGTTCAGACCGAATATGGGTATCACCTTATAAAAGTTACTGATAAAAAGGAAGGGGCCAATATTCAATTCGAGGAAGTCAGGGAAAAGGTGCGTTTAGAAATGCTGGATGTAGAAATACTTAAGTTACTCGATCGTCTCCGGAAAGAGGCAAGAATTGTGATTAACCAGTAATCTTTTGATATAATTTTTACTGTTTTTCTTTGCGGATATAATCTGATATTTCCTTCGATGTGATGATTTTTTGTGCAAGCTCGTAGGTAAGCTTTTGTATGGCATCATCAACAGCGGATCCGAATTTAGGGCCTGTAGTAATCCACCACTCCTGCTCAACCTTGGAAGTAATAAAGTCTAATCCTTTCCCTTCCACAGCAAGCTCCAATTCCCATATTTTATTCAATTTTGGGTCTAAAAATGATGCAGCAACTGAAAGTTTGTGCCGCCCGATGGCCCTCCATACAGAAGTTTCCACATAAATTTCTATATCAGATTCCTTCAAACTGACGGCCAGGATTCCATCCAATGTCCCGTTATTCTGTAAATTATCTATTACTACTACCTTTTTAAATACAGTTTTTGACATTTCCTCAATCTTCGAAGAAAGAGGTTTGCCAACCGGGAAGACAAAATTTGGAAAGACGTAAATAGGGGTACCTGCATCATATTGTTTCAGCGGTACTTTCTGAACATATTCGCTCAAATGTGGTTCTATGTAAAGGCCCACTGTGACAGGCAACTGTGTTATCTGATAAAGCCTTTTATCAAGTTTCGGGGAAATTTTCACAGGCGGTCTTTCCCCGCTCAAGCATCCTGCAAAGAGGAGAAAAGAGATCGGGACAGACCAAAACTTGAATGATACAGGTTTAAAGAGACGCATACAATGACATGAAAATATACCTTATTTAAGGTGTTATTGCCTTTCTATTCCATATCGGTATATAATAACCAACACTATACTAAACTTCGGTCCCAAGTCAATATCTTTTAACCCTTCCACTTTATTGGGATGTCGCCGCTTTCTCTACCAATGAGTACAACGCCTTTTACCTTTTTCTGTTTACTATAGATAGGATATGTTTTCAAAAGGATGGGGGTACTGGTTTTCGGACTTAAAATTTCGCTGGTCGTTGCTGACCCTGTCTTCAATGTTTGCCACGTAGGACAATTCTTACAGGCCAGCGCAAATTTATGTTTGGTAAAAAAACACTTTTTCCCGATGGGATATCCAGTAAAAAAATTCCTGGCTGCTTTATTTATTTTTACAAGATTAAACTCTGCATCAAATACAATTACAGGGTCTGTTATCGCATCAAAAATACGGTCGAATCCCACCCAATTCTTATGCCGCCTTGTACGATTTGTATGCCACTTCCTGGTATTCATGCAAGTTTGCAATGGAAGTACCCCATGATGACTGCAAATGACGCTTTTTAAAAAATCTTACGCTCTCTGACAAAACGATCTCTCTTTTCAGTATATCTACGATGATGCAAAACGGTTTATTAAGTAATCAAGCAATTGGCATACCGCCTGAGATATTATAATATATGTCAGATAAATAATTTGCACAAGTATTGAAACAGTTACAATATAAGTAACAATATTACAGATAATCGTGCATTATTGGTTAGCAAAATGTATTGCGCAACAGGGGTATTATGGTGGTTATCAGCCAATAATCAAGAATGGGAATTGCGACTAATCATAAATGCTTATTTGGGAAGTCTTATGCTCAACACTGGACATGGCGCCCTTTGTATAACTCTTTCTGCAACGCTACCGATCAATATGTGTTCCAGTCCCGTCCTTCCGTGTGTACCCATGGCTATTAAATCTACCTGCTTGTCTCTGGCTGCTTTTATTATTTCCACAAATGGGACGCCCTTCTCCACGATTGGTTCGGCATGGATGTTTGGCCGCATATCATCAGGTATCAGGTTTATAAGTTGCATTCTGAGATTATTTATCTGCTGATCATCCAATAATAAGTCGATTTGTTTCATTATATCCCCGAAATCACTTATATGGGTTTCTACAACATGTATCAAATATAATGCTGCATGTTCTCTGTATGATAGATCAATTGCATAGTTTAATGCATATAAAGAACATTCCGAAAAATCAACCGGGCAAAGTATTTTGTTTAATTTAATCATTTCATGAATGAAAAAGGCAGTTGTTAAGAGAAATAATTAACAACTGCCTTTTGAGATATAAACTGGTTAAAAACAACTTCAGCGCATAGCCTTATAATTAGTGATGTCCGGTTGGATGAAGCGCTTTAGCGCCCAAGTCCAACGAGATAAACCGAATATCCCTTTCCTGAAGAACGACATTGGTATGTGCACTGGCACCGCCATGTTCGTGGACTGAAATATCATATACCCCTGGCTTCAGCTCAAATACACAGGTGCCATTCTTGCCGGTTGTACACGTGTTATCGCCAACCTTAATTTCTGCCCCTTCAATTGGTGAACCCAAGGCTATTGCAGTTACCCATAATTTTGCAGGTTTAACCTGATACGCATAAACATTTGACATACCAATTCCTGTAATCATAGCTACACCCATGAACCCTGCAAATATCCTCCTGAACATAACCCCTTTCTCCTTTCTTATAGATTTGATTATTAAGTTATATATAAAATATCATAATGCATACTCTAAATTAATCTCCCCTTTGTAAATATCCTAAATTATTCCACCCCCTTTCGCCACGTCAATTAGTTCTCCTTTAACCAATAAATACCGATTTATTATACATTTTAAAATTTCTTCGTCAAGATATATATTTCATTATAAATGGCTATTTTTCTCTCAAATGACTTACTTTTACAAGAACCTCCCCTTCATTATCTTTAAACCCCTTTCCATAGAGACCAAGTAAGTCATCGTTCATGGCAAGATACAAAAATTCGCCATCTTCCGACGGGAGAATGGTAATGGAACCGGACGTTCCCATGGGAAACATCCTGCCACTGTCACCAATTCTGCCAACAAGCATACCGATAGGCTGGCCTGGATATATGTAACCTTTCAGTGCTTCGACGGGAATGCCATCGGCGCTATGCCCATCTGGAAATAACTGCGGATTAAAACTCCACACATCGTTTTCCTCTACCCTCCAATTCAAAGTTGTATTTTCCTGTACCACAATATCCGTCATTTCCCATGCTACATTTGCATGAACTATTACGGTTTCAGCCCTTAGCGCCAAAAATGTTGTTAATATGGCGCTCGTGGTGAATACAACACCTATAAGCGCCTTCCATCTTAATTGCATAAGAAATTTCATTTTAATTCCTTGATCACAAACATCCCCTTTGGTGGATTTAGCAGGATCGTCTTCACCCTTTCATGCCATAGTTCCCCGAATTCCTTGATTTCTGCATCGGTTCCCTTACCCGTTACTGCTAAAAGCATCAGATCGCCCATCCTGGGATTTACAGGAAGCATATAATTGCTGTAGGAAATTTCAATTTTTTTATTGTTATCCATCCTTTCAAATATTGCAGTGCACACCGCATTTTCTTCCGCCTCCTCTGTTTCATTAAAAGACAACAGATTCTGCCTGTTGTACCGGCCCCCTCCCAATCCCTTAAAACCACTTTCACCGGCGGCGCCAGTGATCAGAGTAACAATCTGCGATATCGGACCGTTTACCTTATAGTCGACACCCCCCTTAAATGTTACCCTGATTTGTCCGCGTATCGGGATTTCATCGCCGTATAAACTTTTCAGGGCCAGCTGGGTTAACTTATACGCACCGGAAACCGCCGGACATGAGTGTCCGGCAAATTTTACCGCATCCGTATAGGTAAATACAAATGGCTCATTTTTATCCATAGCGCCCAGTGCAATGGCAAGCGGATCTTTGATCTTAATAGGTTCTACGGAGTCAAAAAAGGATTTATTAAATTTTGTCTGTTCCATTGATTTTTATTCTCCTATAGAAAAAATTTTTTATTGGATACAACACCATTTGCACAGGCTAATCTTCAAGCGTAGATATATCTCCTGTGGGCAATCCCAGTTCCCTTGCCTTCAGGAGACGGCGCATAATCTTACCGCTGCGGGTTTTAGGCAGATTGGTACAAAATTCAATTTCTCTTGGGTATGCATGAGCTGCAAGCCGATGTTTTATAAATACCTTTATCTCCTCTTCCAACTCCTTTGAATTCCTGAAACCTTCCCGCAGTACCACGAATGCCTTAATAATTTCTCCCCTCTCTGCATCGGGTTTACCAATCACGCCTGCCTCTGCGACGGCCCTGTGCTCGAGTAAGGCGCTTTCTACCTCAAAAGGGCCTACTCTGTGGCCTGATGTATTGATTACATCATCGGCCCTTCCTACAAACCAGAAATAGCCATCCGTATCCTTAAAGGCCGTATCGCCGGTAGTGTACCAGCCATCGATGGCAAAATATTCTTTAAACCGCTTCTCATCACCCCACACAGCTCTGAGCATCGAGGGCCAGCCCGGTTTTAACGCCAAAAGCCCATGCTGTCCTGCAGGCAATTCATTGCCTTTGCCATCAATGATGGCTGCTCTGGTACCTGGAAATGGCTTGCCCATAGAACCAGGTTTTATCGGTAAACACGGATAATTTGCAATCATAATAGAGCCCGTTTCCGTCTGCCACCAGGTATCGTGAATTGGCAAACCGTAAACTTTCAGACCCCATCTGATAACCTCCGGGTTAAGTGGTTCTCCTACACTGCAGATATGCCTCAAACTGCTCAAATCATAGTTTTTTACAAGGTCATCACCAGCCTTCATCAGCATCCGCAGGGCTGTAGGAGCAGTATACCATACGGTAATTTTATGCTCCTGGATAATCTCATACCACTTTGCAGCGTCGAACCGGCCATCAAAGACATAAGAAGAGATACCATTCAGCCACGGTCCCCACACCCCATATACTGTTCCAGTTACCCAGCCAGGATCAGCCGTACACCAGTAAATATCGTCATCTCTCAGATCCAATACCCATTTGGTTGTAATATAATGCGAAATCATGTCACTATGAACATGGGTTATCCCTTTGGACTTCCCTGTCGTTCCTGATGTATACAGTATATAAAAAGGATCTTCCATATCCATCCATTCCATTTCAAACGTATTGGAGGCATCTTTCATCAGGGTTGTATAACATACCTCGCGCTCTTCCAACTCGTATTCTTCCCTGTAATTCACTAATACTATACGTTCCAGATTTGGTAATTCCCATAGCACCGTATCAACCCGCTCCTTGAGTTCCTGGGTGGTAATGAGTACCTTGGCATCACTATTCTGTAAACGATCACGGACGGCATCAGGGCCAAAGGCTGAGAACATTGGCCCTGCAATGGCGCCCAGCTTTGCAACTGCTATCATACTGATATAAAGTTCCGGTAAACGGGGCAGGAAGATAAAGACCCGGTCGCCTTTTTTCACACCGATCGACCGCAGCATGTTTGCACACCTGTCGGAGAGTTTCTTCAATTCCAAAAAGGTGTACTTCTGGCAGGTACCATCGGCGCCCTCCCAGTACAAAGCAACCTTATTTTTCCGCCAGTTCCTGGCATGCCTATCGACGGCCTCGTAGGCAATGTTTACCTTGCTGGCAGGGTTATCTGCTATTGATAATTCTTTTTTAACGATATCCCACGAAAATTCTTTACAGACCTTTTCGTAATCTATAAGACCCGCTGCCACAGGTTTTTTATGTATAATTTCTGCATTTTTCATGGATAATTCCCACAGACTACAGGAATCCGGATAAAGAGAATATAATCTTATATCACTTATGTTGATAAGTCAACGAGAAAGGCTTTGATAGTGGATTGGCCTGAATCAACAGTTTGAATTATTTATTGGTATAATGCTCTTTGAACTTGAGGGAAAATATTGTTAAAATGATTATTTATAACCATCATATAAAAAACGGGTAATGATTTGGCTTTTTGAAAACGTCAAGAGTTGAAAATGTCTTTGTGTTAATTGTAGTGGCAATTCATGAATTGCCACGCGGGTACACTATCACCTCATTAATTACTGGAATTTTCAAAAGACTAAATTGTTACAAAAGCAGTAAGTTCATGAGAAGAAATATAACTGCATGACTCTAAAATTTAATGATCGTTTACTTCCTACACTTCCCATCATGGAAGACCTCCCGTTGGATAGGATTGTTGGAATTACATCGACCATTCCCATTGAGATCATCTTTGCAGCAGGGTATATACCGATAGACCTGAATAATATTTTTATCTGTGACGAGCATGCGTACAAGATGGTTGAAGATGCCGAGTCCGCTGGTCTTCCAAGAAATACCTGCGCCTGGATCAAGGGCATTTATACAGCCGTCATGAAATATCAAATCCAAAAGGTCATTAGCGTCATTCAGGGTGATTGCAGCAATAACCAGGCGCTCATGGAGATCTTCCAGTCAGAAGGTATTGAAACCATTCCTTTTGCTTACCCACACGCTAAGACAGACAGGAAATTCTTGCACGACCAGTTGATGAAGCTTGCTAATAGCATGGAGGTAAATTATTCAAAGGCTGAAGAGATGAAGAAACGTCTTGACACAATCCGGGCCAGGGTGCATGAAATCGATAGACTCACCTGGGTTGAGAATACCGTAACAGGTGAAGAAAACCACATCTGGACGGTATCAACCAGCGATCTTATGGGAGATTATAACGTTTTTGAGGAACGCGCCGTAAGATTTTTAGAATTAGTGCAGGGGCGTGAACCTGTTCAACACGACCTTCGGATTGGTGTTATTGGTATACCTCCTATCTGTGAAGACCTCTATCCTTTCCTTTCTTCCATTGGCGCCCACGTCGTGTTCAATGAGATTCAAAGACAGTTCAGCATGCCTTATCCCACAGAAACACTTATTGAACAGTACAGTCAATATACCTACCCCTATGATATCTTTTCGCGTTTGGTGGATATTCAGGAAGCAGTAAAGGAAAGGAATATCAAGGGGTTCATTCACTATGTCCAGAGTTTTTGCCATCGGCACATCCACGACAACATTATTAGAAAACATATCCAATTACCGATCCTCACTCTGGACTGCGATCGCCCTGGTCCATTAGACGGGGCCATGAAGACCCGCATCGAGGCCTTTGTTGAGATGCTGAAATATCATGAATCGGAAGCGCCAGTTGAATCAGGGAGGTTGAAATAATCCTGAAATCGCCCTTCCGGAACCAATACACGTGCTAACATATGGTTAATCAGCATTCACGTAACAAGCACCTGAGCCGGTTTCTGATTGTGACTGAATAGTTATGAAATAACTTCCAATCTCTCTGTTTTTTCGTCAATTAATCGTATGACATCCTGGATCGTATCCGCCTCAGTTTCTTCAAAGTATACTTCTCCGCATTGGGCGATACCCATGCAGGTACCGCATCCACTAGCATACGGTAACCTTTCCGATCGATGTGGGAAAGTGTACTGCCACGCTTCATTTCTCCTTGACAATAGATACACTTCACAATTTTTTCCTCTTTTTAAAACCCGTATACCATTGACGCAGGTCTGGCAGATAGGCCGTCATGATTGCTGGAGTGTTATTGTCCCGTCTTATTTTGATCATTAGCCAGAGGAACTATCTCTGCCGAAGAAAAAAACAACGTTACAGAATACAACCTGGACCGGGAAAAATCTGCTTATAGGCCCTGGACATGTTACAAGAATGCTGTAAACAGATTTGCTTTCAGTCCGGATGGCACGTTAGTAGCCTCAGGCAGCGTGGGATGGTACCACTATTCCTTGTGATGTGGCAAGTCAAAAGCCAATCGGTATACCCCTGTCTATCAGCAAAAAGGGTTAAAAATCAAAATTAATGCAAATAGATGCCGGATTTTATTCATAGTTACCGATAAAAGTTGTCCGAATTTGCTGAATATTTGCCGGAAGATCATGTAATTTTTGTGACCATTGACCCGAACTGCTGTCCCCGAAGGTAAATCCTTCAAGGTCGCGGGAATAAACAAGCCCACCCGAAGCATCGTAGCAGCGGACTTCGGTGCGAAATACCAATAATGCGAAAGCGATCTCTCCTGATCTAACCTTCCTCCATACCTTTAAAGAAAGATGACTGGAGTTATCCTTGGCATTAAACGTTATTCGAGCTTTTGCTGTGCCGCCTCCAAAGAATTTGTCAAATAGATTAGCCTTCACGCCCCATGGTGTTGTCTCTTGATCTCCCCCGTGAGCCATCGAGTAACTCTCAAGAACTGGCTCCTGAGCAAAAAGCGATTGCAGATTCAAGAATTCGAGTCCAGGGATTAATAGAAAAGCGATACACAGGAATATTACGTGTTTCATACGATCTCCTTTTTAAAATCCGAAATCTTAACAGTTACGGTCTATCCTCTCTTACAGCTGGACAATTTTTTGCTGGACAAAGGTATGGACACGGGACACCGCGTTCCCACGCCCAAACCCACTGTCGATAACTTCCAATTCGTTTCAGCACTGGGATGAATTCTTGTTTCGGTGAGTCCACTCACCGAAACATCCAACATTATACTATCAAATAATTCAGATGATTACTCATCTGACTGCGGTTAATTTCCCAGCAAAAATCGTCCAACAGTAAGTTACCCCTTAGCGAGCATCGATAGAATGGCCTTTTTGCAATCCATGAGGTTGGAAATGGTCAGGCCGAAGATGCGTTGTCCAAAATTAGGCACCCATGCTCTTATAGATAACCGGCAATGTCGTTTTCCGCCTCCCGGTGTATGCGATGGATAAATTGCCACATCGTATCCCGACGCCTCCCGGCAGATATCTTCGTGTTCCCGTTGCCAGACTTGCTCGTCGATCTCTAAATCCAGTCCGAACCTGACGAAATGTTCACCTAGCGGCGCCTCACAATATAATTTATCCCCCTCCGGATTATCCCTGAATTTTATAAGAAACACCCCGTTCCAATTTCCATCAAAGGGAAAATCCTCCGATTCCAGCTTAAAGTCGTGTTTGGCACAGGCGAAATCCAGTATCTGATTTCTAATGGCCTCTAAATCCGATCTATCCGGTTTTCTTTTTTCTTTCACAAAGTTTCCCTCCCTTTTATATTAAATATTGCCAAAACCAATCACAATCAAATAAATAACCGTTTATTAAACCGTTCAACTGGCACATATATTGTTATTTCTACAGAAAGTATATGTTTTTGTCCATAAAGTAATTATAATATTTTAATGCCAAGAATTTAAAAGCCGAGATTGCAGAGCGAAGAGGCTCTCCGCTCTGCATTGAAAAGTAGCTAAAGGCTTAATTAAAGATTTTCGTAGGAGACGAATTGTTACACAAAGGGGAAATAGCCAGGAGCGAGCGTATGAAGATTACATTTGTGGGTGCTGCCAGGACTGTTACCGGGTCATGCTATCATATCCAGACGAAAAATGTCAATATCCTTGTGGATTGCGGTACCTTCCAGGGTACCAGGAACAACGAAAAAAGAAATGTTTCACCCTTTCCATTCAAAGCGTCAGAGATTCAATATCTGTTGTTAACCCATGCCCATCTGGACCACTCGGGCCTTATTCCAAAACTTGTCAAAGATGGCTTTAAAGGCAATATCTTAACCACAAGGGCAACGGTGGATTTATGCGGCGTTATGTTGCTTGATTCTGCACATATACAGGAACGTGATGCAGAGTGGGAAAATAAGAGGCGAATCAGGGCAGGAAAACCTCTGATTAAGCCCTTGTATACTATCCAGGAAGCTATCGATAGTATTTCCTATTTTCAAGGGGTCAACTACAACGAAACAATAGACTTGGGTAACGGGGTAAAGATCAGGTTTCAGGATGCTGGCCATATTCTGGGTTCTGCCATAGTTGAGTTATGGGTGAAGGAAGATATCTGGGAAAAGAAGCTCATTTTCTCCGGCGACCTTGGCCAGAAGAATTTACCCTTAATTAAAGACTTAACCCCTATTGAAGAAGGAGATTTTGTCTTTATTGAATCCACGTATGGTAACCGAAGGCACAAAGGTATAAAAGAGACCATTGATGAATTTGGAGAGGCAGTATCGGAGTCTTTAAAAAGAGGTGGTAATGTGGTTATTCCTTCCTTTGCTGTAGGCCGGACACAGGATATTCTTTATATCTTGAATAGGTTGTCCAGGGAAGGGAAACTCAACCAACCTAAGGTTTTTGTAGATAGCCCCATGGCACTGCAGGCTACACGCATTACCGTAAAACATCCCGAGTGCCTGGATAAAGAGACCTTAGCGCTCCTAAAAGAGGAGAATTTTTTCAAAAATACCCCTATTGTGAAGTTTACTGAGTCCGTGGAGGATTCTATAGAAATCAATAAGATTAAGAACGGGGCTATCATTATATCGTCAAGTGGGATGTGCGAAGCCGGTCGCATTCGCCATCATCTAAAGCATAATTTATGGCGCTCAGAATGCAGTGTTATCTTTGTTGGATTCCAGGCTCAGGGCACTTTGGGACGCAAAATTATAGAAGGGGACAAAAAAGTAAGGATCTTTGGTGAAGAGATTGCCGTAAAGGCCAGGATTTATACCATAGGCGGTCTTTCGGCTCATGCCGATCGGGACGAACTTCTGGACTGGCTCAGTAAATTCAAAAAGAAGCCTCAGCGTGTCTTTATAATCCACGGCGAAGAAGATACCGCACTCGGCTTTGCCGAAACCATTCAAAACCAATTAAACCTCGATACATATGTGCCCAGCACTTTGGAGGCTATACAGATACTATAAATGCAAAAAATGCAAAGATAAAAAATCAAAATGTCGTTTGATGATCGCCCACCGAGTTGGTGTAGGGCGCGTCTTACGCATCAAATTAATCTTTACGTTCCTTATGGATTGGTGCGTGGGACGCACCTTACTCTTGTTTGCGCATTATAGTCTCTACTTCATGGATCAGGTTCCGGCTCATTTCTCTGATTTCATCGGAGCTATAGAGAATTGTATTTCTTTCAAAATGAGAAAGGGTTTTGTCAAAAATTGTGATTAATGTATTGTTTAATACATGTGGCAAAGCCGGTTTACCGCTTCCGGCGTATGCATGGATTTCACAGTCAAAGGCGTTTGGGAGTAAAGATAAAGCATTTCTGCAAACATTGATAATAACCTCTGAGAATGCTTCAACTTTTGGATCTTTTATTTTATAAAGTGCTTCATAATTTGTGAACGTAGTGTCGGTACCGGTCGCCTCGCTTATCATCGATTGATAGTCTGGCGTTCCTTCGAAGAGGGTCTGCCGGTGATGTAACAGGTGGGCAGTCACCGCTGGGGAAGTCACGATATTCATCTCCTTAAGGAATTCAAAATTGTTTCGTACACTTTCAAGCGTAGAATTGGGTTCAAACATGATAAAACCGAAGGTGGGTTCAATTCCATGATCTCGTAACAATTGAATGGCCTTTTTGTTTTCATTCACAGTAGTATGTTTTTTGAATCGTTTCAATGACGCAGGATCCCCACTCTCTAGACCCAAAAAGACGTTGGTAAGACCCGCCATAACGAGTTTCGAAAGGGAGTATTCCTCGATGTCGTTTGCACGGCACTCAAAACCAAAGTTAATGTCCAGATTGTTGGCGAGGATGAGTTCTGCAAGGGTAACGGCTCTTTCCTTTCCGAGTTTTCCAGGTCCAAAGAAATTGGCATCAGAAAAATAAAAATTCGTTATGGAGTGTTCCGTATACAATTGGTAAATCTCGTCAAAGACATTCTTTGCGCTCCTGCCTCGCCACTGGTTTGTCTGCCCATAAAAGGGATTTAGGTAACAAAAGGTACAATGTCCATAACACCCGCGACTTCCCTGTATGTACGTAACAATTCCCTTTTTCTGATACAGTACAATATCGTGTCTATCAGGAAATGGGAGTTTATCTAAGCCTAGAATAGGTGGTCGAGGATTAAAAACAACCTTTCCGCCTTTATCCCTGAAGGCCAGTCCCGGAATACTCACTTCATCTGAAATATCCTTTTTAGATAAGATATGCCTCGCAAGATCAAGGATAGTAAATTCAGGTTCGCCAACGGTTACCGAATCAATGAATGGAAAATCCACAAGGATTTTTTTATAGGCAAAGGTAGGATAATATCCGTAGTGGTTGATGTGTGCTGTTAAACCCTTTAATTTCAGGATAGAAAGCATGTCAAAGATTTCCTGCGTATTTTCCCACAGATACACCGTGTGAATACATAGGAGGCAAAAAGATTTTTTTAAAAGGTGCGTGATTGTCTGCTCTATCGACCAGTCATGAAGATGAGCATTGATGATTTCTGTCTTTATCTTGTTTTCACGTAATACCGAGGCGATATACCCCGTGAATAGACTGGCTGAGAGGGGTGCATTTACTACATCTTCAAATCGTTTTGGGTTTTTTGGGCGTGGTGGTTCCAGTAATACAATCGACAAGACAACAAATCCCCTTAAAATTTACAATAATTACTGCGACTCTTTGGACAAGAAGATTAATTGTGTATATATAATAATTCAACGGTCTGTTTTAAAGAAAAATAATATCCGATCTGTTACAGTTCATCTACATAATATTTTTAGCACTGCAGTGGTGAAAGAAGCCACTTTATTCCCGAAGAATTGCATTGATTCTTTCAGCGATTTGCATCAGTATGACCACATTTTGACAATTATTTTTTTACCTTTATCCGCCTTAAAATACTTACGGGCATTTCCTTGATTTACCGAGACTTCCAGGAAACCGGCACTTCCAAAAAGGACAAGCGGTTCCCCTGGCTGTACGTCTGTATAGGTTTTATTCAATCCTGCGACTTTCTTTTTCCCAATAATTGTTTCTATAGCCTTGCACAATAGAAACTTCTCTTTTTCCTCTCTATAAATTCCCTTTGATCCCCTTTTTCTAAAGGTGGATTGAGAAAGGTTCCGGGGAATAATTAAATCGCGGGAATACTGGTCAAAGTGTTCCCTTGTAATATTGGTAATAAGATTTCCAAATCGGTCAACGTAGATGATATGGCCTTCGAGCTGCCCTTTTTTATTGTAGCCGGGCTTGGGAATGTCCAGTTGATTTAATTGACCGTTCCTTACGCCTAATTGCTGTGGTCTTATGCCCAACGATAGATGTGCTGCAACCGGTGCAAAGATGTCACGGCCATGAAAGGTATTACTGGGTGATGGCAAGAAATATTTCCTGTTTGTTACACGAAAGATGCTTTTCGGTTTTTCTTCCGAAATAACGAAACTGAGAAGGCCATTGTCGGGTACAAGAAATAGATAGTCACGGATGTTTACACAGACAATACTCCTCCCGCTTCCAACGCCCGGGTCAACAACTGCCACATGGATCGTTCCTCTGGGAAAGTATTTATAAGATGCTGCAAGCAGGTAAGCGCCACTCATAATGTCCTGTGGAGGGACATTATGGCAGATGTCAATAATATTTGCAGAAGGATTGATTCCTGTTATCACACCTTTCATGATACCCACGTAAGCGTCCTGATTGCCAAAGTCCGTTAACAGAGTAATTATGTGTGGTTGATGCATTGGTAAACAGTCTCCGGCAAAGTTTATTTTTTATTGTTTTTCGGACTGGAAGCGGTCTGTTCTCCAAAAAAGAACGGACAGTAAGTCCAGCAATTTATATCCACGATCCGATGTTGGCCACAACATTCCGGGCAAAGCCAGTCTCCGAGTTCTATACACAAACGTTTACCTTCATGATGAATACATAATTTACAACGTATCATCTCTTAATAAAGCAAAACAAATATAACACCTGCCAGAATTGAACCTGAAAATTATATTCGAAATAAGTTTAGTATAAATTCAGGGTAAAAAATTTATTTTTTCTGTTCTTTTATTTCCAGCATAGATTGGACCATTGTATAAGCATTATCAGCTATACTTATTGCCCGTTTCGCATCTGACTCCGAAGGTTCGCCAAGGGGTAACAGTCCTGCTTCTGCCGGATACCGTCCCCGGTAAATACTATCGATAAAAGTAGCGTCGTCTTCAGAAACGCGCAATGACATTCCGAAATCATCGGCAACAGATAGTAATCTTTCGATACTATGTATTCTCTCCAGTTCCCATCCCCTGGCTAAAAGGCCCGCCTTTATAGATTTTTCTACTGCCTGCTGAGCATGGTAACATGATCCTTTAAAGTATCCTCCCTTGAATAGATATAAAGCCATATCCAATTCGTCTTTTGCCTGTTTCAGCCACTCTTTCACAGCGTCTTTCATATATAAGGACCTTCCTTCCTTCAGGATCAATTTCAGAAATGGACTTCCTTTAAGGTGATACTTATTTAAGATCGATAACGGGATAACAAATGGATCAATGGCAAATCTCTTATAAAACGGTTTCAAACACTTGCTCACCATCAAATTGATTTCATCTGGTGCTTTTGAGTTATCCTCCGTAACGATTAATAAATCCAGGTCATTCCCGATTCCTCTTTTTGCAACCGATCCAAATACAACGACTGAAACCGGATGTACTGTATTTATGATCGAGTTTGATACTTCTTTTGCGTCATTCAGGGAGACCATCGATTGTTTTTGTAATAGTTCAGCCACGAATTTATATAATAAGCCCGAACAACCAATTGCAGGTTTCTATAGAAATCAGTGTTAATTTGCATCCGTTCGAGGCCAATTTAACGTTTTAGGGAATTTGTAACAATTTTGTTTTTAAAAACATTGAAAGCCGTAAACGTCTTAGCGGTAATTATGTAATGGCAATTCATGAATTGCCACTACAGCACACGATAAGTGCATTGTTACTGGAATTTTTCAAAAAATTAAACTGTTACAGGAATTTCAATTATCCCGAATATCACCGTTTATAGTGAGAAACAGGGAAAAAAATTGTTAGAGGCCTTATCAAAGGGCAAAGGAAAACTTATTTTTTAAGCCACTGTGCTGCGTCCTTTGCCCAATAGGTGAGTATCATGTCAGCGCCGGCACGTTTGATCCCGGTTAAAATTTCCAGGGCAACACGCTTTTCATCAATCCAGCCCTTTTCTGCTGCTGCCTTCACTACGGAAAATTCGCCGCTTACATTGTAGGCTGCAACAGGGTAATTAAATGTGTCCTTTATGATCCGGATTATATCGAGATAGGCCAATGCCGGTTTTACCATGACGATGTCGGCACCCTCCTCTATATCTAATGAGACCTCACGTAATGCTTCGATGGCATTGTGCGGGTCCATCTGATAAGAGGAGCGGTCTCCAAACCCCGGTGTGGACTCAGCAGCCTCCCTGAATGGGCCGTAAAACCCGGAGGCATACTTGGCGGAATACGCCATGATGGGGACGTGATTAAATCCCTCCTCATCCAGCGCATCCCGAATCGCCCCTACGCGGCCATCCATCATGTCACTCGGCGCCACGATGTCAGCGCCTGCCTTTGCATGAGAAACAGCCTCTTTTACAAGGAGTTCCAGGGTCATATCATTATCCACCTCAAAATGACCTGTTCTTTCATCTCTCCTGACAAACCCACAGTGTCCGTGGTCGGTATACTCACACATACAAACGTCCGTAATCACCAGGATATTTTTTGCCGCCTTTTTAATGGCGATAATGGCCTGCTGGATTATGCCTTCATCCGCATAGGCGCCGGAACCCATCTCGTCCTTTTTCTCTGGAATCCCAAAGAGGATGACGCCAGGGATTCCCAGTCCTTCCAATTCCTTTACCTCTTCGGTTATCTTGTCAACGGACATCTGATAATTTCCCGGCATGGAGGGTATCGGTTGCTTAATGCCTTTCCCGGGTCGTACAAAGAGTGGCATGATCAGGTCATCTATGGAAAGATGCGTTTCTCTCACCAACCTCCTGATATTTTCATTCTGCCGTAGTCTGCGCAGTCGTTGTTTTGGAAATCCCATACTATATTTTCCTTGTAAAATGGTTGAAGAATGTAATAGTACACCACAGAGGACACAGAGAACACGGAGAAATAAGAGAAAATGAGGGTTTATACCTAGCGTTATATCCTTTTTCTTATTACAAACCTCTGCGAACTTTGCGATCTTTGCGGTAAGCTAAATTGTCACGAAAATTATTTTAAAGTCCAGGAAATTTAATTTGCCCACGAAATACTCGAAAATGACTGAATTCCATTTATTTTTTTCCGCGTGTTTTGTGGGCAGTATACTGCTGACGAATTCAGCCTGGTTTAATATTTAAGGAAATTCAAAGAGATTCTGAAACGAGTTCAGAATGACAAGGGAAAGTACTGTGTCATTCTGAATTTATTTCAGCATCTCAAAACAATATTACTAATCTGCACTATAAATAATTTCTCCTGTTTTTAATATTCCCTCCCAAAAATCCGCTTTTATCGTTTGCTCTTCCAACAAAACAGGTTCTATCCTCGCATCTATATTTCTTCTCAGGTGAAATAGTTTTGATTCAGACATTAAAAAATCTTCGTCTATACTACTCAGTATTACGGCAACATCAATATCGCTGTCTTTTCTTGCCGATCCTTTAGCATAAGACCCATATAAAATAATCTTTTTACACGAAAATTTTGCCTGACTAAATCGCTATACTGCTTTACATGTTTAATAACTTTTTCTTTATCCATTGATATCAATTCAGTATTGAATTTTTTCATTCATACCAACGATTCCGTTTTTATTCTTATTTTCCAATGTACCAACTCAGGCCGAACACCAGGGACTCAGTGCAATAAAGAGTTTCGACAAATACATCTGTTTAGAATTGAATACTGGTACTGAGTATAAGGAATCCAAAAAGGTATTTCAACCGTTATTTTCACTTTGAATAAGCGCACAGGGAATGGATTTAATAGGTTGCATTGGACTAAATGATTACTTACCATCTCACTATTTGACTTCAATAAAAATAATTGCTAGAATCCTCATGCACGGTAAAAATTTGCCAGAGAATTTAAGGCTATTTCTTTGTACTACAAAAAATAATTAGCTTTACAGGATAATCATAGTATGGTGGCGGTGGGTTAAGCCTATCCTGAGTTTTCGAAGGACAGGGTGAACCAACCATGTAAAAATACCGTGATGGTATATTCGGAGTAAAAACCAACGTCTTACAAATTTTTTATAATATGACCAATGAATATATCTGAAAACAAATCCATTTCGTTATTTCATGATTTAATAGAATTGGTACAGAAGTTACGCAGTAAGGAGGGGTGCCCGTGGGATAGGGAACAGAGCCACGCTTCTTTAAAACCGCATCTGGTTGAAGAAACTTATGAAGTAATAGATGCAATAGATTCAGGAGACCCTTGTAAACTCAAGGAAGAACTGGCAGACCTCTTTTTTCATATTATCTTCCATTGCCAAATTGCAAAGGAGAAAGGGGAATTTGATATTGGCAGTCTGATGTCGCTCTGCCTTGATAAAATGACCCGCCGGCATCCCCACGTCTTTGGAGATGCCTCAGCAACTACCCCCCAGGAGGTACTTCGTCAGTGGGAGGAAATCAAAAAACAGGAAAAAGGCAGTGAAGAGAGGAAATTTATTGTGGACGGACTGCCCAAACATCTTCCGGCCTTGCAAAAGGCCCAAAAGTTGCAAAAGAAGGTAGCCAGGGTAGGTTTTGACTGGACGAATATACAGGACGTAATTGCAAAGGTAGACGAGGAACTGGAAGAAGTCAAGAAAGCAATCCGTGAAAATAAGCCTGAAAATATCGAAGAAGAGGTCGGGGATCTCTTGTTTTCTATCGTCAATCTCGCCCGGTTTCTGAAACTTGACACGGAGAATGTACTCCACAAGACCATCTATAAGTTTGTCGAACGTTTTAGAAAGGTTGAGACGGAACTGGCATCCATGGGAAAGGATATCGAGAAATGCACCCTGGAAGAGATGGATGCCATCTGGAACAAGGTAAAGGATAATATTTCAGAGTAATACCTGAGCCGCAGAGTACACCGAGGAGCGTATAACGGATTCTTTGGCTAAACGTTATTGTTTCTGCGGCCATAGGAAATCATGCCAAATATTTCGGTCCGATCGGAGACGATTTAACTGACGAAGGAGGTTGTGGCAGAGGTAGAGACGCCCCCCGGAGGCATCTTTACTGTTGGCGACCAACGCATGCATGCCGTTGTGGAATGCCGGCAGCCGTCAGGAGACGGCTCCTACCATGTCGTCGTGAAAAAGTTGCCAAAAACATAATTTAGTGTTTGGGGTAAACTCTGTGGTTCATCTGCTTCAAAAAATCTTTAAACTAAAAGAAAGCAATACCAACATCCGGACGGAAGCATTAGCGGGAACTACAACATTCCTTACAATGTCATATATCATCTTTGTCCAACCTGCCGTACTTTCCACCTGCGGAATGGATTTTGGTTCCGTTATGGTTGCCACGTGTGTTGCCAGCGCCATAGCCTGCATCTTCATGGCCTTTCTGGCCAACTACCCTATCGCTTTAGCGCCTGCAATGGGACATAATTTTTACTTTGCCTTTACCGTATGCGGTCCTGTCATTGCCGGTGGCATGGGTTATCCGTGGCAGGTTGCCCTGGGCGCGAATCTAATAACAGGCACGCTGTTTATTCTTCTGTCATTCCTTGGGTTGCGCGAGCTACTAACATCTATCATACCAGATTCATTGAAGAATGCAATTGCAGTGGGGATTGGACTTTTAATCGCGCTGGTGGGATTTGAATACGGCGGGGTAATTGTGGATACGCCCGGCGCTTTAGTTGGTTTGGGCAATCCTAAGTATCCAGAGGTATGGGTATCACTCTTTGGAATGATGGCCATCGGGGCGATGATCGCCCTGCAGATAAAAGGGGCTATTCTTTACGGGATTATTGCAACAGCGCTTGTGGGGATTCCGCTGGGGATGGTTCAATATCAGGGTGTTATCAGCATGCCTCCCCCCATCAATCCAACGTTGCTGAAATGTGACCCCATAAAGGTATTTACAGAACCAGGGTTTATCTCCGTTATATTTGTCTTATTATTCCTGGATGTCTTTGATACCATCGGTACTGTGGTAGGAATTGGTGAACAAGGGGGATTTTATAAGAATGGCAAAATTCCCCGCGTAAAACAAATCCTGCTATCGGATGCGCTTGGCACAGTAGCAGGTGCGCTTTTAGGGACTTCCACCATTACCAGTTATATCGAAAGTTCTGCCGGAATTCAGGCAGGCGGCAGAACGGGTTTGTCTAATATTATTACGGCCAGTCTGCTCCTTTTATCCTTGTTTTTTTATCCCCTGATAAAGATGATCGGGGGTGGTTATCAAACTTCCAATGGAACCCGTCTATACCCTGTTATTGCACCAGCCCTGATAATTGTGGGAAGTATGATGATCATTAATGTGCGGAAAATAAAGTGGGATGACCCTACCGAATTACTTCCCTCCTTTTTGACTCTTTCTATCATACCTTTTTCACTGAGTATTACAGAAGGATTATCATTCGGGTTTATCTCCTATTCTCTGTTAAAACTCATTACCGGAAGAGTTCGTGAATTACATTGGGCATTTCATCTCGTCTCTGTGGCGTTTATAGTTAGATACATTTTTTTGAAAGCGTAGTTTTGCCCATGGTATTTTCCACAGAGTGCTATCACGGTGTTTTTGTGACATTAAAAAGTTTTTTGATGATATCCGTGTTGATCGCTCTGTTTTTTTGTATCGGATAGCGGTTTATCTGAAATGAAGCGTAATTTCCCAGATAACAGGTCAGGCGACTCCCCTTCATTCGAACAAGGATATCCTGAGTGTCCAAATCCCCGGTAAAGACACCAAAGGGTGAAACTTGCTCTGCAAACCTGGAAAGGGCGGAAATTATGGGATTTTTGTCAGGATGCAGAGCAATGTATTGATTCAAAGGGATACAGTTTTCAGGTATCCGGGAGATGAGGAATCCTTCCTTGGACAGTTGAGAAGAACGTGTCTTAAAAACACCGGTAGGGATTGGCACGTTGATCCTTAGTGCAAATAAGGCATTTGCATGCATCCATGCTTGTGTGGCGGTACCATAATTAAATCTTGTTTTTAAGGGGGTCAGGGATCGGAGGTCAGGTTTCTGATCACTGGCATCCGAACCCCGAACGCCGCTCCTTGACCACCGGCCCCTGTTCTGTTTTTGATTACTGCAAGACAACTCTCTAAAGCGGAGTATCTGAAAGTTATTTCTGTACAAAACATCATGGGTTGTTTCTCCGATGGTGTTTAACAGCGGTATCATTGTTTCAGGCGGATATTGCTTCCTGTAATGGCCGAAAAAGCTGTTGTCCCTGAAGACGCTGAATTTTCTGTTTTCGCGCATGCATTGTTTGTAGAACTTCCGGGCGTCTTTTTTTTGTAAGGAGACGGTAACCGTTTCAATCTGGTTTGCTAATTTTTTGCAGTAATTACGATCACCGTTTGTATAAGACAGGAGGAATCTAAGCCGGTCGGTGTTGGTAAAATAACTTTTTGTGCGATTTAATTTGGACAAATACCATACACGGTGTTTTTCACTGAGAAATCTTGTTTGTATTGAAACCCTTTCAAAATCGATCAGGATCACCCTTTTTTTACCGGTTTCATCGTCATATACCAAAAAATTATCCAGCGAAAAATCGTCCTGTTTTACCCCCGCATCGTGAATGGTTTTTGCGAGATTGCCAAATTTCCTCAAAATACCCCTCTTTTCACCAAGAGGAAAATCGTTTTTAAAATATTCCCGCATTGTGTAACAGTGCTTGATCTTTCTCACGATTAAGTAAGATTCCCTGACAAAAAGGCCTTTTAGCTCTCCATAAGCAATGGGTATCTCTACCGGAACACCTTTCATTGCTGCGACGCAGGATGAGTTAAATTCATGAAACGCCCTGGTATGTTTAAAGACTTGTTTAATTTTTTGAAATAACCTGGGGTATTTGTATACCTTGACGAGATACGTTTCTCCTTTGCTTGTGTGCGTGACCTCGAATTCTCCCAGTACCTTGTATCGATCTTTCCTCAGGATGGCGACCACGGGATTGTGAGTGGCCTCCTCTACGTGATGCATAGGAATCTCAACATTACCGGGTGGCACGGTCTGTGCAAGCGTATTGCTATACGCCCTTACGGTTTGTCCATGTCGAACTTGTCCCCGAAGCAGCTTGGGGATTTGCTCAAGGTATGGGATGAGAAGGGTATGCTGATTTTGTATAATCCACCGGACATGTCCGGCGGTATGTGATATATGTGATATATATCCTTTGAACATTTTCTATTTGTCGTTATAATAAATTAAGTTTTGCTGTTTTTAAATTAAAATTAGATGTTTTGTAACAATTTAGTTTTTTGAAAAATTCCAGTAATGATGCGGTTGCTATGCGCTGTAGAGGCAATTCATGAATTGCCTCTACATAATTATCGTTAAGACGTTTACAACTTTCAACGTTTTCAAAAAACTAAATTGTTACGATGTTTTTTAATTATGCCTTTGGTTACTTTTTAATGTAGAGCGAAGATTCTCTTCGCTCTACAACCATATCTTTGAAATTTCTTGTATAACAGGTAATGGACAAATTTATGACACACGGCGGAAAAACCAGTCGTGATATTATACAAAAAGCCTTACTCCAGAATCGATATGAATTACTTGAATCTGAGGCCAAGGAATTAATCGAAACATTTGGTATAATAACTACTAAACACATAATAACCTCTTCACGTACAGATGCAATCCAGGCAGCGGCATCTATTGGATATCCGGTTGTTCTCAAAATTGTTTCTCCTGATATTAGCCATAAGACCGACGTAGGTGGGGTTAAGCTTGGTATAGAGGACGACAAAGGAGTCGAGGACGCTTACGACGAAATTATAAGAAGCGTAAAAAAGATGCAGCCAGATGCACGGATTGAAGGAATCCTTGTTCAGGAAATGGCAACGCCTTCCACGGAAGTTATTGTGGGTGGACTTCGGGACCCTCAATTTGGCCCGGCCGTGATGTTTGGACTGGGGGGCATCTTTGTTGAGGTTTTTAAGGACGTTTCCTTTCGTATCGCCCCGGTGGAGGAATATGAGGCACTAGATATGATTCACGATATAAAAGGGGTTAAAGTCTTAAAGGGTCTCAGGGGTAGGGAAGCGGCGGATATTTCCTCATTGGCTCAAACCATTGTACAGGTATCAGACATCATGATTTCCGTAGAAGAAATTAAGGAGATAGACCTGAACCCCGTCCTTGTCTATCCGAAAGGTGTGAAGGCTGTTGACGCGAGGATTATTTTATGTCAATTGTAGAATAGAGGTATAAGTGAAATTAAAGGAAACTGCATTTACGGTAAGGGCGGAACGCGCCATTCTTTTTCGGGTTATGCTGTCCGGAAATCATGGTGATGATGAATCAACGCTGGAAGAACTCCGGCGGCTGGCAAAAACTGCCGGTGCGAATGTTGTCCATTCAGTAATTCAAAAAAGACCGCATATCGATCCCGTATATTATCTCGGGAAGGGAAAGGCAGCTGAATTATCCCGAATTTCAATGGAGCTGAACGCCGACGTGCTTATTTGCGATGACGACCTTACTCCGGCACAAGTCAGAAATCTGGAAAAAATCATCGGCAAGAAAG
The DNA here is from genome assembly GCA_040048245.1 of Candidatus Brocadia sp. GTDB lineage: Bacteria > Planctomycetota > Brocadiia > Brocadiales > Brocadiaceae > Brocadia. The sequence continues at coordinate 128,730 of JABRVT010000023.1, forward strand.
TAATTGACAGGAGTGAATTAATCCTGGATATATTTGCCACCCGTGCAAAGACATTTCAGGCAAAACTTCAGGTAGAATTGGCTCAATTAGAGTACACACGACCCCGATTAAAGAGGATGTGGACGCATCTTTCCAGGATTGAGGGTGGTATTGGAACAAGGGGTCCTGGTGAAAAGCAACTGGAAGTCGATAAGCGCATCGTGTTAAAAAAGATCCACGACCTGAGAAAAAAATTAAATGAAATTGAAAAGAGGCAGGAACGGCTAGTCGCCTCGCGGAAGGAATTTTTCACGGTATCCATTGTGGGATACACCAATGCCGGGAAATCGACATTAATGAATGCCCTGACGGAGATTGATACCTTTGTAGAAGACAAACTCTTTGCAACGCTTGACACAAAGACAAGTATCTGTAAATTAGAAAACGGGAGAAAGGTTTTGGTGAGTGATACGGTAGGTTTTATCCAGAAGTTGCCCCATCACCTGGTTTCTTCCTTTAAAGCAACGCTTGAGGAGGCCAGACATGCCGACCTCCTGCTCCATGTTGCAGATATTAGTTCCCCAGTGGTACATAAACAGGTCGGGGCGGTAAATGCCGTATTGAAGGAATTAGGATGCGATAACAAACCAACGATCATGGTATTTAACAAAATAGACGCCATGAAAGATGAGTCGGTTGTTCCGTTGCTTCAGAGTTATTACAGGAATTGTATTATGATCTCTGCGAAGACACACCATGGGATAGAGGATCTGAAACGAAAGATCGATGAAATACTAGGGAAAAATTTTATAGAAGTGGAGCTTACCTGCAGCCCGGCTAACGGAAAATTAATTGCATATCTTCATGAACATGCCAGTATTCTGAGCAGCCGTTTTGAAGAACAGCGGGTAATATTCAGACTGCTTATGGAAGACAAGCTTATCCAAAAATTACGTGTACTGGAAGACGGGGTTCGGATAAAAGAAACCGCAGAGTAAGCTTTCTACAACTATAACTATCTGGCAAATTAAAAATTTTTTAATTACACCGTATCCCGGAATTGTTCCTTATCGGTTTAAGTCTGGAGATAGTAAAAAGACTCGTTGATACAACAAACATACCGATGCTGATAATTTGAGCTATGGTAAAAAGCCCAAAGAATAATGGATTATCATCCCTGAATGCTTCCATGCAGAACCGTATGATGGGATAAAGTATTCCAAAGAGCAGCAGCACCTCCCCATCCCTCTTCCGATACTTAAAAAACGCACTGAGGATGAAGAAAAGCGCCACATCAGAAAGAAACGAATACAACTGAGTGGGATGTATTGGTAATGTATGTGCATCAGAAAGGTGAACTAATCCGAGTTCATACTGGTGAATAAAGGCAGGACTACCGTCCACCATGCCTGTTTTGTCCAGTGTCCTCGGGAACCGAACCGCCCATGGGATATGGGATGCGACCTTTCCGAAACAACACCCGTTCAGGAAACATCCGATGCGGCCGAAGCCGAGCCCCAGTGCGGCAGATGGCATAAGCATATCAATGACCTTTAAAAAGGGTAGTTTGTGTCTCTTAACATACACAAACAGGGTAACGATGCCGGCAAAGAGTCCTCCATAGTATACCAAACCCCCTTCGTAAATCTTAAAAATGCTCAGGAAATTGTTTTTGTAGTCCTCAAAGAATTGAATAACAAAAAACAACCTTGCCCCAAAAATTCCTGCGCAGACAAGATAAATTCCAAGGTCCGTAATCTTATTGGGGTCAATACCCTCCTTCCTTGCCCGCCAGCGTGCAATGGTAATAGCCACCAAAAAGGCAACCATTAACATGAAACCGTATGAATAAATGGGTATGTTTTTCTGGAGAAAGGGCAACGGGATTTCGAATAAGATTCTTCTCATAGCTAGATAGTTTTCATGGGCTTGTTGTTTCCGTCAACGAGAATAATCTTCGGTTTCCAGTCCCTTGCCTCTTTATCCTCAACAAGGCAATAAGCAATAATAATAACCCGGTCTCCTGGCTGTGCCCATCGTGCCGCAGCCCCGTTTAAACAGATAACACCGGAGTTCCGTTCGCCCTCAATTACGTAAGTTTCTACCCGAGTCCCGTTGTTAATGTTAAGGACCTGTACCCGTTCGTAATGCAGGATGTCTACAGCTTCGAGAAGGGCTTTATCTATAGTAATACTACCGTTGTAATTAAGGTTGGTTTCCGTTACCGTTGCGGCATGGATCTTAGCCTTGCACATCTCACGTAGCATGGTTTCTCCCTATTGCGTAATGTTTAGAATTTCAGAGTTTTTCACCTCTCCCTTAACCCCCTCAGTGAGGACAACAAATACCCCGGCGGCGGGGGTAAGGGGGTGAAATTTTGTTGTAAAAAAATGTACGTATAAACCGTCAAAGGTCTAATTAAATGTTCTAAAATAATACAGAATCTCCAGAATTTTTATAGATTGGAATTCTACCTTAAACTAAGTCAAAATTAAACAGGAAATCCTCATTTCTCCAGCGGGGGGTAATAGCTCCTGACGCATATCTTGACCAGATCAACAATCTCCTCGTCTTTCAGTTTGCCCTTATAGCCAGGCATCTTTCCTTTACCATTAGCCACAGAGATAATTAATCTCGAATCGGATACGTTATCCTGCCATTTTGTATTAGTAAAATTAGGAACTTTAAAAAAGAGCCGACCAATGAAAGACCCCTTTCCATTCGCCCGGTGACATTTCAGGCATTCCCTGTCATATACCGCCCAGATACCGCCTTTTTCTGACAGGGCCGTTTGCCGTGGTTTGCATCCGTAAGATAAGAGGGCACAAAATATAAAGATACCTGCAAATGAAGCAATTTTTTTCATTTTTCTCTCCTGTCCTGCAAAAACATGTATTTCTTCCCGATTACCTCAACGAGTTTACCATAAAACTGCACATATTCAAGTCTCTTATCGTTTAAATATTTTGATTAGTTAAGATAGACATAGACAAACAAAGTTTGTCAGTACCACCCCAAAAATCGCCTAAGAATTAATACACTATAAAATTTAACACAAAATTAATAATTCCTTTACACTGCCTTAATATGAAAAATGTATTATTTTGCAGGGCTTGTATGAGGAGTTCCCACTGAGATAACTGGCAAGGATATTCGCTGGCCTGTGCAGGGGAGAGAAACCCTTAATCTATCCTGCAAACTGTTGGAAAAGTAAATAGTGCAAAATGATAAGAAAGGAGTTTGTTAATATGATGATGAACACATTTTTTGTATGTACCAACTGTGGTAACGATAAAGAATTTAAAATATTTACGAGCAACTTTCGCATTGTTAAGCAATCCCCTGAGTTGGGAATTCGCACCGATGAGAGCGATATCTTACCCAATTTACGGCAGAAAGATAATTATATTGAATGCCAGTTGTGTCTTCAGAGGTTTGAATATGAAAATGCCGCAACTATCGGTAAAAAATATATCCAGGCCAGCTTAAGACTTCTCAAAATGAAACATGAACTGCCAAAACAGGGCGACCATATCCTGGGCGAAAAACAACCACTTACGTGATTTTGTAATTATACAAATGGAATATTTGCTTACGGTATTTTTAAGATAATCAGAGGAGGTGCCATATGCAGATAATATCAACGAAAGAGAGAAATACAGGTATTTCGGATGTAATGTCTTGTGGAGGAATTTATTTAACGTTTGTCCTGGACGACAGGGTGTATGGCATAGAATTGTTAAAGGTAAGAAAGATTGTGGGTGTCACTACACCTGTGCCAAAGATCCATAAATATATGAAGGTCGATTTATGTTTATCTCGTCTATCTCATTTTTTTCCTGGCGGAATTGTGCCATATTATGTAAAGGGAATAATCAGACTTCGTGAAAGAGTGATTCCCATAATAGACCTAAGGTTAAGACTGGGATTTCAGGAAACTGCTTACACGGCTGAAACATGTATTATTATCGTAGATACCAAAGAGAGGCCTGTGGGAATTATCGTTGATAAAATTTTGGGGACGCTGGATGTAAAAAGCGAAGAAATAGAAGATGTATCGCCTGTGGAGGATAAAATAAATACAGAATTTTTCATAGGGACGTTGATAAGAAACGAAGAGGCGAAGATACTCCTTGATATTGACAATATTTTAGACGCAAATAGGTCTGCAATTTTATGGAATTTCTGATATCACCTTGAGTTCTGAAGGAAGGCAACTGAAAAATCTTCATATCAGTGTTGATAACCATATATTTTATAAACGCCTATTTGCCGTCTGTTTTGTGAGGTGTCTTTTTTATGAAATTAGAGCTTGTGAATAACTTCCTGAAAGACAGATGGATGGAATTCAATCCATCTTTGTTGTATGAAAGACTGGCACGATGGGTGCTCAGTGTATTACTCCTTGCCATCCTTTTAAGTATGATGGGCGGCGTTGTAATTACCATCCTTCATTTGCGGCTATTAGTCACAATGGATCTAGAGCATGCCTTGCGAGTCGTAATCATAGATGCCCTTACGATACTGGCTGTTCTGGAGATATTCAGAACTACCCTTGCGTATTTTTCGGAGGGGCGTGTAAAGGTAACCTATATTGTAGATACCGTGATCGTGGTAATGCTTACAGAAGTCATGGCTTGCTGGTTTAAGGAGTTTGATCTCTATAAGATGGGCATGATGACCTTTCTTATTCTGGCATTGTGTATAATGAGGATCTTTACCGTTAAATATTCCCCAAGCATAAAACATCTATAAGAAATTTAACGCAAAATTAACAATTCATTAAGGAGAAATTATGAGTCAACTTAACTCGGTTAATGGAATCGAGTTATTTTCAAATAGCAGAATACTTAACCGTGACCGCCTTCCTGAACCAAAAAAAATTTTAGAATCAATGGGGATTGGAGCCGGTGCTTCTGACAGGTTTTTAGAATCTCTTCCTTTCTCATTAAATGACACTACTGCGGGTTCTGAAAATGAGCTTCAGACGTCAGTGGAAGGTACAAATAATAATGTTGACCTTCCCATAACCATTGAACAATCCAACTATTTCAGCAATATTGTCAAACGTGCCGCCGCAGGAGATACGCCGGATAAAGCCATTACTGACCTTGAAAAATTCCTGAATAACAATGCTGAAAACGTGTGGGAGAACAGCTGGGTCCGGTTACCCCGCAGAGTCCTGTGTCAGTTTGCAAATAGCGTATTAACCAGTGATTTGCGCTCTGACAAAAAAGATCCGTACAGCGAACCGAGGACCGATATCCACAAGTTTATTTTTCATGAGCACGGTGAGGAGTTCATTCGTATTCCGGTCAGTTATCTTCTTAAACTGTCCCTGGCTGATGCCCTTGGCTCACAAAGAACAATCCCAAAACTCGTTCGCCAGACAGGCGAGAGGATTATGCGTCATTTCCTCAACGACAATACCTCGCCGGAGACTTTCTCATTTCACGTAGTTCCACTGCGTCCAGAGACAGGCATGGGCAGGGCTATAGCCAGGGAAACCTCAAAGCGGTATTTGTTAACGCAACTCCTGGTAATGTACGCTAACGAGAAATTTTTACTTCAGGCAAGAGGACAAAAGGCGAAGATATATTTTTCTGCTCATCCTCCCCTCCGACAGAAAAGGCTCAATGAAATTATTTCAGATGCTTTCTACCGGGAGTTGTTTATCAATCCCTGTCTTTCCGGCTGGGATATTGGCGAGGCGAAATACAACTATATGCACTTGTGCCATCAGGTCTTAAGCCGTAGCCAGTTGAATGCCGTGGCAAAGTTACGCGAGGCGGAAATCATTACCAACAACCTTGTGGTATTACCCAATACCTCGAATATAAGCCTTGCAAACAATGGCACCCATATAAGCCTGGGCAGTATGAAATTGTCCGGCTATCTTCAGGAAAGTTCTTCAGGATTTACCCGGGTACACGAAAAGTATCTTGGAGATCTTGTCATAAAGATGGTTGAACACTTCCTGCCCCTCTTTGTAGGGACATACAGCGCTACGCCCTATCGTCTGGATTTCACGGATTTCCGGCCGGAGAAGGCATTGGGATTTCTTCCGCACGAACTTGATTACACTCATTTGCGTATGATCTGGCGCAGGTGGAAGAAAAAAGCCCATTTAAAATTCTTTGGCGGGCATATTACCCCATTCGGACCAGCATGGCTCGATAGGATTATCCGTACGGTTTTTCGATTGAAAGGGGACTTTGTTCCTGATTTTCGTCTTATCGATTACTTTGTTGCCCTGATGAGTACCGACCAGAGCCCGGCACTGGATGGAACGATTGGCAACAGCGCGAGACTTAAGAAAGACCTTGCCGATCTTGGGGTATTTGACACAAGAATGTCGTTATATCTGCTATACAGACTGAGGGAATTTGATAGTATGGGCTTTTCAGGGTTTGAAGGACGGCATTATAGTCTTTTTTCAAGCCTGGAGGGTGACATGGGCAGGGCAGCAGATGTACAAACTCTCTTAAATGCACTGGCATTTAAATATATGGCGGAAGGCAAACTTACCCACTCACATATACCCGATGACCCCTCAATAGAAAGCGAGCGCAGACAGATCTTCTTCGGGGCAGCCATCGGTATTCCAACGTTTTATGTCCGTAAAGACACCGGCAACTTGTTTCTTAGAAAGATTATTGGGCAGGTAAAAAGGGTACGTCAAAGCCGCAGATATCCAGGCTATTTACGGATATACAACGTGGAGTACTGCAAGGCGCTGGTAAAAATTATCCAGGCAGATGCGGCAGATTTGATTGAAATGTTAAACATGAAAGAAACGATGGAGGATTTATCGCAGAGACTGGATCATCCTGGCAGATACTCCGTTACTGGAAAGTTAACCGGGGCGATTCTCGATGAATTAAATGTCCATTCTCCCATGGACATCAAGGCCGACGAGTTTAACCAGGCTGCGGAGAGGTATTACCGGGATAGACTAAGAAAACTCCATATGGCAGAGTCTTTCCGAATACTGGAAGGGGATTTCTCTACATTGCGTACCGACGGTAATAATTTCGGCAGCGATGAAAGTAAGGAAGCGGTGCATGGTATACTGGAGGATAGGAACCTGGGGAAGTTTCTTGCTGCTATCAGGAATGATGTGATGGAAGAGCGGGCAAACGAAGATGATTTAAGGAGACTCATCCATCTCATGCTGATTTCTGTAGATTATGACGCTAAACAGTCTCAGGTACTTATGGAGAAAGCTACAAGGGATGTTTACAATCCAGCATCAATATATCGAGCGGGATAGTGGTAAAATTTGTACGGAACGACTCTATGCAGATACGGTCGTCAAGTTTCTCTATTCCAACGCCAGGGAGAATACTCAAGCCCTTTTCAGGGCGGTCGTCAGCGCCTGGGGATCGAGTCTGCTTGGATACATCAACTACGAAACCATTCTTGGCGCAAAGATGTCATGGAAAAAAGGGCATCTTCAGCCAGTCAGTATCAATCTGGACGAGTGTGTGGACAGCCCTACCAGCCTGAATACGGTTAAAAAAGTATTCGAAAGAAAAATACGGTATTGGGAATGCCGCCCAATGCCAGATGATACTTACGCAATCGTTTCTCCTTCGGATTCGCGGGTTATCCTTGGCTCATTCTGCGAGACATCCAGCCTGTTCCTCAAGAACAAATTTTTTGACTATGAAGAGCTTTTGGGACGTAATAAGAGGGAGTGGCTCAGTGCTTTTTTACAGGGAAACTTTGCCGTGTTCCGCCTGACACCGGAGAAATACCATTACAACCATACGCCGGTAGCCGGAAAGGTTGTAGACTTTTACGAGATCGATGGCGATTACCATGCCTGTAATCCCGGAGCTGTGGTGACGATGGTGACTCCGTATTCAAAGAATAAAAGAGTTGTTACTGTCATAGATACGGATGTTCCTGGAGGGTCAAAAGCAGGACTGGTGGTCATGATCGAGATTGTGGCGCTGATGATCGGCAAAATTGTTCAGTGCTACAGTGAGGAGAAGTATGATTTTCCGCAGAAAGTCTGCCGCGGAATATTTCTTAAAAAGGGATTTCCCAAAAGCCTGTATCGTCCTGGCAGCAGTACCACTGTACTGATTTTTCAAAAAGGACGGGTAAGGTTTGCCGAAGACTTGATTCGGAACATGTCCCGTCAGGGTGTTGAGAGCCGTTTTTCGAAAGGATTCGGGGTACCACTCGTGGAGACCGATCTCAGGGTACGTTCTTTTCTTGCACATGCCATTGATAATAAATAATGGATTTTATGAAAACGGGAGGAATTCTTATGGCAAATGAATTATTTCTTGTAACACTTTCGGGTATCTTCGCTGTGCTTTTATGGTGGGGATTTAAAACCTTACCGGGTGAAGGCTGGCAGATTATCGCTTCCCTCCCGGTTTCCAGAGATGAGTCGGGCGCCTGGAAGGGCATCAATTTGACCTATTATGGTTTATTCACTGCCAGCGCTTATGTTATCGCCGTAGCGCTCTTGTTTATCCTTATGGGTGCTATTGGGATTCCCGTAAAAGCGACATCGGCTATGGTAATCATTCTGTTGTTAAATTGTGTTCCTGCATCGAGACTTATGGCCAGGGTAATTGAGAGAAAGTTACACACCTTTACTATTGGGGGCGCTTCTTTCGTTGGAGTCCTGATCGCTCCATGGGCAATATGGTTTGCAAATAAAACTCTGGGTACACGGTTTGATTATCATATCCCGTTTATTCCTGCCCTTGCTTCATTCATAATATCATATGCATTTGGAGAAGGAATGGGGCGCCTTGCATGTATTAGTTTTGGCTGCTGCTATGGGAAGCCTCTGTCGGATAGTCATTCCCTCGTACAAAGGTTTTTCCGTGATTATTATTTTGTGTTCTTTGGAAAGACTAAAAAAATTGCTTATGAAAGCGGATTGGATGGCGTAAAAGTCATACCGATCCAGGCAATCACGGCGATATTGCACGTCACGACCGGCGTAATCGGCATATTCCTTTTTCTGAAGTCATATTATGTCGCCGCCTTCACCCTGACCATGGCGATAACTCAGATATGGAGGTTACTGTCTGAGATGTTCAGGGCTGATTATCGGGGAGAGGGAATGATTTCGGCATATCAGATTATGGCGATTATTTCGATTATCTATTCATCAGGCATAGTGTTTTTTTTACCGTCCGCATTGATTGCGCGGCCTGATGTAACCGTTGGATTATTATCACTCTGGAATCCTGCACTATTATTCTTTTTTCTTATTGTATGGCTTGGTATGTTCCTGTACACCGGCCGAAGTACAGTTACCGGATCAACCCTCACTTTTCACGTCCACAGGGATAGAGTTTAAAGCCACGTTTCTTGATTTCTTCCTGGCAGAAAAAATAATTTTCTGAAGTAAAAAACCAGAAAGATGGTAACTTCGTGATGAATTACCAAATGATAAAACATATGGAACAAACGATTCAATATATGAAAACCTTCTGTAAGGATAAGGGAATAGCGTCTATCACTCCTTCTTCAACCTTTGCGGTAAGAAGGATATGTGACAAAATTGATTTCACGAAAGATAGGGTGATCGTAGAATGCGGTCCCGGTAACGGGGTGTTTTCATTCGCGATATTGAGACGCCTTTCTCCCGGTTCCAAATTGATACTGATAGAGACGAACAATGATTTCTTCGGGTATCTGAACCAGCGTATCCACGATCCGCGGGTATCTGTTTTTCATGATAATGCAATCAACATAGAATCGATAGTAAATCAATGTGGGCTAAATACTGCCGATTATGTGATCCTGGGAATTCCTTTTTCCTTCTCTGACCACGAGCAGAATCATTCGATTATCGCTCATTGCAAAAAAGTGTTAAAGAAAGGAGGGAAACTTCTCGTATATCAATTCTCACCCCGGATAAAAAGATATTTGAGGAAACATTTTAACCAGATCCACCTTGATCTTGAAGTTTTCAATATACCTCCGTTGATTATTTTTGAGGCATATCATTAGGAGTTTTGCATGACGAAAACTTACAGAGCAGACCTTCATGTACATTCGCGATATTCAAATTCGAAAAGGGACCCCCATCTCTGGAAGAAATATGAACTGAATGGAGGTGTGAAGTTTCTTTATGTCGGGCGAGTATCAAGAGAAAAAAATTTGCAACTCCTGGCAGATGCCTTTATTGAGCTAACGGATGCCGGGTTCAGCAGCAATCTGATCATCGTGGGAGACGGGGCATTTAGAAATGACCTCGAACGCATGTTGCAGGGGTATCCTGTCCTATTTACCGGTTTTTTATCCGGGGATGAGCTTTCTGCAGTATATGCGTCAGCGGATGTTTTTGTTTTTCCCAGTGCAACGGATACTTTTGGTAATGTTGTTCTTGAGGCTCAGGCATCTGGACTTCCCGTGATTGTTTCTGATGAAGGGGGACCAAAAGAATTGATGATCGATTAAGGCGAATAACAGAATGGCGCTTGTTGACGTGATGATGTATTTTCTCAGAAACAAAAACGTGATTCCTTCTATGGGAAGTAATGCAAGAAACTTCACCGAAACAAATGGCATAACCGCACATGAGGCATACGAGGGCATACTCAGTTCTGATTCTGAGACACTATACAACAAAAAATACTCTGGTTCAGGTATAAACCGTAAGGGAAATTTTGATGAACAATATACTTAAATGCCTTGCGTCTTTCAAAATGATGTTACCCTTGTTGAGGGGAAGGGTGCCCGGCCAGCTTGTTATCCAGCTTACCGATAAATGCAATGCACGATGTCCGCAGTGCAGCATGCGGGTATCTGAAAACTACAAGCGTTCTACCTTGCCCATAGGCAAGCCAAAGACCATTATTCCCGAGGAGGTGCGGTCACTGGTTAAATGAAAGGGTGAAAATATGTCAGCCAGAATTACTTCGATATCGGAAATAAATCAGCGATTAGGGATCAATAAAGAAATTGAGAGCGAATTTAAGAATATCCTGGCAAACAAATTAATTTTTACTAAATTTCATCCCATCGTTTGCCTTGCAACGGGAGATGTCGTGGGCTACGAGGCTTTAAGCAGGGGGCCCGAGGCAAGTATATTTGAAAATCCCGCATACCTCTTTGAAATTGCGGAAAGACTTGCCTTATTGGAAGACCTGGATATGCTATGCAGGGAAAAGGCTATTTTTAATGCCAGTAAATTGGCCTTAGATACAAAATCCACAAAATTATTTATCAATATAGATGCCGCGTCTTTGGCACATATAAAACACGATAGGGATAAGACGCTACACTTCCTGGGAAAATACGGGCTGAACATTGACAATGTGGTCCTTGAGATTACAGAAAGGGCATTTATCAAAGATTCAAGGACTTTTTTTGAGGCGTTAACCCATTATCAATCACAAGGTTTTTCTATAGCCATCGATGACCTCGGTTCAGGAAGCGCGGGACTGAGGCTTATTTCCGAGACAAATCCACACATTGTGAAAATTGACAAATTCCTTATAGAAAATATCGATACGTCGTTTAAAAAACAGGCTATTTTAAAAATGATCACCGAAATGAGTCATAAAGTATTTAATGCAAAAGTTATTGCTGAGGGGATAGAGACCTTTGATGAATACGGAACGGTCAGGAGATTAGGGGTTGATTGGGGACAGGGTTATCTCTTTGGAAAACCGTCTTCCTTTCTGCAATCCGTTCCTGCTATGGTAAAACACAAGATTGCTGTGTATCATTACCGTGAAGACAATTTCCTGGATGACACGAAAATCGGCAGCATAACGTCTTTTGATTGTCCTGTTTTTACCTCTGACACGCTGGTTTATGAATTGTTAAAAACGTTTAATGAAAACCCCGAAATTCTTGCGCTGCCGATCGTGGATGATGGGATGCCTGTAGGGCTTGTTATGAAAACGGAACTTTTCTCAAGGCTGGGGAAAAAGTTTGGTTTCGATTTGTTTTCTAATCGTCCTGTATCTTATGTAATGAATTCTAATTTTCTATCCTTTGATCTCAACCAGAGTATCGATACTGTCGCAGAACAAGTACTCGCCAGAGATTTTTCGAGGCTTTATGATGCGCTTATTGTAACCAAAAATAACAAGTATTATGGAATTTCTACCATTCATGCCCTGCTGGAAAGAATGACTGCCCTGAAGATCAGATACGCATCTCAATCAAATCCACTGACGGGGCTACCTGGGAATCTTTCTATCAGGGCTTTTGTTGAAAAACAAATACAAACCAGGCAGGATTTTGCCTGCGTTTACTTCGATCTGGATAACTTTAAAGCGTATAACGATTACTATGGTTTTTGTAAAGGCGATGAGGTGATACAAAAGACTGCGTGTCTGATAGTAGAGGTATTTAAAGATTCACGGATCGGATATATCGGGCATATTGGAGGAGATGACTTTTTTTCCGTTATTCATCCGGAAGAAATTCATGAATTGTGCACGCGTTTTATTACCAGATTTGATGGCATAGTCCCCACTTTTTATGCCGAACATGATGTGAAAAACGGTTATATAGAAACTCTGGATAGAGAAAATAATAAATGCCGATTTCCACTCATGTCTGTATCATTGTCAGTCGTTATTTCAGACGAGAACACGCGTTTCAATTCATTTCTTGAAGTAGGTATGATTGCCGCCGAGGTGAAAAAAAAGGCGAAGGCTATGAGGGGAAGCACCTTTGTTATAGATCAGAGGAAGCGTAAACAATAACTGAGAAAAAAGAACGCCCATCTTTGAAAAATATCTGACACCCTGGGCGATTCTGCGTATGGGTACAGGTATTGCTTTATGGAAATTAGCGCTTGGGACAGCAATCAGGCAGGGCGCCCTTGTAGTTTATCAGGTTCCCATTCCTATTGCTGTTTGTATGTTTTGTAACAATTTAGTTTTTTGAAAACATTGATAGTTTATAAATGCCTTAGTGGTAATTATACTTCGCCGTGAACGCTCAGCCGAATAAACCAGGATTGTATCCCACACCCTTTCCTGATACAGGCAGAACGGTTACCAAAAGGATATACTCAAAGAAAGGAGATGAGTCCGGAACGCGTCTGGCGGTTATATCCTGTGAAAATTTGTTTTACAGTAAAATCTTTCAGGAGGCGAAAAATGTTAGTAAAAACCTTTTCTAAAAGCATTGTTGGTATAGTTATCCCTGCAATTCTTGCAACAATGATTAACATGGGTTATGCTGCTACCGGCCCGAATAGTTCTCATGATCCGTACCTTATCTCCAGCATGCCCGGTGTTAGTTTCACATCAATCCTGACGGTAAGCGATTCAGTGAATAACAAATCTGATGGCACACCGTATGTTATGGTGGGTATCCCGGACGGTTTGGGCGCCTATGATAACAAAGACGGTACATTTACCATTCTGATGAATCATGAACTGAAAAGCGACAAAGGAATCCAGCGTGAACACAACCGTACCGATCCCAATGGGAAGGGCGTATTTGTTTCAAAATGGATTGTCAATAAGAGAGGCCTCGCCGTGCTTCACGGTGAAGATTTAATCAGGAAGGTCAAACTCTGGGATGGCGCAAGCGAAAGTTTTCTGGATTCGACAAATGCAGTATTTAACCGCTTGTGTTCAGCAGACCTCCCTGACAGTGAGGCGCTTTTCAATAGAAAGACAAGGAAAGGATACAATGGTTATATCTTTATGAATGGTGAAGAAACGACCGGCGGGCGTGCATTCGCTCATATTGTAAATGGCCCGGAAGCCGGAACGAGCTATGAGTTACCTTCCTTGGGTAAAATAAGCTGGGAACAGGATGAAGAATCTTCCGGTATCATTGACGTCACAAAACTTTTCAAAGGGGTAGATGGTTATTATACAAAGAAGTATCGCTATTTTCTATTAGACGTTCAGGCGCACAAGACAGGCGTTCCGTATAATACTCCCGAAATTGTAGAAGGCGGCCAATTGCTGCTTATGCAAGTTTTAAGATAACAATCACCATTTGTTACGGAGAGACTCTTTTTATAAAACGGCGGGTTATCCCGCCGTTTTTTTGTGCCTTCATCGGTTTAACATGAAATTAATACTTTCTTAATATATTCTTAACATTTACATTTTAAAATGTTTTCAGTTGCGCCTGTTCTCGTTAACTGTAAATAGCTTAAGATTCGAAAGTGTTTGGTTACGTCTTATTTCTGAAATACAGCCACCAATAGTTAAAACTGACGTAACACTTTAGTTTCTTGAAAACATTGAAAGTCATAAGCGTCTTAGAGGTAATTATTTCATTAACAAAAATATTTTAACATTTTTAGCAAAAATATGAACAAGACTAACCCTGTCAGGGTTGACCCACAAATTTCGCGCTTCGGATTTTATCTCTTCCGACTCGTTTGGGTTATGTATAGGCAATTCATGAATTGCCTATACAGTACATGATAGCCGTATCATTACTGGGATTTTTCAAAAGACTAAACTGCTGCAAATTGACAGACTTCTCATTCGCTATTGATCGTTATAAAGCATACAATGCTGGGACACACCTGTAAAAGGTTAATCCTTATGGTATAAGATAATCACGTGCCAAAAGAAAAGATCCTTGTTGTGGATGATGAGCAAGACCTCGTAAAACTGGTCCGCTACCACCTTGAAAAAGAAGGTTACAAAGTATTATCAGCGCTTAACGGCGAAGATGCGTTGTTTGTGATCAGAAAAGAAAGGCCCGCGCTTATCGTATTAGACCTTATGTTACCCGGGATTGATGGTTTAGAGATATGTAAGAAATTAAAGGCAGACCAGGCGCTTGCTCACATTGCAATTATCATGCTAACGGCAAAAGGAGAGGAATCTGACATAACTACCGGTTTGAAACTGGGCGCAGACGATTATGTGACAAAGCCCTTTAGTCCGAAAGAACTCGTGGCACGCGTACAGGCAGTCCTCAGACGAATGCAAAGCGATTCGGCAACAGAAGACTATATTAAAATAGACGACCTTGTGATCAATTTATCTAAACATGAGGTCACCATAAAGGACGAACCCATTCCACTGACGCTGACTGAATTTAAGATACTTCGTCATCTTGCCGATCGGCCTGGACGAATATTTACACGAGACCAGTTGCTCGTTGAGATTTCAGGGCCTGAGGCTGTTGTTACCGCACGTACTATTGATGTACATATCGCCTCTCTCAGAAAAAAGCTGAAAGGCTTTTCAAGTCATATAATCACGATCCATGGAGTCGGTTAT
Organism: Candidatus Brocadia sp.; assembly: GCA_040048245.1. Taxonomy (GTDB): domain Bacteria; phylum Planctomycetota; class Brocadiia; order Brocadiales; family Brocadiaceae; genus Brocadia. The sequence goes on from JABRVT010000023.1 coordinate 143,915, forward strand.
AAATTCAGGGAATAAGAGAAATGCTTAAAATTTAACATAAAATTAACATATCCTTAATATTTCCTTAACATGCAAAGTTTACAATGATCTTATAATTTACAGGGTTTCCCTTCATGTTGTTTTATGGCAAATACTATCAGACTCATGCTGAAAAGAGGATTCCTCCCTCTTTCTAGCAGGTATACATCGTGAGGAATGCATAAAGGAGAGACAAATGAGCTATTATTTTCATGCTGTACCGGGAAGATTGAGGATCAGGACACCAATCGTTAAGCAGAGGAATAAGATCGAAGAAATCAAAGAACTGCTGGAGTCTACGGATGGGATAAATTCCTTTGATATTAATGCGATTACCGGCAGCATCTTAATCAATTATGACTCACAAGTAATTACTGAAAAGGAAATTGTAAGGATGCTGAAAGAGACTGATTATTTTGATCCATCGAAGGCTATAACAAACGATCTTTATATACATACCGCTGTCTCAAAAATAGGACATACAGCGGTGTCATTTTTGACCATGCTGATATAGAACTTTTCAATTTATGACAAGTTAAAGATATGCAACACGTTTTGATTTAATTATATAAGAGATTTAATTCACTTTTTTTGGGTATTCCGTTGGCAATACACGAAGCTATGTGATATGAAAAAAATTAAATTTATATTTCTCAATCTTATACGACGGAGGTGGTAGATATATGGCCTTTTTCGATAATGTGAAGGGGAAAAACGTAATAATCGGCCTTGCTATAGGTATAGGAGCTGCGGTTGTTGCCCCTATAGTTGTCCCTATTATTGCAGCCGCCGCAAAACCCCTGGCAAAGGCAGCCATAAAAGGTGGGGTAAAGGCATATAGAAGAGGACGGGAGATGATGGCAGAACTCAAGGAAGTTGCCGAAGACGTGGTGGCTGAAGCGAAGGCTGAGGTCTCGGAAGTGCAACAGGAACAGGAAATTGTTACTCCACCAGGCGAAGGAGGTAAATAATGATACCTGATGCCTATGTGAGTCACCAGAGTTTCCGCAGGTCGCGCATAAAAGTGCCTTCAAAACGTGGGGACGAAAGGTATTTTACCCATATAAACAATCGTTTCAAAGGATTTAAGGGGGTAGAAACCATTGATGTCAATCCGGTTACTGGAAGCATTCTTTTCATTCACACGGTAGATTTTAAATCGATTAAGGAATACGCCGAGGAAAATAATCTGTTTACCATGAAGAATAATTCCTCTGTGCCATTATTCAACCGCAGCATAAAGACAAGATTCAATAACTTTGACAATAGGATAAAAACGCTTTCCGGAAAAGAAATAGACATTCCCGGTATAGCATTTTTAACCCTTTTAGGCCTCGGGATTTCAGATATTGGCAGGGGAAATGCCAGGGCCATGCCATGGCATGCAGCCTTCTGGTATGCATTAAACGTATTTTTGATGAAAAAACCTGTCGGGTGAGGCTATGCGGAAATTAAGATCACGACGAAGTAGTATTTATCATGAACAAGAAAACAAACCATATTTTAAGGAGGAAGGAAAATGACGGATAATGAAACTACTGGCAAGGAAGGGTTGGGTAAGATAGGCACACAGGTGAAAGACGGCATTATAGGCTGCCTGAAAGGTATTAATGAAATCGAGGCTGAAATTGTAACCCTTGTCAGAAGTACCGTTTCGAATACCTTTAAAACAACCGGTGATGTGACCAGGGAGAGTGTGAATGTCACAAAGGATGTACTCAAAGGAGCAATGGATGCCACATCGGAAGTAGGGGCGGGTCTCATGGTGAGCACAAAAAGTGTCGCAAAGGGTGTTGTTATGGGTATCAATGACGTTGGCGGCGATGTCTTGAAGGCTGCCGAAATCACCGTGAAAGGTGCGGTAAAAGGCGCCTCTGAGGCCGGTGCAGATGTGGCACTAGTAGCACGGAGGGCCGTTGACGGTGTGATAGAGGCAACCAGAGAAATCGGTGGAAACGTTGAAGAGACGGCAAAGGCTGCGGTTACTGAAGCGATAGAAACCGCCAGTGATATAGGGAATACGGCTGTGAAATCTGTTAAGGGAATCCTGATCGGTGTTGTGGAAGGAGTAAAAGAGGTTGCATCCTCTGTCCTGCCAAAGAAGAAAAAGGGTGTCGAACCCACCGAATCCGAGGAAGAAGGATGTTAAATCAGGCTGCCTTTGGCAGCAATTTTTTAATCTCCCCTCATTGGCAGGACAAGCGCCCCCCGCCTGTCATCATAATGTCAGGCGATGATGCCTGACCTACCATAGGGGCCCGTGGATGTGTTAAAGACACTTTACACACCCTCTTTATAGAAGTGGTTGAAATTCCTCACCCAACAATTTCGAGTTCGAGAAAAGAAAAGTAGCAATTTGATTTTTTGAAAAATCCCAGAAATGATGCGCTTATCATGCACTGTAGAGGCAATTCATGAATTGCTTCTACGCAATTACCACTAAGATATTTACAACTATCAATGTTTTCAAAAAACTAAATTGTTAAAAAGAAAGATTATGCAGGAAGTCTTTGTGCAACCTATCCACACATTGGTCAATGGAAGGGCACGGTTTAAAGTAGCAGGGCTCTACCGTTCTGAGCTTCTGAAAAGGCACCTCGAATCAAGGCTTTCAAACCATGAGAGAATAAAAGGGTTTTCCGTAAATGTATTAACCGGAAACATCCTGATATTTTATAACTCCTCCAGTACACATCATGCAGTCGCAACTCTTATTGAAGGTTTTGTGATTGAGTACAAAAAGAAAAATGGTAATTACCGGTTCAGGACTAGAGATCAGAAAAAACGAAAGGCAGGGTTCCCTCCTCCTGACAAAAAACAACCGGGTGCGGGAAATGTTGGTGTCATCAGGATAAAAAACCTCCGGGAATATAGTGCCGGTACCGAAGACCAGCCGGCGGAACCCTGGCATCTCATGGATGTCGATTCTGTATTAAATCGTTTCATGACCGATAAGGATATGGGATTATCCACTGAGGTTGCCGTTATGCGTCTAAAGAGATGCGGTCATAATGTCATGCCTGAGTCGCCGCCCAGGTCATGGCTCAGCATCGTGTTAGGACAGTTCAAATCCCTTCCTGTTCTTATCCTTCTGTTTGCAGCCGGTCTTTCATTCTTTACTGGCGGGGTGATTGATGCCCTGGTCATTTTCAGCGTTATTGCCATAAACGCAACAATCGGTTGCGTAACAGAAAATCAGGCAGAGAGGATTATTAACGCCCTGAAGAGGTTGATCAAACCATCGTCTCTTGTTATCAGGGACGGCGTTACAAAAGAAATTCGTGCTGAAGAGGTTGTTTTAGGAGACATGCTGGTCCTCAGGGCAGGGGTATATATAACAGCGGATTGCAGGGTCATTGATGCAGGCCTTCTAAGTATAGATGAGTCTGCCCTGACAGGAGAGAGTCTCCCGGTTACGAAAACACCTGAGACCATCGTAATGAATCCCACAGGTAAGGATATTCCCATTGCAGACAGAATTAATATGGCTTATGCAGGCACCCTTGTTACTGGAGGACAGGGGCTTGCAATCGTGGTTGCAACCGGGCGATTTACCGAGATTGGCAGGATACAGATGCTTGTCGGGGAGGCCGAACCCCCCGAAACTCCTCTGGAGAGGCAGTTGAATAAGATGGGGAAACAACTGGTTGCCATCGGGGGTGGTGTATGTGGAATGGTTTTTCTTATGGGCCTTTTGAGGGGTTATGGTCTGCTTGAGATGCTGAAAACATCCATATCCCTCGCGGTTGCGGCGATTCCTGAGGGGCTGCCGACCGTAGCCACAACAACCCTGACACTCGGTATCATGAATATGCGAAAGCGTAACGTCATTATTCGACACCTTGATGCCGTTGAAGCGCTTGGCTCAATTCAGACTATCTGTCTTGATAAGACCGGAACCATCACCATGAACAGGATGACCGTTGTGGAGATATATACGGGCACGAAAAGATTGAAAGTAAATGACGGCAAGTTCCTAAACGGTGATAAGTCGGTAAATCCATATACCTGTAAAGAGCTTTTGAAACTCATCCATGTAACAACGTTATGTAATGAGACCGAGGTGAGTATTCAAAAAGACGGCTATGCGTTGAAGGGGTCTCCGACAGAAAGCGCCTTTATTACGATGGCAATAAGCTCCGGAATCGATGTAATAGCGATAAAGGAAAGATACCCTCTTTTGCGGATAAAGCATCGTGCAGAAAGACGTAATTTCATGATTACTGTCCATCAGTCCGTTCAGCATAGAAAATTTATCGCCCTGAAAGGTAATCCCTCGGAAGTTCAGGCGATGTGCAGTTGGCAAATAAGGGACGGCAAAAAGATTCCCATTACGGATGAGGACAGGGTAATGATTGAGAAAGAGAATGAACGCATGGCTGGCGATGCCCTGAGGGTGCTGGGCGTTGCATATCAGCATACAGAAAATGATCAGGAGGAGCCAGATTTACAAAACGGTTTTACCTGGCTTGGCCTTATCGGCATGGCAGACCCGGTAAGGAGGGGAGTAAAGGAGTTGATCAATGAGTTTCACGGTGCCGGTATTGATACGGTTATGATAACGGGGGATCAGACATCGACTGCATATGCAATAGGAAAAGAGCTAAATCTGAGTGGAAACGGTGAGCTAAAAATCCTCGAATCGACCCATCTGGAAAATATCGATCCGGAGGTATTGAAGGCGCTCTGCGAGAAAGTGCACGTGTTTGCAAGGGTCAGCCCTGCCCATAAATTACAGATCGTTCAGGCCCTCCAGAGGGCTGGGAAGGTTGTTGCAATGACAGGAGACGGAATCAATGATGGGCCCGCATTAAAGGCTGCTGATATCGGGATTGCGATGGGACACTCGGGTACGGATGTTGCCAGAGAAGTAGCGGATATTGTTCTCGAGGACGACAATCTTGAAACCATGGTTACTGCCGTAAGCCACGGAAGGACAATATACAGTAATATCAGAAAATCGCTCCATTTCCTGCTCTCCACAAACATGAGCGAGATAATCGTCACATTTGGCGCCATCGCCGGGGGTATCGGACAGCCTCTGAATGCCATGCAACTACTCTGGATAAACCTTATGTCTGACGTATTTCCTGCCATTGCCCTTTCGCTGGAACCGCCGGAGCCGGACGTACTGAATAAACCACCCCGGAATCCCCATGAACATATTATGAAGGGTGCCGATTTCAAGAGGATCGCCGTAGAATCATCAGTGCTTTCGGCGGGTGCGCTTGGTGCTTATATTTATGGTATGATGAGATATGGCATTGGGCCTCAGGCGAGTACCCTGGCGTTTATGAGCCTTACTACCGCCCAGTTACTTCATGCAATAAGCTGCCGTTCAGAAACGCATAGTATTTTTGATAGATACTGGAACCGTCCGTCGTTACCGCCAAATAAATATCTGAACATCGCCCTTGGGGGCTCCCTGATTCTGCAGGTATTAACCCTTGCCATTCCTGGATTAAGAAACATACTAAAAATTGCACCGATAAGCATCCTTGACGGCATAGTGGTTGGAGGCAGCGCTATCTTACCGCTCATCATAAATGAAAGTACTAAAAGAGGCGAGGAAAGGGGAACGTTACCATGAAAGAGGATTTCATCTTTACATCAGAATCCGTAACAGAAGGACATCCGGATAAACTCTGTGATTTGATCAGTGATGCAATAGTAGACCACTTCCTGCAGCAGGATCCTTTATCGATAATAATTGCGGAATGCGCCGTATCTACTTCTATTGTATTCATTGCGGCGAGGTTTGTCTCTGATGTGATTGCGGATTTCCCTCATATAGCCCGTCAGGTCATTAATCAGGTCGGTTATGAGCAGCAATCTTTCAACGGGAAGACCTGTGGCATCGTGACGAGTCTGAAAGAGATGCCTGAGGGTGAGTATCCTTGCCTTGACGAAAGAATGCTGTCAGATGAGGAAATTGAGAGGATACCGGTGAAGAATCAGGTTACCGCTTTCGGCTTTGCCTGCAATCAGACGCCGGCATTAATGCCTCTGCCCATATGGCTTGCCCATAGACTTGCGAGAAAACTCACCTCTGCAAGGCTTCAGAGAATACTCCCGTATCTTGAACCAGACGGCAAGACGCAGGTAGGGATAGAATACAGGAATCGAAAACCTTTCAGGATCCACAGCATAACAGTCATCGCAAGCCAGAAGAGGTCTGAAGAGCCGACGTTGCGGAAACTGGAAGGTGATATCAGGGATGCCGTCGTTGAGCCTGTCTTTCGCGATGAACCCATTAGGCCCGACGATAGAACGAGGATATTTGTCAATCCCGACGGTCCCTTTATTATGGGCGGTCCATCCGTTCATTCCGGGCTCACCGGAAGAAAAAATGCCATAGATACGTATGGGGAATATGCACGGCACAGCGGGGCAGCCCTCAGCGGCAAGGACCCGACGAGGATTGACCGGGTAGGTGCATATGCCGCCCGGTATGCGGCAAAAAATGTGGTTGCCGCAGGCCTTGCCGATGAATGTGAGGTGCAACTCAGTTACTCCATAGGCCTGTCAAGACCGGTAAGCATTCAGGTAGAAACGTTTGGTACGGGAAAAATATCCGATGATGAAATTGCCAGACTCGTTGAAAGACACTTCGATTTCCGCCTGGCGAGTATCATTAAACAGTTTAATCTCAGATATCTGCCATCACTGGTAAGGGGCGGGTTTTACAAGAAGCTTGCGGCCTATGGCCACGTGGGCAGGATGGATATCGGGCTGCCGTGGGAATTAGTCGATAAGGTTAATCTCCTGAAGTATATATAATTTAACGTTAAGGAAATTCAATATAAACTAGGGGGCATGGACAATTTCGCAGGATAAGGAATTTCAAACTAACTACGTAGAGGCAATTCATGAATTGCCTCTACACTATTTAAAGTAGCCAAAGGTTTGATTAATGGATACGACCCCATTACATGATACCGCAGGAAACCACCTGGTAAAACAGGTTCCCCGGGCTTATCTTACAGACACCGTAAGCTCTGTGCTTTCCGGGCTGTCTGGCAAGCTGTATGATGCAACCGACGCCGTTTATATTGTGGATGATTCAGGACGGCTGCTGGGATTGGTCCGTTTCCCTCATTTACTGGCAGCAGATGCTGCATCGAAAATGAGTGAGCTCATAGTTCAGGATCTACCCATGGCCAATCCCGATGACGACCAAGAACAAGTGGCAATATTAGCAATAAAACATAATATTACTTCTATACCGGTGGTTGATGGACAGAAAAAACTCTTAGGTGTTGTGCCACCTCAAACTCTGTTTGAAATCCTGCGGCGGGAACATATCGAAGATCTCAATAGGCTTGTAGGTATATGGAAGGAGAACAACCGGGCACTCAGTGCGATTGAGGCATCTCCCACACGGCGTGTTCGAGACCGGCTCCCATGGCTCTTGCTTGGTTTGATAGGCAGCATGGTGGCAGGCTCCGTTGTGGCAGGGTTTGAACATATTCTCGAAACCCATGTATCGGTAGCCTTCTTCATACCGATAATTGTCTATCTGGCAGATGCCATAGGGACGCAGACAGAAGCGGTTGCAGTGAGGGGTTTGTCGCTGAGCCATGCCCCGATAAAGAGCCTTCTCAATGGAGAACTAAGAACGGGGCTTTTTATAGGACTGTCCCTGGGTGTTCTGATCTTTCCTTATGTGTTTCTGACTTCCGGAGATACCCATTTAGCGCTTGCCGTGTCACTGGCAGTGGTTATTGCTGGTGGGGTTGCAACAACCATCGGATTCCTCCTGCCCTGGTTTTTGTCATATATGGGCAAGGATCCTGCATTTGGCAGCGGCCCTGTTGCTACCATTATCCAGGATGTACTGAGCCTCCTGATTTATTTTCTTATTGTCAATGTGTTGATCATGTAACGATTTTATGGATACGAAAATTTCCTGTATTGGACTAACGTTATGAATTCTACTTTCCTATATGAAGACGAGGTAGAAGAAAAACTTCATCGAAATGCCATTCAGGCTCTTGTAATGGAAACCGGGATGCCGGCAGAGGCAGTAGTTACGCTGTATGAATCGGTATTTGAAAGATTGAAAAGTCATGCAAAGATCAAAGAATATTTGCCTATTCTTGTAAGCAGGGAAGTAAAAGATATACTCTTACATAGAGTAAATTTAAGCCTGATGGAGTATCGAGATGATCACCTATAATATTGTCCACCACATTGATGGTCGTATACGGTTAAAGGTGCCATTGATAAAAAAACTCATGGGCGCCAGAAACTTACCTGAACATATTAAAAACCTCTCATTTATTTCCATACCATCGGGAATAAAAGATATCAGAGCAAACCCACTTGCAGGAAGTCTTGTGATTATCTACGAACCTAAAGAAGTAGACGTCATGGAATTCATTAAAACTACCTTTGATTCCATCTCATCCAATGCGGAGATACAGAAAATTATTGGGGAATTAAACCAGAATTATTCACGTGAGCCGTATTTTTTTAAGTAATCAATATGACCTTAAACAACCTCCTTCCTTTTATTGAACTACCCCTTATTGCTGCATTAATTGGCTGGTTCACCAACTGGGTGGCCATTAAGATGCTGTTTCATCCGAAGAAAAAAATCAAGATCGGTATTCTTGAGATTCAAGGGGTATTTCCCAAACGGCAAAAGATTTTTGCTGAAAAATTAGGAATGGTTGTGGCCAGAGAACTGTTTTCCTCAGGTGATATACAGGAAAAAATCAACCAGTCGAACATTGACAAAGAAGTAAAAGCGTTAATAGACAGGCACATTCATACCTTTTTAAATACGAAATTAAAAGAAGCCTATCCACAAATAGTCATGTTCATCTATAATTACATCATCCGTCAATTCAAAGACGTTACCATGAAAGAAATTGAGACGCTCCTTCCCCTCATCTTAAATACGTATAAACAAGGCGTAGAGAAATCGCTGAATGTTGCGGATATAGAAGGTACCATTGCCAGCAAGGTGGCCAATTTCTCCTCTGATAAGCTGGAAGAAATACTGAACTCCATCATGAAAAAAGAGTTCAGGTTTGTAGAAATTTTAGGTGGCGTAATGGGATTCATCATAGGATTGGTGCAGGTGATATTGGTGAAATTATAATACAAAAATCGATCTTGTAAAAAATTAACGCGTTCTTTACAATTTCTTAACATCAAATATTCCGGCATAAAGACGACTCCGGGGGTGGTCGCTGCCTTTTGCAGAGATAACTACCCTTGAGACTTCTTAAATTTTTCAGAAAATTTATCCAGAGGTACTGCGGCAAGGTCTCCGATGGTTTCTATACTCATCTTCTTCAGAGATAGCTCTGTTCTCGGCCTCACACCCAAGAGCCTTCCTACCGGCAATGGCCATACACAATTTTCTATCTCATCCTCCAAAATTATCGTGATCTCATCCGATTTATGCGTATCGGAGGCCATCTTTGCAAGGAGTTTATCGGGGGGGCTATACCAATGAAATAGATAAGACCTGTATCATTCAGAGTTATCTTCTTGATCTCTTTTGCAATCTCCTTGGCCGGTTTGTCTATGTGTGATATATCAAAAAAGGCCTCATAAATGCCCGCATCTTCCATGATAGGACAGAATTTTCTTAAAATTTCCTTTTTACATTTCAGTTTCAGCAAAAACAATTTAGCGCCAAACCATGTGTAGGGGCGGGGTCCTCCCCCTGCGGTTCGCAGGACAGCAATATAAATGTCACGCTACGTGTTCTGACTCGTTTGGGTTAGGATTGTTTGCCGCAATTTTTACCTGTATCATTTCAGTATCCAGCTGTTTATGAGTGATTATTAATGGAGCTTTAATTCAACACATGGTACAGGCTTATTGTTCATCTGTTTCCTGTCTGGGTTTCATATAATTCTTGACTCTCCTGTAGAAAATATTCGATAATAATCCTTTAATTAGGCTGCCTTTGACAGCACCTTCGAGTAGCGCAGGTTTCCAGATTGAACAGGCCTTGAGCAATTTGCGCGTGCCGTGGTATATCTGGTAAAAATAGTCGTGAGGAGCTCGTTGAATTGTTGCTTCAGGAAGAGAATCAGGGTGTTGGAATATTTTTCGGGATAACGTGTTTAGAGATAGGGAGGGATTCCATTGCGTAAACATTTACATCCGGCCCGTCCGGTATCGGCTCCATCGGCGCGACAAGAGTCTGCTGATGGTTGTAATACCAATGACTGCTTTGTTGCCATCGATTTTGAGACTGCAGATTATGGCCACGACAGCGCCTGTTCAGTTGCATTGGTGAGGGTGCTGAACAACCAGATCGTTGATAAGGCGCGCTTCTTCATCCGCCCCCCTCGCCGTAAGTTTGTGTTTACGTATCTCCATGGTATCTCGTGGAAACATGTCGCCAGTGAGCCTACATTCGGTGAACTGTGGCCGCATATATCCGGGAAGCTTGCAGGTGCCGAATTTATTGCGGCACATAATGCCGCCTTCGACAGTTCAGTCTTAATGGCATGTTGCCAGGCGGCTGCCCTGCCGCCGCCGGTATTCCCGTTTCAATGCACGGTACGACTTGCCCGCAAGACATGGAATCTCCGTCATGCAAATTTACCCAGCATTTGCGCATTTCTTGGTATTCCCCTGAAACACCATGATGCAGCGTCTGATGCAGAGGCCTGCGCCAGGATTGTAATTGCATCGCGACTGCACATGAAATCCTGGTAGTTGTTCAAATCTCGAGATGATCTTGTGATACCTCTGCCAGCCTGTAGGAAAATCGCAACACCCTGTTTTTGACATTTACTTTTATAGAAATTTTGATAGTCTTATTAATGGGAAAGGAATTGTTTGGTTCGCATGGGAAGTGGCAATATTTTCCAACAATAAGTTTGGCATTTTTATCAAAGATTCAATGGAAACGTAGGGGTAATTTGCATTTTTACTTTCCATTTTAACACCTACGACTTATTCGGGTCAGGATAAAACGCTACTAAATATGGGTAACAATAATGACGCGATAACGCAGATATTGAATTACGCCCTGGACTATTCTAGCAAGGGAATTATGATACAGGATACAAACCGGAAGGTGGTGTTTTTCAATCGTGCCTGTGAAAAGATCACAAAATGGTCCAAAGAGGATATCGTCGGTAAGGATTGCGGAGATATTTTTAAATGCCATACCTCGACAGGTATGTGTCTCACTGAGAAATATTGTCCCGGTATGGACATTTTCCATGGCAGACTTTCCCATGCCTCCAGAGAGCTACTGATCAGGCGGGGCGATGGCAGTGAATCCTGGGTAGAGACGAGTGCGGCAGCTATCAGAGATGGCGAAGGGAAGGTAACGCATATTGTTACTGTTATCGAGGATATTAGTGAAAGAAAAAGGTTCTCGGATGAAGTTCTCAGGTCAAAGACACTGTCCACGCTTGGTGCATTTACTGCGGAGTTGGCGCACGAAATTAAAAATCCTTTAAATGCCATGCATATCCAGATGACGGTACTGGAACGGGAAATACTGGGTATTCCGAAGATAAGCAAAAAATCAAAAAAGGAATTGCTTGAGACGGTTTCTGTAGTTCAAAAGGAACTTACCCGTTTGAGTGGGTTTGTCGAGGAGTGTCTGCATTTTTCAAAGACAGGGGAACTCAACAAGCGCTATGTCGATATCCATGGTGTACTTGATGAAATAGTTTCGTTGCTCTTGCCTCAGGCTCAATTGAGCGGTATTCATGTGGAGCTAAAGGTTGCTTCAGAACTGCCAAAAATAAAGGTGGATAGGGATAAGATCAAGCAGGCGATCCTGAATATTATGATCAACGGTGTCGAGGCAATGCCAGACGGTGGAAATCTGTGGGTAAGTGCAAAACGTGTTGGGCATGAGATGCGGATTTCCTGTCAGGACACCGGACCGGGCATTCCCGATGAGATCAAAGACAAAATATTCGACCTGTTTTATACCACCAAGGACGGGGGTACCGGGATAGGGCTTTCTTTCGCCCAGAATGTTGTTCAGGCACACGGGGGAACGATACGGCTGGAACCATCGAAAAAGGGCAGTAAATTTGTGATTGCAATTCCGATAAATTAGGGATTTACGACTTCTATGACAAAACCGCGGTTGTTACTTATCGACGACGATAAAAATGCGCTTGATGGATTGGTGAAGATACTAGCGCATGATGGATATCCTGTTTCCGGAGTCCTATCCGGTTATGAGGCTTTAAATCTTCTCTCCAGGAAAAATTTTGATATCGTCATCACGGACATGAAGCTACCGGGGATGGGTGGATTATCGTTGATCCATGAGATACGAAAGAAGACAGAGTCAGTCTCAATTGTGGTTATCACTGCGTACAGTTCTGTAAAAACGGCTGTAGAAGCTATAAAGTGCGGGGCTGATGACTATCTGACCAAACCGATAAATGTGGAAGAATTAAATGTGGTACTGGAAAAGCTATGGGAAAGACGACAGCTGATCGCCCAAAACCGGATATTAAAGGAGAAACTCAGGGATAAGGATAAATCTTCTGAACTTGTTGGAAGCACTCCGCAGATGCAGCAGATATTTCATATGATAGAGGATGTTGCCCCCAGCACGGCTTCAATCCTGATTCTTGGAGAAACGGGGACGGGCAAAGAACTCATTGCGAATGCTATTCATTGCCGGAGCGACAGGGCAAACATGCCTTTTGTAGCCTTACATTGCGCCGCGCTGTCAGAAGGCGTGCTGGAAAGCGAGCTTTTTGGCCATGAAAAAGGGGCGTTTACCGGTGCCGTTCAGTCCAGAAAAGGACGGTTTGAGATGGCAGATGGAGGAACGCTTTTTCTGGATGAGGTGGGTGAAATGAGTTTAAAGGTGCAGGTGAAACTCCTTCGCGTTCTGGAGAAAGGGGAGTTTGAACGTGTCGGCGGCGAAAAAACCCTGAAAGTTAATGTGCGGCTGATTGCGGCGACAAATCGAGACCTTGAAAAAGAAGTCTCGGAGGGAAGATTTCGCGAAGACCTGCTTTACCGGTTAAATGTTATTACTATCCATCTGCCGCCATTAAGAGAAAGGAGAGATGACATTCCCATTCTTTCCAATTTTTTTGTTATTAAATATACCAGAAAATATAAAAAAGAAATCGAAGGTTTTACTCCGGAGGCAATGGATGCGCTTTGCGCGTATCACTGGCCAGGGAATGTGCGGGAACTGGAAAACGTTGTAGAAAGGGCTATCGTCTTGTGTAAGAAAAATATGATCTCTGTAGATCATTTACCGAAAAATATTATTCCAAATAAGGAAGATATTTCCACAATCAAGATCCCCCTGGGAACCTCGTTAAAAGAAGCTGAAAAGGAAATTATCCAGAAGACGCTTCAGATGACACAGGGGAGCAAGAGAGAGGCCGCCAAAATACTGGGCATCTCAAGCAGAAAAATTGAATATAAAGTAAAAGAGTGGAGTTAGAAGCGAAATTTTTTCAAACCATTTTACTTGCATATCTATATTTCCGCAAAATTTTCACACAACGCATATTTTTCATTAAATCATTTCTTTCGCTCCATCACACAGACCAAAAACACATTCCTAGTAAATTACTTTAAAACAACTATTTGTGACTTTCTTATGTTTGAAAATTTTGGTTGGCATCTACTTTGTTAAATAGCCAGTCAACATGAATATCAGTCGTACAGATAAATGTATGGAAGTTCTTTGTATTGAGTGTTTTTTTCTTTCAAAGATAAAGCCAAATGTTTTCATTGGAGGGGAGGTGTAGATGTAGCTCAATGTATTTTTATGCGTTGATCGCTATCACAGCTCAACGCATTGTTGTCAAACTATAAGTACAAATGAATGCGATAATTTAAGACAAACATTGTTTTCGGTTTTTGGAGGAGGATAAAATAGTATGTCAATTATGTCAGATGCTTATATGAAGATGTTTCCGATGGAAGCTGAGAAGAAGGTTTCTGCCGGCAAGCGTAATCCCGTTCTGGATGTCCCTGAATTTAACAAGGCATGGAATCTTTACCGGGACACGAGCCTGGATATCATGAAACGTTACGAATACATGGCCCAGTGCGTTAACTTCACTGATAAGGATACAGCGGCTATTAAGGAATCAAAAGATATCATAGCCGCAAATCTGAAGGCGATCCTTGACCACATTTATTATGAAAAGCTCATAAATGATCCGTGGTTGTCCAGGTGGTTCAGGGATGAAACCGGGAAGATAGCCAAGGAATATGTCGACATCCGGAGGGCAAGGCAGCAAAGATTTTTGGTTAAGATACTGGAATGTAAATGGGATGAGGAGTTCTGGAATTTTGTCCGTTGGGTTGGCGCTGTGCATGTGCCCATCTTTGGCTTTGAAGACCTGTATATACCGATAAGACTGAATCTTGCACTGTGGGGGTATATACATCAATATTTGTTTAATCTCTTTGCCAGCGAGTTAAAAAATGATCCGGAGAAGTTGCGCAGGATTACAACCGCATGGACAAAACTTTTCTGGATAATTATCGATATTTATCACATCGATTATTTTGGGCCGTGGATGTAATAATTCAGGTCTCTAAGGTTCGCTTAAAGTTTCATGAAGGAGGTTTTGGGTATGAAGATGAAAACAGTCTGGTTTGATGGCGATTGTATTAAATGTTCCATGTGTGTTGAAGAGGCATCCGGGGCATTTGATTTTGTAAAAGAATTTGGCCCTCGGGTGAAATCCGGTGTCGATGTCGCCCTCCATGCCGATGATATAAAACGGGCTGCTAACATCTGCCCAACTCAGTGTATAAAATATCATGTATTACTCTCATGATGGTAAGGAAGTAAATGTTCATGCCACAAGTCACGTGGTTTGTTTTCGTGACTTGTGGCAAAGATTTGAATCTTGCTCTTTTTATTCCTCTTTCCCTTATTCTTTCCCGTTTGATATCTTCTTTGTGGATACACATCTGCAATATAAAGAGTAATTCCCTCTTCGTTGGTTCAATCGTCCTCGATTGAACCGAAACATTTTGGTATAATTCCGTTTCACGCTACGAGTTCACTCCTGAGAACACCGTTCAAATATATGGTTCAGTCTGCAAGATTGAACAAGCCTGGGGTGCGTCCTACGTACCAAAACAATCCAACATATAGATGTGTGTAGTACGCGCCATACACTGGCTCGAAGGTTTATATGCCCATCGGTGGAAGCTGTCTCCTGACGGAGATATTCAATGCACAGCGGCGTACATGCACCCGGTCGCCAACTGTAGAGACGCCTTGTCGGGGCGTCTCTACCCCTACCATTGAAATTCCTATACGGTTAAATTAAGCCTTCGGCGGCTTTTCCGTGTAAAGCGAAGAGGCTCTTCGCTCTATAAACCGCATAAATAAAATGAAAATTCCCACACAATAAATTTACAAAAATTGTACAAAATGAGAAGCGAAAAATTTTCAAGCCATTACCGGGGAAAATTTATGTTTTCGTAAATTTTTCGTTACCAGTACCCTTTTCCTTCTAAGAAACTAATCTTTTCTGATGGATAAATTGCGAAAGTTAATTGTTCTAACAGAAGAATCTATAAATAGATACATCAATTATGGCAATCGTTAAATGCTTGATTGGTATGCGAGTTGTTATTCTCAATAACAACGAATTTTATCTGTCTCTCTTATTTTTGTTCTCAGTTATGATAAAGCCGAGATTATTACTGATAGATGATAACAAAAATACCCTGGATGGATTGGTAAAGATTCTGAAGGGTGATGGTTATCTTGTTTCCGGTGTTTTATCCGGCCACGATGCGTTAAAACTGTTATCAGAAAAAAGTTTTGATATTATCATCACAGACATGAATATGTCAGGAATGAGTGGGTTGACGCTGATCCATGAAGTGAGAAAAAGGAACACACCAATAGCAATTGTGGTCGTTACCGGAAGTAGATCGGTAAAAACGGCTGTGGAAGCCATGAAGTATGGCGCTGACGACTACCTCGCAAAGCCGGTAGACGTGAATGAGTTGATCCTGGTATTAAAAAAAATATGGGATAAAAAACAGTTAACAATGCAAACCCAATTATTAAAGGAGGAATAAAGATGATAGAAGAGAAAATTATACTATTGTTCAGGAATTGATGAAGGTATTTCCACTGGCGTCTTAAGACAGGAAATTTGAATGCACAATAGTAACGTTATATTTTGGTTCACGTAATTTTTAAAGAAAGGAAATGTCATGAAAGCATTAAAGTTAATGGGATGGACGATTGCAATAATGCTGGCCGGTATTACAACCTATACTGCTATGCCGGGTGTGTTTGGCGAAGAGGCAAAACAAACCACAGTTTGGAGTCTCAGTGAGGAAGAACAGGATTTGATAAATGTAACAAACGGCGATCTCCTGGGAGAACGGGGACCGGATGGCGTATGGGAGTTCCATCTTTATACCACGGATGGCTATATAGAAATGACCAATGGTGAATTAGTGTGGGTTATGGGCTATACTCATGCCAAGGGGAGCTTTAAGAACGTGGGAGAAGTAACTACAAAAGAACAAGTAGAAGAATTGTTAGAGCCTGTTAAGGTACCCAGCGATCCATTGCACCTCTTTGTTGGAGAAAAGGCACGGATCACGCTGCACAACACGGGTATCCATTGTGCTGCTGAGCACTCAGGGATAAACCACGTGGCGCATACCATTCACTTTCACGGTCTGGATTTAACCCCGGCGGTTGATGGAGTACCTTCCCTGCCGGTGGATCCTGTCCTGGAGCATAAATCTTTTACCTATGAATTGACTCCGCAATACGAAGGTTCTTTTATGGGTCACTGCCACGTGGACAGTTTTAATCATATCCTGGCCGGGATGTATTTTCCAATTATTATCCACCAAGACAGGACGAAGACTGCGTATGGGTACAAGTATGACCGTGATTACACGTTGTTTTTAAGCGAGTTGTCTTCCACGGCAAATGAACAGTTGCAGGAGACAGGTATTGTTCATGGATTACAGGATTGGAAGGCCGATTATTTCCTGATCAATGGCAGGACTTTTACCGATAATCTCTATCACCCCCGCTCGGTAATAAACGACCCCCGTTCGAGAATTGTGGCATACGAGGATGAAACAGTCCTGTTGCGTCTCATGGCTATTGGCGCTGATCACGTGTTTGCCATGCACCCGCATGGATACCATATGGAGGTAATTGCATTGGATGGAAGAAAATTAAAGAGTTCATATGAAAAAGATACCCTGTGTATCGCAAGTGGCGAGCGAATTGATGTGTTGGTGAAAATTCCCCATTTTGCCAGCCAGAGGAAATGCCTGTCTTGCAATTTAGGTGCGGGGATAACCATCATGCACGATCATAATCTCCGTGGTATGGTCTCGTCCGGTAAGTATCCTATGGGCGCTTTAACGATTTTTGATATCAGGCCCAGAGCGAAGGTTGCAAAACCCGATGAACCTCTCATCAAAGGGGGTAAACCGTATAATCCTCTGGAACACTAAGTTCTTTCTTACTATAGTCAGCGACAATAAGAAGTAAACAAATCCCCCTTCAGTAAAGGGGAATTAAGGGGGATTTAGGAGGAATAATTTTAGTCGTTCACTTATATATCTCTTATGAACCTCTCCTGCCCTCCCGTGGGGTTTGTTGGCCTGCGGGAGGTTTTTTATTATGTATGTTGTTTTGATTTTTTATAATACTACCTAAAAACTGCTTTTAGAATCATAGTATACTTTACAAAAACCTCTTTCTGTAAGTTTTTTACGCGGTCAGCAAAGCTACTTCTCATACGGTGCAACGTAGTAATGGAGTAGTGCTGTAAAGGCAACCCCAATACTCCATCGCTCCGTGACGGAAATTCTGACTAAGGCTTTGCTACGCCAGGAATTCACCGAAAATGTGGGATGTTATTTTCGCAGAAGAGGAACAAACCGGACGGGAATAATGGACTCTTTTACGACCTTCGAGGATTCATCTTTGGTTATCAGCATAAGGTCTTGCACTGCATAAACACCTCCCACGGGAATAACCATGCGACCACCGGGTTTGAGCTGATCAATAAGGGGTTGGGGGATATGCTCTGCAGCGGCGGTGACGATGATCGCATCAAAGGGCGCGCGATCCGGCCATCCCTTATAACCATCGCCAATCATGACTTCTACATTCGTATATCCCAGCATGTTTAATCGTTTCTGAGCTTCTTTGCCCAGACCTTCTATAATCTCTATAGTGTAGACCTGTTTTACCAGTTTTGCAAGGATGGCTGCCTGATATCCCGAACCGGTTCCCACCTCCAGTACAACATCATTACTTCCTGCCCGTAACAATTCCGTCATAAAGGCCACGATATAAGGCTGGGAGATGGTCTGTCCAAAACCAATGGGGACAGGTTGATCGTAATAGCTATACAAACGGACTTCCTCAGGAATAAACAGATGACGGGGTACTGACTCCATGGCTTCTAACACCCTTTTATCCTTTACTCCCCGGTATGCAATTTGTTCTTCTACCATGCGCTTCCGCTGCCGTGTAAATATGTCCTCATCCACAATGGAGTTCGTGCAGCCCATGGCAAAGATCATGTTTCTGTCTGGTATCAAACGGGCAGCACAAGAAATTGCAATAACCATTAATAGGATAATAAATACGGTATAAATTGTCTTCACAGAATTTCTTTCCTCTGAAAAAATTTAGTTGCTACCTTAATAATTTAGGATAAGAAATTTTAAACCGGCTATGCAGTGGTAAGGCGTACCCTGCCACTACACTGTTATAAATAACCGCCAAAGGCATAATTTATGCCTTTGGCGCCGAATCCAGATTCCACGTTTTTCTAGATGGTGGATTTGCTTTGCTTAATCCATCCTACTTAACAGAATTTCCATCTCCAGGAAACGTTCACTGCGTAACGATGATAGATACATTCCTCTTTTCACATACCTCGCCAACGATATTTGCGGTCATGACGCCTCTTTCTTGAAGTTTTGTACAGAGCGCCTCCGCCTTTTCTTTGGGAAGCGAGATAAGCAAACCGCCAGAGGTCTGCGCATCGAATAGAATGTCAATTAACTCTTCCTGTACCCTGGAATCTATGGCAATGGCATCTTTCAGATATTTTTTACTGAGCTTTGATACCCCCGGTATCAATCCCATCCTGACA
The DNA here is from genome assembly GCA_040048245.1 of Candidatus Brocadia sp. Lineage (GTDB taxonomy): Bacteria > Planctomycetota > Brocadiia > Brocadiales > Brocadiaceae > Brocadia. The sequence continues at coordinate 163,042 of JABRVT010000023.1, forward strand.
TAGCGTTCACAGCCTTCAAATACCGGTATGCGTTTGGCGGAGAAGGACAGTGTTACTTTGCTAGCCTCTGCCATCTCATATGCATGACCCATAAGACCAAATCCAGTAATGTCTGTACAGGCGCTGACCCCAACTTCCAGCATTGTTTCTGAGGCTGTTTTATTTAACTGGCACATGCTCCTGGTAACAAGGTTTATATCACCCTCAAGAACCTTATTGGCCTTGATCGCCGAGATGATCAATCCTGTACCGAGAGGCTTTGTCAATACCAGTACATCACCTGCCCTGGCACCTGCATTGGTTACAATCCGATCAGGATGGATAACACCTGTGACGGATAATCCATATTTGATCTCATTATCCTGCAGGGTGTGGCCGCCAACAATCGTTGCGCCTGCCTCATTGACCTTGTCGGCGCCGCCCTTGAGTATTTCCACCAAAGTATCTTTATCCAGAAATTTTAAGGGATAACAGAGGATATTCATGGCAGTAAGGGGTTTGCCACCCATGGCATAAACGTCACTTAAGGCATTGGCTGCGGCAATCTGTCCATAATCATACGGATTATTTACCACCGGCGTAAAAAAATCCAGTGTCTCTACCAGTGCCAGCTCTTCGTTAATCTTATAAATGCCAGCGTCGGCGAAGGTCTTTGGACCAACCAGCACCCGATCATCTGGGTAATCGGGTAAATGTTTGACTACGTACGCCATGTCTTCAACGGGGATCTTGCCTGCTCACCCACCGCAGGTGGCGTAATCGATCAATCGTTTTTTCTCCAATACCACAGGCCTCACCCCCTCTCTTAAAAAAGGCAAATACCATGCATCAAATAACAAATAAATTACAATTCCCCAAATTTCAATGGTCCATTTCTTGTTATGTCTACTGAAACCACGAAGTGGATTCCTCTTTGGGATTAAATTTTGCGTGGCATTCGTCACAACTGTTTACCACCTTGAAAAAGGCAGACGTGGCCTTGTCCTTGTTCTTCTCCTGACATGCACTGATTAACTCCAGTGCACTCATATGGAATTTAACATCAAGGTTGATGAACTCCACTGGCAGGTCTTTTTTGTTGGCTCCTGTGAAGGCCACAGGGCTTGCATTTTTCAGTTTTTTCGTATCCCGTTTAATGGCTTCCCAATCCTGTTTATTGATTGATGTTGACAAATGCTTCAATAACACCTTGATGTCTTTCATGTGCACGATAAAGCCTTGTTCATTCTTGATAAAACCAAGTTCTTCATGTGGTCTTGGTTCAGTTTGCTTCTTTTCGGTCGAAATAAGGGTTTTCTCTAACACCTTCGTTTCTTCTTTACCACAACCAAACATACACATACATACGATTGAAATTGTTACAATAATAAATTTTTTCATATGAAAACACCCAATACCTTATAAAAAAACAACCCAAAATTAACCATTTACTGAAATAGATGTGCCTTTGCATACTAAATACTTTTCTTCTAAAAATCAACAGAAAGAATATCTTCACCGGCAAATACCTCCTGCACTGTCATCCTGAGTCCTTCGCTTTTTGTCATTCTGAGCACATTCACTTTGTTCAGTGTAAACTCCGCGAAGGATCTCGTTTGGCAAGCCCCTTCGCCTTAAGCGCAGGATGACATTTTTCATTACTCTTTGTGAGCCAGAGGTTCATGGATGTTTCATTGCAATATTCCCAGTAATTTCCCGATCTTTTCAAAGCGTTCTATTGCCCATGTAAGGTCTTCCATGCTGTGTGTGGCTGAAAGCATTACCCGGATACGGGCCTTGCCTATGGGCACCGTAGGATAACCGATAGCCTGGGCAAAGACGCCATCTTCAAATAACCTTTGGCTAAAATCTTTGGCTATTTTAGCGTCCCCTATGATAACCGGGGTAATAGGGGTTTTTGTGTTTCCAAGGTCAAATCCTATCTGTCTCATCCTTTCCTGGAAAAAAGCGGTATTTACCCAGAGTTGCTTGACCAGTGAGTCGGAAGCGGTCAAAGTATCTACTGCCGCAATGCAAGCAGCCACGTCAGACGCTGTAACGGCGCTTGAAAAAAGGAAAGGACGGCCCTTTTGCGCCAGATAATCCGTCAATCTTTTGCTTCCCGCAATGTATCCTCCCACCACACCAAAGGCCTTTGACATGGTGCCCACCTCGATATCGACCTTGCCGTGCAGATTAAAGTGGTCGACGATACCTCTGCCACCTCTCCCCAATACCCCTTCACCATGTGCGTCGTCCACCATGGCAATAGCCCCAAAATTTTCAGCGATCTCCACGATTTCCGGTAATGGTGCAATATCGCCCTCCATACTGAAGACACCGTCAGTAATAATAAGCATTCGCCTGGTTTTCTTCTCGTCAGTGGGTAATTTTTCCACCCCCCCTTCTCCCCCCTTGCGAAGGGTGGGATTGAGGGGTGAATTTTTCATCTCTTTTGTGAGTCTATGGTTCATGTGGATTTCATCTGAAATCTTTGCCTGGAGATCTTTGGGGTTACAGTGCTCATATCGAACAATCCTGGCCTTAGAAAGGCGGCATCCGTCAATGATACTTGCGTGGTTGAGTTCGTCAGAAAAGACAACATCCCCTTCCCCAACAAGTGCAGGGATAACCGCCAGGTTTGCACAGAATCCGGATTGAAAGGATATGGTACTTTCGGCTCCCTTAAAGAGCGCGAGTTTTCTCTCAAGTTCTTTGTGCAGGGTCGTTGTCCCGGCAATAGTCCTTACCGCTGCGGGACCTACACCATAAGCTTCAATAGCCTTTTGTGCAGCTAACTTTAACTGAGGATTATTGGCAAAACCCAGGTAATTATTTGAACAAAGGTTTAATACCTTCTTCCCGTCCACAGTAATCCATGATCCCTGAGGCCCCTCAATCGTGCGAATGTGAACCAATAATCCTGTTTCTCTTAACTTGCGGAGTTCTTCGGCAATAAAATCAAGTTTGTCCGCTATATTCATGACACTCGCCCTTCAAGTTTCGTTATTTCCCGTTTTTTTTTAAACTTTTCCCGACTTACGCATCAAGCTCTATAAAGTCAATATTTTCTTTGTCATAAACGCCCAATCCCTTTTTGCCTGCAGTGGCAATATGTCTTGCCTTCTGAAATACGGATGCATGATTGTTTTCCTTGCGCTTCCTGTCTATGATTTCAAGCCCTATCCTGTCGATTGCTACCGGGTCTGTCCCGAAAAATAGCCGTTCCTCGTTCCACATCGTCCATGTCTTCATACTCGCAGGACCGCCATCGAAACAAGCCTGCAGCGCATCCACAATATGCAAACGCACCTTGTCTCTTATCTCCGGATGCGCGCAGACCTCTGCCGAGGCTGGGTCACAGAAGTATGGCGACGGATGGAATCTCTGGGTATTATTAATGGCGCCAAAGGCCAGATTTTTAAGGCATAAGGTCACCCCAGCAATGCCGTGATCCTTCATAACCGGCACATTTACAATTGCCGTGACGTGCCGGGTAACGATGGTACTGAAGAGCGACCGTACCCCATCATCCTGGCGTAAGGTATAGTCATCATCGAGTGATTCATAATATATTTTTTTATCGTATCCGGCTGTCGGCTCGGTACCATAGCAACGAACCCCGCTGCTTCCCTGATTCAAAGGGAAACCGGCTGTAATCAGATGGTAGCTAAAACGGTCCCATATGATGATATTGTTATCCTTTACTCCGGCAGCTTTCAGGCCAATAATGATTGCGTTAACAACTTCGGGCCGCGTGGAAAGTTTTACTCCGCCGATGGGATTAATCTTAATACCCACAATGTCGTCGGGGGTAAAGAACGTTCGCCATGCATCAGCGACCGTTTTTTTGCCAGTGAGGGTAAACATCCCCTCGTTCATCATCCTCTGGACAACCTCAGGTTCGGGTTTTCCTTTGCTCATAATTCCACTGCTTTTTATTGCAATTACCCTGCTTTTTTCCACGGAAGGCTGCTTATCTGCACCGATTGCCCATGGCTGTAAACTCTCAATGCCTCCAATCCCCAGCCCAAGCCCGACAGCGCCAAGTGCAGAATGTTTCAGAAAATTTCTCCTTGAGAGATGATTATCTTTTGCATCCATCGCTTTCCCTCCTCAAAAAACCGTCTAAATTTTTTATCGATTTTAGCCCAAAAAAACCTCTTGTCAAAGTATTTTAAGACTATTTTCATGGTTACAAGAAATTACACTGTTACTATCTTTCGGTCGTACTTCAACATCGCTGCGTAACGCCATCCTGGCAAGAAAGAAGTATCTCAAGGTAAATGGTTATACTCAAGATGCTCACAAAGGGTGCAGAATCACGGACAAGCTTTGCTTGTCCGTGCCACCCAAAATCAAAATAATGACTGCTATGTATAAATTTGAAAAATCGCAAATTTACGAACCTCTTAAGGTATAACGTCGGGCAAATCTTTCTTGTTGACAAATTGATTTTCTCTGATATTGTCTTGTTGTGAGTTGTGATAAATCTGAAAATACTCTGTAGAAAAGGAAGAAACTTATGCGCAAGATGGTTAGGACATTTTTACTGGTACAATTTATTTTAGCACTCACGGCATTTGGCTATACCGTAGATACAGTAAATGCTGAGAAAGTAATTCAAGAAGGTGTCATTAAATTCAGACGTCCACAGATACGGACGACTGAGGATATGGAGGCAACCGAAGCTGCCTTGCGAGAAGCAGGCAAAATGCCTGTCGCACCGAAGATACCTTTCAGGCCAACAATGGGCGAGAGTAATTACAAGGCTGCGAAGGCTGCAGCAGGAGCCGAGACTATCCATCCAGACGTAGAATCACAAAACGTACCGCTTGCCCAGCCAAATTTAAGAGGAATCAATATAAATGGTGTTAACGAAACCGAGGCAGGTGGCGGACGTCCACCCGACACCCATGGTGCCGTTGGACTCGACCACTTCGTAGAGGTAACCAATTCTCATGTCGATGTCTATCAAAAAAGTGATGGCACCCGTGTAAAGAGTGTTTCACTGGCAAGTTTTTTCGGATATACCAAACAGGCCTTATTCGACCCGCGGTGTGTATATGACAGCGCGGAGGACCGATGGATCATATCAGCTGAGGCATTCCAGGAGTCGGCCACCGTACAGCGCCATTTCGTTGCAGTCTCTGTAACCTCGGACCCGCTGGGTTCGTTTTACATTTATAACGGCGACGTTAATTTCAAAAATAACAATGATTTCTGGGATTTTCCGCACCTTGGGCTTGACAGTAAATCGATTATCATCACTGCAAACATCTTCGGGAGGATATCATACCGGGAGACCAGGATGGTTGTGGCTGATAAATCCAGGCTTTACAATGGTCTGAGCGCAAGTCTTAAACTTTTTACCGGTCTTAAAGGCACCCTTGCGCCTCCCATTGTACTGGATAATAACGATAAGACATTCCTGGTCGCAGCGACTTCGAGCGGTGTAATAACAAAGTATACGTTGACGTACCCGGGCGGCATCCCCACCCTTGCTTCATCTACCATAAAAGTACCCGCATACAGCGTACCACCAAGTGCGAAGCAACCGGGCACCACAGAGACACTTGATACGAGCGACATGCGCTTCATCAATGCAGGCACGCAGATCGGCGATTCACTCTGGCAGGTTCATACGATAAACGTTAATGGTTTACCAAAGCCCAAATTCTACGAGTTCAATACCGCAACGGATACGGTCATCCAGAGCGGAATAATCTCCGCATCAGCCACATCGAACGACTGGAATGCATCGATTGCAGCGAACGCCAATAATGATGTGTACGTAACGTGGTCATCTACTGACCCAAATGCCGGTATAAACGCACAGGTGAGATTCTCGGGACGATTACACACTGACCCCATTGGTACCATTTCGAGTGGCAATGCCTTGTTCACCAGTTCCACTTTCTACGATCCTTCCAGTGATAGTCCAGAGCGATGGGGTGATTACTCGGCTGTAACCGTAGATCCCGAAGACCCAATGAGGGCGTGGATTGTCAACGAAAAGATCAATCGATCGAATATTTGGGGCAGCCGCATTGGTGAAATTGGTTTTTAAGCGACATTTCCCTGCAAGGGGAATTGGGTGTTTCTGTTTAAGCAGGCTGTTAGAGAATAGAAGAAACACCCTTTTGTCATCCTGAATTTATTTCAGAATCCCTTGATTTCAAGGTCATCAAAGTGTATGAGATTCCGAAACAAATTTGGAATGACAATTCTCGGACAGCCTGCAAAGATTCAATTTGTTCCTTAAATAGCAGAGTAGAGCTGAATTTATGAAAAAGGCAATATCATTTACTTTGATGTTCCTTCTCGTTATGGGTTGCGCCAATGGCCGAGGGAAGAAGGTACCGATTGTACCAGCACTGGATAAACGATTGGAAGAAATAACGTTAATCCCCCTCCATGCAGGGCTCTTTATCGAACCTTCACTTTGTCATTTCAGTCAGGAAGAATGGCAAACAAACATGATTGTGGGAATACATCACTATGTATTTCCGATAGGGGAGCCCCTGGCTAGAAGCATAGAAGAAATGACAAAGATGGTGTTTGGCAAGGTTACCATTCTCAACGAGTTACCCAGCCGTGAATTGATTGAAAAAACAGGATTAGAAGTGGTGTTGACCGTACAGTTGAAGGAATCAAAGTTGGACTTGATTGTTGAAGAATCAGTCTGGCGGGCCATCGGGAAACATTATCTGTCGATCCAGGTCTCCTTATTAGATAAAAATCTTAATAAGATATTTGAGGATGAATTAACTGCGGATGGAAAAAATCTGGACTTAATTGATTTCGAAACGGAAGGGGGGTGGTGGAAAACTGCGGGCCCTAAATATGGTCCTGCCGTGGAAGATTCAATAGAAAAGATTGTTTTCAAACTTGCGCAAAGATTAATTGCATTCAGGGAACAAATATAATTGTTTGGTATGTTAAGAAGTTAAAATTTATTTTGACAGCCACGGAAACTTTTATTACATTGTGGACATGAAAGCCGAAATTTCTCCTGCTAAAAATTATTTTTACGACCTGTTAAAAAAGAAGTACCACACCTCTGAAATTATCCGCGCTCAAATAGTTGAAATTCAAGGAAGAATAAGAGAGAAGGTAATTAAAGAGCCTCTGAAATCTTTCGTTGTTAGATTTAAAGGACAGGTCATTGATACCTCTTTTGAAAAAACCATGAAAATTATTTCCAAACGACTCTTTATTAAAGGTGAAATCGACAGTATCAATACCTTTAAAGAACAAGGCCTTGTAGAAGCGAATATGGCTGCAACCCTTTCAGAGGTTGAGTCCCTTATTCAATACCTTACAAAACCTCATATCGTGTTGCACTGTAAAACGGGAATTGCAAAGGGCGCAAGCAATCTATTGATTATTGACGAAGCGGAGCAAAGCCAGCTGGACGATTTCACACCGGACTATACTCACCGCAATTATATCACCTGCGCAGAATCTCGTGAAAAATATACAGGAAGGCTGGGTGATTATTTAATTTTAAACGGGTTACCCTTAACTTCAGAAAAAATTGGCAGGGAACTCCGATTCAATAAAATTGAAACCAAGAACAAGGTCTTCACAACCACAGGATTGAAAGAGATTTATCTGAACCTCCATTTTATTTCTTTGATCCTCAAGCTCGATTTAGAGCAACATTATTTAAAATTAAGAATCTTTAATTCCCAGGAAAATGACATCAAAATAGTTGAGGAAAAGATTGACGATCTTGGTTTCTTCGCCGACATTTTCAATTACATAGCCTCAAAGGACAATCCATTATTGTCTAATGAAAGTTTATTCTTAGATTTAATGAGGCTCGAACATATCGTAGAAAAGAATAACTGGAAGGCCATTCCGGCCTATGCAGGTTATATCTACTCAGCGGCAAACAGACTGAACGATCAATTTAAGCTCCTGGAAGATTACAATCTCTTTTTAACCTATGCAAACTGCATTGAAAAGTTTATTGCCAAATTAACGAAAAAATTATCAAAACACAAATCAGATATCCGCAGCGAGCGGGAAAACTTAACGGCGAATTATAATGAACTGAAGAAGCTGCAAATAGTTTCGAATCATCCGTTGTTGCAAAGTGATTACCACGAACTATTGAATTCCTTCAGCAAACTGCTTGCATACCTTGATTTTTTGACGATACGCAATACGAATGCAGAAACTGCTGACAGCGCCCAGGACTTGATTAATCTTGCAGGAAAGTCATCAAAGAAATTTGGTGCAATTGTCAAAAAATGCATTGAGTCAGTTTTTTCGGTAACAATCGAGATCTCCACAAAACCAGTTTTTCGGCAGAACCAAGGTCTGGAAGCTGGACAGGAAGAGGACGTTCAAAAACTCATAATTAAATTTAATGAAAATTTGGAAAGGTTATCCAGGTTAAAGACTATTACCGGTAGAGATGCCTTCTTAGAAGCGAGAAGGTGTGTGCCCCTGCTAACAAATTTGTCTGATATCCTTGACCAGCTCAAGGAATTAATTAAGACTATAGAAAGTAAAAAAGAGAGTCAGAATCCGTTTGATGCGATTTTTGCCAGGTCAAACAAATTCGAAATTCTTTATAAAGAACTCAGTGAATGGGGATTATTAGAGACTTCACAGGAACAAGAATCTGTTCTGGGAATATTAAAGGATTTACAAAAACTTCTGTTTGATAAGCCATTAAAGGAAAGCGCCTATCTGGAAATTATAAACAGGATTCATTCCCTGGAAGATTTTATTATAAGGAAAAGTAAATCTGACACCGCTATTATATTGAAGCTAAATCAAAATCCTGTTTTCAGAACTGTTATTGATATCAAAACAGGTCTTCAAAATATTATTGAGAAGGGAACCCAAATTAGAAAAATCGACACCTTTAAAAATGAAGCGTCTTTTTTTTCATATAGTGCAAAGGAATTAGAGGATTTTCTGGCGCAGATCGTAGACTTCCATGAAGAACTGAAAGATACCTGTTATTATAAAAATATATCAGAGTTTGAAACCATAGAAAAAAAGTTTGACCGGTTAATCAAAGAAGTTAAAGGCATTGACGACAATATTTCATTGCATACCAGAAATAAAGATCAGAAGATATCCAGGGAACCGGATATTCATATCGACTATTTAAAAAGTTCCCACTTAACGAGAAAAAATCTGGAAAAGGCAATACTTCTCCTACAAAATCAAATAGCTCAGATTGATGGATTTATGCACGACATCGAAAGCAATTTATACCGGCATTCTTTTATCTATTCAGGAGTAGCGACCAGTGTTCTTTTTGATCAGGTAACTTATTTATTAAGTAATATTGATGTCAGGTTGATAAACCTACCCAGGTCTGCTGAAGACATGTTTAATGAGAGTGTTTCCACAATATTCCACTACCAGGTAGGCGAAAGTTTTAAGGAACCAAAACATGAAGACATCGAAGCTTTAATGAAAGAAATTGATAGAAAAGCAATTATCCGGGAATATCAAAGTACGGAAAAAGTCTTGCCTCATGTTCAGTTAACTTAACCTTTCCCCTTTCACCTTAAGGACAATTAGGGTAGATATAATACCTCGGTTAGATACCCTGTCTTAAAAAATTCAAAATTCCCAAAAATATCAAAATGACAAAAAGTAATTATTTCCAGACTAAGGCATTGGTGGGTATCGCCTTGCATATGTGCTTATTGATCGCAGGTGTGAATATTATTCTTTTGGGTTGTGAGAACCAAAACATTAAAAAGGCAAAGGAAACGATCAGGGATACGACGATAAAGACCGGTGAAGCCGCTAAAGATATCGGACGAGAAATTTCCGAGGAAACTAGCTTCATTATAGAAGAGATTAAGAAGGGTACTGATGTAGTTGTCTCAGAGATCAAGGAAGGAGGCATCCAGATCTCTAAGAAAGGAGAAGTATTGATCGATAGGACCGAAGAGGAATTTTCAGAGGCGGCTATAACGGCAAAGATCAAAGCCAAATACGCTAAAAGTCCAAAGGTCTCTGCGCTTCACATACATGTAACGACGGAGAAAGGCCGGGTCATCCTTACCGGCAAGGTGCATTGTAAAGAAGAGATTATAGAGGCGATAAACCTTGCCCTGAGCGTTGAAGGTGTAGAAAATGTAACCTCCTTATTGGAGATACGAAAATGACGCCCATAAGTCCCATAAATATATTGTATGAGAAACTTCCTTTGGCCAATCTTGCTGCGCCAAAGGTATTGAGTCGAAGAAACAGGACGGGAAATACCACATCAACTGACAGCATCGCACAGGATACAAAAGATGCTGAAACGATTCTTAAGCTTGCCGGGTTAGAAGTAAATCCGTATCTTAAAGATATAATCAATGCCGAAGAAAAGTACATGATCGAAACTCAACCTGATAATAAAGCGGTCCTTTCCACACAAACTCAGGATATCAGTATGAGGCAAAGGGGCATTCGAAGGCCACATTACACACGTCTTTTAGTATTTGAGAATACTCTTGTATTTCAAACCGCCTGCTGTCTGCCTTTAAAGATCTTCGCTGCCAGCCTCGACGGTAATCCTGTTTGTGGAAGGATCCTGTACGACAGTTATTCAGAAGAAGGCGGCGGAAAATTAGTCTATGAGTTTCAAGGGAGAGGCGCCGAACTTATTATAGATCTTATGCGTGGAGAGAGTACGAGGGCGCAACGCCATATCTTTCGTGGAATGGGATAATAAATGGCTGTTCAATCACCTACCATTCCTCTAAAAACAAAATTTTATAATCACGTGTAATTTACATCCTATGCGAACTGAAGTTCGCATAGGATGTAAACAAATTGAAGTTCTGTTGGCAACCGCAAATACTGAAATCCCGAGCAAATACTTACAAAAAATTCCCTGAGGATTTTTAAATCCTCAGGGAATTTTTAATTGTTAAAAACATCTACAAAACCTTAAATCCATTCTTCAGATAAGATATTGCCTTCCAGTCCGACAACAACCTGTTTGATCGGTATCTTACGAGAAGCCTTTTCTGCGCCTTCCTTGGCGATTTGCGCCAATCCAAAACAACAGGGTACCTGCATGATCATAACGGTTAACGTATTGATCTTTGCATCATCAATCAAAGACTTAATCTTTTCAACATAGACTTCCTGATCTGAATCCAGCTTTGGACAGGCAATTCCAATGCTCTTTCCCTTCAGATAATCCTTATGGAAATCACCTAACGCAAAAGCCGTACAGTCTGCAGCCAGTAATATATCTTTACCCTGAAAATAGGGCGCATGCGGAGAAACTAAATGCATCTGTATTGGCCATTGTCTTAATTGAGAAGGGCGTTTTCCTGTTTCGCTACCCTCTTGATTCGTCTTTTCGCTAAAATCGATGGTTCTTGATCCTGGACATCCACTCATTTTGTAACCTCCTGTAAAAATTTTTCTTCTAATTCCGCAATAAACTTTTCATATTTTCTTGGCAGTTCGTCGCCTACCGAGGCGTCTGCCTCATTACACTTACGGAACATCTCACCTACCTGGGTCGTTGATAGCTGGCGGTCGATCCACGGATAAAGGATTTCATCCTCTTTTTTGATATGTTGCGTCAACAAATCCCTGTAACCAAGCAGATGTTCCCTGATCTGGACTTTATTACCTTGTTCAGCTCCCTCAACAACCTGCCTGACATGACCTCTTCCTGTATCATGGTCTTTATACATGATCTGGATAATCTCTGCCTTTTCGTCAACATATTTGAACAGAATATCTTCTTCCTTCATATGATGATATTTGTCTGCATACGTACGAATAAAATCAACACACCTCAAAACCAGGTCCTTATCCACCTTGATACTACTTTCGATATAATCAACAATGGTAGGAATTAAGGCCAGGAGCCGTTTGATCAATACATGCTCATCCACAAGCTTTTTAACAGGCGGAGAATAACTGATCTTCTTCGGGGCAGATTTTTTTGTCGTATCCACCACAGGTTTTGGAACATCCCTATCCGGATAAATAGCCTTTTCTATCCTGTACATTAACGTTGCTTCCTGCTCCGGGTCGAGATTATGAATCCCGACAACATCCTTCAGAAGACAGCTACCGACAGAACAGGGAACACAGCCTATCCCATATTCATCGAGAATGCGTCCTACTTCTGGACAGGCTTCGATGATCTTCTTTATTTCTTTATTTAATACATTGTCCAAAAATACCCTCCTTTTATTGAAAATTTTTCCGTAGTAATTAAATTAAAATTTTTATTAATCAGGCCTTTGGCAACTCTTACCCCACGGTGTCCCCTGTTTACGCGGGGATTATGGGGGGGGTGTTTGAAATTCCTAACATTGAAATAAAATTATAGCTAACAAACATAATTTATGTCAAGCAAAGAAATCTACCGCTTCAAAAGATAATAAAGTTGACCGTAGGTATTTAAATTCCCTGCCTCATACATGGCCTGGTCGCCAATTCCAAAATACACATCGGCCCTGGCCGGCGTTTGGATTGCGCTTCCTGTATCCTGATCCAGAACAAAGAAAGATTTTCTTGTCCCACTCTTTCCTTTTTTCCAAAAACTCCATGTCTTCTTCGCCTTCCTTGGTTCTATAACAGCAAAGGCCAGTCCGCCGGCAGGAAAGACCTTTTTATCTGTGGCGATACTCCTCATTGGAGTAACAGGCACTCCTATAGAACCGTAAGGAGTGGCGTAATTGACCCTTTTAAAAAAGATAAAGCGATCGTTTTTCCTGAGATAATAATCCAGTTCATTGGGATGTTGCTCAAAGTAACTGATAAGGGTAGAAAGGGTTAATTCCTCTTCCGGAATCTTTCCATCCATGACCAACATGCGTCCAATACTGTTGTATTTGTGACCCGAGTCTGCCCCATATCCCACATAGACCATCTCTCCCGATGGTAATCTGATTTGCCCTGATCCCTGGACATGGATAAGATAAGCGTCTAGTTTTGATTTCAGGTAGGCAATTTCATTTCCTTTTAGAAGGTTGCGTTCCTCAATTTCACGCCGTGTGTAGTATGGCTTTCTAAAGTCTGATGGTATTTTATAAAGGGGGTACCGAAATTCTCCGGTTGGCGTGAGACTTCCATCGTAGATGGGTGTTCCATAACCGGTAAAATGCACCTGACCCTCATATGCCTTTCCAATAGCCTGAAAGACCCTGAAGTTTTTCACGATAAAATCGTTAAGCTCCTCTGCGTCTCTGCAACGAAGGAAGCCATCCCGGAAGAATTTTAAGGTATCTTCCAGGCTTTCATGTGAAAATCCTGTCATATGAAAACCATAAGGGTTAGCCTTTACCCTCTTATAATAGTCGAGGCTGTTATCTATCGAACGTAACAGGGTATCTCTGCTATAATCATCCTGAAATTTGGGAAGTTGTTTGGGGTCTGTAATCTCCACCAGGGTATCTCCGGATTCTCTGGGCACCAGGAGAGGTCTTTTCTTGAACATAGCACAGCCTGATCCCATAATAGCAATGAGAATTGCAGTCAGAAGAAAAACCGTATGGACATTCCTGTTTAACTCCATGTGAATTACACCCCCTTTTATCAAGAAAATTGCCCAAAAGCTCAAATCTCAAACCATCACAAACTATAATATTTTAGGCATAATTTTATATTTCTCATCACAGAGAATCAAAGGAAAAATGAGTGACATTGGAATTACATTCTATATCGCTGGAAAACATTTAGTTTGACAAATAGTTATTGTTTAAAGTAAAATCCCAAAACAGTAAAAAATTTGCTCTTTTTAGTTTTTATTAATGAAATCGATTACAGGTATTTCTCCCGCAAACAATGCGGGCGTTAAAAGGGAATCCATATCTTGTTATTATAAAAATAAGATGATGAGGAGCGGACCCGCCGCTGTAACCGGGAACGAAAGTCACAATACCACTGCCTTATATTAATAAGGTGGGAAGGGGTGGCCGGTAGGACGATCCGGGAGCCAGAAGACCTGCCTGTAATTGCTTCACGTAGTCTTCGATGGTAAAGAAGGTGAAGGGAATTAATTGCAGATTTCGCAGATTACACTGATAAAATAGTTAAACCCACAGCAGAGAAAACCGACACTTTAGAAAATAGAAAATAAAATTACGTTGAGTTTTTCTCTGAGCTCGCTGTGCTCTGTGGCAAAATACCACAGAATTTTATCTGCGTCATTCATGAAATTAGCGATCTGAAGGTTTTTTAAAACCCATGTCCTCCCTATCGGAGACATGGGTTTTTTTTGTTTTAGGAAAGGTGCAATGTCAAAGTCAATACTATTCGTTACTGTAACTTTTTTCACGTCATTTTTTGTGTTAGAAAATGTGGTATATGCCATGCATATTACCGAAGGGATTTTACCTCCTAAATGGGTTTTTACGTGGTTTGCCGTATCACTGCCTTTTGTGGGGATCGGAACGTATCATGTAAAACGAAAGAAAAGATATGTGCCAGGTTATCTGCCTTTAGTAGGTATGCTGGGAGCGGCTGTATTTGTATTTTCCTGTTTCCCCATCCCGGTTATTGCCTTAAACGGGATGGCCACTTCCCATCCCTGTGGTACTGGGATGAGCGCAGTGTTGCTGGGACCTTTTGTCAGCGTGTTGGTGGCAGCCATTGCCTTACTCATTCAAGCTCTATTCCTTGCACATGGAGGATTGACTACATTGGGGGGAAATATATTTTCCATGGGTATCCTGGGCTCCTTTTCAGGCTATTTTGCCTTTAAAATAGCGCAGCGATGTAAACTGCCACTATTTTGGTGTGGGTTTCTTGCCGGTATGGTCTCTGATTTATTTACCTATTTAGGTACGTCTATCGAGCTAGGACTGCTTGTAATAGGGAAAGGAGGGTCATTCTTTAAAGCCACTGCAGAAATTTTTTGGGTGTTTATGATGACCTCCCAGGGTGTCCTGTGTATTGTTGAGGGTGTTGTGGTGGGATTTGTACTGGTCTTTGTTTATAAACGGAGGCCTGGTATTTTGTTGAATTTAGGAGTAGTTAAAGATGATACAAAACCTATCCATGCATAAGTTAATAATGAGAAACCACGAAGACACAAAGGGCACAAAAAGAAATGAGCATGCATCTTCACTGATACGAGCAAAGCAAAAAAATAAAAATTGCGGCAAACTATTATTCTTTCTTTTCATTACTTTTATCATATCACTATTGCCCTCAGCAGTATTATTTGCAGAAGGACCGCTAGAAAAAAATGACATACCTGCAACACAAAAGAGCGAAGAAGAAGCCTGGACGGGTATTGATGTAAGTATTGTGGGTAAATATGCGGCAAAGTATGGCCATCCACCACGTGACCCTTACATCAATACCGATCAGGGAGATTTGCTACTTTTTGTGTTTACCGTTGCAGGGGTGATTGGCGGGTTCGTTATTGGGTTTAATGCCCGAAGGCTTTTTTATGAGAAATAAAATGCAAAATGCCGGTATTGATAAGCTGGAATCAAAAAAATTTTCTCATTTGAAATTCCAAATCACAAATTCCAAATCTCAAATAAGTTCCAAACTACAATACTCAAATAAATCAAACTATTTGTTTCGAATTTCGGAGTTAGTCCATTGGAATTTGTTTGATGTGTGGTGCTTGTTATCTGGTGCTTATAAATCTTTGCAAAAATTGGTTGAAAACATAAGAAATTAAGTACTATGGAATTTTTCCACCACACATTTTCTGATGTATATGCCCGCCAAAATAACTGGCTGACAGGGATTGATGTACGGGTGAAGTTGCTTTACGTCATTTCGCTGCTCTCAATAAATTTATGGGCAAAGAACATATTCATCCCGTTACTTTTCCTTTCCGCGTCTTTCATCCTGCTCTTTTCAATAAAAATCCCTTCCATGGCAATACTACGGAGTATGTTTCTGCCAATGTTGTTTGCGATGTTAATCTTACTTGTTAAGGGTCTCCACGAGGGAGAACGGGTGTGGTTTTCTTTTTCAATCCTGGGATACAAAGTAGTCTTAAAAGAAGAAGGGCTGCATAGTGGACTTCATATCTGGAGCAAGGTACTGGGAGGCATTTCGTTAGTAATCGCATTTTCTTTTACCACAACAATAAGCCGACTATGCGCCGGTCTTAAATGGTTTCACGCACCAAACACCATTATTGAACTTCTGGCATTTATGTACCGATATATTTTCCTGCTTTTAGATGAAGCATCTACCATGTGGACTGCCCAAAAATCACGGTTAGGCCATGCCTCGTGGGGAAAAACGATACAATCATTTGGAACATTAGGCGGATTGCTTGTCATGCGCGCCTTTGATAGGGCAGAACGAACCTATGAAGCGATGTATGTCAGGGGTTACGAAGGGGGCAGCATATTGACGGTTAACCTGTCGCCATGGAGAAAGGAAGAATATATATCTTTCATAGGAATGGTTCTTATCTTGCCCATTCTTGTTTACACCGGGAATATACACGTATGGTGATACTGCAGGCACGGAATATTCAATATCGGTATCATGACGGAACGTATGCATTGCGTGGTGTTTCTCTAGATATCGAAAAAGGGGAATTTTTAGCCATCCTCGGCCCCAATGGGTCAGGTAAGACAACCCTGTTGAAACATCTCAATGGATTACTAAAACCGGCAGGCGGAGAAATATTATTAGAACAAAAATCTTTTACGCAATATACATCCAGGGAGATCTTTCAAAAAGTGGGTATCGTATTCCAGGATCCAAACGATCAGTTGTTTGCCCCATCGGTATGGGAAGATGTGGCCTTCGGACCCATGAATCTCGGTCTTTCAAAGGGTGAAATTACCCATAGGGTGGACGAGGCATTGTCACTGGTGGGCATGAAGCCTTATGCAAACAAGGCTATCGATGCACTGAGTTTTGGGCAAAGAAAGCGTATCTGTATTGCAGGCGTCCTTGCGATGAGACCCGAGGTACTTGTCCTGGATGAGCCCACGTGTGGCCTTGACCCTGCGGGCGTAACTTCTCTTATGGCGCTGTTGAAAGAGTTGAACGAAAGGCACGGTATCACCATTATTATGGCAACCAATACGGTGGATCTGGTGCCTGTTTATATGGACCGCCTTGCAATTATGTATTATGGCAATATACTGAAGGCGGATACGCCAGAAAACGTATTTTCAAATATCGAAGAAATACGACACGCCTGTCTGGAACTCCCCCAGATCGCCCAGTTAATGCAGATATTAAGGGACGAAGATGATCTTCCCATGGATAGTTTGCCCCTTACTGTCGGGGAAGCGAGAAAATTTTTGGTATCCAGACTAAATGGTAATCATTTAACAATTGGAGCGTAGAGACGGCCCGGCAGGTCGTCTCTGCCTGAAGGATTATGTTCAAAGGTCACGGCGGATATATAAAATACCTTATTAATCGGGGGAATAACGGCATCCTCGATTTTAGCGCAAGCATTAATCCCCTGGGATACCCGGAGAGTGTCCGGAAAATCATAGGGGAAAATTTTGACGATATTTTGCATTATCCCGATATTGATTGTTCTGGCATGAGGAAATATATTGCCCAGAAGATCAGACATTCAGATGACGAAATCCTTGCAGGAAATGGCTCTACAGAGTTGTTTTATTTAATCCCGCGCGCGCTAAAACCGGCTAAAGGGATTGTTTTTCAGCCCACCTTTAGCGAATTTGCCGAGGCGCTGAAATGCAGCCACGCGGAGGTATTTCATAATGTACTGAAAGAAAAAGACGGTTTTTGCTTTGAATATGATAAAGACCATTTTCAAGATAACAAAACAGAGATGGCCTTTTTATGTAATCCCAATAATCCAACTGGGCAATTGATTGAAAAGTCAATTATCCTGAACATGGTAAGACAACACCCTGATGTAACATTCGTTGTGGATGAGGCATTTATGGATTTTGTCGATACACCGGAAAGATACAGCGTCATAAAAGAAGCCGGTACTATACGTAATTTAATTGTAGTCAGGTCGCTTACAAAATTTTATGGTTTTCCCGGTTTAAGGGTAGGGTATCTTGTTGCCCATGCGGATTTAGTAAAAAAAATGACGGAGTACAAGGAACCGTGGTCTGTAAATACCTTCGCTCAATATGCCGCTATGGTCGCTATGGAAGATGAAGGGTTTATTTCCAAAAGCAGGGAGTTTATGTTTAACGAACGATTGTTTTTATTTCATGAATTATCCAATATCCAGGGGCTTTCCCCGTGCAAACCAACGGCCAATTATATCCTTGTTAGAATAGAAAGAAAGGGTATGACTTCTTCTTCATTACGCAACCAGTTATTGGACTACGGCATTGCCATTCGTGATTGCTCAAATTTTGTCGGACTTAACGATAAGTATTTCCGTGTAGCGGTAAGGACAAGGGACGAAAACATGAGGCTTATTGCTGCATTGAAAACCATAATCAATCCATGCGCTAACACATCCGGGTTGGCAGTGGATAGTAAGCAGTAAACAGTTGGCGGCAGGCAGTAGGCAAAAAGGCAATAAGTTTTCATTGCCTACTGCTTGCCGTCAGCTGCCTGCTGAATCTTTTTGGATGTGGCTATGCTGTACTATGAAATCAGTAACAATTTAGTTTTTGAAAAATTCCGGTAACAATGCGCTTGCCATGTGGTGTAGGGGCAATTCATGAATTGCCCCTACATAATTATTACTAAGATATTTACAACTATTAATGTTTTTAAAAAGCTAAATTGTTACTAAAATCGATTCGTGTAAAAAATCTTTTTTATCTATCAGTGAAATCTGCGGTCGCTGTTAACTTATGACGAATAGATCCATCATGATACAGGGTACGGGTTCCCATGTGGGCAAGAGTATCCTGGTATGCGCCCTGTGCCGTATCTTGAAACAGGACGGTTATAGGGTTGCGCCGTTTAAGGCGCAGAATATGGCCTTAAATTCCTTTGTCACAAAAGATGGAAAGGAAATGGGACGGGCGCAGGTAGCGCAGGCCGAGGCGGCAGGAATTGAGCCTATGATAGAGATGAACCCCATACTTCTCAAACCCACGGGCGACTGTGGGTCGCAGGTCATCATTATGGGTAAGCCGGTAGGCAACATGACTGCCCGGGAGTATTATCAGAGGAAGACCAATTTCGTTTCCATCATAAAAGAAGCTTACGATAGGCTAAGAGGCCAATTCGACGTTGTTGTCATTGAGGGTGCGGGCAGCCCGGCGGAGATAAATCTGAAGGATGGGGACATCGTCAATATGGGCATGGCTGCGATGGCATCTGCCCCTGTGTTATTGGTAACAGATATTGATCGGGGCGGCGCCTTTGCATGGGTCGTTGGGACGTTAGAATTATTAACTGCAACCGAGAGGAGCAGGGTGAAGGGTGTAGTGTTTAATAAGTTCCGGGGAGACAAAGGCATATTAAAGCCCGGATTAGACATGCTTGAAAGCCGTATAAACAAGCCAGTTGTAGGCGTAATTCCATACATCCACAACCTCAGCATAGATGACGAGGATTCCGTTTCGCTTGAGTATAATAATAATGGCAAAATTGCCAGACATCAACAAGGCAAAGGCCAGAGATTGAGGTCAACGAACCTTCCTGATCTCCAATTCTCAGCCTCCGACCTTCAACCCGATATTGATATTGTCGTAATCAAACTCCCCCGTATCTCAAATTTTACCGATTTCAATATCTTTACCCATGAAAAAGACGTGAGAGTAAGATTTATCGACACGGCAAAAGATATAGGCAAACCTGACGTGCTTATTATCCCGGGTACAAAAAATACCATAGGGGATTTAACGTTTTTGAGAGAGACGGGTATTGCGAAAGAAATTATAAAACTATCAAAACAGGGGACGATGATTGTAGGTATTTGCGGCGGATACCAGATGCTGGGAAGGCGGATTAGCGACCCGCACCATGTGGAATCACCGCGGGATACCATAGCGGGTTTGGGTTTATTAAATACAGTCACTACCTTTGCCAGAGAAAAACAGACATATCAGATAAAGGCGCATATGCTTGAACATCAGAATTTATTCCATACAGATAGCAAACTTACAGGCTATGAAATTCACATGGGAGAGACCGCCTATAACGGTAATAATTCTGTTAAGCCCTTCGCAAGGATCATCGAACGGACAGGAGAACAGGTCGAAATACTGGATGGCTGTGTCTCTTCCGATGGCAATGTGGTGGGCACTTATATCCACGGTATCTTTGATAACGACGGCTTTCGTCGTAAACTCATTCAACACCTGAGAAAGAAAAAAGGACAAACGCCTTCGCCCGGCTATCCCATAGAATTTAAAAAAATAAAAGAGCAGAAATACGATGAACTAGCGGATATTGTCCGTAGGAATGTAGATCTGGACATGATTTATAAAATTATTCATTTGCAGTGAATTCTCTGTAACAGATTATCTTGAAAGTTGTTTTTTAAAGATAATTACATAACGTAAAATTACGGAGGCTAATTGAGAGGACAAAACTTGCGTCAATGGTATCTTCCAAAAATTATTTTAACATTTTTAGCAAAAATATAAACAAGATTAACCCTGTCAGGGTTTTAATCCCTGACAGGGTTGACTCACAAGTTTTACGCTTCGGATTTTGAAAAACGTAAAAGGAGAAATGGCTTTGTGATGGTATGTAGAGGCAATTCATGAATTGCCTCTACAACGTATGGCAAGCGCATCCCCCCCTGTGTCCTCCCGTTTACGGGGGGTTATTGGAATTTTTCAAAAAACTAAACTGTTACTAAAAAATTTATTGGTAATGACAAAAGAAAATTGTCATTTCGAAGGAGCGGAGCGACTGAGAAATCTTTATTTTGACAACGGGGAAGACCTTTGACCAATAATGAAAAGCTATTACGTGTACATTCTTACAAATTGGAACAATAAAGTGATGTATGTGGGGATAACAAATAATCTTATAAGACGGGTTTATGAACATAAAAACAAGCTCGTTAAGGGATTTACAGAAAAATACAATGTAAACAAGCTGGTTTATTTTGAAGAGATCAGAGATGTTATAGCCGCAATTGCCAGAGAAAAAGAAATTAAGAAATGGCGAAGAGAGAAGAAGGATCAATTGGTAAATCGGATGAACCCTGCGTGGAAAGACTTGAGTATGGAAGGGTTGTAAGATTTCTCCCCGGGTCTGTCCTGGGCGGAAGATTTCTCGTCGCTTCGCTCCTCGAAATGACAGAAATGAGGAAATCGAAATGACAGAAGTGAGGGGATTGAAATGATAGAAACAATCAGTAGTTAATAAAAAGTTATTTAGATAGAAATTAGAAGCATTTATAGTCAATGGAAAAAGAAAGTTGTCATTTTGAAGAAGCGAAGCGACTGAGAAATCCTATCATTAGAAGATTCCGCACTTTATTAGGAACAAGGATTACTCACAGAGTTTACACTGGCACATTCGCTCGCTCAGAGTAAATTCCATGAGTGTGCTCGGAATGACAAGTCTTCACAGGTAGTCCGAAGATTTCTCGCTACGCTCGAAATGACAGCTCTGGTCGTTTCGTTTAAACAAAATGTTAATCGTTCACTATAAGCAGAAGGGAATTATATAATGTCCATATCTTTAAACACAGGAACCGGAGAAATTCCTTTAAAATTTGCCAAGGAAATAACAAAGATTGTTAACAGCGCATGGGATAGCGGCGAATTTCTTGCAAGAGTAACCCCTCTGACCCAGGACTTACTGAGATTCTGGTTCTCAGATGCCTTCACTGAAACCCGTCATATTAACTTTCATGCAGGGCAACGGCAGGCGATTTTAAATACCATATATGCGCATGAAATATTAAAGCCAGAATCTGTGTTTGATTTATACTCAATGATAAGCAATGAGATCCTGGCAGAGATGGATTTAAATTACCTGAAAAAGGACAAATTCAGCCATCCAAAATACTGCATGAAGATGGCAACCGGCACTGGCAAGACGTGGGTAATGAACGCCCTGCTTATCTGGCAGTATTTGAATGCACGGCATGAAGAAAGACCAGGCGGATGCTATTCCACGAATTTCCTGCTTGTTGCCCCCGGCTTGATCGTCTATGAGAGATTGCTGGATGCATATCTTGGAAAACAAAAAGAAGACGGTTGCCGTGATTTTGAGAATTCAAACTTTAAGAAATATGAGAAGCTGTTTATCCCGCCTGCATACAGGGATGAAATCTACGGGTTCATCCAGACCTGTGTTGTCAGAAAGGAAGAGATCGGACGTAAGGTAACCGGCTCCGGGTTAATTGCTATAACCAACTGGCATTTGCCTGCCGGGGAGGAAGAAGATGCTGATAACAATATTTCACCCCTTGAAGACCCATCGGCGGCAGTAAAAGAAATATTCCCGGTAACGCCAGGCACGTCTGCCGGACATGATTTAAATACCCTGGACAACAAATATTTAAGCGGGGGCGAGATTGAGTATCTCGCAAACTTAGAAAGCATCGTGGTTTTTAATGATGAGGCGCATCACATACACGAAACGAAAAAGGCTGGAATTGTTTCAGAGGTGGAATGACAGAAGTCATTGAATAAAATATCGGAGAATAATGGAAAGAGATTTATCCAGATAGACTTTTCTGCCACCCCTTATGATGTGACGGGAAGCGGACAGCGCAGGACAAAGCATTACTTTCCGCACATTGTTGTCGATTTTGATTTGAAGAGCGCTATTCACGGAGGGCTTGTCAAAACAATTACCCTGGACAGACGCAAAGAAATTGCCACTATGGAACTTGATTTCAGGGCAATGAGGGATGGCAATAAAGTAATAGGGCTGTCAGAGGGGCAGAAATTGATGCTCCGCGCCGGTCTGACAAAACTCAAAATCCTTGAAAAGGAATTTACGGATTTTACCCAGGACAAAAATGGCATTACGGATAAGCACCCAAAGATGCTTGTTATATGCGAGGATACAGCGGTTTCTCCGCATGTTACTGAATTTTTGGTGCATTCCGAGGGTCTCGGCAAAGAGGATGTTGTCCAGATAGACTCGGATAAGAAAGGGAGTATTCCAGCAAAGGAATGGGATGCGATTAAACAAAGGCTGTTCAATGTTGACAAACATGATAAACCGAAGGTTATCGTTTCGGTATTAATGCTGAGAGAAGGATTTGATGTGAATAATATTTGCGTTATTGTGCCGTTGCGTTCTACCCAGGCGCCTATACTATTGGAACAGATACTTGGAAGGGGATTGCGGTTAATGTGGAGAGAGCCTGAGTTTCAAGACGCAAAAGAAGAAAACAGGATAAGGCTTCTCCAGAAGAAGGAAGCGCCTATAAATTATTTAGATATATTAAGCATTGTGGAACATCCTGCATTTATTCAATTTTATGACGAGCTCATAAAAGAAGGGCTTGTTGGAGAAACAAAGGAATTACCCAGGGATAGGGAAGATATTTTGGGGGATATTATCAAAGTCGGGCTTAAACAGAATTATAAAGACTACGACCTGTACTGGCCTGTAATAATCCAGGAAAGAGAGGAGTTTTTAAAGGATGTAATGCCTTCTCTGGACAATTTAAAAAATATGCAGTGGTACAATCTTAACCAGCTTAAACAGATGGTGTGTGAAGAAGGAGAAACATTCTTCTCAGAGGAAATGACCGTAAAAACAAGATTCGGCGACTACAAGGTTACGGCTGAGCTTTTTACGGCGAAAAGCTACAATGAGTTTCTATCGAAGATGGTAAAGATAATTACAAGCACCATAGTCAGGGTTACACAGCGCAGTACAAAAGATTATCCTGTTATGCAGATTAATCAGGCCAACCTGGTACAACTCATTGATGACTTTATAAGGCATAAGCTCTTTAATCAGGAATTTAATCCGCTGGAAGATAATAACTGGCGTGTGCTTTTGTTGTCGCAAACCGGCATTACCGAGCACATTATAAAAGAACTAAGCAAGGCGTTGTACGAGATGCAGAACGCCGTTGAGGTACAGGATGCAATGGTAATAAAGCAATATTTTTCACAAACACAAGAGCTCAGAATGCGGGAGAATTTTTCTCTTGATATTGTAAAGACAATATATGAAAAGCTACCGTATCCATCCAAGAAAGGCGAACTGGAAAAGAATTTCATGTTGTCATGTGATAACGATAGCAATGTTAAGGCATTTCTCAAGATTAGTGAAATTTATCATGATTTTGCGCATCTGAACTATATCAGGAGTAACGGCATTTTATCATTGTATTACCCTGATTTTATTGTGAAAACAAGGGATCGTATCTATTTAGCAGAAACGAAGGCCCAAAAGGATATTAAAGACGAGAACGTGTTGCTGAAGAAACGGTCGGCGCTGGATTGGTTAAAGAAGATTAATGAGTTAAAACCCGATGACCGTGATAATTGTGAATGGTCTTATGCACTCTTGGGTGAAAATACGTTTTATAGCATGAAGTCAAAAGGGGCTTCTATAGAGGAGATACTGGAATATTCGAAACTCACAAAACAACGTGTTGAAGGCACACTTTTTTAAACTGAAAGGATATGTTATGTAATGCACAAGGGAAAATAAAAATAATTCCACATACAGGTGTCCTGATA
This sequence comes from Candidatus Brocadia sp., assembly GCA_040048245.1. GTDB lineage: Bacteria > Planctomycetota > Brocadiia > Brocadiales > Brocadiaceae > Brocadia. The sequence goes on from JABRVT010000023.1 coordinate 187,536, forward strand.
CATATTCAGGACGAAAAGGGAATCCCAACTCCAGCGAATTTCTGACAATAGTTAATACGTGTCAGAAATTCGGAGAAAAGGGAACGGTACCGCCGCTGTATTCGGTGACGAACGTTGCGAAAACCACTGGAAAGCTGTTTTTACTGTTTGAACGACTTAAACGGTTTAAACAGTTTGAACGGTTATCCGGGAAGGCGCAACCAGTAGGATGATCCGCGAGTCAGAAGACCTGCCTGTAATGTCTGCTAAAAAAACTTCTTCGAGTAAAGGAGGTGAAGCGTTGATATATATAACGTAAAAGCCCGTTTCTTCTTTATGCGAAGAAACGGGCTTTTTTATTTCATTATGTGTGTGGGCAGGAGCCGTCTCCTGACGGTGGCCGACACTCACAACGCTATGTGACATACGGTCGCCAACAGGAGTTGGCTCCTGCCGAATATGTATTTTATTTTGCTGTTCAAATATTCAGGGAATCCCGCAGAAACGGGAGCTGCCCCGCAACTGTAACCGGCGACGAACGCTGCACGATGCCACTGGAAAGCCATTTAAACGGTTTAAACTGATTAAACAGCTTTCTGGGAAGGCGCGGAAAGTAGATAGACCCGGAAGCCAGGAGACCTGTTTGAACGCCATTTTATCAATTCTTATTTCCGAGGGGAAAGGAAGGATACGCATGAAATATTTATTTACCATGTTGATATTTATTTCAATACTCAACTTTGATTGCCGTGCTGAGTCATCAGAGAAGGTAGGAGAATCTGCTCCAATAGAGCGTTCTCTGGAAGAAAGGTTTATTATCCGTATACCGGACAAGGAAGAAATACCTGCATTTGTGGATGAAATAAAACCTGAAGAAGAGACAAAGCCAGAAGAAATGCCTCCACAGCAAGAAGAAAAGATTCCGGAAGAGACGAAAAGAGAACCGTTGCCTCCGGTTGGTGAAAAGGAGCCGGTATCTCATGACAAATCGTCTCTGGCGGAAATACCCAAAGACGATCTATCGTCGGATGAGCAAACGAAGGATAAAGAGGAGACGGTGATTACTCCGACAAGAACGAAACAGTTATTAAAAAACGTCGGCAGTTCAGTATCCGTTATTACACAAAAAGACATTGAGAATAGCAAGGCACCGCTATTACTCGACGTCCTGCGCCAGATACCAGGACTTGAGGTCACAAGGACACAGGGCATAGGGGGAACTACCAGTTTGTTCATAAGGGGCGCCTCTTCGGCCCAGACGCTCGTCTTTGTCGACGGTGTCCGGATGAATAGTCCTACAACAGGGGCGTTTAATTTTGCAAACCTCACAACTGACAACATTGAAAGGGTTGAAATCCTGCGCGGACCACAAAGTACATTGTATGGCTCTGAGGCAATTGGCGGCGTTATCAATATTATTACAAAAAAAGGCACAGGAGATACCAAAGTTACCCTGGGGACAGAATATGGGATGCGCGATACATACAGAGAAACCGTTAATGTTTCTGGCGGGAAGGAAAGATTTGATTATTCAGTGGGCGGTTCATGGCTGAAAACACATGGGATATCGGCTGCCAGCAGCGGAAGTGAAGAGGACGGTTATGAAAATTTTACTGGTTCCTCACGTCTTGGATGGAATTTCCTGGATAATGGCAGGGTTGATACAACGATAAGGGGATCCCACTCTGATTTTGAGTACGACGCATTCAAATATGGCATCGGCGCGGTAGACGATCCTGATCGACACATGACAACAGATGAGATTCTTTTTTCGACAAAGGTGCATAAAACTTTTTTTGATATGTGGATTCCTTCACTTCTCGTCTCAGTCAACGATACAGAACTAAAAGGCTTTGACCCCACTGACAAATCTGGAGAATTTCGCATCCCTACGCGAGTATGGAGGCTGGAGCATCAATCCGATTTTACTTTATTTGACATCGATACGATAACCTTAGGTTATGAATATGAGGTACAGGAAGGTGAAAATGTTGGTAAATTTGATAAGACGTTCTGGAACAATGCAGTTTTCGCACAGAACCAAATAAAGTTCTTTGATGCACTGTATTGGACAGCTGGATTACGCCGCGACGATTACAGTACATTCGGAAGTCACGTTACTTACCGGACAACCGCATCCTACAACATCGAAGAGATCGCTACCCGATTCCATAGTTCCTGGGGGAAGGGCTTCAGGGCGCCCAGTCTAAACGAGCTTTTTTATCCATATTATGGCAATCCAGACCTCAAACCGGAAGAAAGCAAGGGTTGGGACTTCGGAGTAGAGAAAGAGGTTCTCAAAGACAAATTAACCATAGACGTTACATACTTTGAAAATGACTTTACCAATTTGATTACTCCTGCAGTACAGCGTGACGGTAGTTATCTGGCAGAAAACGTAGCTAAGGCAGGGTCAGAGGGGATAGAAACGACCTTAAACTATAAACCACTTACCAGGCTTTCACTAACGGGGACGTATACTTACACAGAGACGAGGGATAGAGATGAGGATCAGCAATTACCCCGCAGACCAAGAAACAGGGCAACCCTTGGGATTAATGCCCAACCTCTTGAAAAACTGAATATCAATATAACAGGAGTCATGGTCAGGGACAGAATAGACAGCGATGGCAGGGAGATGGATAACTACTGGACAGTCAATCAGGCGACTCGCTACGACATCACAAAGCTGATGGCTGCGTACATTCGGTTCGAAAACCTTTTTGACTACGACTATGAAGAGGTGACAGGCTTTGGTTCCCTTGGTTTTACGGCATACGGAGGGCTGGAATTCAAGTTTTAAATCAGACCTTCGGCAACTTGTATTTGATTAACCCCCCCTTCTTCCTGCGTAAAGAGGAAGGAAAACAGGTTTTCCCCCAGTTTACGGGGGGATTAGGGGGGATGGAAATTTCTGAACATTACGATAAGGAGGAGCTGCAATATGAAGCGTTTAAAAAGAATATTATGGATATTTGTCATTTTTGCAGCGTTACCCGCTGCATACGCCGCCAGCCAAAAGATAACCGTAGAAATCGACTACGGAGGGGTACAACAAAATCGTGAAGTGGAGATAACATGGAAGCAGGGTATTACCGCCCTGGAGGCGCTCCAGTCCGTTGCACAGATCGAAACGCTGCAAATTGGCGAATACCTTTTCGTTACATCCATTGACGGCGTTGAAGGGAAAAAAGGGGATAAGGCCTGGTATTATGACATCAACGGTAAGCGAGCGACATCCTTTGCCAATAGATGCATTCTCAATAAAGGAGATCATATGAGATGGGAATATACGAAAGATGTTTGTTCTTCTCAAAGGGGTGAACAATGAAAAGATGCATGATGGTAATCCTATGTGTTGTGTTTGTTTTTTGTCTGCCTTTTTCTCTTGCAGAAGAAGCCAAACCTATAAAATACACTTTCCTTGTAGGAAATTATCTGACCCCTGCAGTCGTTAGGGCGATAAAAGGTATCTGGACAAAATATCCATCTTTGAAAAGTCAGGTAAATTTTGAACTTGTCAGTAAGACCAATTTGGATGCTAACTTTAATCCCCATGAGATCGAGGATGCCGATATCATTGTTATCGACATCATGGGAATAAACATCTCGACTGCAACACAAGCGGGTTTCGATCGTGAGGTAATCAGGAAGGCTATTTCCAATGGAGCATGTATATTACCCATAAACCACTCAGCGGGCCTGGACAAGGAATATATCGAATTGGGTCTTACCTATGACGAAGAATTTCGCTCATATTTTGATTACGGTGGGATAGAGAATTTCCAAAACATGGTGTTATTCTCTTTAGCTAAATACCAAAGAATTTCAGGAATAAAAGCGGAATCTCCCCGGAAACTCCTGAAAGACGGTTATTATCATCGTCATAATTCACAGGGAATGTATTTTAAGTCGTTTGAGGAATATGAGCGCTGGTACAAGGAAGCAGGCTATTTCAAGGAAAACGCGGAATGGATTGCCGTCCTGACCTATACGTCGTTTTGCGAGCAGGGTCAAAATGAGGTGGAAGACGAATTGATTCGCACCCTTGAAGAAAAAGGGTTTAACGCCTTTGTGGCATTTGGTTACCCCGAAGGGGCTGTTGTTGAGAAACTATTACTTGATATGAAAGGGGGTTCAAAAGTCTCGGGTATACTATCTTTTTTATTCCGCTTTTCAGATTTTAAGGCTGCAGATACCCTGGAAAAAAGCGGGGCGCCGGTGATTAATTTGATTACCGTTTATGGGAAAGATGGAAAGGCATGGGAGAACGATCCTGAGGGTTTGAGTCCTCTGGAAGTAAGCTGGCAGTTGGCCATTCCTGAAATTGCCGGCCTTATCCAGCCTACGGTTGTTTCGTATCGTATTCGTGAAAGAGACGATGAAACAGGTTTTTTTGTTGAACAACGAAAGCCTATACCTGAGCGGGTTAATCGGGCCGTTGACCGTATAAAGGCCTGGATCAATTTACAAAAGAAAAATAATGCAGATAAAAAGATCGCCATATTCTACTGGAACTATCCGCCGGGTAAGCAGCACATTGGCGCCAGCTACCTGAACGTCTTTGCCAGTATTGATAATGCCCTGAAAAAAATGAAAGAGGCTGGATACGATGTCGGTAACGTGGTAATCGACCCGGAAACACTCCTCGAAAACTCCCTGAGATACGGGAGAAACGTGGGAAATTGGGCGCCAGGCGAACTTGATGAGATGGTAAAAAATGGGAAATGTGTATTGTTGCCTCTGGAGGAATATCAAAAATGGTGCAGAAGTTTACCAGTTACCTTCATCAAAGATGTTACTACGGACTGGGGACCGGTTGAGGAATCCAGCGTGATGATGTGGACCGACCCGAAGCAGAAGAAAAAATATATGGTGATTCCCGCAATAAAGCGTGGGAACGTTGTTATCCTTCCCCAGCCGGTCAGGGGCTGGCTTCAGGATATGGAGGCCATGTATCATAGCAAAGACCTGTCCCCCCACCACCAATATTTAGGAGTCTATTTATGGCTGAAATATGGCTTTGGCGCAGACGCCGTTATCCATTTCGGCACACATGGCACACATGAATGGCTGCCGGGGAAAAGCAACGGTCTTTCGGGCGATGACCCGCCTGAAGCGCTGATCCAGGATTTGCCGGTCATTTACCCTTACATTGTGGATGATGTTGGCGAGGGACTTGTCGCAAAGAGAAGGGGTTCGGCGGTTGTCATAGACCACATGATACCGCCCTTAAAAAAAGGAGGGCTTTATAACGAATATGCCAAGCTCGAAGAACTGATCGGCGACCATGACCGGGCGCTGGAACAGGATGCATCGCTTGCAAGGCAGTACATGGAAAATATCATAAAAAAAATAAAAGAACTGGGACTCGAGAAAGACATAGAAATCAGCGAGTGCTTGAATATTGATACTCAATGCGATGGCCGTCATAAGTTTGATCATGAAGTCCTTCATAAGATAGGAGAGTATCTGCAGGAACTGAAGCAGCTTAATATGCCTTACGGATTGCATACATTCGGCAAGGCACCTGATGAATCGCTTCGTTTATCTACCATTCAGACGATAAAAGAAGTTGTGAAGGATATTTTCGCTGACGAATTGGACAGAAATATTCAGGAAGGCGCAAAACGGGAATTGTCCAATCTGATTAAGTCTATGAATGGACAATATATACCAACAGGAACGGGAAACGACCCTGTGAGAAACCCCGGCTCTTTACCAACCGGAAAAAACTTTTACGCCTTTAATCCGGATAAGATACCAAAAAAAGAGGCTTGGCAGGTGGGTGTTAAGTTGACACAGGAACTACTCGATAATTATCGTCAAAAAAATAACGGTAGATACCCTGAGAAATTGTCCTTTGTCATCTGGGGTACAGAGACAATACGTCATGAAGGGGTGCTGGAGTCTCAGATTCTCTACTTGTTGGGCGTAGAACCTATCTGGAACGAATGGGGAAAGGTAACGGGAATAAAGGTCATACCGAAAGAGAAGCTTGGACGTCCACGAATCGATATTGTTGTTTCTTCAGCGGCAGAGGAGATGTTTGGACAGTTGACACAGTATATCGATCAGGCCGTTCAAATGGTAAAGATGCTCGATGAGGAAGATAATTGGGTTCGACAACATACCAGGGAATTGACGGAAAAACTGGTTCAAAAAGGCTGGCCGCAGAAGAAGGCCGAACAATACGCATCCATTAGAATCTTTGACGAGGCCCCGGGGCGTTACGACCTGAATGTTTCGCGCATCGTGAGCGCAAGCGGAACCTGGGAAGACGATTCAGTGATAGCGGAGGAATATATAAAACGGATGAGTTATGGGTATGGGAACGGCTTGTGGGGAGAACCTATGGAGGATGTTTATAAAATGGTACTCAGCGGAACCAGGATGGTTGTTCACAGCCGTTCTACCAATCTCTATGGAACCCTTGATAACGACGATTTTTTTATGTATGCAGGAGGGCTTGCCGCAGCAATCCGAGAATTAGATGGAAAGTCGCCCGAATTGGCCATCACCAATATGATGAATCCCGCAAGGCCCGAAATGACCCCCATTGACAGGATGATGGGTATGGAATTACGGTCACGGTATTGGAATCCGGAATGGATTGAGGGTATGAAGAAGGAGGGCTTTGAAGGGGCAAATAAGATGTCTGAATTCGTTGAAAACATGTGGGGCTGGCAGGTTACCGTACCAGAGACAATGGACGCTGCCCGCTGGGAGCAGACGTTCGAAGTCTATGTAGAAGACAAATACGGAATGGATTTGAAGGGATTTTTCAGTAAGAAAAACCCGTACGCATATCAGGCCATTACTGACCAAATGCTGGAGGCGATACGAAAAGGATACTGGCAGCCGACGGAAAAAGTTAAACAAACCCTGGCGAAGGAATACATTACAACGGTTATAGAACACGGTGTAGCCTGTTGTGTGCAAACCTGCAATAATCCGGCCTTCCAGCAATATGCAATGGATATTTTGAATACCCCAAGCCTAGTAAATCCAGATACCTTGACTCGGTATGCAGAGCTCTTAAAAACAGCTACCGGTAAATCCCTAAATGAACGGAAGGCAGAGATAGACAGGATCGCTCTAACTCAGTCGTCTGTGTCAAAACCTGTCCCTGGAAGCAGTGAACAGAGAGAGGATACCGGTCAGACACGGGATAAAGAGAAGATTGAAAAAACCGATGAATGGAAATTGGAAGACGAAAATGCTGAAAAGACCGAGGTAGTCAAAGGATTGGAGATAGAAGAGGTAAAAACTCATGAAAGTAACCTAAGCGTTCATGAATTAAATAAACCATGGATTGTTATTGTAGTAGTTGCAGGATGCGTCTGTTTTTTCGTTTTCGGATGGATAAGGAAAAGACCATGAATATTCTCAATCTATTACAAACCATCTTTTCTGTACTTTCATCGGCGATGCTCTATCCAGTCATGATTTCATTGATTATCTTTTTCATCTGGATGATTATAACCATTGGAGGGTTTGTCTCAGAGTATGTGGAGAGAAAGAGACAAACTCAAAAGCAAAACCCAGATGAATTTATAGAATTCTTTTCAAGCGATGACATTCTCAGATTTACATCTCAAGAGATACAGGGGATGCCGTATTGTTTCCGGGAATATTTCAGAGAGCTTGCGATCGAATTGAAAAGGAATAAAAACGACAGAGAAGTCCGCATAGAATATCTGTTACAAAGTATGGAGCAAAAAATGGTGAAGAGTCTGGATAAACTTCGCCTTATGATTCGCGTGGGTCCCACTCTTGGATTAATGGGAACCATAATCCCCATGGGACCCGCCCTATCCGCATTATCGCAGGGCGATCTTGAAAAGTTATCAAACAATATCATCATTGCCTTTACTACAACCGTCGTCGGATTAGCGATCGGGATCGCCGCCTATTTTCTTTCGACCGTGAAAAACAGGTGGATTCATGAGGACATAAAGAATCTTGAGTATTTTACTGAATGTGTTATGAAACATTCATGACCTTTGGTCACAGGGGAAGATGAAATTCCTCCTTCGTCTGTCATTCCGAGCT
>JABRVT010000024.1:0-63903 GCA_040048245.1 Candidatus Brocadia sp.
TTAATGCGATGGCAAAATCTCTGGATGAGAAGACAAGGGAGGTGGTGGAGTCAGAAAAGCGGTACAGAGACTTATTTAACTCTATAAAAGAAGGTGTTTACCAATCTGAACCTGGTGTTGAGGGAGTATTTACCTTTATCAATAAGGCTGGTGCAGAAATATTGGGATATAGTAGTCCGGAGGAAGTAATAGGGACAAAGGTAAAAAATATTTATGTGGATCCAGAAGACAGAAGACGGCTCTGTGAGAAACTTGAGAAAGATGGGGTGTGGAGGGAATTTGTATCCCTCTGCAAGAGGAAGAATGGCGAGAGTTTTTACGCAGAACGTACAAGTAATTTGTTGAGGGATGAGAAAGGAAATCCTGTTGCTATCTATGGGGTATTCAGGGATATCTCTGAGAGGAAGAAAGCAGAGCAAGAGATTGCCGAATCAGAAAAGAGATATCGGTTGTTATTCGATTCTCTAAAGGAAGGCGTTTATCAATCCGAACCAGAAGTAGATGGGACGTTTATATGGATTAACCAGGCAGGCGCTGAAATTCTGGGCTATAAGTCCCCCGATGAGGTCATCGGAACAAAGGTAAAGGATATTTATGTAAATCCGGATGATCGTATAAAGGTGGTTGAAAAACTAACCAAAGAAGGCGTGTGGAAGGGTTTTGTATCCTTTTGCAAGAGGAAAAATGGCGAACGTTTCTATATGGAACGGACGTCCAATCTTGTTACTGACGAGAAGGGTAAGCCTGTCCGGATTGATGGGATATTTAGAGATATTACCGAACGGAAGAAATTTGAAGAGGAATTGAAGGAGTCAGAAAGACATCACCGTCAGTTGCTGAATTCGCTGAAAGAAGGGATATATCAATGCGAGCCAACAGAAGACGGTGTATTTACATGGATCAACCAGGCAGGTGCAGAGATACTCGGTTATAGCTCACCGGAAGAAGTAATTGGCACGCGGGTGAGAGATGTATATGTGAATCCCGAAGATCGGAAAGAGCTGATTGAAAAACTTGAAAAGGAAGGGGTATGGCGGGATTTCACGTCGTATTGCAAGAGGAAAAATGGTGAGCGGTTCATTTCTGAAAGGACATGTAATCTTGTGCGTGATGAAAATGGTAAACCGATACGGATAGAAGGTGTATTCCGGGATATTACGGAAAGATAAAGCGATTATATTTAAAAAGATCTTATTACGCTGAACCAGGAGTAGAAAATTATGGGAAATGAAACGGTAAAGGGCTTATCCGTAAATGCGAAGACCCTTATTTTAATACTGCTCTTCGTAAACGTCGGGTTTGCATCTAAGATGATAAATAAATATTATGCCATGAAAGAGGCCGGTTATATCAGGGAAAAGACTTTTCATGAACAACTCCAGAAGAGGGTCATGAAGGCCTTTGGCTCCATGGAAGAACTGAATAAAATGGTTAGTGACATCACAAGGCAAAAAGAAGACGCTGAAAAGATAGCGGCTTCTTTTATGGCCCAGGGGGAACAGTTAAAGCTTGCAAATAAAAACCTCGAAGAGACGAAGGTAAAACTAGAAGAGGAAAAGGCCAAGTTGCAAAAGGAGATATGGGAACTGGAAGACTCTCTGTCACTTGCAAAGAAGACATTGAGTAATAAAGATGTGACTATCCGGGAACTCATGGGGGATTTGGAGCGGGTTGAAAAGGAAAATGCGATGCTCAAAAAACAGCTTGAGGAATACTCGAAAACACCCGGGGGATGGAGTCTCCCACATTAATGAAGCATGCATTTTATGGTAAAAAAATGAAAGATAAAGATTTTTATGTCAAGAATTTTGATTATAGAAGAGCAGGAGAAGGCTCGAAGGTCATTGGTGGGTGTCTTCAAGCGAGAGGGTTTTGCAACATGTGATGGAACCGGATGGGATAATGCGCCAGAGTTGTTCGGAAGAAATGCCTATGACCTTATTGTTGTTGATTTAAGCGTTGAGCATTCCAATGGTTACGAAATGCTAAAGGCGTTCAGATTTTCTAACCCTGATGCAGAGATTGTGGCCATTGTTTCTCCAGGTATGTACGACGCCGATAGGATGTCCCGGTGCAGGGTGTATGATTATATATTGAAGCCGTTCAGGCAGAAAGAAGTAATTGATATAGGAAAGAAGGCTCTGGAAAAAAAACAATTGGCTGACAGGGTGCGCAACCTAGAACAAATCATGGATATGAAGAAATGATTTTCCGGGAAAAGGGGTTGAAAAAGGGTTTGGTCAATGCGTAATTGATTCCTGATTGTTACGATTATATAAGAAAGGAGGTATGATAAGAAAACAAAATTATAAAAGAATACTTAAATGTGAGATGTTGGAAATTTGTAATAAGAGGAGAGATATGTTAAAAAGGGGTGTTGTTCTGAAAACAGCGTTCACAACAACATTTTAGAGGAGAACAATTAATGTTATATACAGCAAACGTAGATGCAATTGCTGCGGTGTCTTTAAAGAAAGCCACTGCAATGAAACATAGTCTAACTGGTTTCTTAACACTCTCAGTGATGGCTGGCTTTTATGTCGGGTTTGGCGTTATACTTGCGTTTATCTGTGCTGCTCCTGTCGCGGCAATAAATCCAGGACTGGGCAAGATAGTTGCCGGTATGACATTTGGCATAGCATTGTCATTGGTAATCGTTGCAGGTTGTGAGTTATTTACCGGATACAACTTATTGATCATGAAGGGTACTTTCAGGGGTACTGTAACACTTACCGATTCCTTATTGGGCTGGTTCTGGACCTACTTAGGGAATCTTGGTGGTTCGATGTTGTTTGCGCTCATGATTATTGTAACCGGTATCTTTGCTCCTGATCCATGGAAATCATTTATGCTTAAGGTGGCTACATATAAGTGCAATGCGCCATGGTGGGAATTATTCTTCAGGGGTATCTTTTGTAACTGGCTGGTCTGTCTGGCAATATGGTCCAGTTTTCGATGTGGTGGCAACAATTCCGCAACGTTAATCATGATCTTTTGGTGTCTCTTTTGCTTCATTACGACCGGTATGGAACACAGTGTGGCGAATATGACAATATTAACGATTGCGAACTTATTACCTCATGACCCTGCTGCAATTTCATGGGGTAAGATGTTTGGCTGGAATCTCGTCGCTGTCTCACTTGGTAATATTGTAGGTGGGACATTCTTTGTCACATTCCTCTACTGGTTTGCCAATTACATGGATGAAAGAGGAGCCAGGAAGATGGAGGCCATCAAAGGCGGTTCCGGCAACGCGGGATTACCACGGGCTGGCGGATCTCCGGAAGAGATTAAAGATGTCAAGGTGAAGATGAAGTCGTAAATTCTTAATTAAAACGTCATAGCCGACGATAAGTGTAGATAGGATTATTCCTAAAATTTTTTGTACAAATAATCAAAAAGGTCAGCTTTAACGCTGGCCTTTTTGGTTTTAGCCAAGCGGATGTTTTATTACTGCTCTATGATGGACGCTTCCCCGATTGCATAAAGCTTTCCGTCATTAGAACCGATATAGATGGTGCCATCTGTATCAATAACCGGTGATGATTCTATTGCGTTACCCGTTTCAAAAAACCACTTCAAACTGCCGTTTGGATTGAGGGCATACAGTTTTTTATCTCTGGAACCAAAATAAATGGTACTGTCTGCTCCAACGGCGGGTGAGGAATGAACGGAGGCGCCGGTTTCGAAGCTCCATTTCAGCTTGCCATTGGCTGTAAAGGCATAGAGGTTGTTATCTCCTGAACCAAAGTATACGGACCCCTCAGCATCAATAGCAGCAGAAGAATCAATGTCATATTTGGTATCAAATGTCCACTCTACATGTCCGTCCGGGCGAAATGCATAAAACCTGGCATCCTCAGAACCTATGTAAATATTTCCATTGGGTGCGATCAGGGGAGAGGCATCAAGTAGATATCTGGTCCCAAAACTCCATATAGCCTTACCTTCTGGTTTTACAGCAAATAAATAATAGTCCCCGGAACCGAAATAGATCGTGCCATCTGGTGCTATGGCCGGTGATGAGGCCACATGGTCAGCGGTCTTTTGAATCCATTTTAGCGTACCTTCAGGGGTAATGGCGTGAAGTTTTTTGTCCCATGATCCGACATAGATCGTTCCATCTGGCGCAATGGTTGGGGATGAAATGATACCACCTTCAGATTTATACTTCCATCGTAAACTGCCGTCTGGATTTAATGCATAAAGATAGCCATCCCATGATCCAAAAAAAATAGTACCATCTTTTCTAATGGCCGGTGATGAATCAACCTCATCCTGTGTTTCAAATACCCATTTAAGATTTCCATTTCGTGTAACGGCATAGAGCTTTTTGTCTTTTGAGCCAAAATAAATTGTGCCATCTTCTCCAATGGCCGGAGAAGATGCAACAGGTCCCTGTGTTTGAAATGTCCACTTCAGAATGGGCTTTTGAATGCTTACATATGGGCTTCTCCCTGTATGCTGTATGTCACGTCTGAACATAGGCCATGGGGTGTCGGCGAGTTGTGCGTAAAGCGAAGATGGTATTGAGGTAGAGAATAAAAAAAAGACGTATATTGGAAGAGTAAGGATTTTGATATATTTTTTTAACATGTAAACTCCTGACCCGAGCAAGTCGGATGAGACCTAATTCAAAGCACAAAATTTGTAAGTCAACCCTGTCGGGGCTAATTTATTCATATTTTTCCTACGATGTTCAATTTTGTGTCTTGAACCACACATTTTGAATGGGATAAGTAAGATTGGGATCATTACTGGGCATGAGAAAAAATGCCGAAAGTTTCACAAATACCATCAGAGTACCCCTTTCGTTGAGGGGATGTCTTTTATACGCCAGTCTATTTGCACAGCATCTCCGATTGCCCTGGCAAGTCCCTTGAATATTGCTTCTGCTATATGGTGGGCGTTGCTGCCATAAGGGACGTTTACGTGAAGGTTGATACCTGCATTTGTACTAAAGGCCTTCAGGAATTCCTCAATAAGTTCCACGTCAAAATTTCCTATCTTTTCTGTATGGAATACAACATTATAGACCAGTGCAGGTCTGCCGCTGATATCTACTGCTACGTTGGCCAGGGCTTCCTGCATAGGGATGCTTGAGTTTGAGAAGCGCCGGATCCCTTTTTTGTCCCCCAGCGCCTCTTTTATTCCCTGTCCGAAACAGATCCCCACGTCTTCTACTGTATGGTGATCATCCACAATGCGGTCTCCGCTCGCTGTAATATTCAAGTCAAATAGCCCGTGCTTGGTGAGTATATCGAGCATGTGATCCAGAAAACCAACACCGGTAGAGATATGACTGTTTCCCTCTCCATCTATATTAAGGGTTAATTCGACCTGCGTTTCCCTGGTTTTTCTATGGATCGTAGCTGTTCTTTTTGTCATTCGAATTGCACAAATACAGGTACCATTGTCCTAATTTAGGATATAGGAATTCAATACTATATAGTGTGACATGGACAAACGTGTTTACCATGCCTAATTTGATATTAGGAATTTCAAAGTATTTGGTAAGAGCCAACTCCAGCTGGCGACCGGACGTGCGCATGTGGTTGTTCACTATCAGCCGCCGTCAGGGGACGGTTCTTACCGGTGTGACATTTATATTTTTAAATTGCCAAAGGCCTAGCTCAAGGATAACAAGTATGTAATACCTTTGAATGTTTATCGCTTACTAGTTCTTTGAGATGTTTCAGTAAGGTATCGATTTCTTCTCTTGTCCCGATAGTGATACGCAGGCAGTCATCCAGCCGTCTCAGATTAAAGTATCGTACCAGTATCTTACGTGATTTCAACGCTTGATATAAAGTGTGTGCGGAGACTCCTTTCATACATCGCGCCAGCACAAAGTTGGTCTGGGAAGGGTATACAAAAAATCCTATATCCAGTAAGGATTGCGTGAGGTAGCCTCTTGTTTCCTTAATCTCTTCAACGTGGGACTTCATGTTTTTTTGGTCATCCAGAGCTGCAACTACTGCTGCAATGCTGAGCCGGTCAACGTTATACGAATCCTTTACCTTCATCATCCCCCGAATGAGGGGTTCTTGCGCAATGCAAAAACCCAGCCTGATACCAGCCAATGAATATGATTTTGACAACGTGCGCAGGATAAGGATGTTGTCGTGTTGTTCGACCAGTGAGAGACAATTATCGTTTGCAAAATCGGCATATGCTTCGTCAACGACGAGCACGCCATCTATTTTAGATGCGATTTTTGATATCTCCTTCGGTGATATCATTGTCCCGGAAGGTGAATTTGGATTTGCGAGAAATGTAACCTTTGCTCCTTCTACAATAAAATCTTTTGGAAGAGAATAATCTTCTGTAAAATCTATGGCACATGCAACCCCGTCTTGCAGTTCTGCAAGTGTCTTATAAAGCATATAAGAGGGATAAGGGAAAATGACCTTGTCCCCCTGTCCTGCAAAACTCCGTATGATGATGGATAACAAGTCATCAGAGCCGTTTCCAGCCATAACACGCTCGGGTTTTGTGCCTAATATTTCAGCGATTTTTACTCTTGCCGCCGTTGCAAGCGGGTCCGGGTAAAGACGAAGGTTTTCGTTCACCGCTTCTTTGATAGCATTCAATACCCTTGGAGAGGGTGGATATGGATTTTCGTTTGTATTGAGTTTTATGTAAATACCGTCTTTCGGCTGTTCCCCAGGCGTATATCCCGACATTCTCTCAATATTATTCCTGAAGTAACTCATTTTTATCTGATTTTTTTCTCCGTGTCTCTATTACTTTGTGGTTTGTTTTTCTGGAAAACCCAGTCTGATTTGAACAGACCATGTATGCGCGTCGAGCCCTTCTGCCTCTGAAATTTCTGTCAGATCATTGTAAACTTCCCTGAGTGCCGTCTTGGAATAGGTTATTACACTGGTTCTCTTCAGGAAATCATTTACGGACAATCCGGATGAAAAGCGTGCCGTCCCGCTTGTTGGAAGCACATGGGAGGGGCCTGCAATATAATCTCCCAGTGCGACCGGTGTATACGCTCCTAAAAATATCGCTCCTGCATGTTTTATCCCGGGCAGCAGCGCCCTGGGATTCCGTGTCATAATCTGCAGGTGCTCCGGGGCCAGTGTATTAGCCGTCTCCACACACTCGTCTATGTTTTTCGTTAGTATAATAATACCAAATTTATCGAGGCATTCCTTTGTAACCGTATGCCGCTTAAGCCTTGTTATTTGTCTTTTTAATTCTGTAATTATTTGTTTCACTAACAATTCCGAAAAGGTGACCAGCATTGAGACGCCCGGTGCATGTTCTGCCTGTGACAGTAAATCGGACGCCACAAATGCCGGATTTGCATGATCGTCTGCTATAATCAATACCTCACTGGGCCCTGCCAGCATATCAATGCCGGCGTATCCAAAGATTTCTTTTTTTGCAAGTGTCACAAAGATGTTTCCAGGGCCAACGATCTTATCTACCTTTGGGATGGTCTCCGTGCCAAATGCAAGGGCGGCAATAGCCTGGGCGCCACCTATTTTATAAACCTCATTAACTCCTGCTTCCCTTGCAGCAACTAGCCTTTCGGGTGGAATAGTTCCGTCCGTGGAGGGCGGTGTGGTCATAATTATTTTGTCAACTCCTGCTACACGCGCCGGTATGGCATTCATTAATACCGTGGAGGGGTAAGATGCAGCGCCGCCTGGAACATAAATTCCCACGCTTTCTAAAGGAGAATATAAGGTATTAAGCACAATGCCGTTTGCCTTTAGCGGTCCGATGCTCCGGGTTCGTATATGTTCTTGGTACGTCCATATATTCGTGATAGCCCGTTGTATGGACTTTACAAGGGGGAGTGATATTTTTCTGTACGCTTCCTCAATTTCGCGATCTGTTACCCGAAAATCTCCGGGGGAAAGAAAAACCTTATCATAGCGTTTGCTGTATTTTGCAAGTGCTTTATCCTTCTGCTTTTTGACGTCATGGATAATTTCAAGCACCGTTGTTCTGTTTACGGATAAGCCATCCAGGATGTTTAATTGTTTTTTGAGTTTTTCGATTTCCCTGTCAATATTACATTCCCATGTCCTGAGTATCCGCATCATCGCATTCTCAAAAATTAACGAGGCCTAAAGCCTCGTTTACTGTGTAATACAAGCCATTTTTCTATAAATATTGATTCAATTACGTTCTTAAAAATTATATTTTCTGCCGCTATTGTTGTCAAGGAAAATGAAACGGTTAGTATTGTCACCTGTCTTTTGCAAGCGACTTTTACGAATCTTGGTGTTTTGGTATGAAAGAAAAGAGACAGTAATAAGGCAGATAAATCATAGAATATCTCAGCATCTGCCGGAGGTGCTTCTTCTCTGGCGAAGTCAACAGAAATTCCTTGACAAATACATATTATCAATGCACATTAATGCATATGATTATGTATGTTCAAAATTAAGGTAAGTACATGAGAACAACAAATGTATAACAAAAATACGATGTATGACAAACTTGCTATTTCCTGCGGGATTGTGTTCTCGATTTTTCTGTGTTTGCTTTTCGGCAGGGTATCCTCTGCATCAGCAATTGTACAGATATCAGGTGGCGGTTTTCATAGTCTGGTTTTGAAGTCAGACGGCATCGTGTGGGCATGGGGGGCAAATACGTATGGCCAGCTCGGTGACGGAACAAATACAGACAGGAAAATGCCGGTACAGGTAAAGGCTCTGGACAATATTATTGCAATTGCAGGAGGTGCGTGGCACAGTGTTGCTTTGAAGGCAGATAGTACGGTCTGGGCATGGGGAGGCAACTGGGCGGGACAACTGGGAGATGGCACAACAAGGAGCAGGAACACCCCTGTTCAGGTAAATGGCCTCCGTGGCATCATGGCAATAGCTACAAAGGGACAGCACAGCCTTGCCCTGAGGTCGGATGGAACCGTCTGGGTTTGGGGTCGAAATGGATATGGGCAACTGGGAGATGGCACTACTACTGACAGAAACACACCAGTGCAGGTAAGGGCATCTGGCAACATTATCTCCATTGCAGGCGGTGGGTATCATAGTCTTGCACAGAAGTCAGATGGCACCATTTGGGCGTGGGGACTTAACAAACATAATCAGTTAGGAGATAGTTCTACTACTAACAAAGCAATCCCCATTCTGGTGAGCGGTCTTACAGACGTCAATTTTATCAATTGTGGAGGAGACCACAGTATTGCCCTGAAGTATAACGGCGTTATCTGGACATGGGGGTTTAATCAGTATGGCCAGCTGGGGGACGGCTCAACTGATGACAAAAGTACCCCATCCCCTGTGAATAAACTTAAAAATGTCACGGCAATTGCTGCCGGTGGAGACCATACCCTTGCCCTGAAATCAGACAAGACCGTGTGGGCGTGGGGGAACAATGGTTCAGGACAGTTGGGGGATGGAACTACTGCAAACAGAGTAATTCCTGCTATCGTAAAAAAACTCGACAATATTATTTCCATTTCTGGCGGTGGACAACACAGCCTTGCCTTAAAAGCCGATGGTACTATATGGTCATGGGGATTAAATAAAAACGGTCAGCTTGGAGACGGCTCTGTCTTAAACAGAAATATCCCGGTTCAGGTAAATTGGTAGTTAGCAGGAGCAAGCAGGATTTAGTCATCACACATTGATTTCATTTTGACTTTTCCTGGTATAGCGGTATAATTGCCTCTTTTTAAATGGGTGTGTTATGGTGGTAATAGCAGGGATAGATGAGGCAGGGTATGGCCCTGCGCTTGGACCTATGATAGTTACCGTAGTTGCCTTTGATGTACCGGAGGAAAAAGCAGATTATTCCTTGTGGGAACTTTTGAAAGATGCCGTTTCAGATAGGCGTAAGGCACGGAGACAGCAACTTACTGTTCGGGATAGTAAAAAAGTATTCCACACACGCGATGGGTTAAAAGCACTGGAAGATGCCGTTCTTTCGTTTTTGTGGATAAAGGGTTTAATGACTACCTCATTCTTTCAACTGCTGAGAAGTTTGTCGTGTTACAACTCCGATGTTATTGCCCAATATCCATGGTATGCGGATATGGATTTCCCCCTGCCGTTAACTACAAATATTTCTGCGATAGCAAATTATGCAGATATGTTAAGGTATGCTTTGCGCAAACACAACATGCAGTTTTCTTATGTAAGTAGTTGTGTTGTGACTGTTCATGAGTTTAACGAGCAGGTAAGGTCATTTGGAAACAAGTCCGTTGTCTTGTTTAATAATTGTGCAGTCCTTATCTCCAGGCTGTGGAATTTATATGATGGCGATATATGTTTGATTGTTGACAAACAAGGCGGCAGGAATACGTATACCAATCTCTTGAAGGAACGATTACCAACAGCCGATATAGAGGTTTTAACCGAAGGTGCCAAGATTTCCACATACGAGGCGATTGGCACTAGCAAGACGATGAAGATATCCTTTGTGGAAAAAGGTGAAGACATGTGCATGGCAGTAGCTCTTGCATCAATGTTTAGCAAATATATTCGAGAGTTGTTTATGCGATTGGAAAATCAATACTGGGTTCAACTTCTCCCTGGTTTAAAGCCAACAGCGGGCTATTATCGTGATGCGCAGCGATTTTTAGCCCAGATAGCCCGTGTTAAGCAGAGAGAAGCGATTCTGGATGACATTTTAATCCGTATTAAGTAAAACGAGAAACCACGGGGAGCACTAAAGGAAGGAAAAAAGAGTTTTAAAGGTTTTTTTCTTTAGCGTCCTTAGTGTCTTTGGTGGTTAAAGATTTTAGAGACGAAAGGAGTTTTTGAAAGAGATGGCTGTGGATGTAGCTGTTGTTGGTGCAACGGGTGCTGTGGGCGAGGAATTTCTCCGGATACTGGAAAGCAGAAAATTTCCTGTCAGAGAGTTGAGATTGTTAGCCTCAAGACGTTCTTCCGGTAAAAAGATGCGATTTTGCGGAACTTATTATACCGTACAGGAGTTAACGAGGCATTCATTCCAGGGAATAAAGATCGCCCTGTTTAGTGCAGGTGCAAGCATCAGCAGGGAATATGTACCTTACGCTATCGAGAGTGGCGCCGTTTGTGTGGATAATTCTAGTGCCTTTCGGATGGATGATGACGTACCTTTGGTGGTACCAGAGGTAAATCCCCAGGAAATTTCAAGGCATCATGGCGTGATTGCTAATCCCAATTGCTCCACGATCCAGATGGTGGTTGCCTTAAAACCGATTCATGATGCTGCAAAGATAAAACGGATTGTCGTTTCAACATACCAGGCAGTATCTGGGGCCGGACTAAAAGCCGTTGATGAGCTTCTCAAAGAGACCACGAGTATTCTCGAAGGCAAGAAAGGATTTCAAAGAAATTTGTTTCCCCATCAGATTGCCTTTAATGTATTACCTCAAATTCCCCAGAGCAATGCATTTCTCCCCAATGGATATACCTCCGAGGAGATGAAGATGGTGAACGAGACCAAAAAGATCATGGGTGATCATAGCATCAGGGTGACTGCAACTACTGTACGGGTACCTGTCATTCGTGGTCATAGTGAATCCGTGAATTTGGAAACAGAGAAAAAGATTACCGCCGCGGAAGTAAAAAGGCTTCTTTCAAATGCACCAGGAGTTACACTGGTGGATGATCCTGCCAATCAATTGTATCCCCTCGCTATATATGCGGCGGGAAAAGACGATGTCTTTGTAGGACGCATCCGTGAGGATGAATCCATCGAGAATGGGATTAATCTATGGATTGTGAGCGATAATCTTCGAAAGGGTGCGGCCCTGAACGCCGTTCAGATTGCGGAGAAGCTATTGTAATTGTACAGCATCCCACAAAGAACACCCGGTTTGCAGAGGTAATGTTAAAGGGAAAGAGGCAAAGTTCTGGCAGGATGTATTAAGGCGCCGGTTTTTACGCCAGATTGTTCGACTGAACGCTCGTCTGAACTTTCGATAAGCCTAGGATATAGCGCCGTTCATGATGTGCCTGTCGAATCACTGCGTCGGAGACTCACGACGGAGTCTACTTTCAGCATTCCCATAATGGCGGTTTCACAAGTTCCAATCAACCTTATATGCTATAATGAAAAGATCATACGGCAAAAAGGAACTGAACCGTCCTTTACTGGCAAATACAACAATTTTAATGAAATTGTTCGAGACCTCCTTTCACGTCGGACCAAAACCCGCCCACGCATCGCGCAGCCTTCTGATTGCCATATATGCAAGCATTACCACAAACCCATGCCCGCGCATACCCTCCTCCTTTCTCACGTACACGGGACAAATATCAAGATTCTCCGTCTTGCCCCCCGAACGCCTTCTCCACTTCCGTCAAACCCTTGTACCGGTCATGCGCCAGTTCAGCGTCTGCCTAACTCTCCTTCAAGTCTGTCTTGATTACATAACATCCGTCAAGATACTTTAATGCTTCTTCATCGCTCTCTATCTTCAGCGTCCCAGTCTCGTCTTTTATCCGCACCCGCCTCTCAAGCTTCAGTCTTCCCGGGCTTCTCCTTCGCTGCACCCAGCGCCTTCGATACCGATGCCCCCGGATGCTCTCTCAGATAACAATTCTTCTTCTCGATGTATTTCTCGATACCCTGTAATTCTGTTATGCGTGTCTTCACCACCTCTTCCGCCCTCGTCGGATTGCGCCTCAGAATATACCGAATCCCCTCATCCTTTATCCCGCAGAGCTTTTCTTCAAACAACCCTAACTGCAGAATCCCTTTCCCATTAACGTCTCTATCCGCGGCTTGGCTATCGCCGTTATGTAATGAAATCCTTATGCGGACAGCCCCTCCTGAATTTCTACCGATTCTGACAATGCACTCAATACACTAATATCCTCTTTATGGCTGAGTGCAAGCTTTATCGCTTCTATCTCCTTGACCTGCGGTTCGATAGATTTGCAATGGTGTGTTTCCTCGCCTTTCCCCCCCCGATACGATTCCCGCAAAAGAATGAAACGATAGATTTTTTTGCCGAATTTTGTTTTTTACAATATACATATCCACAATAACATACCATGGTATTCAGCAATATCACGCATATTGTAGAATAACAATGATATATTAGCGACCTACATATTTATCGATAAAACAACGTTTACTGACCATATATTCCATTCTTGTGTGCTTTGGCCAGGGTGAACATCCGCTTAAAAGTCAGACACAAACGCAAATGTGTCAGTGGCCGTGTCGTATGATACTGCACAATAGTTTTTTTTCTCCAGAAGTTCGGCCTCAAGGACATGCATAAAAGGGTGCGCACTCAACCGGCGTATAACATCCACCGGTGCCTTTCGCCATTGTTGGTCTCTTCGCACCAAATCCCACTGATGAGAGGTCATGACATCCAGTCCGCCGACAGGATAGAGGCGCGCCACACCCCCGTGGAGCTTTGCGCCTGCGGCAAAGGCATTCCAGACATCTCCCTGTACGCTGTGGGGAAAGAGTATAACTGAGCCGCTCTTGGCGGCATACCAGCCGAAGAGAAAGTAGATAATGGTACCTCCTAGTTTTTCCGTTCCACGTTTCACAATTTCGCCAATGGTTTGCCGGCGGTACCGTTTATACCACAGATTGCTCTTCTTTGAGCAGAAGACCCGTTTTTGAATTGTGTCTTCAAAGTAATTCAAAACGCAAAAATTCTGCCTTCGCCGTACGGGCTTGATGACTTCCACCGCTTCTTCCAGTGTCATAGTAGCAAGCTTCGTCTCCGCAAGAATCATGCGATCTAAACTCATAGGAGTGAAGCGTTTGACCAGAGACGAATCCAGCCCTAACATGTAAACAGCCGCAAACGGTGTGTCAGCATATGGAAAGGAATGCGGACCAAAAATTTCTTCAATGTCCTGGCGTAGCCATTCACTGCCCAGGGGGTAGTTGAAGAATGTCCATGCGACATTGGCGCGTGCAGCAGCCAGTGCTGTCATCCACATCTCCGCCGGATTAATCGTCGGGTCGGACGTACCATAGAACAGCGTATCGTATTGCTGGAAATCACTCTTCTGCAACAACCGAAGATGCATATGACTGCTGATTGCTGCTACCGAGCAGAGTTCATGATCTGGCTTCTCACACTTCACATGTGCCTCCCTTTATCTAATTGTTGCAGGTTACTTCCTTCAAAGGTACTCCATTATAATGATGTTTTGATAAATTCTACCATCTTTCAGGGGGTGGTTTCAATCTTGCAGATTATTGAAGATCGGGTTTGTGTGGAGTTCTAAGGCAATAAAGATGTATTTGTTACTGTGTTTTCCGTCTGACAGCGCCACAGGAGCCCCCATGCCCTATTTTCAACTCACCCTCATCAAACCGCATGTGATGCTTATTCGCGATAATTCAATTATCCTAAAAACTTGCTGCCATATTGAGCGAAGAAGAGGCAAACAAGGCGATGAGAAGTATTGATTTTTTCGTTATATTTTATTGGGGGCTTTTAATAATGCGTCTCGTAATATTTGTATGGTATGTATACATTTTATTGCAGAATCTCGTAACGCAAGCAGGTCTTCGATTTGAAGCCTGCATCCTGGACAGCCCGTTGCTACGACCTCCGCACCGCTTTTCTCAATAGCCCTTGCCTTGTACTCGCCGATCTTCATGGACAGATCATAGTGTAATAAATTAAATACCCCACCGCCGCCGCAGCATCTCTCCGGGTTTTCCATTTCTTGAAATTTGGCAGAACGCCTCAAAATATCCCTGGGCTGTTTTGAGATGTTTTGGCCCCAATAAAGGTGACATGGGTCATGATATGTAATCTTTGTATCAAGAAACTTTGTTTCGTATGTAAAATATTTTTCAATAAACTCAGAAACATCGTGGACTTTACCAATAAAATTTAGAGAGCGGTCTCCCAGCATAAGATGATAATCCCTCTTGAGTGTCCTTCCGCATGTGGCACACGCTGTGATAATAAAATCGACATTGGCCTTTTCAAATACCGCTATGTTGGCTTCTGCCAATTTTCGTGCTGTTTTGGTGGCCCCCAATGACCTCGCAGGAATACCGCAGCACAATTGTTCCTGTGGGATAACCACCTCTGCCCCAAAATGGTTTAATACCTCAATCACTGCATCGGCAATATCAGTATAGATGTAATTGATAAGACAGCCCACGTAGAATCCCACCCGCATCTGGGGATCTCCCATGGTCTCCTTTGGAGAAGAGGGAGTTTTAGAATTTTTGCTCTTAAAAAAAGAAGTTGCAAAATTTTCCTTCCCCGGAGATGGGGTTATCAAGTTTTTCTTTCCCAAATAGGATGTTGTTAAGCCCCCTTTTACTGAGGGGGGGCTAGGTGGGATTACTTCACTGTTTTTGTATTTTTCCAGCACAGACTCCTTTGCCAAAGGAGGAATCCATCGGCCACCCATAAGCATGAAGGGTAGATGCCTCATAGTGCCGTGACGCTTCAATGGAACGAGGCGTTGAAGGATACTGGCAGTTTTCAAAAGCAGATTAAAGAGCCACCTCCGGGTCAAGAATAGTCTGAATACAATCCGTGGTATCAGCCATATTCCGAGGTGATTTGCCAGATCGTCAAGCATGGTTTGGATGATGAAATCATAATCAACACCGGAGGGACAGATACTGGAGCATCGGAGGCATTTCTTGCAGGAAAGGAGATAATCTCTTAAGAGTTCCGTGTGAAAAATTTCGCCGTTTCGTAACGCATCGGCCAGGCTTATGCGGCCTCGTGCCACCATGGACTCATTACCTGTCTCGATAAAAACAGGGCAGATGGAGCGACATTTGCCGCATCTGGCGCACTTGTTAATCTCTGTTTCCCACTTCTTAGTAATCATGTATTTTTCCCACCACGATAGTTTTTCTTATGAAGATTTTTGGTTTGTTGCCAAGGATAATTGTAGCAAAGAGAAAATAAAAAAGGGAGGCTTTTTAGGCCTCCCTTTTTTATTTTAAGGAGTATTTCGCTTAATGATGTTTCTTTTTCCCGTGGTTAATCACTGTCATCGTTGTCATTACTGTCATCATTATTATCGTCGCTTTTTCCTTTGTCTTTTATTTTTACCGTGTCGCTTCCTTCGAATCTTGTGCCATCTTCTAATTCACCGGTGACGGTGAGTTCTTGTATTTCTTTTTCATCTTTTTTCTGACCTCTGTAAAAATGTGTTTCAGAATCTGAAAACAGGTCTTGTCTGTTAAATGTTGCGATAAACCGGTTCTTATCCACTTTCCCCTTAATGGCTTTTGCCCCTTCGCATTCAATGGTATTTGTTATTATGTCGTTAACATTATAAGGCGAAGGAAGTGTAATAAACGCCTTTAACTTGCCTTTGCTCTTGAGGTTGATGGTTCTGGGTTTTATCTTAACGTTTGCCGTTACAGCACTGGGCGTGACCATGGGTGTTGGTGTTGCCGTTGGTGTAGGCGTTGGTTCAACACTATATCCCTTTGTAGCAATTGTTAACGACAGAATTACTGCAAAAGAACACCATCCTATTTCGGTAAAATGTTTTTTCATTGCCTTTTTCCTCCCATGTTAAGGAGACTGTTTAAATTAAAACAAAATAATAACTTGATAATAACTTGTGAAAAATGTTGCTTGGTGGGGGCAACATAGCTAATTATCTTAAATAATCGGCACATTCCTGAAAAAGTTTAATTATTTATGTTATTCAAGTACATGTTGAGTTGGCGAGCTTTTTAATCTTTTTTTAGATACATAACACATAGTTTTGTTTTTGCAACTGAGTCGTTTTATAACATAACACAAATTTATTATGATTTAAATAAATTAAGTGATATTATTTAAAGCAAGATATTCATTTGAATGGAATGTGATATATATGTCAAAAATTAGACTTCTTCCCGCATCGATTATTAACAAAATTGCTGCAGGCGAGGTGATTGATCGGCCCGCGGCGGTAGTAAAAGAGTTAATTGAAAATGCAATTGATGCAGGCGCATCGAGGATCGATACCCATCTGGAAGATGGGGGGAGAAAATTGATACGGATATCAGATGATGGTATAGGAATGGATGCAGAAGACCTTGTTCTTGCATTTCAGAGCCATGCCACCAGTAAACTTCAGAACGCAGACGACCTGTTTGCAATCCATACGCTGGGTTTTCGGGGAGAGGCGTTGCCGAGCATCGGAGCCGTTTCGCACGCTAGCATTATTTCAAGAGTAAAAGGGGCTTTGAATGGTGCGGAAATAACGATTGACGGAGGAATTTTGGGTAAAATTAAGGAATGCGGTGCACCTGAAGGTACGCAGGTTGAAGTGCGCGATCTGTTTTTTAATGTTCCTGTCCGCAAGAAATTTTTGAGGACGATACCCACGGAAATGGCCTACATTTCTGAAGTACTTACGAGGTTTGCCCTGTCCTATCCATCTATCCATTTTACCCTCATGCATAACAACAGAACGGTGTTTAATCTTCCGCCTGTTCAGGATACGGCTGAACGGATTGCAACCTGTTTCGGTGAAGAGATGAGAAAGCATCTTATTCCCGTGTTTCTCAGGGAAGAAATGTGTATCCTTTCTGGATATATTGTACCACCATTTTTTGACAAAGCCAATGCGAGGATGCAGTTTATATTTTTGAATGGACGCTACATCAAAGATAGTGCCATCTATCGAGCCATTAGCGAATCCTATCGCGGGAAATTGATGCCCAGGAGGTATCCGATTGTGTTCCTGTTTTTACAGATGAAGCCGTCTGAAGTAGATGTGAACGTCCATCCAACAAAGATCGAAGTGCGTTTCCGGAATACCAACGCAATCTATAATTACGTCCTCTCTGCGTTAAAAGAGGGTCTGAATAAATCAACAGTCAAGACGATTGACGTGTCACCTTCGCTTCCGGGATTGGAAAGGGAATCAGTAGCGGCGGAAGAGGTTGACCAGGTAAAAAAGTCTCTGTGGGAACAGTTTTCCTTAAGAAAAACGGATGCAAACCTCACAGGCCTTGGATTACAAAAGAGGGTAGAAGTCCCCCTTAATCCCCCCTTTAAAAAGGGGGAGTTAATGAGGAGAGAGGACAAGGGAGGTGTAGAAGGATTTCCGAATGGTGAAAAATCAAGGGAATGCAATACTATTGAAACAGACGTACAAACAGAGAGGAAAGAAAAAGTATTTCCTGCAGCGGGTATGGATAAAAAGAAGACCTGTTTTCAAATTCACGATTCTTTCATTATTGAGGAGACAGATGAAGGGTTGAATATTATCGATCAACATGCGCTTCATGAAATAATTTTATATCATGAAATAGAAAGGGGAATGCGCACTTCCCAATCGCCAAGTCAGCGCCTGTTGATCCCGGAACTGGTAGAGTTGAGTCCAAAGGATTTTTTCAGCATTATCAGTTTGCAGGAATCTCTTAGATGGTTGGGCGTTGAGGTTGAAGAGTTTGGACAGCGTACCATTGCAATTCGCTCCTTTCCACAGCTTCTGAGGCATTTAAGCGGCAAAGAATTTATAGAAAGCTTACTGGCCGGGTTGAGCGATGACGATTACCTGAAGGGGAGAGATAACATTTTGGACAAAATAATCAGCATTATGGCGTGTAAAGGTGCTATCAAGGCTGGACAGAAATTAGAACCGCAAGAAATAGAGGAACTCCTGAAAATGAAAAAGAGTATAAATGCATATACAAATAATTGTCCCCACGGTAGACCCACGACCCTGTATTTTTCACTGGATGAGTTACAAAAACAATTTAAGAGAAAATAGGGAGTCCCGATACGTTATAAATTATCCTATGTTTTTTTATAATGAGCGTTTAGGTCTATATAAACAATGAAAAATCCCTTGACTTTTATTTTTATGAGTGATAAGATTTCTACATGTAACCTAATCTCGGTTTCCTGTAACTAAGGCGAAAATAAGACATTTTGGTACATAGATGGTGTTTGAACTCATTGTTGAAACTGATTTTTCCGCAGCGCATAACTTGCGGGAATATAAAGGGCAATGCGAAAGGCTTCACGGTCACAATTGGAAGGTTCAGGTTGTCTTGAAGGCTGAAAAGCTGGATACATTGGGTATGGTTATGGACTTTCGAGATGCGAAAAGAGTTATTGGGGAAATTATCAATAGATTTGATCATGTCTATTTGAATGAACTCCATGATTTTAAGATTTTAAATCCTACCACCGAGAACCTGTCCAAAACAATTTATAACGAATTAAAGAATGCCTTACCAACAGGGGTAAAGGTAGCAAAAGTCACAACCTGGGAATCTGACCGTTGTGGGGCTGCATATTTCGAGTAGAAGTTCTTTTGCAATTTGAGTGGAAATAAGATGTCGGTAATATTGCAAGTAGCCCTGGACTTTGTTGACCTTCACAGGGCTGTAAAGGTTGCTGAGGCAGCAATTGAAGGTGGCGCTGATTGGCTGGAGATAGGTACTCCGCTTATTAAAAGCGAAGGAATGAATGCGGTACGCCACTTGAGGAAACTGTTTCCGGGTAGAACGTTGATTGCGGATATGAAGACAATGGATGCGGGCCGTGCGGAGATGGAAATGGCAGCCAAAGCAGGTGCTAACATCTCTGTTGTGATGGGTAATGCCCCGGATTCGACCATTAGAGAATGTATACAGGCGGGGAAAAACTATGGCATCAAAATTTGTGTGGATTGTATAGATAATAGTAAAATTGAAGAGCGCGCTGCCGATATTGAAAAATGGGGTGCGGATTATATTTCCATTCATACCGCTATAGATGACCAAATGTACGGCAGGATACCATTCGACATATTGCGACACGTTTGCAGTAAGGTAAAGATACCTGTTGCCGTGGCAGGTGGTATAAATTCTGAAAATGTAGTAGATGCGATAAATGCGGGGGCGAGTGTTGTAATTGTTGGTGGATATATTAGTAAATCGAAAGATGTAAAAATTGCGACAGAGAGTATTAAAAAAGCGATTAGAGAGAATCGAGGGGTTTCTACAACGCTATTCAAAAGGGTAACAGGTGAAGGTGTCCGTGATGCGTTACATCAACTTTCCACAGCAAATATCTCGGATGGGAGTCACCGTGCTGCAGGTATCAGCGGACTATACCCGATATATTCAAATATTAAATTGATAGGGAACGCTGTTACCGTTCGGACGTATCCGGGTGATTGGGCAAAGCCTGTTGAAGCTATAGATATTGCAAAAGAAGGGGACGTGATTGTAATAGATGCGGGGGGGGTTGGTCCTGCTGTCTGGGGGGAATTGGCAACCCACAGTGCATTGCAGAAAAAAATAAGTGGTGTGGTTATCAATGGTGCAATGCGTGACCTTGCGGAGGTTAAGAGATTAAATTTCCCTGTTTTTACAAAGATGGTGATGCCAACTGCCGGGGAGCCCAAAGGATTTGGGGAGATTAATATACCGATCAATATCTCAGGAATTCAGGTTAATCCAGGAGATTGGATTATCGGGGATGACGATGGGTTAATGGTAATACCTGCATTGGAGGCCGATGTCCGGGTTAATTATGGCATGGATTGTCTGGAAAGAGAAAACAGGATTCGGGAAGAGATATTGTCTGAAAAAAGTTCTTTAGGAAAAGTCATAGATGTGTTAAAATGGGAAAGAAGGTGAACAGGGTTGGATCTGAGATTCGTTTGAGGTAACTGAATAATGAAATGTGAATCTTGTAATAAAAAGCATGCGACAGTACATTTGACAGAGATTGTCGGCACGGTGAAAAAAGAACGGCATCTATGCGAAGAGTGCGCACAGAGTATCAATACCCAACTTACAAAAATACCCTCACCTACTGAGATATTAACAAGTCTCATTAACCAGGTAGCGCCGGAAATTAGTGAGATGTCCAAGATCGTTTGTCCAGTATGCGGATTATCTTACCTGGAATTTCGCTCTCACGGTCGGTTAGGTTGCCCGATGGATTACACGATTTTTAGAAAAGGATTAATTCCTTTATTAGAGAAGATGCATGGTAGTACCCAACATGTGGGAAAGGTGCCTTCAAGGGCTGGGAAAGAGTTAATTAAGAAAAATGAGCTCATGCAATTGCGGAATGAGCTGAATAAGGCTGTCGAAAAAGAGGATTACGAAAAGGCAGCAGAGTTAAGGGATAGGATTTATGAACTTTCAGGCGACACCAGTGAAGATCAATGATCTGGCTGAAAATACAGGCGAATGGCTGAGAGGGACAGGGCCTGAGTCAGATATTGTTATCAGCAGCAGGATTCGTCTGGCCAGGAATGTAGCAAGATTTCCGTTCCTTTCAAGGGCTAATGTAAAGCAAAAAAAGGAACTCGAAGAGATTGTCAGAGATAAAATCAAAGAGGCAGAGATTACTTCTGATCTTCGTTATATAAATCTTGCAGAAATTAATCCCGTAGACAGGCTTTTTCTTGTGGAACGACATCTCATCAGCCGGGAACATGCAGGCGGAGAAGGTGAAAGAGGGGTGGCCTTTGGGAAGTCAGAGACGATCAGCCTGATGGTCAATGAAGAAGACCATTTGAGGATACAGGTAATTCGTTCCGGGTTTGAACTAAGAGAGGCATGGAAGACGATTGACGAGGTCGATAACAAGCTGGAGAAAAAGCTGAATTATGCATATTCTTCACGTTTCGGGTATTTGACTGCCTGCCCCACCAATGTTGGCACAGGGATGAGGGCATCAGTTATGTTGCATCTGCCGGCTCTGGGAATGACACACCATATTGAAAAGGTTTTTAATGCGGTAATGAAGCTGGGTTTGGTGGTAAGGGGCTTATATGGTGAGGGGACGCAGGTCTCCGGGGACTTGTACCAGATCTCAAATCAATTTACCCTCGGCAAGTCCGAGACAGAAATTATTGAAATTATAGAAAGCGTAATTCCCAGGATTACCAGTTATGAACGGATGGCACGGAAGGCTTTAATTTCTGAGAACCGGGAACAGCTGGAAGACCGTGTATGGCGTTCTTACGGTATGCTGAAGGTGGCGCGGATGATTTCTTCTGAGGAGATTATGCATCTGCTATCTCAGGTTCGTATGGGAGTTAACTTAGGAATAATTAATGATATTGAAATGAAAACCTTGAATGAGCTTTTCATTTTTACGTTACCGGGGCACTTACAAAAGTTAGAAGGGCGCGAACTTACTTCTCTTCAGAGGAATATTATTCGCGCAGCGTATGTAAGAAAACGCCTGGAAAAAGCAGAAAGTTTGAAAGGATAGGTGTATTATGTTTGATCGATTTACTGACCGCGCCCGAAAGGTTATGGCGCTCGCACGCGAGGAGGCCAGGCGATTTAATCACGAATATATTGGTACTGAGCATATCTTGTTAGGGCTGGTAAAGGAAGGCAGCGGAGTCGCCGCCAATGTCCTGCAAAACCTTGATATCGAGCTGAAAAAGATTCGCCTGGAGATAGAAAAAATTGTCCAGAGCGGGTCCGACCTTGTTTCAGTGGGGCAGTTGCCTTTCACCCCGCGGGTGAAGAAGGTGTTGGAATATGCGATGGAAGAAGCGCGGGCGTTAGGGCATAATTATATCGGGACAGAGCATTTATTATTGGGTTTACTCAGAGAACAGGAAGGTGTTGCTGCACAAGTATTGTTAAACCTGGGTGTAAAACTCGAAGATGTACGGGAGGAGGTTATCGGGCTGTTGGGTTCCGAAGCAGTTCAGGGAAGTGTGAATCAGGAAAAAGAAGAAAAGAAGGGGAAATCGAAGACCCCGGCACTGGATTCTTTCGGTCGTGACCTTACACAGCAGGCCCGTGAACATGAACTCGATCCGGTCATCGGGCGACAGGATGTAATTGAACGTGTAATTCAAGTCTTATGTCGCCGAACCAAGAATAATCCCGTGTTGTTAGGAGAGGCTGGAGTGGGGAAGACGGCTATCGTCGAAGGTCTTGCGCAGGCTGTAGTGCAGGGGAATATCCCTGAACTATTGAGAGATCGCCGGATTGTTGCACTGGATCTTGCAATGATGGTAGCCGGCACCAAGTACAGAGGTCAGTTTGAAGAGCGTATTAAGGCTGTGATGTCCGAAGTGAAAAGGGCGAAGAATATTATTCTGTTCATTGATGAGTTACATACCCTGGTGGGTGCAGGTGGCGCGGAGGGCGCTATCGATGCATCCAATGTATTAAAACCAGCGCTGTCGCGAGGGGAAATCCAGTGTGTTGGCGCTACCACTTTGGATGAATATAGAAAATATATTGAAAAAGACGGAGCCCTTGAAAGAAGGTTTCAAACGATTATTGTCGAGCCTCCATCAAAGGCGGAAACGATTGAAATATTAAAAGGACTTCGTGACCGATACGAAGCGCATCACAAAGTCCAGATTACGGACGATGCACTGGAGGCCGCAACCGAGCTATCCATTCGTTATATTACGGGAAGATATCTTCCTGATAAAGCGATCGATGTGCTTGATGAGGCATGTGCAAGGGTACGGCTCAAGGCAACCACGCAGCCACCGGATTTAAGGCATATCGAGGAAGAGATCAACAAGCTGGAAAAAGACAAAGACGAGTCTGTTGCGATTCAGGATTTTGAAAGGGCTGCCCGGTTAAGAGACAAGGCAGATAAGCTGAAAAAGAAAAAAGAAACCATCGAGAAAGAATGGCGGGAGACCCGTGCTGAGGTTGAGGGTGTCGTGAACAGTGAAATCGTTGCCGAGGTTGTTTCCAAAATGACGGGAATTCCTATGACACGCATCGAATCTGCTGAGGCAAAAAGATTGCTGCGCATGGAAGAAGAACTTCATAAAATGGTCGTGAGCCAGGAAGAGGCTACAAAAGCGGTCGCTAAAGCGATACGCCGTTCCCGCGCAGGGTTGAAGAATCCAAACCGGCCTGTGGCGTCTTTTATCTTTGTGGGGCCGTCCGGTGTGGGTAAGACGCACCTTGCAAGGTCACTGGCAAAGTTTCTGTTCGGGGAAGAGGAAGCCCTTATTCAGATTGACATGTCTGAGTACATGGAAAAACATAATATTTCACGATTGATTGGCGCTCCTCCCGGTTATGTTGGTTACGAAGAGGGTGGGCAGCTTACAGAAAAGATCCGCCGCCGCCCGTATGCCGTTGTCCTGCTTGATGAAATTGAAAAGGCCCATCCAGATGTGTTTAACATGTTACTGCAGATTATGGAGGATGGGAAATTAACCGATAGTTTTGGACGTCACGTGGATTTCCGTAATGTGGTCATTATTATGACCTCAAACATTGGAGCCGATGTTATCAAGAACCAGGCATCTTTAGGCTTCAAAAAAGTGACGGATGCGCATACGTACGAAATGATGAAGGAGCAATTAAAGAAAGAAGTTGAAAAACACTTCCGCCCTGAGTTTTTGAACAGGGTGGACAATATCATCGTCTTCAAACCATTGAATAAGGAAGATTTGAAAAAGATCATTGAAATAGAACTGACCGGTGTTAAAAAGAGACTGGATAACTACAACATCAGTATTACACTGACGGACGAGGTGTTGGATTTTTTAATCGAGAAAGGGTACAACCAAAACTTTGGGGCACGTCCACTTCGAAGGGCAATAGAAAGTTATTTAGAGGATCCCCTCTCAGAAGAAATCTTACAGGGGAGATTTGAGGGGAAGAAACATGTGAAGGCAAGGGTGCAGGACGGTAAGCTGGTCTTTGACGAGGTGATTGAAACCCCGGAGCCTGCGCTGGTAAATGCCGAAAGTAGCCTGTAGTATGAGACGTGATAAAAGGACGAATAAAAGGGGAGAGTAAAAACTCTTCCCTTTTTTTATTTTATGATGGATTTTCCTGGCCCGAACAAGTCGGAAGTGACAAAATTCGAAGCTGAAATTTGCTAGTCAGCCCCTGACAGGGTTTAAAACCTGGTCAGTGTTAATTCTATTCATAATTTTTGCCGAAAATGTAAAAGATTTTTAAGAAACTATGACAAAGCCTGGCGTGGTTTATGTTTGTCAATATTGCGGCTGGAAGAGTCTGAAATGGGTAGGGCGCTGTGGAGGTTGCGGGGAATGGGACTCGACGATAGAAGAGCTTAGCACGCCTGCCGTCTCAGGTTATAGATCGTCTGCACTCAATCGTGAATTGCCACAACCAATAACACAGGTAAAATTGCTGGAATGTCTCAGTCTTGAAACAGGGATGAAAGAATTTGATAGGATTCTTGGTGGTGGACTGATTGCTGGCTCAGCAGTATTGATCGGAGGGACGCCAGGAATAGGTAAATCCACGCTCCTTTTGCAGGTATGTCAAAATATCAGCAAGAAGGGGTATGCCACTCTTTATGTGACAGGGGAAGAGTCCGTAGCTCAGACTAAGCTCCGCGCCGAGAGGTTGTCCATCCTGTCGGATAATTTACTGGTCGTTGCGGAAACAAATCTGGATTTCATTCTGGAAAATATCCACAATACCCGTCCAACCCTTGTTGTGATCGATTCTATTCAAATGATTTATAAACCCCAGATAGAGTCTGCGCCCGGTACGGTTGCTCAGGTGCGTCAGTGCGCAAATGATCTCATTTCCACTGCAAAATCCACTGGTTCTGCGATTTTCCTGGTAGGGCACGTAACCAAGGAGGGTATTATTGCAGGCCCTAAGGTATTGGAACATATGGCGGATACGGTTTTGTATTTTGAGGGAGAAAAATTTCAGTGCTATCGTATCTTGCGGGTAGTAAAAAACAGGTTCGGTTCCACCGATGAGATAGGAATTTTTGAGATGAGGAAAAATGGATTACAGCCGGTGGATAATCCGTCCGAGTTGTTTATTTCGCAAGGACGGAGGATGAGCGCCGGTTCTGCCATTATTTCCTGTATAGAGGGGACACGTGCCTTATTGGTCGAGATACAGGCACTTGTAACCAGGGCGAATTTTGGCATGCCCGAACGAAAGGTCAGTGGGGTTGACTATAACCGGGTTTCGATGATCCTTGCCATTCTTGAAAAACGGATAGGACTGAAGCTCGGTGGACAGGATGTATTTGTAAATATTGTAGGAGGGGTTCAGGTGGATGAGCCCGCAGCAGACCTTGGTATTGCTATGACAGTTGCATCAAGTTTTAAAGAAAAGATAATTCCTTCCGAAATCGTATTTGTCGGGGAGGTAGGATTGGGTGGAGAGGTTCGCAGCGTAAGTCAAATTGATATCCGGTTAAAAGAGGCACAAAGGTTGGGTTTTAAAAGAGCGGTTGTTCCAAAGGAGAATGTAAAGGGAATTGGTAAGGACTTAGGAATAGAACTGATTGAAGTATGCTATCTTTCTGATGCTGTAGAAATCATAGGGTGAATTTCGTGAGAAATCAAAGATTGAAGCTAACACTTTTGTTTGTGGGAATTGTCTGCGTGACGTTCTTTTGGAAGTGTTATGACGTCCATGCGGATACTTATACGGACGGCAGGATTGTGGTAAAACACGAGGAATTGCCGGTTAAAAGGAATCGCCGCCGTATTCAGTTTGACCATCCCTATGAACTTTCGGGGAATGTCATCGCCAATGCGTTATCATATATCTATTTTGAAGAAAAGGGCCTGCTGAAAAAGAAAGGAACGTTACGGGTCTTTCAGGATGATGAGATAAGAAAATTAGTTCCCCTGATTATACAGGCGTTTTCCGTAGCAACACCGACACAGGTCGTTACCGTTTCATCCTATTCTGAGCGTATGCTTTTAACAGATCAGCAAAATTATTGTATCCTGTTCATTACAGAGCGTAGTCTTAACATTGCCTTCAGCCGTATTCATATGTTTCAAACGTATAATGATGCCATGTCAGAGAAAAAAAGATACACAACGACGAAAGAGAATCCATCGCAGATAAGCCACAGCCGTTTCTGGAAGCTGATTCCATCTGCAGGACAGCGGCTGGAACCGGGACATGAAAACTGGCTTGTTATAGACTTGTCCGACGCAGTGTACCAGCAGCCTGTGGCGCAAAGGGTAGGAACAGTTGAAGAAAAGATCAAGGTAGGCACCTCTGATCTGGATGTACGCCTGAGGAAGCTAGAGGAAAAGATGGGAGTTGCCGGTGAAACAAGGGCACAGAAATCAACAACACCAGTAAGAGAGATTCGCAGTGAAAACAGAATAAAAAATAAACTGGTCATCCTGCGGGAAATGGTTGATGATGGGATCGTTTCTGAAGAAGATTACGATTACAAAAAGGCCAAAATGCTCAGGGAAGCTATGAATGATATGAGCATAAAGGAACAGTTGCAGGTGATAAAAGACCTGAAAATCGAAGGACTTATTACAGAAAGTGATTATAACGAAAAGAAGAAAGAGTTGTTGGATCAATTTTAGCGGTCAGTTTAATGGTAATAGTTCACCATAAAGCGCAAAGATTGTATTTTAAGTAAGTGCATGTTAAAATTTTTGAAAAACTTTGATTGAAAAACGACATATCATTTTTCCCCAATAATCAAGGTTGAATTGGATTCGAGATCGATCCTCTTTATGTCCTTAAAGCCAGTATTTTCAAGCCATGCTCGATATTCAGATTCGCTATAGGATGCCCCTTCCTGCGTACCTATGAGCATATTGAGGCTGAAGAGGGCTGCAAATTGTGGTTGTGTCCTGGTTTCGTCCAGCACAAATTCATGAATAATAATCTGGCCGCCGCCTTTTAAGGCATCCCAACACTTCTTAAGGATCATGGTGTTGTTTACGGGGTTGTAAATATGTAAAAGATTTGAGGCAAGGATCGCATCGTACGTATTTTCCCCCAGGGTATCTTCCAGGCAATTGCCTGCTTGTGTGGTAACGCGTCCTTCCATGTCTGCAGATTCAATAAATTCCTGGGTGAGTTTGATTACATGCTCCAGATCAAAGACAACGGCTTGCAGGTGTGGATTGACCTTTGCAAGTGCAATGGCATACGTGCCGGGGCCACCCGCAATATCCAGCAACGTTTTTGAACTTTTTAAATCGATCTTTCTGCAAAGCTCCTCTGCCTTTACAGACGCAATATTATGCATTGCCGTAATAAAATCCCTGAGGTCGTGCGGGTCTACTTCTTCCGGCATGTCCTTCAATGAAACGGGTTTTCCCGTTTCGATAGTTTCCCGAAGCATCGCCCAATTATCCATCATATTATGGAAATGGTGGATGAAGTCGCCCAGATAATGAGGTTTTCCTTTGATCAGATAGAGATTTGATACGTGAGAATTGCAGTAAAAGTTTTCCTGTTTGGTGAGTAGTTCCAGGGAAACGAGTGCATTGAGGAGCATCTCGGTTGCACGTTCGTTGGTATGAATGATCCGAGAAATTTCTTTGGCGGTAAGCTTGCCCTTGTTAATAAGTGTGAATATGTCAAATTCTACTGCTGTAAAAAGGACATGGGATTTCCAGTAACCACAACTGAGTTGCAGGAGATAATCAACACTTGAATAGTTCGTATTGGTCATTGTCGTATGAAATAGCCTTTATAGTATTTACTGTGTGAAAACTTCTTTTTTGTAAGTTTTTTAGCAACAATCTCATTTGTTTGTCCTGCTGTCAGTAAGCATTTGACAGTACGCGAAAAGTGGCGAACTTTACCGTCAACCGCAAACTGCTTACTGCCTACTCTATCTTTTTGATTGCGTATCCGCTGTGCTAGACGGTAAGGTATCTGATTATTCCCGGTCTAAAACAAATGGGCTTGATACTAAAGTGTTCAAAAAAAGGTTTCTCGTCACAGGTGTTACCTTCCAGGAGCATGATAATTTGCTCTTTCGTGATAGGAAAGGATGATAACCAATCAAGCATCTCTGCCGCAAGGTTCATTATGAATACAGGGATATGCAGCTTGTGTGGCGGTACGCATAGGACGTCGCCAATGATGTCAATAATCTGATTAAACTCAAGTTTTTCCGGTCCTCCCACATCAAAAGTCCTACCGATGGCATCTTTTTGTTCTATCGATTTTACAAAACCCATCGAAACATTTTCCACTGCCACCGGCTGCATCTGATATCTTCCGTTGCCCACAACGGGCACGAATTGCAGGGTTTTTAGCATGCTGGCAAACAGGTTGACAAATTTATCTCCGGGTCCAAAGATAATCGAGGGACGAAAAATCGTGTAATCAAGTCCGCTGTTTCTTACGTGGTCTTCTGCACGGAACTTGGTTTGTTGATATTGGGTCTTGCCGTCCGGACGTGCCCCCAGTGCGCTCATCTGGATGAATCGTCTTATCCCCTGAGCTCTGGCCGCACTGACAAGATTTACCGTTCCCTCGTAATGCAGCTTCTCAAAGGTAATCCCTTTGAAAGGGAATTCCCTGATAATACCGACAAGGTTAATAACGGCATCGCATCCCTGTAATTTACCATCTAAACTGCCGGCATCGGTAATATTTCCGTATGCAATGTCAACGTCCTTGAACTGCGCTATCTTTTGTTCTGAACCTTTTCTAACAAGGCATCTCACCTGATATTTATTTTCGAGCAAATCCTGAAGTATCTGTTTCCCAACGAAACCCGTACTCCCTGTCAAAAAAATCTTCATTGCCTTTTCCTCCTAATTATTCTGGTTAAGCCGAAAACCAAGCGTGCTTTAATAAAAATTGAATTTTAACTATCCGGATTTATTTGATATTTGTCGCATGGAGTTTGGAGTCTTCACTCCCTGGTGTGAAGGAGTAGCACTTTTACCCAAAAACAGCTCCATTTCTCTGAAAACAACGTCCATCGTATTCTTAATGCAAATAGTATCCGGCAGCGACTGGAGAAATATATGTCCATATCTTTTTGTAGCCACTCGACGGTCGAAGATGATTACCGCCCCCCTGTCATTGCGGCTTCGTATGAGCCTGCCGAAGCCCTGTTTGAATTTAATTACGGCCATTGGCAGGGAATAATCGTAAAAGGCATCGCCGCCAGCCCTTTCAATGGCCTCAGCCCTTGCTTCAATAATAGGTTGCGTTGGTACCTTAAATGGTAATCGAGTAAGAATAACGCACTCCAACGCATCCCCTTTAACATCGATTCCTTCCCAGAAACTATCCGTAGCAAATAAAACCGACGTCTTGTCTTCCTTAAAGGTTTCAAGGAGGTTGTGGCGGTTGTCCATACCCTGCTTCAAACAAGTATAACCGAGTCGTGTAATCTGCGGTTCTAATTTCTGATAGAGGCTATCAAGAAGACTGTATGATGTAAACAGGATTAATGCGCGTCCCTCTGAAATTTCTATGGTTCTCAAAATATTCTCTTCGAGGGTTGCAACGAAACCCGGCTTGTCAGGTTCTGAAATGTCTGTGGGAATGCCTATGATAGATTGTCTTTTATAATCAAAGGGAGAATCTAAGATTAATTCGGACAAACGGCCTTCAGGAATTTGATGCAGGCCTATATTGTCTTTAAAGAATTTAAAGGTTTTGCTTATAGTCAGTGTGGCCGATGTCAATATTATCGTAGTAAAATTGTCATACAGGCATTCCTTCAAATTATCAGAAACGGAGAGCGGGGCTCCACAAAGCCGAATGACAAATCCCCCCGCATACCTTTTTATTTCCATCCATTTGCAAACCTGTTCGTTGTCTGTGACAAAAGAAGCCAGATCGCTCGCCACCAATTTTAAACGCGTCTTGCAGGATATAATGTCGATCAGCACCGGCGAAAGAATATCCTGTGACTTTTTGGAGAGTTCCCCGAACTCATCTAACAGTGCTGTTAATACAGAGACAAATTTGTGGATATCCATGCTTAATCCCTTGAGCCTGGTCTCTATAACATCCTGCCACAGGTCAGTAGAAATCAGGCTTGCTGTAATGCGCAATTTAATCTCGCCTTCTTTTGAATCTTCCCTGTGAAAGTTTTTGCTCTTAATGTACTCGCTTACCCCCCTGGAGATATCCTCAAAGACCGCTTGAACGGTATCATAGAGGCGTTGCCTTTCCTCCAGGATTTCAGTATTGATCTTGTCGGTAATCTCTATGGAAATGGATTTGTCGTGAATCGAACTTACCTCTTTGAGCTTGTTTTTGAGGTATTGCAGGAGTCCTTTTCTGCTATCCTTGAGATTGACCAGTCTTCCCAGGAGTTTTGTTATTCGTAATTTTGAGACCGTGCAACTCATATTTGCCGTTGCCACATCCTCAAGGTGGTGCGCCTCGTCAATAATGATCTTCTTAAAGGGTGGCAGGATGGCTACGGCATCATAACCTTTCGTTTCCTTCCGCACGATCAGGTCGGCCATCAGGAGATAATGGTTTACTACCAGCACATCGGCGCTGGCTGCATTTCGTCTGGCAATATAAAAAAAGCACTCGTCATAAAACTGACACTTCAGCCGCGTGCACTGGTCGGCCTCCGACTGGATTGCTTCCCAGACATCCTCCTGCGGAACAAAATTCAGGTCGGCCTTACTTCCGTCCCGCGTCTTTGTTGCCCACTCTAACAGATCGTTCAGTTGCTGCCGATCCTTGTCCTCAATCAATGTGCCGCCATCAGAACGTAAATTGCAAACCTTCCTCAGGCACAGGTAGTTGTTCCTGCCCTTTACCAGAACGCTCTTGAAGTCTAGTCCACAGCATTTCCTGAGTATTGGAATATCCTTTTCAATTAACTGTTCCTGGAGATTTATCGTATGGGTAGAAACTACTACACGTTCCTGATTTTTTATACTCCAGAAAACGGCCGGGACGAGATATGCCAGGGATTTTCCCGTCCCTGTCCCCGCCTCAATTACTGCAATCTTGTCTTCATTAAAGGCGTCAACTACCGACTTTAGCATCTCGACCTGTTGCTTGCGGTATTCATACTGGGACAAATGCCTTGCAAAATTTCCTCCGGGCTGAAATTGTGCGGATAAATCATCGAAGTTTAGCCTTTCGCGCACCCGCTCTTTCTTGACCTTTACCACAGGGTAGAGATATTCCACACTGTTATCCACGATATAGCATCCCACCCCAAGCGAGCCCATATATGACGCAATCTCAAGGTCTGCACCTGACGGAACCAGGATGCCATCCGGATGGTTGTGGATGATAACGTCCCCATATTTTGCCTCCTTGACGATGGCGGGTACGGCGCTCCTGTTTCCCATGGCGTAAACATCCACACCGGTTACCAGGTGCCCGTCATTCAGCCTGCCCACCAGAAATATCTCGTTTCCGCCTGCCTTTTCAATGGCATCACGGATAGACGAAACCGCATCGGGCAGTATAAATTCTTTGGCTAACCATTTCGTTGCTTTCATGCCCCAAGTATAAAACAAAATATGTACATTATACAATGAAAATGTACATATCAAAGATGGGCATTCTTTTGTTTTATCCCTTGACTCTTATTCCTGTTTTCTTATAATAAATCTTCTTTATATCTACCAGAGAGGCAAACTATAAAGAGAATAGAAGACAGCAAAAACAACAGCATAATCGTTTGGTAACAGTTTTCTTTTGAAAGGAAATAGTACAATGAAAAAAAACTATCTGTTTACCCCCGGTCCAACCATGGTGCCACCTGAGGTCGCATTGGCCGAGGCGCAGCCCATGATACATCACAGGACGCCGCAGTTTTCACAAATTTTTTATGAATTGAGTGAGGATTTAAAGTACCTGTTCCAGACAAAGACAGGCGAAGTCTTTACCCTCATGTCATCGGGAACGGGCGCCATGGAGGCATGTGTGGCAAATGTCCTCTCTGCAGGTAATAAGGCTTTGGTGGTGGTCAGCGGAAAATTCGGCGAACGCTGGGCGGAGCTATGCAAGTGTTTTGGCATTGAAACTGTTACGATTGACGTTGAAAATGGCAGGGCTGTAAACCCATCAGACGTTGAGGCTGCACTTAAAAGGACGCCGGGGATTTCTGCGGTATTTACAACCCAGTGCGAGACCTCTACGGGTGTCGTACACGATATAAAGTCCGTTTCATCTATAGTAAAGAAACATGGGGCGCTTATGGTAGTTGATTCTATTACGGGGATCGGTGTCCATCCGTTTTACATGGACGAATGGAATATCGATGTTGCTATTACTGGTTCCCAGAAGGGATGCATGATGCCACCCGGTCTGGCCTTTGTTTGTGTCGGCAGCGGTGCCTGGGGTGCCATTGATAAGGCTGATTTGCCCAGATATTACTGGGATTTCAGAAAGATGCGAAAGGAGCTTAAGGACAAAACGACCCCTTTTACCCCGGCGGTTTCGCTGGTTATGGCGATGAAGACGGCTATGGATATGATTAAAAAGGAAGGGATTGAGAATGTGTGGAAGAGACATGCCCGTCTTGCCCATGCCACAAGGGAGGGCGCTAAGGCACTTGGTCTGGAACTCTTTGCCGGGGAATATTCAAGTAACGTGCTGACTGCAATTAAGTCGCCAAAAGGGGTGGATGTCGATAAGATTATCAAAAAGCTCCGGGACGAAACAGGGGTAACCTTTACCGGTGGACAGGATGAATTGAAAGGGAAGATCATCCGGATCGGCCATATGGGGTATGTGAACGACTTTGACATCATTGTTGCCATCGCAGCCCTTGAGAAAGGACTTTACGAGGCAGGATATACCGTGGAATTAGGGAAAGGGCTTTCCAGGGTACAGTCGCTTCTTGTGGGCAGGAAATAAAACAACATCGTAATTCTTTTAAAACTTGATTGGAAATTTTCAAGTATCTCCATGGCGCCACATAGCCGCAACAAAAAATGGTCTAACCACAAAGAACACGAAGGATATAAAAAAACTTACAAAAGAGAGGTTTTTATAGGGTAAACCTCATGAGTAGAAGGCTCACAAAAGTTCATAAAAATAATGGTTTGTAGGAGCCGTCTCCTGACGGCGACTGGCAATGCGCAACGGCGTGCATGCCTCTGGTCGCCAACAGGCGTCGGCTCCTGGCATAATAATGGGTATTTTCATTCCAATACCATACCATAATCCTCTCCATTGCCGTAAACTGGGAGAATCTCCCTGTTTACGGCAATGGAAGGGGTGGGGTTGACCAAATTCCAGCAGAAGGTCAGATTAGACCCCAATAATTATTTCTTTCCTGTCATTCTTATCTTTCTTTTCCACAGTACTGAACTTACAGTTGTTATTTGTAAATATCCATCCCTGTAGAATGCCGCGTGCATCAACTTTACAGATTAGTAACAATTTAGTTTCTTGAAAAATTCAGGCAATGATGCGCTTGTCATGTGCTGTAGAGGCAATTCATGAATTGCCTCTGCATAATTACCACTAAGACATTTATAACTATCAATGTTTTAAAAAACTAAATCGTTACGCAGATTACAATTTCTAACCCTTTCACATAAATTAAAACAATTTGTAATAATTTGTAATATAGCATAAATTATTATATAATTTTATCTAGTTCCCCTGTGGTTTTTATAATAATAGTGGCAAGACGCACCTTGCCGCGATATAGCTGGCTGAAATTTCTTACCATCAAAAAGAATAATCTCCTGAATAAACTTTTCCCATGTCCAGAAAGAAAAAAAATTTAACGACCGATGGTACTGCCGTGCTGGGGGGCCAAAAAGAAGAAGTTCAGAGAGGCATCGGGGTTGACACACCTGGCGTGCGATCACAGTCCGTCGTAAGGTCACCTAAATTTCAGGGTGAAAATAACTTTTTTGTCGTTGGTATAGGCGCTTCTGCCGGCGGACTGGATGCGTTCAAGCAATTTCTTTCTCATATGCCGCCGAACAGCGGGATGGCCTTTGTCTTTATCCAGCATTTGAGCCCTGACTATAAAAGCGCTTTGGTTGATATTTTGAAAGAATATACTACGATGAGGATATATCAGGCCGAATCCGGAATGCAGGCGGAACCTAACTGCATATACATCAAACCTCATAACAGGG
This sequence comes from Candidatus Brocadia sp., assembly GCA_040048245.1. Lineage (GTDB taxonomy): Bacteria > Planctomycetota > Brocadiia > Brocadiales > Brocadiaceae > Brocadia. Next base: position 34,674 of record JABRVT010000024.1, read on the forward strand.
ATATGATGCTGTCCAACAGGATTTTTCACCTGGTGGAGCCGGGAGAATCATTTGGGTTCAGACATTCCATCGATTTCTTTTTCCAGTCGTTGGCTGAAGACTGTGCAGATAAGGCTATTGGTATCATATTTTCAGGAACCGGAACCGATGGTACCCTGGGCCTGAAGGCAATTAAAGGTGCAGGCGGTATGACGCTGGTTCAGGAAGTAAAGTCGGCCGAATTTAGCGGCATGCCGGTAAGTGCCATAGCAGCGGGCTGTGTAGACCATGTCTTGCGCGCGGACGAGATGCCTGACGAACTTATCAGGTATGCAAGATATTACCAGCAGGAATATTTTCAGAAGGCAGAATTCATCCCCCAGAAAAATACGAATGACCTGGAAAAGGTGTTTGGTATACTCCAGCACAAAACAGGACACAATTTCACTCATTACCGGTATTCTACAGTCAGTCGCAGGATTGGCAAACGAATGGCAGTCAATCGTATAGAAACACTGACTGATTACGTTATGTATCTCCAGCAGCATCCTTCTGAAGTAGAGGCGCTCTTCAAGGAACTGACGATTGGAGTAACGAAATTCTTCAGAGATAAGGAGGTCTGTAGCGTAATTAAGAAAAAGGTGATACCTCATATGTTTGAACGCCGGGATGCCGAACTTCCGGTGCGGGTCTGGGTTGCCGGTTGCGCTACCGGCGAAGAGGCTTATACCATAGCCATGTTGCTTGCGGATTATATGGACACAATAAAGAGGCATTTCAAGATTCAGATATTTGCCACTGATATAGATCCTGATGCCATCAATTTTGCCCGCGCCGGTATCTACCCGGAAAGTATTGTTGCCGATGTACCGCGCGAACTGTTGAAATTTTTTACTTGCAGAAAGGATTACACGTATGTTGTCGACAAACGGATCCGGGAAATGGTGATCTTTGCCAGCCACAATCTTATCAAAGACCCTCCTTTTTCCAAATTAGACCTGATCAGTTGCAGAAATCTGTTGATTTATCTAGAGCCTGTGCTGCAGAAAAAATTAATACCGCTTTTTCATTATATACTGAATCCGGACGGATTTCTTGTACTGGGAAACTCGGAGACGATAGGGGAATTCACCCATCTGTTTTCAACAGTTGATAAGAAGTGTAAGATATTTCAGCGCAAGGGGATTTCTTCTAAAACAGAGGTGAAAGGCAGCGCTGATCAATTAACAGGTAACATCGAGAAACTCCATAAATCTGAAGAATTTATGAAAGTAAAAGAAATCAGCATCAGCGAGGTAACAAAAAAGATACTACTTGAGACTTATTGCCCCTCTTGTGTGGTTATCAATGAAAGGTTTGACATTGTTTATTTTCAGGGGCATACAGGTAAATATCTGGAACCACCCGTTGGTGAACCAAATTTAAATATCCTGAAGATGGCACGTGAAGATTTGCGCCTCGAATTAAGATCGGCAATCTATAAAGTAGTCAGGCAGAAAACACCCGTCGTTCATAAGGGACTGCGGATAACAGCAGACGGGAAACCGGCAATGATAGATTTGGTTGTCAGGCCTTTTTTAGAGCCCAAATCGCTTCAGGGGATGATGCTGGTGATGTTTGAGGAATCAGAGCCTTCATTACCCTTCTCTTCGCCGGCAACTGGGGAAAAAGAAGAGGCCGGCCAGATGGCGATGGCTGACAGGCGCATTAAAGAGCTTGAAGATGAGTTAAACTCCACAAAGGAATCCCTGCGCAACGTTATTGAGGAACTGGAGATTTCCAATGAGAAATTCAAAACTGCCAATGAGATGATTCAGACGGTTAACGAAGAGTTGCAGAGCGCAAATGAGGAACTGGAGACCTCAAAAGAGGAACTGCAATCGATGAACGAAGAACTGATCGCAGTAAACAAAAGGCTTCAGAACAATGTAGAAGAATTGTCACGGGCCAATAATGATATAAACAATATGCTGAGCAGCGCCGATATAGGGACCATTTTTCTGGACAGAAATTTGTGTATAAAACGTTATACTCCTGCAGTAACCAGAATAATTAACCTCATCGAGTCGGATGTAGGCAGGTCCATCCGCCAGATTTCAACAAAGATCAACGGTGAAAATCTGGTTGAAAATACAGAACGGGTGCTGGCAACCCTTCTTCCATACGAAAGGGAGGTAGTTACCAGAGAAAATAAGTGGTATCTGATCAGGATTATGCCGTATCGTACCGAAAACAATATGGTTGATGGCGCTGTAATTACCTTTGTGGATATTACGGAACTAAAGCATGCACAGGAAGATGTCCGGCTACTTCAGACAATAACAACGGCAATTGGCGAATCTGAAGACCTGCATGCTGCACTGGTTGTTACATTGCGCATGTTGTGCGAAGCCACAGGGTGGATTTATGGTGAAATATGGATGCCTGATCAGGATGGTGCCTGTCTTAAGCGAGGTAAGGCGTGGTATAGCGCCATTGACGGCGTGGAAAAGTTTACACTTGCAAGCATGGGTCTTACGTTTCCGAAGGGTGCGGGACTTCCCGGCCGTGTCTGGTCTTCCAGGCAGTCGGAGTGGGTAAAGGATGTTACATGCGATCCGAGTTTTTTGCGAGCGCAGGTTGCAGCGGAAGCGGGATTCAAGGCCGGGCTGGCAATCCCTGTTCTTGCCAGGAAAGAAGTCGTTGCAGTGATGGTGTTCTTTATGTTTGAGGCGCGTGAGGAAGATAAACAACTTATTAAACTTATTTCGTCTGTTGCTTCCCAATTGGGTCTGGCCATTCAGCGAAAACAGATGGAAGAGATGTTACAAAAAGCTCACGATGAGCTAGAGAAACGCGTTGAGGAACGTTCCGGCGAACTTTTAAGGACAAATATGCTTTTGCGTGAGGAAATTACCGAGCGTAAAAGGGTCGAGAAGCAGCTCCTCAAATTTTTCCAGGCAGTTAAACAAAGTCCAATTACGGTAATGATTACTGATGCCAGCGGCAACATCGAGTATGTAAATCCCAAATTTACACAGCTAACCGGTTATACCCCGGAAGAAGTTGTTGGGAAAAACCCGCGTATCTTAAAATCAGGTGAGACGCCGCTTGAAGAATACAAGCGTTTATGGGACACGATTACCTCAGGCGGGGAATGGCGGGGGGAATTTTGTAACAAGAAAAAGAACGGCGAACTTTATTGGGAACACGCTCTTATTTCGCCCATCAAAAACCCTGAAGGGGTTATCACCCATTTCCTTGCAGTTAAGGAAGACATAACCGGTCGCAAACAGACGGAGAAGGAATTTCAAAAGGCTAAAGATGCGATGAAAAGGCAGTTGGAAGAGTTGCAGAGGAAGCTGGAGGTATTACAGGAGGCGCAAAAGCCTTTTAATGGATGAACCAGCGGAGGCTTTTGAAGGGGCAATTCATGAATTGCCCCTTCAGGCTTTAATGCATGGATGGTGTGCATCCTACACAAGCTGTTATCGTGGGGAAGAAATCTTTGCCTGTCATTATTGTAAAGAGAAATCTTGCGATGGTAAAATTCCTCATGAAGTTTACACTGAACAAAGTGAATGGTTAGAGATAACAAGAAGGCTGCTAGGTTTTGTCTTTTAAATCCAAACTAATTGAACTTGCAGATATTTTTGCTCCAGTGTCCCAATCAAGCCTTGACAAACCTCTTGCCTGAAAGTTGTTTTACCAGTTTCTTTATTTCGAGGATCATAAGGGTACTTGATACAACGGAGGGGGGAAGCTTTGTGATACGTATGAGTTCATCTATGTCTTTTGGGCTGCCGGATAAAAGCGAAAATATCTTTTTTTCCTGTGAGTTCAGCGACAGACTTCTCGGGTCGTTTGTTGCGGGCTCATCAGGTGTCCTCAGTGTTTCTGCCAATGGTCCTAACTCCTGAATTATATCGGTGACATCTTCTACGAGCTTTGCGCCTTCCTTGATGAGTTTATGCGTGCCCCGGCTGTAAATGTTGTCAATATTACCCGGGATGGCAAAGACCTCTTTTCCCTGTTCCAGCGCCCACCTGGCGGTTATAAGGGAACCGCTGTTTAGTGACGATTCAACCACAAGCACTCCCAGCGACAGGCCGCTTATCAGCCTGTTTCTCGGCGGGAAATTACGAAAATCGGGTGGTGTATTCATGGGAAATTCGGATACTAAAGCTCCGTGCCGGGCAATTTGTTCTGCCAGTTCAATATTTTCCCTGGGGTAAATAATTCCCAGGCCACAGCCGAGCACGGCAATGGTGCGTCCGCCGGATTCGATGGCGCCGCGGTGTGCGGCTGCGTCTATCCCTCGTGCCAGCCCGCTTACAATACAAAGTCCCCTTTGCGCAAGGAGGCGGCTAAAACGTTCCGCCTGCGAGAGGCCATAATAGGTGCAGCGCCGCGCGCCAACAATGGCGAGGGCAAGGATGTCTGTTTCGACGATATTGCCCTTTACATAAAGGACGAGTGGCGGGTCGTAGATGGCCTTGAGGTGTTTGGGATACTCTTTGCTTGTATAAGGCAGGATTTGTACGCCCTTCTCTCCGGCCAGATTCATTTCGTCAGAAATATCAATATTTCCGGATTCCTCGATGATGGCAGTTGCTAGCTTTGGGCCTATACCCGGCACGGCCTCTAATTCTAATCTGGTGGCGCTGAGGATTGCCTCCGGAGAACCAAACCTTTCCAAAAGTATTTTGTATGTCCTTATACCAATCCCCTTCGTCATATTCAGACGTAAGAGGGCCTCAAATTCCGTCAATGTAGTTTCCTTGAATCAGGCCTTCGGCCTCCCTATTCCCCATACGTGTTAAGTTAAGCGATGTTTGCTTAAAAAGTGGCGCAGGCTGGAAGCCTGCGCCACAGATTTGCTCCATCAGAGCTATATTGATAAATAACCAGTGATATTTTTAGAGCACCTAACTTAACACGTATGCCCTATTACACCCACTATAAACAAGGGGGGACAGAGCGTCTCTGGGGGTGGTTGAAAGCCTCAGCATTGTATTAAAAGGGCTTATCCAATACGCGGTATAAAATTTCCTCAGTTACTTGATCCGATATAATAACCTCACCAATTTTTATGGGCAATACAAAACGAAGCCTGCCGGAAATGACCTTTTTATCGGCGTACAGCGCTTTTACAATATCCCCGGATTTTAATCCAGTATGGATAGGCAATCCCAGCCGTTTTATTAACGAAAATTGCCTATCCAGTACTCTATGGTCGGTTAATCCCATTTCAATGGCAATCCTGGTAGCGTAAAGCATGCCAATGGCTACCGCTTCGCCATGTCGATATTTTTTATAGTCTGTAACTGTTTCAATGGCGTGGCCAATGGTATGTCCGTAGTTTAATATGGCGCGAAGGTGTTTTTCCTTTTCATCTTCTTCCACGACGCGCGCCTTGATCTGACACGATGTGGCGATGATTTTCAGAAGGGCGGAGTCGTTCAATTGTAATATGTCATAAAGGGACCTTTCTATATATTCAAATAACTCAGCATCCCTGATAACTCCATACTTGATAACCTCCGCAAGTCCTGCCACAAGTTCGGTTGACGGTAATGTGGAAAGCGTATCGGTATCAATAAAAACCGCCCTGGGTTGATAGAAACACCCGATCATATTTTTCCCTTTGGCGTGGTTTACAGCTACCTTGCCTCCAATGCTGCTGTCAACCTGTGCGAGGAGTGACGTGGGTACTTGGATGAAGGGAACACCCCTCATGAAAGTTGCCGCCACAAAACCCCCGATGTCGCCCACTACGCCTCCGCCTAATGCAACGATAAGGGAGTTTCTATCCAGCTTATGATCAAAACATGCGTCATATAGCGTCAATGCTGTTTCCAGTGTCTTCTGCTCTTCGCCTGGTTTTAGCGAAACAAGTCTGACATCAAACTTGTTTCGTTCAAAACTTTCCGATACAATATTGCCGTAGACCTTTTCTACATTTTTGTCGGTAATCAGAAGCGTCTTGCACGGTTCTTTCTCTTTTGCCAGGATGTCGCCAATTTTCCCAATGATGCCTTTGTCAATAAAGATGTCATAGCTATTGGAGGCTAGATTAATACGGATAGTTTTCATAATAGTTAATAGTTGTTCCTGACTGCGTCGTATCTTACGGGTATTCAGAAAATTGTCCCCACAAGTAAATTTGCCATGAAATATTTGTATCATATCTTGCGGCTAAATATCAAGTTTAAAGCCTTTAACCAGAACGAGCCGGAACATGAGAGCGACGTTTATGTCGCCGTTCTGCGAAATGTAGGGGCAGGGTTACCCCGCCCCTATACAAGAAATTGGAAAAATACAGAATCGAATATTTATTGGTTTTGTCGGTTGCCTTTTATAAAATATTTCTCTGAAGAAAAACAATTCTGGCAAATTTAAGAGGAAAAGTTTATAAAAAACCTTCTGCAATGTGTGTCTTTATAAAAGGAGCTAAAAAACAATGAAAGGTATTATCCTGGCGGGCGGCAGGGCAACGCGGTTGTATCCGGTAACGAAAGGCATCTGCAAACAATTGCTTCCTGTGTATGACAAGCCGATGATTTATTATCCTTTATCCGTTTTGCTGCTGGCGGGGATAAGGGATATCCTTGTCATTTCTACTCCCGAGGCGCTTCCCCAATTTAACGGCTTGTTAGGCAATGGGACTGATTATGGAATAGAAATCAGCTATGCTCAGCAGCCGGAACCAAAAGGATTAGCTGATGCCTTTATAATCGGGGAAAGATTTATCGGTACCGATAGTGTCTGCCTCGTTTTGGGCGATAACATCTTCTTTGGTCATGGCCTTTCGGATATGCTTAAAGAAGCTTCTGCTCAAAATGAAGGGGCAACGGTCTTTGGTTATTATGTAAAAGACCCTCAGCGATACGGTGTCATTGAATTTGACAGGGATAACCATGTCATCTCCATTGAAGAAAAACCAGCGCATCCAAAATCTCATTGGGCAGTTACAGGACTCTATTTTTATGATAATAGCGTGGTCGAAATAGCAAAAAGAGTGAAACCGTCGAAGCGTGGTGAACTGGAGATTACCGACATCAACAATGCCTATTTACAGAAAAAGCGATTAAAGGTCCAGTTAATGGGGCGTGGTTATGCCTGGCTTGACACGGGGACGTACGATTCATTAATCGACGCCTCCCTCTTCATAAAAACCATTGAGGACAGGCAGGGATTAAAAATTGGCTGTATCGAAGAGATTGCCTACCGGATGGGGTTTATTGATGCTGAGCAGGTACGGAAGTTTGCGAACCAGATCAATACCAGTTACGGAGAATATTTAAAAAAAATATTACAGGAAGGATAGTAACATGCCTTTCTCATTTAAAAAACTAGAGATACCAGACGTGCTGATAATAGACCCAAAGCTATTTCCCGACTCCCGTGGCATTTTCGCGGAACTTTATAAATATCCCGATTTTTTACACTGTGGCATAACAAGACACATCGTCCAGATCAACTACTCGAAATCTGAAAAAAACGTGCTGAGAGGACTTCACTATCAGAAAAACCCCATGGCGCAGGGAAAGATCATGAGGGTAATATCGGGCGAGATCTTTGACGTTGCGGTGGATATACGGCAGGGGTCGCCCTATTACGGAAAATGGGTAAGTGAAACATTATCATCGGAAAATATGAAAATGCTGTATATACCAGAAGGGTTTGCCCATGGATTTTGCGTGCTCTCTGATACGGCAGAAATTACCTATCAGTGCACAAACACCTATTCCCCCGAGAATGAGCGGGGGATTATATGGAATGATCCCGATATAAACATACTATGGCCCATTAAAAATCCGCTTTTATCTGAAAAAGACGTCGTATTTCCCTTGCTGAGGAATGCGGATAATAATTTTGTTTATAATGATAAGCTATGATAAACAATGTGAGTCCAAGAAATTTTGACTGGTTCATGTTCCCAATAATATGTATGATTCTGACCGTGGGGATATTTTTTATCTGGAGCGCGTCATCCGAGAAGTTTGTATTCAAACAACTTATCTGGATCCTGATGGGACTTACCCTTTTTTTTACCCTTCTTTATTTTGATTACCTTTCATTTGCCCACTATGCATATATTATCTACGTATGTGTCCTTTTTCTCTTATTACTCCTGCTTGCGCTTGGAGATTCCGTGAAAGGCTCACAGAGGTGGTTTTCCATAGGTTCCTTTTCAATTCAGCCATCAGAGTTCATGAAAATAACCCTGGTTCTCACCCTTGCAAGGTTTCTCCGGTATAAGAAATACGGTCTCGGACTATTTGATATCGGGATTTCTCTCCTTCTAACACTCATACCCATGACACTTATTATAAAGCAGCCGGACCTGGGTACGGCGCTGATCATGGTTCCTATTTTACTTTCTATTCTCTATACTGCAGGCGTCCGGCTACACCACCTACTGATATTTCTTGGTATCGGATTAGCTGTCTCTCCTTTACTCTGGATGTTCCTGTTAAAATCTTATCAAAAAATGAGGATCATTGGCTTTCTCTGGCCTGAAAAAACAGCTGACTGGGGTGCAGGCTATCACAGGCTCCAGTCCCTCATCGCCATCGGTTCCGGTGGTTTATTTGGAGCAGGGTGGGGAAATGGCACACAGAATCAAATGAAATTCCTGCCGGAGCGGCATACTGATTTTATCTTTGCCGTTATTGCCGAAGAGTGGGGATTTTTACGAACATGTTTTCTGCTGCTTCTCTATGCTGTTTTCCTTACGTGCGGCATTGGTATTGCAAGAAGCACACGCGAACCATGTGGACGGCTCATCGTGGTAGGACTGGTTACCATGTTTGCGACGCAAATCGTGGTAAATATCTCTATGACCATGGGAATTGCTCCTATTGTAGGGGTCACACTTCCCTTTATCAGTTACGGTGGTTCCTCCATGCTCACATCGTTTGTCGCCCTCTCTATTATCTTTAATATCAAGATGCGCTCTAAGATTGACCTTGCATCGGGGCGCCTCCACGAAATACGGTAAGAAAAAATGAATTTCATTGCATTGAAAATGCTTGTGGGGAATCGAGCCAAATACATTGGCATCATCGTAGGGCTGACTTTTGCCTCGTTGCTTATCACGCAGCAGTCAGCCATTTTTGTGGGGCTAATGACCCGGACGTTTGGCTTCCTGACGGATACGGCGCTTCCCGACATCTGGGTAATGGATCCAAAGGTGCAGTATATTGACGATCTCAAACCACTGAAAGAAACGGAATCCCTTCGCGTTCGCAGCGTGGAAGGGGTTGCGTGGGCAGTGCCTCTGTACAAGGGGTTATTAAAGGCGAGGCTTCCCAACGGGACTTTTCAGACGTGCATAGTTGTTGGGCTTGACGACGAGACGTTAATCGGAGGTCCTCCTCAAATGCTGCAGGGACAACTGGCAGACCTCCGCCGCAGTGATGGCGTAATCGTTGATATTGTTGGTGCAGCAGGCAAGCTGGCTATGATTCTGCCAGATGGAAAACGCATACCCATGAAAATCGGCGACACAATGGAACTTAATGACCATCGCGCTATTGTTGTGGGGATTTGCCGGGTACAACGAACATTCCAGTCACAGCCGGTCGTTTACACAACTTTTTCGCGGGCAACTACCTTCTCGCCACGCGAGCGCAAACAGATGTCTTTCGTACTGGTAAAAGCAAAGCCAGGTCAGGATCTGCAGACTCTCTGCCTGCGTATCCGCCAGGCAACGGGTTTGGCTGCATATACGAAGGATGAATTCAAAAAAATTACTATCAATTATTACAGGAAATACACAGGTATTCCCATCAATTTTGGGACTACGGTAGTGCTTGGTTTTATCGTTGGCGTTGCCATTGCAGGACAGACATTTTACAATTTTACCCTCGATAATTTGCGCTACTTTGGAACGCTCAAGGCAATGGGCGCTTCGGATTTTATGTTGTTGCGGATGATTCTGCTCCAGGCAGCAATGGTTGGAGGCATTGGATACGGACTCGGGGTTGGTGCCGCCTCAGCGTTTGGAATGCTGTCCGGTCACACGGAACTTTCCTTCCGTCTGCCATGGCAACTACTGGCCTTCAGCGCAATTGCCATTATGCTGATTTGCGCTATCTCTGCAGCCCTCTGCATGTGGAAGGTAGTACGGCTGGAACCGGCAGTTGTTTTTAAAAGCTAACAAGGGAAATAAAACGATTTAAACTGTTCAAGCCGTTTAAACCGCTTGGGCCGCTTAAGCTGTTTAAATTGTGCATCCAGAATTGAATCTGAAACTTATTTGTGACGATAAATTGTTTATAAAAAATATCTATTGCTATGCTAAATACGGATAACATTGCGGTACGCTGTAAAGGCGTGACGAAAACTTACGGAAGTGGCAGTACCATGGTGCATGCATTGAGTGGTGTGGATCTGGAGATTTACACGGGAGAACTGATGATGCTGGTTGGTCCGTCTGGCAGTGGCAAGACCACATTGATTTCTGTTATTGCCGGAGTCTTAGACCATGACGGCGGCGAATGCTTGGTGTTTGGCCATGATTTCAAATGCATGAAGCCTGATGAAAAAACGCGGTATCGTGGGCAAAACATCGGGTTTGTTTTCCAGACGTTCAACCTGATCCCTACCCTGACGGCTGCAGAGAACGTTGCGGTTCCGCTGATTATTAATGGAGTCAAGCGTCGTGAGGCAATAGATAGAGCGCGTGATATCCTCTGCCGCGTCGGACTCAGTGATCGTACAAACGCACTCCCCTCGGAACTTTCAGGCGGGCAACAGCAGCGGGTCGCCATAGCACGGGCGATGTTGCATAACCCGAAACTCATTGTATGTGACGAACCTACCAGTTCGCTCGACCATGAAACTGGCTACAGGGTTATGGAACTCGTACGTGAGGTGGCAGTCGGGGTTGAGCGTGCATTTATCGTTGTTACCCATGATGCCCGTATTTTTGAATTCGCAGACCGCATTGCCAGGATGGATGATGGTCAAATCATTAGCGTGGTGAATTCGCATCGTGACCTGTCAGATTGATTTGTCTTAATCCATTCCCGGCTGGGTTTCTGTTTACAGGGGAATGACGGAGACCAGTCCTCGTGTAAAACCGGGAAAAGGTGAAGTTGTTTTTACCATGTAAAGTCTAATTTAACGCGTCTACTATAGATTTATAGTTTAGTTTTTTCAGTTTATCCTTGTGGGGAAAATCCTATTATTAGAAAATACCTTCTTCCCATTCTGGCAACTGCTGGCATCGGGTATGCTGTACTGACAGTTGTTAACGGCAGTAAATCTGTTCCACCCCCTCCTCCTGTCGTGGATCCGGGTGTACCGCCCTTTGAGTCATCTGTCGCCGGAGCCGGTATTGTGGAGGCAAATACGGAAAATATCGCCATCGGCACACTCATTCCCGGTGTTGTCTCCGAGATTTACGTCTACGTTGGAAGCAAGGTCAGAGCTGGTGACCCATTATTCAAGATCGATGACCGTGACCTGAAGGCACAACTGGCAACGAGACAAACGGCGCTAAGGGTTGCCAGGGCGCAAGTTCGGGTGGAAATGGCACAACTGGATGATTTGGAAGACCAACTGGCCAAGGCTGAGATATTGACTTTCAAAAAGGTGCTTAGTACTGATGATCTGGACAGGCGACGTTATGCGGTACAGATTGCCAGGGCAAGACTATCCAGAGCCAAAGCGGAGGTTGTTTCTGCTCTGGCACAAGTGAAAGAAACAGAGACCAATCTTGACCGGGTTATTGTACGGGCACCGTGCGATGGTATGGTTTTGCAGTCAAAAATCCATCGCGGAGAGTTCGCCCCCGCAGGTATTACCCAAACGCCGCTCATGCTCTTTGGCAGTACTGAACCCCTGAATATCCGTGTTGATGTGGATGAAAATGACGCATGGCGTGTGTATCCGGATGCTCCGGCAGTGGCTTTTCTGCGTGGTAACCGTGAAATTAAAACACCCTTGAAATTTGTACGTTTCGAGCCGTATGTTATTCCGAAGAAGTCGCTTACCGGCGACAGTACTGAGCGTGTTGACACGCGTGTGCTGCAGGTCATTTACAGCGTCGAACGCAACGATTTGCCGATCTTTGCCGGTCAACAGATGGATGTATTCATTGAGGCGCCTGTCCGGATTACACCTCACGGTGCAACACCACAAGCTCTGAACTAGGCTGTGTTAAGGCACTGTTTTCTACACTATATCCACCAATGAGATTCCAGTGAAAGGTGGATTCGCTCTTGCTTAATACCAGATTTCATATTATTATGGATAAATGAATACCCTGAAACAATTCGTAACGGAATATATACTGCCACAGGTAGAAATGCCCGGTCAATATATCGGGGGAGAATGGAACTCCATCACCAAGGATTATGCTGATACCGATATAAAAATCGCATTGGCATTTCCAGACACCTACAGCATCGGCATGTCTCATCTTGGCATTCAGATCCTGTACGGCCTGCTCAACGAACGGAAAGATACCGCCTGCGAGAGGGTGTTTACCCCTTTAAGTGATATGGAATCGCTGATGAGAAAGCACAGGATTCCACTCTTTTCCCTTGAAACTTATACCCCTTTGAAAGAATTCGACATAATAGGATTCTCGCTCCAATATGAACTATCGTATACCAATGTTTTGAATATGCTGGATCTCTCGGGGATTCCTGTTATTGCATCTGAGCGGAATGAAACAGACCCACTTGTCATCGCAGGGGGGCCTGCTGCCATTTCTCCGGAGCCATTAACAGATTTTATCGATATCTTTCTTATTGGAGACGGGGAGGAAAGCCTACCTCAATTCATTGAACTGTTTAAGGATATGAAACAGAGAAAACTCCCCCGCAAAGAGAAGATTGTTTCTCTGGCACAGGCCGTGAAGAACGCCTATGCGCCGTCTTTATACGAGGTTACTTACCACCAGGACAACACGATAAAGGCGGTATACCCGAAGATATCCGGCCTATCATCTCTCATACGGTCCGCCTCGGTAAAGGATCTCAACAAGACCTATTTCCCAACCAGGCCTATCGTACCGTATGTAAAAACCGTTCACGACCGTATCACCATTGAGGTCATGCGGGGCTGCACACAGGGGTGCAGGTTTTGTCAGGCAGGCATGAGTAAACGGCCTACACGTCCCCGTACGGTGGAAAATATCTTACACCTTGCGGAACTCTGCTATGCCAGTACCGGACATAACGAAATATCCCTCGCATCTCTTTCTATCAGTGATTATCCGTTCTTAAAACAGTTAATGGACCGTATGAATCAAATCTTCAGTCCACGGTATGTAAATATCTCTTTTCCGTCCCTGCGTGTAAATGAGCAACTTATCCTCCTGCCTTCCATGCTCAATACCGTTCGCAAGTCGGGACTTACCCTTGCGCCTGAGGCGGCAACCCAGACACTGAGGAGGATTATTAATAAAAATATCGCCGATGATGATCTCTATAATGGTATTGAGGAGGCATTTAAGCAAGGTTGGAATCTGGTGAAGCTCTATTTTATGGTTGGTCTTCCTACCGAGACAGACGACGACATCGATGCAATTGCAAGGCTTGCCTATAACGTTTCTGACCTGAAGAAGAATATGAGTGGTTCTTTCGGACAGGTGAATATCAGTATAGCGCCATTTGTTCCCAAGGCGCATACCCCTTTTCAATGGCATCCGATGATTACCCTCCGGCGGATAAAGGAGATTAGAAACAGGTTGTTTGAGCGGGTTCGGAGGAAATGTATTCATATCAAGTTTCACAATGCAGAACGAAGTATTCTGGAAGGCATATTTGCGAGGGGTGACCGGAGACTGGGAAGGGTTATTTATCAGGCCTGGCAGTATGGATGCAAATTTGATGCGTGGGAAGAATATTTCAGCTTTCAAAAATGGGTTGATGCCTTTCAAAAAGCTGGAATAGATTGGGACTTCTATGTACACCGGCAGAGAAACGATGACGAGGTATTCCCCTGGGACCACATCAGTTGTGGCGTTGTAAAGCCATTCCTTATGCAGGAAAGGCAGAAATCTTTTAGCGAGGAAATTACACCTGATTGCCGTACTGCCGAATGTCCGGAATGCGGGAGTTGTGCCCGTTCGAAGAGTTTTTGTACGGTATAGGAAAGATTATTTATGGTGCATGTTTATGTTGGTTTAGGCTCAAATGTGGGAGACAGGGAAAGAAATCTGTTCTCTGCTTACGGCCATATTATTTCCACAGAGGGAATACAGCCATTAAAACTCTCGCGATTTTACGAGACGGCGCCAGTAGGGGGGCCACCACAACCGATGTTTTTGAATGCCGCCCTTGGTATTACAACAGGTTTGTCTTCTCACCAACTGCTTGAACGGTTCCGGCACATCGAAAACCTTATGGGTAGGGTCCGCAAGGAAAAATGGGGGCCAAGAACCATTGATATCGATATATTACTCTATGGTGATGAAATCGTTAATGATGATCAACTGAAAATACCTCACCCGCTGATGCATGTGCGGTTATTTGTCCTGGAACCGCTTGTTGAGATTGCGCCAAACGTTGTTCACCCTGTTTTTAAAAAAACCATTTTCAGGTTATATAAGGAAGCCGGCGCTCCATTATCGATTAAAGTATAAAGGTTATGTTCTCAAGACTCGACACTTATATAATAAGGGCCTTTATTCCTGTGTTCTTCATGTGCCTTGTTATAATCTCAGGAATATACATTATTGTTGACCTGCTTCAAAAGCTGGGCGAATTTATGGAAATGGGGGGAGACGCCTTTGGTACAGGGATACGCTACTATACGTATCTCTTTCCCGTGATCGTCTTCCAGTTTTTCCCTGCTATTACTCTGGTGGCTGTAGGGCTTGTTCTTGTACGGTTATCAAAAAACCGTGAAATACTGGCCATGCAGGTAGCCGGTATTTCACTGTACAGGATATTACTTCCCATCTTTGTTGTTACCGTATTCATGTCCTTTGTTTCCTTTGGGGATCAGGAATGGCTCATACCTAAATTTGCAGAAAAACTGGAAACCTTACGACAAAACGCATTCAGTGATAATATTCAGCGAAATCTTCTCCTGGACGACAGAGAAAACAATGCCCTGGTTCGCATCTGGAAATATAATAATAAAACGCAAAAAATGCAGTCTGTATTTGTACTTGCGCGATATGAAAACAAGAAAAAAAAATATACTATCAGCGCCGATGAAGGCAGATGGCTGGGAAATAATACATGGCTGTTTACCAAGGTGGTAAAACACGTTTACGATGAGCGGGGGAAATGGATTGCGCCCATCCAACAAATTGACAGCATGGAATTTGAGTCAGCCGTAACACCAGAGGCCCTTGGCAAAGTAAAGCTGGATCCCAGTTTGCTGAATTTTGAACAATTAAAGGAACTATGTAAGAACGAACCTGATAACCCAAGAAACAGGGTGTTGTTTCATTCCAGGATTGCTTATACCCTTACGCACTTTGTGTTGCTCCTGCTCGGCATACCTCTTGTTGTAGGATTTGAAAGATTAAGCAGAAATTTATTTTTGCGTGTCGGTCTGTGTGTCCTGATCTGTGGTATTTTTTACGCCCTGTCTTTTGTATGTTCCAATCTCGGAAATACAGGAATGATCCATCCCGTACTGGCAGCGTGGCTGCCAATCGTTATTTTTGGATTTGTTGGATTACTGTTTTTTGATATGATGCAAATGTAATACATGCGGCATGTGCGAATGGCTATTTGCGCACGCAAGATTATTATTTTCTGATGTGTTAATGGGGGGGTGAATGCGGTATGATTGCAGATGGGTACATACATGCCTTCCTGGACCTTTTTTATCCACGTTCCTGCCTGCATTGCAATCGCAATTTAAACAATTCATATGAACTTTATCTCTGCGTGGATTGCGCAAAAGAAATCCCTTACGTCGGCCACTCCGGCTGCATTCGATGCGGAACTGTTTTAGGTCCCCATATGACGTCGAAGGCGAAAGAAGGTTGTGTGTCATGTAAGGGGAAAGACCTTCCCTTTAATACCATGACATCCGTTGCCTATTATGATGGCGTCATGAAGACATTGATCCATAAGTTTAAATATGCCAGGCAAAAATTCTTGTCCGGTTTGCTGAACAATATCATGATAACCCATGAAAGGCTGAAAGAGGTTGTTCAGGACATTGATGTCATTGTGCCTGTACCCCTTTACTGGTTAAAGAAGATGTATCGGGGTTTTAACCAATCAGAGCTTTTGTCGCTTGGTATAAGGAAGCATTTTTCAAAACCCGTATCGGTAAACAATCTCTGCCGGATTAAAAATACAGCGTCACAGACTCGGTTGTCAAAAAATAAACGACAGGTAAATATTCACAATGCTTTTTTTGTTGCCTGTCCGGAGTTGTTCAGTGGGAAAAGGGTGTTGCTCGTAGATGATGTATTAACCACTGGAGTAACAGCGTCCGAGTGCTCCAGAAAACTCAGGGAAGCTGGCGCTGAGTCCGTACATTTACTTGTCCTGGCGGCGGCAAAGTATAGCGGTTGAGTATACAATTTAATTCCCTTGACGGATAGTTTTTTCGTAAGTAAAATTGCTTGTTTGAGTATATCGAGAAGCTTTTCACCTTTTAAGGAAAGGATACTCCTTTGGATAACATTACCATCGTTGCAAGACATTTAAATATAACGGAAGCTATTAAAAATTATGCCTTGCAAAAAGCAAACAAAATAAAGAGGTTTTTTGAGCGGATTCTGCAGATACAGATTACACTGGATATTGGGGGGGATAATGGCCATATTGTCGAAATGATTGTTTCCGTTTCAAGAGGACCTACGCTTGTTGCAGAGGTATCAAATCCCGATATGTATCGGGCAATTGACCTCGTGGTGGATAAAATCGAGGCCCAACTGAAAAAGCACAAGGGTAAAATCCAATCCAGAATTGTCCGCAGAAAAAAGCCAGCAACGACTGAAATGGAAGGGTTTGAAGGTATACCTGAAACATAAAGAAAAACAATTCGATCGGAGGAATTTTGTAATATGAAATTAACTGATTTTATTGTGGAGGATGCGATTATCACAGAAATCACAGCCACTGAAAAAGAGGCTGTAATTCGAGAGATGGTGTGTTCACTTAAGGATGCACAAAAAATCAACGCGAAGGACGTAGAAAATATCATTAAATCTCTTATGAAAAGGGAGGAATTGGGGAGTACCGGTATAGGGAAGGGCGTAGCTGTTCCTCATACAAAACATGATTCC
Organism: Candidatus Brocadia sp.; assembly: GCA_040048245.1. Lineage (GTDB taxonomy): Bacteria > Planctomycetota > Brocadiia > Brocadiales > Brocadiaceae > Brocadia. The sequence goes on from JABRVT010000024.1 coordinate 51,859, forward strand.
ATAAAAAAGATTATTGGAACAATTGCGCGGTCAACGCATGGCGTTGACTTTAATGCACTGGATGGAGAACCTGTCCATCTCTTCTTCCTCTTGCTTTCTCCAAACGATTCTGCAGGGTCACATCTTGCCGCGCTGGAAAGAATTTCAACCGTTATAAGAGATAACGATTTCCGCCGATTTATGCGCGAAGCTCATGGTAAAGCGGGTATGATTGAAATATTGCACGAGGTTGATGGGATTCAGGTTTAGTTAATATAATATAATAATAGAGTGACACCAGCTACCTTAAAATATACCGGTGGCAACAAGCTGAAGGTGGATGGCAACAGAAATTTATCATCTCCTGCCTACTGTTAACTGCTTACCGTTACCTCAAACGAGCAGGTTGAATACTTATTAAAGACTTATAAAAGAGCTGTTTTTATAATAATATTACAATATGGATATTTACGTCAAAAATTCTGCATTATTAGAACGAAAGGTAAAAATCTCGAATTCCAACGGGATGCACGCGCGACCTGCCACCAAATTCGCAGAAATTGCCAATAAATATACTTCGGAAATCCGTATCAGGACAAAGAATAAAGAGGTCGATGGCAAAAGCATTATTGAACTTCTAACCCTTGGTGCCGAGAACGGAACGGAAATAATCATTAGTGCGAAAGGTACTGATGCGGCAGAGGCGCTTGATGCACTGGAGGGGTTGGTAAAAAGCAAATTTGAAGAAGAGTTTATGGAAATTAGAAAAGGGATAGCAGTCTCTCCAGGGGTAGTTATTCGTGAGGCCTTCATGTTTGAGAGTGAAGGATACCGTATTCCCCGCCATATTATAAGGAAAGAAGAGGTCGAGGGAGAAGTCTATAGGCTCGAAAAGGCCATCGAAGATTCAAAAAAGGAAATACACGATCTGGAGCGGAAGGTTTCTGAAAATTTAGGCTCTGAAATCGGTTCGATCTTTGGTACCCACCGTATGGTATTGCAGGATGCCCGTTTAAAAAATGAAATTATTGAAAAAATAAAGAAAACCAACTTTACACCGGAATTTGCCGTATCCCTGGCCCTGCGAGTTTACATCAGAAAATTCCAGGACGTTCACGACTCTTATCTGGCAGAAAGAGTGACTGATATCTTTGATATTGAAAGACGACTTTTAAGGAATTTATTGGGTGAAAAGCGGGAAGAGCTAAAAAATCTCGCTGAAGAAGTGATATTGGTGGCACACGACCTTACCCCTTCCCAGACAGCCTCGCTCGATACTGAAAAAGTCAAGGGTTTCGCAACTGATGTGGGCGGAAGGACATCTCATACCGCCATAGTTGCCCGCGCGCTGGGTATACCGGCGGTAGTAGGGCTTGGCACAATTACCACAGACGTCTTTGGGGGTGATATGGTAATTGTGGATGGTAACAGCGGTATCGTTATTGTACGACCTGACGCGGAAACCCTGGCGACATATCAAAGCAAGGTCAAGAGTATACATGTCTTTGAAGAAAAATTAGCCACCGAGCTTAAGGATCAACCCTCAACCACCCGTGATGGCAAACATATTTCTATTTATGGCAATATCGAATTTCCAAAAGAGACCACTTTGAATGTAAAATATGGTGCCGAGGGCATTGGCCTTTATCGAACGGAATTTCTCTATTTGGGTGCGTCCAGACCGCCAACAGAAGAGGAACATCTCGAGGCATATGCTGCAGTCGTAAGGGAATTAAAGGAGAAGCCTGTCATCATCCGGACGCTTGACCTTGGCGCTGACAAATTCGATTATTTGGATGACCGAAAGGAGGGAAACCCTTTCCTGGGATGCCGTTCCATACGTTACTGCTTTGAGAATCCGGCCATATTTAAGATACAACTCAGAGCCATTTTAAGGGCTTCAGCGCTGGGAAATGTGAAAATATTGTTTCCCTTAATTTCTTCCCTCCAGGAACTGAGGCGCGCAAAGCAAATGGTCTGGGAAACGATGGAAGAATTAGACAGGGAAAATATCCCTTTTAACAAAAGTATTGATATGGGAATTATGCTCGAAGTCCCTTCCTCTGTCATGATTGCCGATACGCTGGCAAAAGAGTGTGATTTCTTTAGCATTGGTACCAATGATCTCATACAGTATTCTCTGGCAGTCGATAGAAATAATGAACGTGTAGCCTATTTGTATTGCCCCGTACACCCTGCCATATTAAGACTTTTAAAACTTGCTATTACAGCCGCAGAGGAAAATAACATCCCGGTCGGAATATGCGGGCAAATGGGAAGTGAGATCGAATACACAGCACCACTTATCGGATTGGGACTCACCGAGTTTAGTGTAGCTCCCGCAACGATTATACCAGAAATAAAAAAAATTGTCCGTTCAATTACTTTTGAAAAAGCAAAAGAGATAGCAGAAACAATTTATCACTTTGACGACCCTGAAAAAACAGTTAGTTACCTCAGGAATATTGCCATTGAAATACTACCCGAGATATTTGAAGGACAAAAATATCCTTGACAGTGACGAACATCGTGTTAAAATTTCACATAAGTATTTTAATTTATTACATTTGAAGGTTTTTTTAACGGTTGATTTGCCATATCAAAGATCCGTATTCGATTTACCAAATTAGATGATATTCGCTTTATCTCCCATCACGATCTGATGAAGGTCTTCGAAAGGGCTATCAGAAGGGCTAACATACCTGTTGCGATGTCCAAAGGTTTTAACCCTCACCCGAAGTTGTCTATCCCCATAGCATTGAGTGTTGGAATAGCTGGTAAAGATGAAGTTTTGGAACTGGAGTTATCCGAATCGGTACCGCCTGAAGTCCTGGCCGAACGTTTAGGACGTCAATTGCCGAAGGAAATTTGTATTCTTTCGGGAGAAACGATTCCTGACTCTCAAAGGAGTTCAGTGCGTGACGTGCTATACGAGGTTATTTTTAAAGACCCCAGTTTTTTAAAGGTATTAAAGATTAACGAATTTTTACAACAGTCGTCAGTTGTGGTAAATCGCATAAAGGATGGATACCTAAAACCTTTTGATATCCGGCCTTCTGTCCAGGAAATCTTAGTGATGCCCAACGGGTTGGTTTTATCGATAAAAATGGAATCAGAAGGCATGGCCAGGCCGGAGGAGGTGGTCCACTCCTTATGCGGAGACGAAAAGAAAGTGCTCTTTGAAATTACGAGAATAAAGGTCAACCTTTCTTCTTCTGCCTGACAAAGGGAAAATAATCATGGATAAGAGGATGCTTATCAATGCAGTTGAACCTGAAGAGTGCCGTATTGCCATTCTGGAAAATAATATCCTAGAAGAACTTTACATTGAAAGGAGCTCTAGGGAACAAATTGCAGGAAATATTTATAAGGGAAGGGTTGTTAACATTGAGCCCAGTATTGAGGCGGCTTTTGTCGATATCGGCCTCAAGAAAAATGGATTTCTTCATGCATCGGATATTTTAATTCCCAGTGAAAACGGGGGCCATGCAACTGAGACCGATACCCATACCAGACCCCGTCGGGAATTCCGCAAGATACGGGATATTTTGCATCAGGGACAAGAGGTGCTTGTTCAGGTGACAAAAGAAAGTATTGGCACAAAGGGCCCCAGCTTAACAACGTATATCAGCCTGCCTGGAAGGTACCTGGTCTTAATGCCGGACATGCCGCGGCATGGAGTTTCCAGAAAAATTGCAAGTGAGGAAGAACGGCAAAGATTAAAAAAAATACTCGAGGGATTAAATCCTCCCCCAAATATCGGTTTCATCATACGAACGGCAGGGGCGCAGCAGACCAAAAAAGAAATCCATAAGGACTTCCATTATCTGTTAAAACTTTGGAAAAATATTGAAAAACGGGCAAAAAGCGTCAGTGCACCCGCAACGATTTATCAGGAAAGTGATTTGGTAATTCGTGCCATTAGGGATATATTTTCATCTGACATACAGGAAATTATCGTAGACACGGAAGCCGTTTATGAAAGAACTCGTGATTTCCTTCATATGATTATGCCCAAATACGAAAAACATTTAACCCTTTACAGTGAGGATAAGCCGTTATTTCACAAATACAATATCGAAAAAGAGATTGAGGAGATAAACAGTAAAAAAATCCGCCTGCCCCGCGGGGGTTCAATCGTGATTGAACAGACCGAGGCGCTTGTTGCAATTGATGTCAATAGTGGTAAATTTAAAGAAGAGAGCGACCCGGAGGAAACGGCCTTTAAGACCAATCTCAAGGCGGCAAAGGAAATTGCACGTCAGATACGATTGAGGGATCTGGGAGGTGTGATTGTGATCGACTTCATAGACATGAGGACGGAATCCCATAATCATGCTATTGAAAAGGTCATCGCCGAAGCCCTGAAAAGAGACAAGGCCCGGACAAAGATGTTGAAGATGTCAAAATTTGGCACCATTGAACTTACCCGCCAAAGGATCCGGTCGAGTCTGAGGGATGTTCTTTTCGAGGAATGCAAGTTTTGCGGAGGCACCGGATACGCCAAGACGGTTGAGAGCCTCTGTTTAAATGCAATGAGAGACCTGAAGTTTGCCATCCATTCACCTCAGATCGCTAAAATCGAAATCGTTGCAAACCCTGAGGTGGCAAATTATTTGCAAAATCAAAAGAGAAAGCAAATGATAGAAATCGAAGAGACATATAATAAGAAGATACATATTTTTAGCACAATGAATCACGAATACGGTAAAATAGACATTCGTTACTTAAACCAGAAAGATGAGCCTGTAACGATATAATTTTTACCAAGGAAAGGAGAAATGAACAAATGTACGCAATAGTAAAAGACAGAGGGAAACAGTACAAGGTAAGGGCTGGTGAACATCACCTCATCGACCTGAAAGCCGATGCCCAAATCGGGCAGATTTTGGAATTCCAGGATGTATTGGTTTGTTCAAATGAAGAAGGTAGCACAACCTTTGGGACTGCTGCTAATAAAAATGCAAAAGTTATTGCAGAAGTTGAAGGTGTAAAAAAAGGCATAAAGTCCATGACCATAAAATTCCGCAGAAGGAAGGAATCAATGACCAGAAGAGGCCACCGGGAGAAATACACCCGGATAAAAATTAAAGAAATCATCTGTGGTTAGATATGGATTTGTACTAAGGAATTTCATTTGTAAAGGGTGGTAATGGACAAACTGTGTCCCTGTATGTCTTAAACAGGGATTGTTTATCCGTGCTTGATTGGTATTTCTCAATATAATTTTCCGAAACGGAGGTCACTAACATGGCACATAAAAAAGGACAAGGTTCTTCAAAGAACGGAAGGGACAGTAATCCGCAAAACCGGGGTGTAAAAAGATTTGGCGGTCAATTTGTAACTGCCGGTTCTATATTAGTCCGGCAATGTGGAACAAAGTTCAAGCCGGGATTGAATGTTGGCATTGGAAGAGACGATACACTTTTTTCCAGGATAGATGGAGTGGTAAAATTTGAAACGAGACATCGTGTAAGCGTTTATGCAACGCCTCAATAAAAATAACGGGTTGGTCTTTTATAGCCGGGAAGAGTTATCTAATATTGGATATATTTCTGTTTTTTCATAAATGTGAAATTCGAAATTTAATGGTTTTTTGAAAAAGGGTGCACGCCAAAGGCACCCTTTATCTTTTCTGAATGATGTTTGTTGATGAAGCGGTTATATTTGTAAAAGGGGGTGACGGGGGAAACGGTTGTGTAAGTTTTCGAAGGGAGAAATACGTCCCCCATGGGGGACCTGACGGGGGAGACGGGGGTAAGGGTGGAGATGTTATACTTCATGTCAGTTGTAAAAAAGACACGTTGCTTGACCTTACCTCACGGGTAAAATATGTTGCGGAAAGCGGGGCACATGGAAAAGGCTCTACTAGAAAAGGCAGGGATGGTAAAGACCTTATTATAGACTTGCCCAGAGGTACGGTTATTAAAGATAAAGAAAGCGGACGTATCTTGAAAGACATGAGTATCGGCGGGGAAAGCATTGTTATTGCGCGGGGAGGAAGAGGCGGAAGGGGGAATAAACATTTTGCAACTTCCATCAATCAGGTTCCGCGCAGGGCGGAAAAGGGTAAGCCCGGAGAGGAACGATGGCTGATTCTGGAGCTAAAATTGCTTGCAGATGTTGGCCTCATCGGGATGCCTAATGCGGGGAAGTCAACGTTACTTTCCCGGATATCTGCTGCCAGACCCAAAATTGCTGATTATGCATTTACCACATTACAACCCCAGCTGGGGATTGTAGAGTTAGAAAATTACCGAAGATTTGTTGTCGCCGACATACCCGGACTCATTGAAGGGGCGCATAAGGGGATAGGACTTGGGGATGAATTCCTCCGGCATATCGAAAGGACAAGACTCCTGGTCCATCTTCTGGATGTTTCGCCCTTTGCGGGTTCAAATCCTGCCGATGCATATTACATTGTACGGAACGAACTAATACAATACAACCCCAGCCTTGCTGAAAAACCTGAAATCGTCATTGCAAATAAAATGGACCTTCTGGATGCAGAGACCGGTATTCGGTGTATTCAAACCCTGGAAGAAAAAATAGCCAAGCCTATATGTCCCGTCTCTATGGTTACCGGCAGGAATATTAACACACTGATACAGATGATTGCCAGTGCATTAAATGGTGTCCAGATGGGTGCAAACCAAACGGTATGTTGTTAACCATTGACATTGGTAATACAAATATTCACGTCGGGATATTCGAAGGGGACATCTTACAGTTTGTCCATACCATAAAAGCTGAGTACCCTTTCTATGCAAATTTTACAAAAATTCTCAATTCTGCTGCCATAAACAAAGCGCAAGCTGTTGCCATCGCGTCTGTCAATCCAGAGGCAGAGGCATTCGTCATTGAAACGGTCAGGAAACATCTCCCTGTAAAACCCATGATTGTTGGGAAAGATATTCCCATCCCTATCCCGGTTCTAACCGAATATCCGGAAAAGGTGGGTGCAGACCGGCTGGTAAATGCAATTGCTGCATTTGAACGGACAAAAAATTGTACGGTCGTTGTTGATGCAGGTACTGCAATAACTATTGATGGAATAAACAACAAAGGGGCTTTTCTGGGTGGAATTATTGCACCGGGGATAGATATTTCCTCCCGGGCGCTTCACGACTCTACTGCGCTTTTACCCAGGATATCCATCAGGAAACCAGAGTATGTCATCGGAAAAAACACAGAAGAGGCAATAAATTCAGGTATTTACTGGGGGACAGTCGGAATGGTAAGCCGGCTTATCGGTATGATTTGTGATGAAATGGAATGCCAGCCGACCGTAATTGCAACAGGAGGAAATGCAGATATACTGGCGCAGGAAATCCCCCTTATTATTACTGTATTACCCTATCTAACACTGGAGGGAATCAGAATCACATACCATGCGATGCGTGTTTCAGATATACCACATTAAGGTTTCCTGATTTTCTCAATCAGCTTTTGATACCGCACATCTCCTCTGAGATAAGCCAGGTCTTTATCCCTTTCTATGTGATGAATATCCCTATAACCTAACGCAATTGCCTTTTCCAGGGCCTCAAATGCGGCATCGACATTTTTCAGTAATGCATAACTGCAGGCAAGGTTGTAGTGTACCAGAGGATCATTCGGTCTAAGGCGGGTTAACTTCTGGTCTACCGAAAGACCCTTTTCATACATACCATGCGACGTATACGCATTACCTAAATACATAAGACAATCAATGTAATTTGGATTTCTTTCAAGGATACCTTCAAGAAACCAGATAGTAAATTCTTCCCCCTCCTTTTTAAATTCAGGCATGGAAATAACAAATTCGTAGTTCGGCAGCGTGATAGAATTGAGGAATCTGTTTTGGGTCTTGGTTGTCATTGTATGTTTAATGTGGTATATTTCTCATAATTGTTGCACTTATGCTAATATATGTATAAAATATGCGCTTGTCAAGTCTCTGTATAAATATTTTGATTTTGTTTCATTGACGGAACGGGGGGCAAAATGTCCATCGACAAAGAGTTCATAAAAAGCAAAATCCACAGTAGGGAAGATATTTCACTGAAGACAATCGCTGATATCATAGCATATAAAATCTATGAAAGTCCAGAAAATATGGGACCCGAGGCCAATTTCCTTGCAGCTACTGAAGCTGTCGCTCAATATATATCTGAAAAATTTAAGGATTTTGATTCATTTAAAACCTACTTGTCTCAGCTTGATAAGGGGATGAAATCAATCAACGAATTTGCTGACACGGTCTATAATTACTACCAGGATAAGCAGCTTCTGAGTTTTGACATCGTTAAGAATATGATTTCAAAGGTAAAGGATATCAACTTGAAAATGATCACAGATATCGTGGCCTATAAACTTTATCAGAGTCCTGACGACAAAGGTCCTGAGCTAAATTTCATATCCGCAGAAACATTTGTAGCCCAGTATCTGTCAGAAAACTTTAAAAATCTCCGTGAATTCAGAAGGTGTCTTTCAGATATGGGGAAAGGGTCATATGCATTGGAGGCATTTGCCGATTTGGTGTATAAATACTATTGTCAAAGGAAAAACTAATGATGACAAAAAATTATCCCTGCATACGCACAGAACTTCCAGGTCCCAATGCAATTCAATACCTGGAAAAGGAAAAAAAGTTTGTCTCGCCATCCTCAACAAAAGGCTACCCTCTGGTAGTAAAAAGCGCAAAAGGCATGGTTGTCACGGATGTGGATGATAATACCTTCCTTGATTTTACGGCAGGCGTTGCGGTTTGTAATATCGGACACAACCACGACCAGGTTATTTCGTCTATCTCTGGTCAGGCAAATGTCCTTATTCACATGTCTGGCGCAGATTTTTATAATCCCCTCCATATCGAATTGGCCGAAAAACTCTCTGCGATTTGTCCCGGACATCATACAAAAAAAGTCTTTTTTGGAAATTCCGGCGCTGAATCCGTAGAGGCTGCATTTAAACTGGCGCGTTACCACACAAAGCGTAGCATTGTCATTGCCTTTTACAATGCCTTTCACGGCAGGACCATGGGGGCGCTTTCTCTTACTGCGAGCAAACTGAACCAGCGCAAACACTTCCTTCCCCTCGTTCCTGAGGTTATTCACATCCCGTACGCATATTGTTATCGATGTCATTATGGTCTGACCCCGGATAATTGTAATATGGCCTGTGTAACCTGGATACGTGAAGAACTATTCAAAACAAAGGTACCACCTGAAGACGTGGCGGCGATTTTTGTCGAAATTGTTCAGGGAGAGGGTGGATACGTGGTCCCCCCAAAAGGGTTTCACGCCGCGCTCTATCAACTCACACGGGACTATGATATTCTGTATGTTGCCGATGAAGTGCAATCTGGCATGGGCCGTACTGGCAGGATGTTTGCCTGTGAGCACTTTGATATAATTCCTGATATTATAACCCTTGCAAAGGGAATAGCATCAGGACTTCCCTTGTCTGCAACGGTTGCGAGGGAAGAGATTATGAACTGGGTGCCCGGTAGTCATGCAAGCACATTCGGGGGTAACCCGATCAGTTGTCAGGCTGCACTTACCACTATCAGGCTTCTTGAGGATGGGCTCATCGATAATGCGGCCAGACAGGGCGCTTACATGATCCAGGAATTGAAGAAACTGGAACACGCCTATCCTATTATTGGAGATGTCAGAGGTCTGGGTCTTATGCTTGCCGTTGAAATTGTGAAAGACAAAGAAACCAAAGCATACGGGGTAGAGGATCGGGACAGAATCATCCTGAAGGCATTTTCAAAAGGGCTTCTGCTTTTGGGTTGCGGTCGCAGCGCCATCCGCTTCTGTCCTCCACTTGTCGTTTCAAAAAACGACATTGATATTGCCCTGCAGATAGTTGAAGAATGTATAAAGGAAATATTGAAATAAAAAGAGATTATAATAATTGCTATTCTAAGATTACCGCGTAAGCGCCATCTTTTTTGATTTGTATAATTGCTGTGGCAGGTATTTTGTCTTCATTACCTGACCAGAATGAGTCGGAAGAGACAAAGCGCGAAATTCATGAGTCAGCCCTGTCAGGATTTAAAACCCTGACAGGGTAAATATTTCTTATGGATATCCTCGTCAAGGTAGAGTTTTACCATAGACAATTTCTATTGCATTGTTTTTCCTGTCCTTCTTCCCATTAAGGTACATTGAGGCGTTTGCCCTGAAAGCTGCCACTAAACCCGTTGATAATTGGCGCATCGCCTGGATCTGCCGGATTCACATCAGGAGCATAACACTTGCCGGATACCGTTAAGCTGATTTCCTGAAAATTGTTGGAAAATGTTATTACATGATCGGCTATACAGTTACTCACCACTTCACCGTCTGACGATTCAGTTGGGGGTAAAGCCGATATAGAAAACGTCTTCGCTATGATCTCATTTTTACCGATTCTTTTCCATGTACCTACATCGTTAGTAAAGACAATCCCGGCTAACGTAGTATTCTGTATTCCAAACACCGTAGTATAAGAGCCATCCTTTCCGATTTGTATAATCACTGGGGTAGGTATCCCGTCTTCATCACCTATCGTAAAGTACGTACCAGCAAATCTGTTTTTTCCTGCCTCTGACTGACCCGATAAGCCCATCAGAATTATTGCCATGCTAAAAAACATAAATAACAGTACTAATCTTCTAACCTCCATAACAAACCTCCTTTTTTCTAATTGTTTGTTGAATTAAAGTTAATTCTTTAGGGTCTTCTAAGTTTTGTGTGGGTAAATTTTCATAATAGTTCTTTCTCAATAGCATAAAAAATAAGGTTTTCGGGGTAAAATAGAACTCCAAAAAGTTGTCACGAGTAGGTATACTACTCTGACAAGAGAAAGGAGTATTCATGAAAACCTGTAAAACCCTATCAGAATTATAATCCACATAAGTTGCATAAAAATTGATATAAAAGCCTGCTAACTGGCGATATGTAATGGAAAACAAGGTTATTGAGGCTGAAAGAGCCTGGGAAATAAGGGTTGAGAACGGTTAAAAAATATGGCATTCTTATTAAATAGTTGCCTATTCTTTTTTAACTATTTATTTAATAAGGAGATATGCCACGATTCAACCATTCTCAATCCCGATGATTTCAAGGATACTGTTTCGCCATACACCCAGAACCGTACAGGAAAAGCTGATTTCCTTCTATGTATGGGCACTTATTCTCTGCTGGGGCCATTTCAGCGCAAGTTTTGTTGGGCGCTATCTCAAAAACCATAAAGCGACTATTTCACGGCATATGAAAAAAGACCTTTCTTTATTCACCCTCCAGCAAACCATGCTGAAAAAAGTCACGGAAAAGGCAGGCAAGAGGGCCTGGCTTATCATCGATTCTCTACCATCAAAGGCAAACGGGGCAAAAAACTCTGTAACTTACAGAAATTCAGGACCGCTCATGGATACACTATTGGTCACTGTTTTGTCTTTGCCCTGCTTGTCTGCGAGGATGGTACCCAGCATATTGTAGCCGTAAAACCCTACCTGACCAGGAAATTCTGTAAAATAACAAACAGGGAATTCAAAACCCAAAATCAGCTGGCAGTAGAAATCCTTCAAGAACTCATAATCCCACAGGAAACCCACCTGGTTGTGGTTGCCGATTCTGCCTTTCTGGCAGATTTTGTGGTTGACGAAATCCGCCGTCATCCCACATGGTCTTTTGTAAGCTCCCTTGACTCAAATAGGAAAATTACCGTAAAGAGATATACCAGTCATGCACGCTCTTTTGGAAGAAGGCATGTGCCAGACCTCAAAACCATGTCCATCGTATGCAATGGACGAAAAAACATACTCCACGTGATGTCAGCAGGGACAGAGGTATCAAAAGTGGGCGAAGCTGCTGTCGTAGTTTCCCGCCGCGGCCGTCAAATACTTATCCTTATTCTCAAACTCCTGTACCCAACTCATACAATTGCTGAGGCAAAGAAGATTGCCACCGAATCTTCTCAAACCGTATTCCTGTATGAACTCAAGCATGATCTGACGAAATTTCATGGAAACAGAATTGTTAAATCCAAGATTTTTCAGGCTCTTTCTGCCTCAACAACCCTCTTTCCCCTGCG
>JABRVT010000025.1:0-2064 GCA_040048245.1 Candidatus Brocadia sp.
TACTTATGACGTTCACTATTATAACATCCTGAAAACCTTTTCACGAAACAAAATCAATGGTAATCAACTTGAGTAATTCAGGGTTATAGGGTGGGATTTCTTCTCTTTCTATCGATAGCTTGCCTTCCAGAAATTCTGACAAATCACTAAGAAGTCTTTTCCAGCCTTTATGATTATTCTTGTAATTTTTCCATATGGCTCTCACCTTTTGAAGTCTCTTTTTGGTAAGGCTTATCGTTAATAACTTCCCCTTTGCCTTTTCCCATTTTTCCTCAATTTTTTTGTCTTCAACAAAATCAAGGAGATACTCATCCATTCTTAAATCTATTTCCCTAATAAGGGTGGATACAAACTTCTTACTTTTATCAGAATTTAACTCGCCAAAAGCGGAATCAACTGCCTCTCGTTGCTCCACTTCCTTGTAAATTAACTCTATCTCTTTGATCGTCTCTGAATTCAAAACATAAACCTTTTCAAAGAAGTCGGGTATTTCTCTTACTTCATCCGGAAGACAGGAGATATAATCCAGTATCTTTGTCTTATTGGTAATTTTTTCATTTTTCAGAAAATCGTAAAAAAACCAGAAATGGAAATCATCGCCGTATTTATAATACAAAAATATCCCCTTTATCCCTTTTTTGAGACCACTGTATATTCCGAATGGAATAGATTCCAGTTCCTGTATAGCCCTTGCCTTCAGAAAATCCTTCAACGGCTGATAAAACCTTTCTCCGCCGCCAAAGACCTCTTTTTCTAACTCGTCAAATATGGTTGCGTCCTGTTCCTTTATCCTTCTTATAACGCCAAATACTTTGGGATTGACCTCTTCTCCCAATACGGTAACGTCAAGCCCAACTGCACTATCTATATCCCGAATCTTATTCTGAAGGACTTCCACAAGGCGCAAGAGGTCTTCCAGCTCTTCTTCCGGAAAGAAATTATACACATAGATTTCCTTAAACGGAGAACCGATTCTGTCAATCCTGCCCGCCCTTTGAATCATCCTGGTAGGGTTCCAGTGCAGGTCGTAATTGATGAGATAACGTGCCTTCTGAAGGTTCATCCCCTCAGAAAGGACGTCTGTACTCATAAGAATATTGATCTTACCATTCATGAAATCGTTTACAATTTCTGTACGCTTAGTCGCGGAAGTTATCCTCCCGGAGATCTTTTCCATACTCATTTTGGAAAATAAGGAATCTTCAGATATCTTCTCGTAGATGTAATCCAGTGTGTCTGCATAATAAGTAAAAATGACTACCTGCCCTTTCTTGCTCAGTTCCAGCAGTCTTTTTTTCAACTCCTTAAGCTTTGCATCGGCATTTGCATCTATTGCCTCCACTTTTTTACCCATCTCATTAAAAAGCGCTATGTCCTTATCTATATCCCTGAAAAGATCTTCTTTCCTGTAATCCTCAAGATTCTTATCTTCCAATTCGTCAATAAACTCCTCGGCAGTTTCCTCATCCAGGTTAGACACGTATTTATAAAAAGACTTTTTGGTGAGGAACTTACCCTTTTTCAGGTATTCCTTGAACTTTTCCAGGAAATTTACATGATTTGAGACACTCTTTCGAAACGCCTCAACACTGCTCTCAAGTCTCTTTAATAAAATAGTTCTGAAAATACCTTCTAAGGCCACCATCCGACCTAAAACCATTTCTTCATCCTTAGATAGTTTTTCGGTCTTTCTGTACTCAAGAACCCGATAATACGCCATAGTCAATTTGTCGGTGATCATTCGGGATATATCCCTGTAAAGTCCCTGATATGCTTTATCCAATTGATAGTCGATATTTTCTAAAATCCTTTCAGGAAATATGATCTTTTTCCCATGTATCTCTGCGTCAGGGTAGTTTTGTTTTATATAGTCCCTCGTCCTCCTTATTGATATCTCATTCATGAGGTCATTCAGCAGGTTGGGGTCTTCTTCCTTATCCACATCCTTAAAAAACTTAAAGAGGTCCAATATTCCTTCTTTCATAAAAGTTTTCTGGTCAGTAAGGGTAAGGAGCATTATTTGCCAGTAAAGGTCCCATATCGTGTTATTAATGGGAGTAGCTG
>JABRVT010000026.1:0-4249 GCA_040048245.1 Candidatus Brocadia sp.
GCTATAAGTAATTGCTATGTAAGAAGAAAGATGTTTGGCCGGATCGGGAAAGACAGGATGGTGAAATATACACCATTTATTTTCCCTTCTGTAGAGGGCCTTCTGCAGGTCAGTAATTTCTGACTCGCATGCTGATTTATTTTGAATGCTTCTTTCAACAGACCTGAGAATCGCATTGGTGAATCTGACTGCATCCGTCCGCCGGACCAATTTTTTTACGAGACCCACAGAAGTGTTTACTGCAGCAGAAACCGGGACCCTGTCCAGATAGACAATTTGATAGAGACCAGCACGCAGTGCGTACAATACCCATGGTTCTATCTTATTGAAAGAAATCTTTGAAAAAAAGGTGATGAGGGTGTTGAGGGATAAGCGATGGCGTATAACACCATTTACTAATTCTGTGAGAAGATTTTTATCCCGCTTAGACATACCTCCCTGCGAACATCTTTCAGAGATAAGTTCCTGGGCAAAAACCTCTTTTTCATCAATCTCTCTCAGGATCCGGATGCATTCATAACGTACGTCTGTCTTAGGTGAGGAATTTTTCAATAGCTTCTTTTACCTCATCCAGATATACATCTGTGTCCTTGCAATATCCGTGAGGTCTCAGGTTGGGTACTGCAAATATTGCCTTGGACATGGCAGCCATCAGACCCGTCCTGAGTTCCTTCTCGCAGGCAATAGCTATTACTCCATGTATGTCCTCGGCCATCACCCTTTGAAGGGCAACGCGCCCCCCAGTAGCAAGGGTAATATGCACGCCATATTTCTCGGAAAACTCCAGTAAGTCCTTGATCTTGCATTTTCCGCAACGCTTGCATTCGTTCAAATCATTTTTGACATTCTGTTTGCACTGTGAATTCTGGATGCAATGGGGAAACAAGATCAGCAAATTTTTCGGAGAGCACTTTTTCTTGCGAAATTTCAACATAAGATTATTGATAGAAACAACTTTTTTATCAATAAATTCCATAGTACCTGCCTTTGAATAAATGATAAAAACTGATATTACGATATAAACATATCGTCAACGGTTACCTTATGGCCACGTAAATATTCCTGCACATCCATTGCACGCTTACCCTCCGGCTGTAATTGTGTGATACAAATAAACCCATCCCCGGTTGCAACATGGATTCCACAGGTAGTAATATCAATTATCCTGCCAGGATTATGAGATGTTTTTGTCTTTTGTATATCATGAATTTGCGTCTTTACGATAATAACTCTTTTTTTTTCCTGGGAATCATTCCTGAGATAGTAGGTATAAGCTCCTGGTGAGGGTGTTAACCCGCGTATCAGGTCATGGATTTTTTTTGTCTCCAGGGTCCAGAGGATTAACCCGTCTTCTTTCTTCAGTTTCGGCGCAAAGGTCACTTTTCTTTCGTCCTGTTTTGTGTAAGTGGCCTTTCCTGTTTCCACGAGGTTTAACGTCTCAATTAACAGGTCTGCTCCCATGGAAGCCAGCCTCTTTTCAAGGTCACCAGCGGTCTCTTCGGGAAATATCGGGGTTGTTTTCCTGGCAATGATATCGCCAGCATCCATTTTGGCAGTCATCACCACGGCAGTCACACCAGTGACGGTTTCACCCTGAATAATCGCCCAGTTAATGGGGGCAGCACCTCGGAATTGTGGTAGTAAGGAGGCATGGATATTGATACATTGATATCGCGGAAGGCGGATAATTGAATTGGACAGGAATTGTCCGAAGGCAACAACTGCGATACAATCGGGTGAAAGATTTTGAAGTTGTTTCACAACCAGTTCATCATTGACATTGACAGGCTGCATAATTTTAAGCCCCAATTTCTCCGACACTTCTTTCACCGGTGAAGGACACGGTATTCGGCTCCTCCCTTTTGGTCTGTCCGGTTGTGTAACAACACTGATAATTTTATGCGCCGATGTTGCCAACGAACACAAACTGGGAACTGCAAAATCGGGCGTTCCCATAAAAACCACATTCATTGTTTAATATACCTTCCTGTGTCTATTGTTTAACTTTTCTCAAGGGTCAGTGCAATCACAAATCACACAGGAACCTGCGTGCCTTTAAAAGTCCGTTCAAATTCTTTTAACCGGTGTGATATGGCCAAACGATTTGAAGGGCTCATCCTGTCAATAAAGAGTTCCCCGTTCAGATGGTCCAGTTCATGCTGCCATGCACGTGCAACCAATCCTTCTGCCTCTATCTCTAACCTTTGTCCTTTGAGGTTATAAGCGTGAGCCTTGATCCGCTGGGCACGAATAATCTTACTCATAATGCCGGGAAAACTCAGACAACCCTCTTCTTTGTTTAATTCCCCTGCTTCTTCTACAATTGTCGGGTTGATAAACACCTTTTCTTCATGGCTATTCCCGCCGGCATCAATAATAAACAGGCGAACAGACCACCCCACCTGCGGTGCCGCAAGTCCGATACCATGGGCTTGATGCATCAGTTCCATCATTTCTTCAACTTTTTTGCATACTTCTTTATTTATTTCAGTAAGCGGTTTTGCCTTTTGGCGTAGTACCGGGTCAGGATAGATGACAATATTCATTGGATGTAAATTTCTCTCAAATAGTTAAAAAGTTATACAAATTTGACTTCACTATACTAAAAAAGGACCGGGATTGCAAGTCTCTTTCGTTTTCCTGTTGACTTTGAGGTATAAACGCAATATATTATAAATCTTTGAGTTTTGAATCTAATAGCATCTGAATTTGTTAATCTTTAACTAAAGGGGTATGTGCCATGCCAATAATGAAATCAGCCAAAAAAAGGCTCAGGCAAAATATAAAACGCAATTTGAGAAACAGGGCTCGTAAATCTGCACTGAAAACTCAGATAAAGCATTTTTTAGGCGCTGTAAAAGAAGGAAACATTCAAGCTGCTGAAAAAGAACTCCGTCTTGCAATAAAGAAACTGGACAAGGCCGCTGCCAAGGGGGTTTTACACAAAAACACGGCCAGCAGGAAGAAATCGCGTCTGACAAAGAAATTGAACAAGATAAAAACCGCAGCGCCACAGAAAAGTTAATTATGCCTGAAGTAATGCCTTGAGATGGGCTTCTATACAGAAAGGAAGAACTGATAGATTGTAACCACCCTCAAGGCAGGATACAATCCTGCCACCGCAGCATTTCTCCGCACACTTCATAACAACTTCTGTTAGTGTACGGAAATCCTCTGTTTCCAGATTCAATCCGCCAACAGGGTCTTTTTTGTAGGTATCAAAACCGGCTGAGATAATAATAAATTCCGGGGCAAATTGATTTACCCGATGCTCCATAATATCCATAAATGTCTCAATATACTTTCCGGAATTCGTATCTGCCAGAAGGGGTATATTTACAGTAAATCCTTTTCCTTTACCCTCCCCGTCTTCCTCTTTTCTGCCTGTGCCAGGATAAAACGGGTATCGGTGCATGGAAAGAAACAACACCGTTGGGTCGCTATAGAATGCATCCTGGGTGCCGTTACCGTGATGGACATCCCAATCGACGATACAGATTCTTTCCAGCCGGTATTTCCACTGGAGGTATTTTGCAGCGATAGCAGCATTATTGAAGATGCAAAACCCCATACCCCTTGCGGGTGTGGCATGATGACCGGGTGGACGTATCAGACAGAAGGCATTTTTACCTTCGCCTTTCATAATCAGATCTACTGCCGTTAACGGCGCTCCGGCAGCATACACAGCCGCATCGTATGATGCAGGGGAGACGACCGTATCGGCATCCAACCATCCCCCGCCACTATCAGCAATCTGTTTGATATTCATGATATAGGCTTGGGGATGTACCAGGCCAATTTCCTCTGGATTTGCAGCGCGGGGTCTCTCCACCTTTAATTGTTCCCACAATTTGCATTCCCTGAGATGTCTTACGGTATGTTCAAGTCTTTTGGCATTCTCTGGATGGCCCAATCCCGTATCGTGCTGTAAAAAAATATCGTCGTATACGAGGAATGTCATATACTATAAACCTTATCGCTGAACAGAATGTTTTTAAAAGAAGTTGATAAGATGGTAACCGAAAACCTTCAATCATTCCAGAAAATTATCCTGACCCACCTTTTGCAGAAATTTGGGATAACTTATCAATGTTGTTTTGCTGCAACGCCAACCTCATACGATTCACCCCCTAGAGGCAAACCTTTGATTTCTCAATTAATGGTGCCTCTCCGGGTTCTTGAATGGCGGGTGCGGACAACAAAGAGGCTGTCAATTATGACCTCAGCGTTCTGGGCGAGAGATTATACC
>JABRVT010000027.1:0-5815 GCA_040048245.1 Candidatus Brocadia sp.
TGTCATTTCGACCGAAGGGAGAAATCTTGAAGATTCCTCGCTCAGCTCGGAATGACAGACGAAGGAGGAATTTCATCTTCCCCTGTGACCGAAGGTCATGAATGTTTCATTGAATTTTTGGTAAAAATGGCAAAATTATTTTTGGAAGATACTACGCCTTTCCCAAGACTGTGTTTGGGAAAGGCTGCGCTGAAACGCAATGGTAACTCCAAGCATAAAAACAAATTACAGAATATCGACAAAATTTTGTCGATATTGAGGCGCTAAGCACCTATGAGACCAATCACCTATAAAATAAATTCCACATTAGAGGCACTGAAACAGTATTTCAACAGCCGAGAGGATGTCCTTATGTCCCTTATCTTTGGTTCTTTTGCGAGAAGATCTGCCTATCGTTATTAGAGATAGAAAGACCTTTTTGCGATATATGGTAGCCGTTTCTGATCTGGCTATTGAATACAGAGATTTTGTGGGAGGCTACTGGAAGCGAAAAAATGCTTACATCCGCCGACCGTGAAGACCTGATAAGGCGATTGGACTTCCTGTTAGATGAAACTGCAGATTTTCATATTTATCAATCTTTAACATAGGAAGACTATAAAGACAGGAGAAAACAAGGGGAAGTTGAACGGTGGATAGAAAATATCATCAACTCCTCAATTGACATAGCAAAGGTGTTGCTGAGTATAAAAGGACTGGAAATCCCACAAACTTATAGAGAAATACTCAGAAACCTCACACTTACGAATCTTTTCAGAAAAGATTTGGGTTTGGAAATCTCAGAATGGGCTTCTATAAGAAACAAACTGGCACATGAATAATTGATATAGCTGGGATGCAATCAAAAAGTTCATCAAAGAAAGTCAACCATTGTTAGCAGAATTTACCCTTGGTGTTAAAAACTACTTACTAAATCCACAATCATGACGAGAAAAGGAAAACCTAACCTATCAGACACTTCAAGCAAACAGACAAAGAAACCCATAGAACAATACGAGCACAAGGGGAAGGAACGGGTCAATAATCCGCCTGTAGGTCTCGTCACGCCGGAAACCGATAAGGGAAGCGGGAAAAAGACCTATGCCTACGACCCTCACATAGACCCGTCATTCCAATGGGCCGGCAAGGCAGAACATACGTCCTTTGAAGTGCCAATCGTCTCCCTCCATGTCCACGAACGCATCGATCCACGCGCCATTATTGAGGCGGTAAGGAAGACCCCCACTTGCTCCCCCGTAAACGGGGGATGAGGCGCGCCCAGGCAACTCTCCCTCTTTGAATTGTCAAAAGAAAATCCCCGATTCGAGACGCCATCAAGTTTTACAAACATAAACACAACTGAACCTATCGCCTCATTGCCGGCGACAGCCTGCTGGTGATGAATTCCCTCATTGAAAAGGAAGGACTTTCGGGAAAAGTGCAGATGATATACATCGACCCGCCCTACGGCATCAAATGCGGCTCAAACTTCCAGCCCTTCTGGAGAAATTACGACAGGGCAAGGTACTTATCCATAACTGGCATAAATTGAATTGGGAGACGGAAGAAAAGATCGCAAAGAAGAAAGGCGTGGATAAGCGTGGAGCAAAGAGCAACGAGGCCTATGTGCGCGAGGTTCTCGGAGAAATGACAAACGCGCATCACATCGTAATAATTAACGACGAGGCGCATCACGCCTGGCGCATACCTGCTGAATCAAAGATAAAGGGGATAAAAAAAGAGGATATCGAAGAGGCTACAAAATGGATTGGAGGTCTTGACAGAATCCATGAGGCAAGAGGGATACTCACCTGTTACGATTTTTCAGCCACCCCATTTGTGCCGTCAGGAAAAAAGAGTTCTGAAGAGGCATTGTTTGGCTGGATTATCAGCGATTTCGGACTGAACGATGCCATAGAGTCAGGACTGGTAAAGACCCCACGGGTTGTCATCAGAGACGACGGCATTCCTGACGCAAAGACATACAAGTCGAAACTCTACCATATTTATGAATGGGTCAAGGACGACTTAAACCGCAAGGCAGAGGAGTACGAACCCCTGCCCGATCTGGTGATCAATGGTTATTATCTTCTGGGAAAAGACTGGCTTGAAACGGCAAAATCCTGGCACGCATCTCAATTTACAACACCTCCCGTCATGATTTCCGTTTCTAACCGCACAGAAACAGCAGCACGCATTAAATATGCATTCGATCATAAGAAAATTCGTATAGACGAACTCTGTGTTCCAGAACGGACGCTCCACATCGATTCAAAGGTACTCGAAATGGCCGAGTCTCAGGAAGAAGCCGCTTCGATTGAAGACGACTCGGAGGATAAACCGGATGATGAACCCGCACACAAACTTTCTAAAAAGGATCAGGCAGAACTCCTCCGGCAAATGGTAGATACTGTAGGTCAGGCAGGAAAATCTGGCGAACAAATTCAAAAGGTAATCTCGGTAGGCATGCTTTCCGAAGGCTGGGACGCAAAGACCGTCACCCACATCATGGGTCTTCGGGCATTCTCCAGCCAATTATTGTGTGAACAGGTTGTGGGAAGGGGTCTCAGACGTACTTCGTATGAGGTCAATCCAAAGACAGGATTATTTGATGCGGAATATGTAAATATCTTTGGAGTACCATTTACCTTTTTACCCCATGAGTCCCGGGATGGCCCTCCGCCTCCGCCACCGCCTCCAAAGACTAAAATTGAGCCTGTCAAAGAGAAGTGGCATTATGAAATTAGCAGGCCGAATATCGTCCGTATCGATCGCATATATACTCCTGAGTTGAAGCTGGATATTGATAAGGTAAAGCCCCTAGAATTGAACGCAAGCGACACGGCAACCCTGGCAGAACTGGCGCCAATTGTGGAGGGAAAGCCGGATGTAACAAAGATTTCAGAAATCAACCTCGAAAGTTTAGCGCAAAAATATCGAATGCAAAAGATCGTATTTGAAACGGTCAGAGATATCTTTGATCAGATGAGGCCTGACTGGAAAGGAACCAAAGAGTATCTGCTTGCCCGGTTGATCAGACCTGTAGAGATGTTCATTACCTCCAGTAAAATTCAAATTTCCCCACCGCTTTTCCATCAGGATGACGTCAAACGGCGCTTACTCATAACACTCAACATGAACAAGATGGTACAGTATATCTGGGAGGCCATCCGTTTTGAGAACACGGAGTCCGTAGTTCCCATATTCGATAACGATCACCCTATCCGCTCAACAGGAGATATGCAAACGTGGTACACGGGAAAGCCCTGTGAATATACGAAAAGGTCGCATATCAATTTCTGTGTGTTTGACAGTACGTGGGAAGCTGCTGAGGCATTTGAACTCGACAGAAATCCGCTTGTTGATGCGTGGGTAAAGAATGACCACCTTGGTTTTGAAATCCACCATATTTTTGGCGGTGTGGTTAAAAAGTACAGACCCGATTTCATCATCCGGCTAAAAACGGGCAAGTTTTTCATCCTGGAAACCAAGGGACAGGACACACAGCAGGACAAGACGAAACGTGAATTTTTGAATGAATGGGTAATATCTGTCAATGAACACGGCGGTTTTGGTATGTGGCAATGGGCTGTATCCAAAAATCCCGCTGATATTTCAAGGGTTCTTGAGAATGCAACGTTTAATTAGCAGGAAAATTCAATCTTAAAGAGGATACTCAAAGCGGCGCAAGAAGGCTTACCTTAAACCGAACTGTTACTGCTATACGGCAGGTAAATTGACAGGGAGTATATATAAGGTATTACGCCCGCTCGGTGGCTGGAATATTGGTTTTTGTTATGCTATACCTGGCGAGTTTGTTCTGGAGTGTTGTACGAGGTATCCGCAATATCTCGGACATGCGCACCTGGTTACCGTTTGTCTTCTGGTATGCCCACAAAAGGAGCTTTTTTTCGGCCTCACTCAGGGTCTCCTGAAGGTCGAGAGAGTCAATCGTTGAAAGTTCGATAGGGAATATCCCTGCAGGGGTCTCCCTCTCCGTTAGATTTTTGGGGAGATTTTTGGGTACAATTGTATCAGACGTGCAAAACGCTACGGCATGTTCAATGGCGTTTTCCAGTTCCCGGATGTTTCCCGGCCAGTTATACGTTAACAGCAACTGAAGAGCTTCCTGAGAAACAGAATTTACCGCTACGCGCTGCTGTGTGGCATATTTTTTCATAAAGTAATTTACGAGGAGCGGTATATCTTCTTTTCGTTCTCTCAGGGGTGGAAGATGAATAGTCACCACATGGATCCGATAATAGAGATCCTCCCGGAAACGCCCTTCCACGACGAGTTTTTTGAGGTCTTTTTTCGTTGCGCAGATAACGCGGACATTAACGGGGATTGTTTCTTCGCCACCGACTCGCTCAAACTCCCTTTCCTGAAGAACCCTGAGAAGCTTCACCTGCATTTCCAGCGGGATATCATCGACGTCGTCAAGAAATATCGTACCCCCGTCGGCAAGTTCAAAACGTCCACGTCTTGCCTTTATTGCCCCGGTAAAGGAACCTTTTTCGTGCCCAAAAAGTTCACTTTCCAGAATTTCCTTGTTTAAAGCGGCACAACTGAGTTTTATAAAAGGCCCATCCCTCCGGTTGCTGTTGTAATGGATAGCCCCTGCCGTGAGTTCCTTTCCGGTACCACTTTCTCCCTGGATAAGCACCGTTGTATCACGGTCAGATACAGTGCTTATAATCTCAAACACTCGTTTCATTGCATCGCTGTTTCCTATTATGTTATCATAGCCGTAGCGGTTCATAACCTGTCGTTTCAGTAAAACGTTTTCTGCAACCACGTCTTTATGTTTGAGCGCCTTCCTGAGTTTAATCATTAATTCTTCCAGGGAAAAGGGCTTTGTCACGTAGTCGTACGCGCCTTCTTTCATTGCTGCAACTGCGTTCTCAATAGAACCATGGGCAGTCATGATGATAACAACTGTATCGGGAGACACCCTTTTTATCTCTCTGAGGAACCCTATTCCATCCATCTTGGGAAGGCGTAAATCTGTTATTACCACATCGAAGTTTGTGGTTTGCAGCAGCTTAAGTCCTTCGATGGCATTTGACAGGGAAGCGACGGCATACCCTTCTTTTAGCAATTTATCTTCAAGGGATACGCGCATAAGCTTTTCATCGTCAACGACAAGTATCTTGTTTTTCATGTGAAAATACCTTTTTTATTGCAGAGGGACAAAGTTACAACCACTTTCACCTCCTGGTTTATTCTAAGGGGGGGTTATGTCTTTGCGTCCTCGGAGATAAAAATTTTTACTCTCCTTTATGGCAGGGAAGGCATACCATAAAGGTAGTTCCTTCTCCCACCCTGCTTTCTACACGGATCTCTCCACGGTGATCTTCGATAATCCTCTTTGAAATTGCCAATCCCATCCCCAGACCTTTTTCGCCTTCCTTGTTCTTTGTGGTAAAAAAAGGTTCAAATATCTTATCCATAATTTCCTCCCGGATACCGCATCCGGTATCGCCAATGCAAACTGTAACACATCCCTCATGTCTCTTGCAAGTATCTGTCTTTATGGACAGTATACCCCCGTTTGGCATACTCTCAATAGCGTTAACCATGATGTTAATGAATACCATGGAGATGTGGTCAACGTCTATGGAAACCTGCGGAAGTGTTTCTTTGAGTTCTTTATGAATATGCACAAGGCAGGGTTCGACCCTGTGTTCTATAAACTCAAGAGAACTATTTATAATCGTGTTAATATTATTGTCGGACATACAAAGTGTATACGGGCGGGAAAATGTTAAAAGCCGTTTCACAATCAACTCAACACGTTTCAGTCCTTCCAGCATAAGAGTTGCGTATTTCTTTG
>JABRVT010000028.1:0-40178 GCA_040048245.1 Candidatus Brocadia sp.
GTAGTGGCAATTCATGAATTGCCACTACATAATTACCGCTAAGACGTTTACAACTCCCGATGTTTTCAAAAAACTAAATTGTTACTTAGCGTTTACTATATTTATTCCTTGAAAATTGTACTAAAGAATTTTTCCAATTCCTTCCATGATTTCATGTCTGCCTCAGCGTTGTACGCCAGCGGCAGGTTGAATTTTTTTGCATTGGCATCTGCTTCAGGGTTCGTAAAACCGTGGATAACCCCCGGATAGGAAATAAACTGGAAATCGGCCCCGGCCGTCTTCATCTCCTGCTTGAATGCTTCAATTTGTTCCTGCGTAACGAATTTGTCATCCGCACCATGGAGTACCAGAATCTTAGCCTTAACAGAGCCTTTCTGCGCCTGTCTGACTGCAGTCAGGCTTCCGTGGAAGCTGGCAACACCCTTTAGGTCTACGCCCTGGCGCGCCATGTTGAGTACGATTGCTCCACCGAAGCAGTAGCCAATGGCAGCAATGCGGTTGGGATCGACGCTGAATTGCTGTTTCAGGAAGTCCATAGCAGCCACAAATCGCGCCTTCGCAACGTCAAAGTTTTTCATAAGTTCTGATGAGAATTTCCCTGCTTCATCGGGATGCATCGCCTGTTTGCCGTCGCCATACATGTCCACGGCAAGCGCTGTATAACCAAGTTCTGCCAGCATTCGTGCGCGTTTACGGGCATACTCATTGTGTCCCCACCATTCATGAACAACCAGCACCCCGGGCCGTTTGCTTTTTATATTTTCGTCGTAGACCAAATAACCTTTCATCACAACGCCCAGGGAGCTATATTCAACTGTTTTTCCCTTGATGTTAGTACTTGCCGAAGCCTGATTTACAACCATTGAAAGCAATGCTATCGTAAACAAAATTATCAATACCCGTTCCATAATAAATATCCTCCTTTATAAGAATTCTGAAATAAACCTTATCCTTCTTATTTTATCATTTTCACCCTTTGATGGGAGAAATCTCTTTACAAATCTGGCAAAAGCTGTTTCCATACCACCCGATGCCTTGGCCGCCTCATATTCTTTGATAAATTTCCCTTCACTCTTATTCATATTCTATCAGTATCACAGAAATATTATCTATTCCTCCTTTTTTATTTGCTTCATGTATCAGGTTATCAGCCGTCGCGGTAAGGTTATCCCGATACTTTTGAATAATCGACCCTATTTCTTTATCCAGGAGCATATCTGTAAGACCATCCGAACAAAGTAGAAGAATATCGTTTGGTTTGAGTTTTACATGCTCTGATTCTGGATCTAACGTTTCCTGCCTGCCAACGGCCTGGGTAAGTACGCGCATCTTTTGCAGGGGAATATACCCTGGTATCGGTTCCTTTTTCTTAACATAAATTTCGGTGGTATGGTCTTTAGTAAGCAGCTTTATTCCTTTTCTGTGAAGATATACCCTGCTATCACCAACATGGCATATGTAGGCAATATCACCGATGATTAATGTCTGTATGAGTGTTGTCCCCATGCCCACAAGATTTATGTCTGTCATCGTCCTCTCCTTTATGGCATGGTGCGCCTTCGAGAGAGATTCCTTAAGGAGCTTTAAAATAGCCTCTTTACTTCTGGCGTTGTATAAGTTTTTTTTGAGACAGGCATAGCATTCTTTTACTGCTAAAGCACTTGCTACTTCACCTGCCTGATGACCGCCCATTCCGTCAGCAAGGAGGAAAATATTCATCGATTCATCAACCAGGATACTGTCCTCGTTGTGCGCCCTCTTTCTACCAATATCTGTCCTGTATGCCACTTTCATACTATAGCCAGCGGCAAACAATAAGCAAACAAACCCACTTCAGCCACAAAACACCAACTCGAATTGAAGACGTGTGGGATGGCGGCAATATATGATGTAGACATCCAGAATGATATCAGTTTGACTGAAAAAAGCATGGCTTATTATTGACTGATTATCTATACACGACGCATAATTATTTTACGTATCGGAATTGACCTTAAAATAATTCAAAAGCCAGGAATTATCAATAAATTAATTGCCTCCCGTGGTACAAATGCTTATACTTAAGACCTGTAAGCAGGGCATTTTTTATTATTTAATAGAACAATATGTACTGGTAGTAGAGGAAGTTCTTATGTTAAAGAGAATACAAATCTCTGCAAGAGGTCTGGTTCAGGGTGTCGGGTTTCGTCCTTTTATTTATCATCTTGCCACAAAGTTTTCGTTAGCCGGTTTTGTACGAAATGACACAAACGGAGTTTTCATGGACGTTGAGGGCCATGATGAATCTATAAAGGCATTTCTTGACCACCTTACGAAATCACCACCACCACACGTTATTATTGAAGATATCAGTTGCAGGATATTTCCCCCAAAGGGTTACAGGGAATTTGTCATCGGAGAAAGCGCTAGAAAAGAAAGTAATACTACGATAGTTCCTGCTGATATTTCAATCTGCCGGGATTGTTTAAATGAACTTTATGACCCCACAGACAGGCGTTATCGATATCCTTTTATTAACTGTACCAATTGTGGTCCCCGTTTTACTATTGTAAAAGATATCCCTTACGACAGGTTTAATACAACAATGTCTGATTTTATCATGTGCCAGGAATGCAGGCGGGAATACTACGACCCCAAAAGCAGAAGATTTCATGCCCAACCCAATGCCTGTCCAGTTTGCGGTCCAAAGCTGACGTTATACAGTAATGATGGTCTGAAAATTCAAACAAGTGATCCTCTTTCGGCCGTTTGCGCCGCTCTTAAAGAGGGAAAGATTGTTGCAATAAAGGGGCTGGGGGGATACCATCTTGCCTGTGATGCAATGAATAATGATGCTGTTTCAATGTTGAGAAAAAGAAAGAACAGGGATGACAAACCTTTTGCTGTGATGATTAAAGACATTGAGACTGTAAAGCAGTTTTGTTGCGTAAATGAGAAAGAAGAAACATTCCTGTTATCTCACCAAAAACCCATTGTGCTGCTGAGAAAAAAGAGTAATTGTCCGCTTTCTCCGATGGTTGCTCCTGAGAATAAATATCTTGGCGCAATGCTGACTTACACCCCCCTCCACGATCTGCTCATAAACGACTCAGGACTTTCCCTCGTGATGACGAGCGGCAATATCAGCGATGAACCAATTGCTTATAACGATGCAGAGGCGTTTAAAAAACTCAAAGGTATTGCAGATTATTTCGTTACGCATAACCGTGAAATCATTATGAGATGTGACGATTCGGTTGTAAGAGTCGTTGAAGATAAGGAAACGATTATCCGCAGATCAAGAGGCTATGCACCATTCCCGCTCAGATTGCAATATACTTTTCCTAAACCTACCCTTGCCTGCGGTGCATTTCTGAAGAATACATTCTGCCTGGCACGAGGGAATCATGCCTTTGTAAGTCACTATATAGGGGATCTTGAAAATACTGAAGTATTAAACTCTTTTGAGACGGCAATCATACATTATAAAAGGCTTTTTTCCTTAGAACCGGAGGTGATTGCATACGATCTTCATCCGGAATATCTTTCCACAAAATATGCCCTTGCTCAGAACGATAAATTTTTTAAAACAGGAATTCAACACCATCACGCCCATATTGCAGGCTGTATGGTTGATCATGGAATTAGCCACATGGTTATCGGCGTGGCATTTGATGGATTAGGATATGGGGATGACGGTAATTTCTGGGGAGGAGAATTCCTCGTTGCAGACCTTTCCGGTTATGAACGGGCAGGTCATCTTGATTACGTACCTATGCCCGGTGGAGAGCAGGCAATCAAAGAACCATGGCGCATGGCTGTTTCATATCTTTACCGCATTTACGGTAATGATATTCCGTTGTTTCCATTCGCAAGTACTTCTTCGTCTGCAGGAAAAACAGGCTATAACCCCGATTATGCAAAATTAGAAATTCTTTTTAAAATGCTGTCACACCGCATCAATTCGCCATTAACCTCAAGCATGGGAAGGCTTTTTGATGGGGTGGCTTCAATAATAGGTTTACAACACACTGTTCATTATGAAGGCCAGGCTGCAATGAAACTCGAATTGATTGCGGATGAATATGAGACCGGATGCTATCCATTTGATATCAATGTCACCCTGGAGTCACGCAGCAACGTGACCCTGCATATCATACGCTGGCAGCAAATCTTTGAACATATAGTAAACGATGTGAAATCCGGGGTTGCAAATTCGGTAATTTCTGCAAGATTTCATAATACTATTGTGGATATGGTACTTCAGGTATGTATAATAATCCGTGGCAGTTTGAATTTAAACGAAGTTGTACTGTCGGGCGGGGTATTTCAAAATAACCTCCTTTCCAGTCGCCTTATCAAAAAACTTATCTCGCATGATTTTAGGGTATATTTCCCTCAAAAAATTCCGTGCAATGACGGCGGTGTATCACTGGGGCAGGCAGTTATTGCCGGTGAAAGGTACAGGGCATGTGCTTAGCAGTTCCCATGAAACTTATCAAAAATAATGGCATTACCGGTGTGGTTGAACTTGGCAGCCTGCATAAGGAGATCGGACTTCAGCTTCTGGAAGATGTAAAAGTTGGCGATTATGTGATTGTTCACGCCGGTTATGCGATCAAAAAGCTGGATGAAAAAGAGGCTGCTGAAACAATAGTGCTTCTTGAAAGTTTCTTATAATAATCTTTGAAGATGCCTTTTCTTCCGTCACAACCCTGGTGGTTTAAAACAGGAAAAAAAGATTGCATTTTCAGATGAGTTCTTATAACATTCTAACTTTTCTGCTATCCACTGCGTCGGTTTTTTAGACAAGTTAAATTTTGGCAATATATAATTTATTAAGAGGAGATGACATGGCAGTGCAAAAAGCAACCAATATCAAATGGCACCATGGAAAGATTACGAAAGAAGACAGGGTCAAGCTGATGAAACAAAAAGGGGTAACCATATGGCTCACAGGACTTTCAGGTTCGGGGAAGTCGACTATTGCAGTTGAGCTTGAGCATGCCCTTCTTGAAAATAAACATCTGGCATATATACTTGATGGTGATAACATCCGTCATGGTCTGAATAAAAATCTTGGTTTCTCACCTGAAGACCGTACGGAGAACATTCGCCGTATCGGTGAGGTGGCAAAGCTGTTTACAGATGCAAATATAATAACCATTACCGCCTTTATATCACCGTACAGGCAGGACAGGGATAATGTCAGAAAACTCTTAAAAGACGGGGAATTTATCGAAGTCTATGTAAAATGCCCCCTTGAGGTTTGTGAGCAGCGTGATACGAAAGGGCTCTATAAAAAGGCTCGTGCCGGAGAGGTCAAGGAATTTACCGGCATATCAGCGCCGTATGAGGAACCTTTAAATCCAGAATTGACTATCGATACATCAAAGATGACCGTTGATGAATCTACTAGGGCAGTACTAAATTATCTTGAGGAAAAAGATTACGTGAAGTTTTAATGCGACAATTTGGTTTTTTTAAATATACATGGTAACAACGTGGTTGTCATTCCCTGTAGTGGCAATTGGTGAATTGCCACTACATATTGACACGAAGTTATTTTTCTGTATATTGTTCCTCCACATCCAATCCATACCCCTATGCATGTTTAATTCAACAGACATATTGAATAATTATACAGTTTGAAATGCCGTTTGAGGGCACATTTAATTTAAGTAGCAGCAGTTACCAGCCTAAATTTTACGAAGAGACTTGTTTATGGAATAGTCTGAAAAATTATAGTCATGTACAGATATTTGTTAATCATTATATTTCTTGTCCTGATTTTTCCTTTGCCGGTGCATGCCGTACAGGATAAAAAGTCATATGGCCAATTATTGGTAAACAGATATCTGGAAAGCACCAGTGTAGATGAAATAGAGGAGATACTTAAGAAACTGGAGGAGCTGGGGGCGAGTTTCGATGAAGTTAGAGAATGGGTCAGAATTCCGCTAAACTACAAGCCTCAGCAGTCTGGCATACATCGGGAATTGGTCCCCGTTGGAGAAAAGAAGGGAGAGTGCTTAGTATATATACCACCTTCTTATGCGCCTGATAGGTCCTGGCCTGTTGTACTGACATTACACGGGGTAGGAGGTAGTGGTTACGGGCAAATAATAGCATGGTTAAAGTCATCTGCTCAGAAGAATGAATTTATCTTCGTGGCTCCTACATACGGCTCCGGGCTGTGGTGGAAGGAAGAGCCTGAAAGATTTGTGCTTTCAGTACTCGAAAAGGTTAAACAGGATTACCATGTAGATACCAATAGGGTCTATCTGACAGGGTTTTCAAGTGGCGGTCATGGCGTGTGGTATCTGGCCATTCGTTATCCTTCGCTCTTTGCTGCCATTAATCCTGTTGCCGGTGAATGCCCCTTACCTTCTCTGTTGGTTAACCTGATACAGGTGCCTGTCTTTATCATACACGGAGTAAAGGATACGGTCATCCCTGTGGAGGCTGCAAGGGATGCGAGCTCGAGATTGGAAGAGCTTAATTATCATGTGATTTATAATGAATTGCCTGAGTTGAAACATCAGTTTCCTGCGAGCGAGATGGACAAGATTCTTGACTGGTTCCGTATGCATAAAAGATCGCCCTACCCGAAGAGAATAAAATTTTCCACGGATTCTCCAAAATACCCCGTTTCCTATTGGATTGAGATAACAGAATTTTCCAAATTGGTGGGGCAGGTTTCCATAGTTCGCAGAGATACTTTCGGACATGTGACGAAGTCTAAAGAATTATCTGAGACGGCGACCATTGATGCGGAAGTAAGAAAGGACAATGAGATTTATCTGACTACACATGGGGTCAACGCCCTGCGCCTGTATTTGGACGAAGAACTTATAGATATGGGGAAACCCGTGCGCATATCGATAAATGGCAAAACAGTATATTCCGGAAAGATGGAAAGGAGCATGCGGACCATGATCGATACGGTAAAAAAACGGAACGACCGTGCGGCATTGTTTTCTGCATATCTGGATCTGAAAGTCCCATCTGATGGGTAATGAACTATTTGCACTAGAAAAATTCACCAAGTATCCGCCTGGCTTCTTCCGGGTCTAATTTCGGTACTTTGAGCAACTGAAGATTTTCCTGCACATGTTTAACGGTCTTCATACCCACCAGTGAGGTTGTTATACCACGCAGTGAACGAATAATCTGGATTGCACGACGAGCCGCACTACTGCCGAGGTTATCGAGTGCCTGAAATGAGAATAGTTTGCTTTCCTTAAGGGTATGTGTTTGCAAGAGGGTTGCGCTGGACATGACAAAAAGTTCCATCTCTTTGGCAACGTCAAGTATGGTAGCCCATTTGCCGTGGAGTTCCTGATTCTCCAGTACTGCGGCCTCAGGCATATAAATATTTATGGGGAGCTGAATAATCCGGAAGTGGTGCTGGGTTCCTACCGTGACTGCTTCAGCAGCCTGAATTACGCGCTTCAGAGAAAGTCTGTTTGGGCCGTACGCATCTAAACGGTACCCATCCCAGGTCGCTGTACCGTACATGCGGATACGCCCATCCCGTACAAAATTCTCCAGAACCTCGAATGCCTTAGAAAGCCTATGATAAAATTCATTTGCTGATAGTTCTAATAGCTGTATTTCAGGATTATGGATGTAGTATATATCGATATATTCCAGTCCCAGATTCTCCAGACTCACCAAAACACATTCATGGATAAATTCAGGTTTTAGAGAGTGGCATCCCTGAACAACGTCGTCTTCATTGAGAATGCCTTTCTTTACGAGGCGGTTCTGAAAAAATTCGGAAGGTTCTTCTCCGGACTCATTGTCGCCCGGGATAAAACCGCCTTTGGTTGCTACGATAAGTTTTTCACGAATATCCGGGTGTTTTTCCATGAGTCTCTGCACAGCCCGGCCGACGACCCGCTCACTCCTCATTTCCCTGTAGTTTATTGCGGTATCGATGACATTACATCCTTGTTTAACCGCCTCGGTAATTGCGTCATGATAAAGTGCATCTGTCCTGTCATCCTCTTCTCCGAGATAAGTACCGATCCCTATGGTGGACGCTTCGAGGGGTATTTTGTCATGTAAAATACCAGACCGTTGCATAAACGATAAATCCTTTCGGGTTTTGTTTATTATTTTTGGTTTCTACTCTATGTCTGGACCAAAAGCCTAGCGGCCATTGCAATAACACAAATAGTAAGCACAAATCTGATAAAACGTTCGCCTTTAGTAACCGTCAGATGACTGCCGATCCAGCCACCGAGACCGTTACCGGCTGCTAAAGCCAGGCCAATTGGCCAATTTATTTTCTTATGAAAAGCAAACACAAACAGTGCGAATAGTGCGTTGATACCGACGATGAATACCTTGTGGCTATTGGTCTCCACAAGGTCTAATCCACCCACCATGGTTAGAACCGCGATGATCATAAAGCCAATGCCCGCCTGAACGAACCCGCCGTAAATCCCAATAAAGAAGAAAATAGTCATCAGAACCATGCGACGATTCCCGCTTAAATTAGCCATACCTCCGTTATACGGGACATTACTATATCGCCTTCGAACAGGGTTCCATAGGATAATTACGAGGATGAATAACATAATAATGGCAAGTATTCTTTTAAACAGGATATCTGGCACATTGACAGCAAGATGAGCGCCGACAATAGCTCCTGCAAGTGCTGGTACTGACATGAGAAGGCTTAACTTAAAATTCGAAACGCCCTTCCTTTTAAAGCCAGCAACTGCAAAAAGACTCTGAACCGTAATTGCCAGACGGTTGGTACCGTTTGCCACGGCCGTTGGCAGACCCAGGAAAATAAGTACCGGTAAGGAAAGGAGCGAGCCACCGCCTGCCAGGGTATTGATAAATCCCGCGATAACGCCAACGGCAAAGATAACAGGGATTTGCCATGTTTCCATGTATTACAGATAGTAATAAATAGTTTGCATTTATACTTTTAACAAATAGAAATTAGTAGTAGCTTCCAAAAATAATTTTGACATTTTTAGCAAAAATTCAATGAGAAAGATAGGGGCGGGGTAACCCCGCCCCTACTTTCCATTTTACGTTTCTGACCTGTTCGGGTCAGGAGATTGTCCACTATTTTCAAATCTTTCAATTTATTCCATTATGCTAAAAGCTACACTGCCTCCAGTTCCGCTCTTAGCGCCTCAGCGGACTGGATGCGGTTATCTGGGTTTTCCTCCAGGAGTCCTAAAATAATCTTGTTCAGCTTGTCGGGGATGGCCTTGTTAATTTCTTGTGGGATGATGTTTGCCTCTTGCCATAGTTTTCCCGTTACGACCTGATACAAGATCAAACCGACGGAATACAGATCCGAGGCGGCATTCATCCTGACCTTTTTCTGTACAGATTTTTCCCCTTCACCGTTACGTAATAACCGAATCATCTGCTTTTGCTCTGGTGAGGCATATTCCTTGCTCATACCACAGATAATTTCTCCTATTTTAATCGTGCATTCGAGGTCTATGAGCGCCATCATACCAGAGGTTGGGTTTAAAATGAGGTGACCGGGTTTGATATCAGAATGGATATATCCTTTGGAATGCATGTGTTGCAAAGGTAACGTAGCGTTTGAAAAATATTGAATCACGCGTTCGATTTCACGTTGATCCGGCAAACCTTTTTTCTTGTAATATTCAACGACATCTTCTCCCTCAAAGTGGGTTATGATAAGGTAATTTTGGACGAGCACCGATCTGCCTTCCTTATACATGACGGCATTTCCTTCTGCATACCGACTGGGGATTTGAGGGTGTGTAAAGAGGGGAAGTATCTTGTATTCTCTTGAATAATTGTTGGCAGGTGAGTATTTCATGCCCCACTGGTTCTCTTTAAATTCGGGATTACAGAGGATGGCATAATTTGCGCGATGCCCCGGTGCAATCTTGAATTCCTTAAAGTGGTATTTATCGATTGAATACATGTTCAAACTCCATAAGCCGAACGAGTCGGAAATTCTTACGCAAGGATTATTACCGCCAACAGCCAGTCAACGCCACCCCAACCCTCCCCGTTTACGGTGTGTATGCAGGAGTGGTCAACATCGCATATTTATTAATTATTTTCCCGTTATATCCCTGAATACACCAAGGATCTTGATCGGTTTGCCGCCATCGTCGTATATAAGATTACACGTGCTTTCGGAAAGGAAGCGTTCCCCGCTTTTTTTCTTACAGTAAGAAATAAAATCCCTCACTATCCTTTTCGTTTTTAATGCTTCAAATAATTTTTTCCGATCATCAGGATTTACATAGGTATCCTTCACCCGTGTTCCAATCACTTCTTCTGGTGAACTGTAGCCAAGCATTTCTGCCCCAGCCGGATTGATCCAGGTAAATATTCCGTCTTCGTCCGGTTCACATTGGTATATTCCCTCTTTCAGTGATTTCAGCAATTGTCTATGCTGAAGTTCCGACTCCTGTAATTCCATCTCTAATCGTTTCCGTTCGGTAATATCTCTAAATATTCCATCTATACGGATAGGATTTCCCTTTTCATCAGTTACCAAATTGGATGTCCGTTCCATGTAAAATAATTCCCCGTTTTTTCTTTTGCATAACGATGTAAAACTTTTCCATATTCCTTCTTTGGTCAGTTTTTCAACAACCTTCCTGCGGTCATCGGGATTTACATAAATATCCTTTACCTTCATCCCAATTACTTCTTCCGGGGAGTTGTAGCCAAGAATTTCAGCGCCTGCTTGGTTTATGCTGATAAATACCCCATCCTCCGTTGGTTCAGACTGGTATACTCCTTCCTTCACGGAGTTAAACAATTCTCTGTACCTTTTCTCGGAATCTGCCAGGGCATTTGTCTTCTCTTCCAGAGACTTTGCCATCGTATTAAAGGATTTTGCCAATATCCCAATCTCATCTTTTCTCTGTATATCTACCCGTTGCGATAAATCTCCGGAGGCGATTTTTTTGGTAACTTCTGTCAGTTTTATAATGGGTGTTGAAGCCTTTTTTCCGATAAAGTATGCGATCATCACTATTGGAAACGCCATTATCATCAGTACTGAACTTACAATGTAATTGAGATTGTAGGCAGGTCCGTAACCTTCAGCCCTGTCAATTTCTGCCATAATACCCCAGTTAAATTCTGGTAACCAGCGCCATGCACCCAGTACTGCTATTCCCCGGTAATCCTTATAGCCTTTTGCATCAAATCCACTCTTTCCGGTAATACACTGTTTGACACCGTTGGTCAATTCAGTAGTTTCGGGACTAACCAGCTTCAATTCCAGCGCACATCTTTTCTTTATTAACCCCTTGTCCTTTAGATCACTGGCAAACCTTGATTCCGTAAGCATATATCCGTCCTTGTTTACCAGATATGTTTCTCCAGTCTTTCCTAATTTCAGACTGAGCATCAGGTCGCTCAACATCTTTACGTCTACACGAATGGCGACTATACCTACGACAATCCCGTACCTGTTTCTCAGAGGCGTTGAAACAAACATGGTAGGCATGCCCATTTCTTTTTCCCCCAATTCATTTGTTAGCGGAATTTCAGATGGAATAATACCAGATACAAAGGTATGCCCCTGAACCGCCCGTTTGAAGTAATCCATCTGTGAAATATCGTGTCCTACACCCTCTTCCGCTGTTGCAACCGTTACCAATCCTTTACTATTGCTTACCAGAATACCCTTGTAACCATATTTATTCTTCACGACCTCCAGATAATGGACGATATCAGGATAATCTCTGTCTTCTCTGGTAATCTCGGCGCATTTGGTCATAAAGGGATTTTCTGCGATTACACTGACATTCTTTATCCTTTCATACATCCAATTCATTACTAAATCTACCTGTTTATGCCCGATACCGTCAAGGTTTCTGATAAGTACTTCCTGAAGATCCGCCTGCACCCGTGGATAGGCCACAATCCTTAATAAAACAAATGGTAACAATGTAAATACAATGAGTAAAAAAATGAGCCGATTTTTAATCGAGATGTACATTTTTTTCCTCCCTAAATTATGCAAAATTTACGCACTTAGTATACCGATAGGCTTATTGAGAGTAAATCAAAAATAATTTCCGGTAACACTTTAGTTTTTTAAAAACGTAGAAAGGAGAAAAGGCTTTGTGACGGTATGTAGTGGCAATTCATGAATTGCCACTACCGTGGCATACAACCACGTCATTATTGGAATTTTTCAAAAAATTAAACTGTTACAATTTCCGGCTCATTCATAGGAGAAACAGTGAAGATGTGTAGCTCACGCACTTTAGGCAGGAATTTTACGCTTCTCTGTTCCGGAATCCTGTTCCATTAAATTACAGCCATACGAGGAAAAGTGGCTTAAAAGCGGTATCATACTGTTAAATTTAGCTCAAAGTAATAGATTGCAATCTTTTGAAATTTTGTTCTAATATTCATGCGAACAATTTGGCGTAAATCAATGGCTGGAGCAAAAGACCGTAATAACGTCTCTTGATCTTGCCAAACGCGCTGAAATTCTGCCCGGCTTCAGACAGGTGCACTGGGACATGGTCATCATAGATGAATCCCATCGCATGTCGTGGACACCGCCGGCCCGTAAGACTGCGAGATACGCCCTGGGTGAACTGCTGAGAGATCAATCAGACCATATCCTGCTTCTTACTGCCACCCCTCATAAAGGAGACCCAGTCAATTTCAGCCTTTTTCTCCAACTGTTGGATAGAGATGCGTATGCCGACGTGGAATCAATACGCGAGGCAATGGCTCGACGCCATGCGCCCTTCTATCTCCGCCGAACGAAAGAGGCAATGATTTATTTCCCTGAACGCAGATCGGATGGCGCATGGGCGGCTAAAAAAATATTTACCAAACGCATCCCTCACACTGTGGACTTTCAGATAGGTGGGCAGGAATTTGAGCTTTACCGCGACGTCACCAGGTTTGTGAAACGGCAGAGTGCACAGGCGGCAGCGCATGGTGACGACCCTCGGGCAAGGGCCATCGGCTTCCTTATGTCGCTTTACCAGCGTCGTCTTGCCTCAAGTGCCTATGCAATCCGGCATTCCCTTGAGAATCGCGCTAGAAGACTGAAGGAGGGGTTAAGACGCGCGCAGGAGTTGTCCCGTATGGCGCCGCCGGAAATCCCTTCACCGGAAGAGCTTGAAGAAATAGAAGAAGGGGAACGCGAACGGCTTGAAGAGATACTCGAAGCTATTACGCTTGCTGGCAATGCCGAACAGATGCATAAGGAAATCGAGGAGCTTCATAGCCTCGCTTTAAAGGCAAAGGCCGTAGAGGATGCCGAAGCGGAGGCAAAGCTTTTCCGCCTCAAAGAGCTTCTCAAGAAGGAGGGTTTCTTTGATCATCCTGAAAAGAGGCTCCTTATTTTTACGGAATTTAAAGATACGCTTGATTATCTCATGGTGCGCTTCAGGACGTGGGGCTTCCAGGTTGGCTGCATCCACGGAGGTATGAAGTCTGGCTCACGGGATGAGCCTGGAACCCGTCTTTATACAGAACAACAGTTTAAGGAAGGGAAAATCCAGATCCTCGTTGCAACCGAGGCGGCAGGGGAAGGCATCAATCTGCAATGCTGCAATGTCCTGTTTAACTATGATATCCCCTGGAACCCGAATCGCCTTGAACAACGCATGGGGCGAATCCATCGCTATGGGCAAAAGAGAATTGCCTCATCTTTAACTTTGTTGCTACGAATACCATCGAGGGGCGCGTCCTGCAACGGTTGCTTGAAAAACTGCAGGAAATCCGTGACGCCCTTGACGACGCCGTATTTAATGTTGTTGGGGAAATCCTCCCTGCCTCCCATATAGAAAAGGTGCTCAGGGATTATTATGCAGGCCGTCTGGGCGATGAAGACCTGGAAGACCGTCTCCTGAAAAATGTTGATGAGGCGCAGTTTCGCGCTATCTGTCAGAACGCCCTCGAAGGACTTGCCTCTAAAAAACTCAACCTTGAAATGCTTATTGAACGTCGCGCTAGGGCGCAGGAATGCCGCGTCGTTCCGGAAACAATTGCACGCTTCCTGCGGGAGGCATCTGAATATGTGACACTTCATTTGAAGGTTGTCCCAAATATTCCTCACACCTTTGAACCCGGGAAAACACCTGCCATTTTAAGGAAATACGAGACACAACCGGACTGGAAACTGCCAGTCCTGGCAAACAAGTACCCACTCTGCTCGACAGATCGTGAAACCGCCGAAGATAACAAACTCGAATGGGTAACGCCAGGTCATCCTTTGTCTGAAGCCGTAAGACGTCATATCTATTCCCTTGCCCGGGATAGCCTTGCAAAAGGCGCCTGCTTCTATTCACTTAAACATGATACGCCTTCACGTCTGGACTTCTACCGCGCCCGTGTTGTGGACGGCCTTGGTCAGGTAATACATGAGCGGTTATTTGTTATGGAGATCAAGGAAAACGGAGACCCCCATCTTCAGAAGCCGGGCTTCCTGGGAAATCTTACTCCTGCAAAAACCCCGGAAAGCCTGCCTGCCGTTGCCTCCGTTCCGGAGGCATTGCCGTGGTTCAACGAACATGCGCTTACGCCGTTTCTTGAAGAAACCCGTTCAGGGCGTATTGCCGAGGTTGAACGTATCGCCGCGCACATTGAACTGTCGCTCACCGAGTTGCTTCAGAAGGCAGATGAGGAGATAGGCAAGGCCGCATCCGATATGGAGCAAAAGGTGCATGGCGCGGAAGGACGCCTTGCACAGGCAGAGGCGCGTCATGCGGAGATCCTCAACCGCCGCGAAAAACGCAGGCAGGAGCTTGAGCGCCAAAAGTCGCTTTCCTTGCAGGCAGTAGAAAGAATGACAAGTGTTCTTATCCTTCCTCACCCCGAAAGAGAATCCCCGGAAGTCCGTCGCTTGAGACCCGATTGTGAAGTAGAGGCTGCTGCCATGCAGGTTGTCCTTGAGTATGAAAAGTCCCAGCATCGTCAGGTCTTCGATGTCCACGAAAAGAACCTGGGTTATGATATCACCAGTCTTGACCTGAATTCCGGTGAACTCAGACTCATAGAGGTTAAGGGCATTGGCAGTTCTAAAGGACAAATCCTGCTTACGCCAAACGAACGCCGTGTTGCCGAAGACCGCAGGGATTGCTACTGGCTCTATGTGGTTACCGATTGTAACACAAAGCCACAACTACAGGAACCCATTAAAGACCCCGCACGGTTTGAATGGCGCGAGGTAACCAAGGTTGCTCACTATTACCTCTCTGTTGACGCATTAAAACAACCGATGCAGGTGAGGGAGGAGTCGCATCCGCTCGGAGAGAAAAAAGGGTAATATCCTTTAAAAAGGGTAGTAATAAGGGTAAAATATTGCATTAAGATAGTAATACCACGAAAGGTAAAATAAGTAAAAAGGATTAAACGGGAAAGGATGTATATAATGGCTATAAAACCTATTAGATTGGAAATATCTTTTCAGAAGCTTCTCTCTATCATTGACCAGTTTGGTCCTGATGAAAAATTGCTTCTCAGAAAGAAACTAGAAAAACAGAAAGTAGCTACCTGGCAGGAAAGATTTGGGAGTGCTTTACAAAAACTCGGCAGGAAAAATATTCGGTTTTCAGAGGAAGAAGTTATTGAAGACATAAAAAATGCAATTGCCGAGGTTCGAAAAAGTGCGAAAAATTAAGGCTGTTATTGATACCAATGTGCTCGTAAGCGGTATTATCTCTCCTAAAGGCGCTCCACGAAAGATTCTCAATTTAGCAAGAAAAGAAGTATTTAAAGTTGTTACCTCTGTCTCAATAAACCACGAAATTCTCAATGTGATGCACAGGGACTATATCTACCTAAAATACAATCTCAACGAAGAGATCATCGATGATATCTCCGCATTCCTCTATGAAGGAACGATCTTGACGGAAGATATTTACATGGCATCAAAAGTCAGAAAAGACCCGGAAGATAATAAATTTATCGCATGTGCCGTTGAAGGGGATGCAGACTATATCGTTTTTGGCGATGAGCATCTTCTCGATTTGAAACATTACAAAAGTATACAAATAGTGGATGCGCGAGCTTTTCTGAAAATTTTGGAAGTGCCATGAAGATAACAAGTAGCCTATGGCAAAGAAATTGAAAGGTTGTATATTCGCGATTGAGGTGATTGAGGCTGAGTTGGGGAAGGAAGGGGTATGAGTCAAGGCAAGAAGAAAATGCAATGCCCTTAAAAAGGTGATTAAAGAGGGCAATATTGATTTGCATACCTTACAAAGACTTATCCTTATTAACAATATGCGCGAGAAGTGCTTGTACAAATTACTTCTGGAGAGATATTCTGAATCTGTCATTCCCGTTTGTCGGGTTGTCATTCCCGCTTATCGGGAATCTAACAAAGAACATGTCGTTGAGAAAGAATTGATTCTGGACAAGCCAGAATGACAACATTTAATACCTTGCCTGTCATCCGACATGTTTGGTTTGTCATTCTGGCTTACCCGAAATCTGACAAATAGGGAGTTGTTCTGAATCTGTCATTCCGGCTTGTCCAGTTTGTCATTCCGGCTTGTCCGGAATCTAAAGGGTAATATACAAAAAGGAAGTGAAATAAATGATCCCCAAAGAATGCAAACGGCTGGCTGAGGTGGATTTCCCGATTGCCGTGGTGTCAAAACACTCGGCGCGAGAAAAGTCTATCCGTCATGGTCATCCCTCAACACTCCACCTCTGGTGGGCAAGGCGTCCATTGGCGGCGTGCCGGGCAATGCTACTCGGACTCCTGCTTCCCGACCCTTGCGATAAACACTGTCCTGAGGATTTTAAGGAAAAATCCAGAAGGCTTTTACCAGAAGTTCAGGGTCAAATATGTCCAGAGGATGAAGACCTGCGGCGCGCGCTTCTCCAGTTCATTGGCGACTTTGCCAGTTGGGACCTCTCAACAAACCAACAATACCTGAATATTGCCCGTGGGCTTGTCAGGGCAGCACATCCTGAAGAAACACCTCTAATTGTCGATCCCTTTGCAGTGGGGTGGTTCTATTCCACTTGAGGCATTGAGGCTTGGATGCGAGGCCTTTGCCAGCGACCTGAACCCTGTGGCATGCCTGATACTCAAGGTCATGCTTGAAGACATTCCACGATGGGGAAGGAAAAAGGTAAGAGTTAAAAGGCAAAATGGGAAAGAGATCGAAGCTGAAGGCCTGGCAGAAGCGTTGCGAATCGTGGGAAAAGACATCAAGGATGAGGCCGAAAAGGAACTTGCCGAATTTTACCCTCCTGATCCAGATGGATCAAGACCTATCGCCTATCTCTGGGCGAGGACGGTGAAATGCGAGGCCCCGAACTGCGGGGCGGAGATTCCGCTCGTGCGGAGTTTCTGTCTCTGTAAAAAGCCAGGGAGAAAACGGGCGCTGAGGTACAAAGTAGCACAGGCTTCCAGCCTGCATAATAAAGATTTATGCGAAAAAAGCAGGCAGGATGCCTGCGTTACGGAACTCGTAGGCGACTGGGCAGATGTTTTACGGGAACTGCCTAAACGTGTTGGCGACTGGATGGAACGGCTGCAATCGGAGGGTATTCGCGGGGCAGACCTGGTGTTTGCCTGCATAGGCCCTGCCCTTGAAATCTATAGCAAATATTCAAAGGTCGTGGACGCGCAGGAACGAGAGATTCCTCTCGGTGGAGACCCGGAGGCTCAGGAACCCCACAAACGGGGTTTTCTTGCCTATGTCTGGGAGGCGGTGGGTCGCGCGGCGCTTGAGCAAGTGCTTGGGACTGCGGAGGCAAAAGCCAGAAATGGCGCGTCAGGCTCGTTAGAAGAAGATGCCCGTCTCACGGCCCTCTTTCTCTGGACGCTGCAAAGCACTAATGGGGAAGGAAAAGGTGAAAAGTAAAAAGGCAAAAGTAAAAAGGCAAAAAGTTAAAGGGGAAAGAGCGTGGAAGAAAAAAGGCCAAGGGATATTAGGGAGAGGACTTTTGGGTTTGCGCTTGAAGTGGTACGATTGTGCCGGAAGTTAGACGGGAGACCAAGTGTAGCAAAAACATTGGGTAAGCAATTGCTGCGGTCTGGGACTTCCATCGGTGCAAACATAGAAGAGGCTCAGGCAGGACAGAGCCGCGCTGACTTTGTAAATAAATATGCAATTGCCCTTAAAGAAGCCCGTGAAACCATCTATTGGATCCGTTTATTACGGGAGTCCGGAGAATACACAGATGGCCAGATTGAACAAACTCAGCGTGAAGCAGAAGAAATCGCTAAAATCATCGGATCGATCATTGTCAGCACAAAAAAGAACATGAAGTCTTGCTAACACCTTTCACCTTTACCTTTTTAC
The DNA here is from genome assembly GCA_040048245.1 of Candidatus Brocadia sp. Taxonomy (GTDB): domain Bacteria; phylum Planctomycetota; class Brocadiia; order Brocadiales; family Brocadiaceae; genus Brocadia. The sequence goes on from JABRVT010000028.1 coordinate 18,252, forward strand.
TTTTATTTCTCCGGAGGAGCATGTGGAACCATGGTATAAAGTAGTAACACCGCGCAAGGAGGTCAGGGAAGGTCGCTCATTCAACCCTGATGAGTTTGCCATTGCCTTAGAACAGGTCGTGGCGGGCACAGCGCCTGAAGATTATTGTAATCCCGAGCAGTTTTTCAAGCGCACCTGTTTTACCAGGGCGCTCCTGGAAAATGTGGGGATGGCGCTGAGACGGCTGGCTGGAAAGACTGAAAACACAGCGCCTGCCCTTACCCTCATCACACAATTCGGAGGCGGTAAAACACATACCTTGACTGCGCTCTACCATCTGGCAAGGAATGGCGAAAAGGCCACACGGTACACTGGCGTCTCTGAACTCCGGAAAGAAGCCGGGCTTTCTGTAATTCCGGAAGCAAAGGTGGCAATATTCGTCGGAAACGCATGGGACCCGCAGGAAGGACGAGAGACCCCGTGGATTGACATTGCCAGATAGCTTGCTGGTGACAAAGGCATAAACGAACTCGGACCATCAGCCAGAACTACGCCACCGGGGACAGAAGCAATTCTTCGTGTCTTTAAGGCAGCAAATGACCCGGTACTTATCCTTATGGACGAGGTATTGAACTTTTTTAACCGCCACCGAAACCTGGCTGAGCCTTGCTACGCATTCTTTGACAATCTCTGCAGGACGATGACGGGAACTACTTATGGGGCTGTGCTGATCAGCCTCCCCAGAAGTCAGGTGGAGATGACGGATTGGGACCGGACAGGATTACCAAGGTCGTCCGGCGCATAGCCAGAGACCTTATTGTAAATGACGAAGCCGAGATTAGCGAGGTGGTACGCCGGAGGCTGTTTGAAGATCTTGGGGGCGAACGGACCTGTAAGAGCATTGCCAGGGTTTATGCCGATTGGTGCTACGAACGGCGGGCACAGCTTCCTTCTGAATGGACGGCAGTGGACACCGCATCGACGGAGTCAAAGGCGAGGGAATTCCTGCGAAGCCGATTTGAGGTATGCTACCCGTTTCACCCTGCGACGCTTTCCGTATTCCAGAGAAAATGGCAGTCCCTTACCCAATATCAGCAGACGCGTGGAACCCTGGCGATGCTGGCTCAATGGATTTCGTGGGCATATCGTGAAGGCTATCAACTGGCGCGGCGTGAGCCCCTTATCACGCTTGGCTCAGCGCCGCTTGAGGTCCCGGAATTCCGCAGCGTTATTCTCGGACAACTCGGTGAGACAAGGCTTATTGCTGCTATTGATTCAGATATTTCCGGTGAACAGTCACATGCTCGTGCGCTCGATGCAGATACAAAAGGACCGCTTCGTAATATCCACAGAAGGACTGCGACGGCTATTCTCTTTGAGTCTTCAGGCGGACAGAAGGACAAAATCGCCCACTTGCCTGAGTTGCGATTTGCGCTCGGTGAACCGGAGATAGATACCACGTCGATAGGCAATGCGGCGCTCGCCTTGGAGTCCAGGGCATTCTTCATCAGAAAAGTAGGTACGGACGGCTTTCAGATACGACATCAACCTACCCTGAGAAAGGCCGTAAATGACAGGCGTGCATCCCTTGATTATGAAACAGAAATCAAGCCTGCCATGAGATTTCTTGTTCAAAAAGAATTCGAGCGTGGCTCAAGCATTCCTCTGGTATTTTTCCCTGCAGACAGTGTCGCTATACAGGATTTCCCACGATTAACGCTTGTGATAATGGAACCTGAATGTGAGTGGGGAGAAAATGGCTCACTTCACCGGCAAATTGCTGAATGGACCAGGCAGCGTGGCAGAACGCCGAGGCTTTATCCCGGGTCTCTCATCTGGTGCATGAAAAAACCCGGGAGAGAACTGCGCGAGAAGGTGGAACTCTGGCTTGCGTGGAAACGCGTTTCAAGGGAAATAGCAGAGGGGACTCTGGGAGGCGACTTTGACCGTACAGACCGTGCCGAGATTCAATCCAGGGTTGTGGATGCTGAAGAAGCAGCAAAGGACGAGGTATGGGGTGGATACCGATTCATGGTGCTTGCCGATAACAAAGAACCCGACGGGCTTAGTAAACCTATTGACCTGGGCGCAGGACATTCCAGCAGTAGCAAGACCCTTTGTGGGAGGGTGATAAGCGCTTTAAAATCCGGGGCGCTCCTGAACGAATCAATAGGGGCCGGGTATATAGACCGTAACTGGCCTCCGGCGCTGAGAGATTGCGGCGCATGGCCTCTTACAAGCCTCAGGCAAAATTTTCTTAATGGGTCTCTCACAAGACTGCTTGACCCTGACGCGATATTAAGAGGCAAGATAGTTGAGTTCATCACAAAGGGCGATTTTGGACTTGCATCAGGACAAAGACCAGACGGCACATACGAGCGAGTCTGGTATATGGAACGTATTTCACCCGAAGAGGTGGCATTTGAATCCGGCGTATTTCTCCTGAAAAAAGACAGGGCAAAGGCCCTGAAAGCGGGCATAGAACCCCAGCTACCGCCAGAACCAGCGGTTAAGCCCTTTCCACCGCCGGAACCGACGCCAACACCAGGCCAGGAAACGGATGTTGAAGCTATTGTCGAAAAGCAGACCAGCACTATACGGTTAACGGGCGCAATTCCCCCGGAGGTCTGGAATCGTCTGGGAACAAAAATCCTGCCAAAACTAAGATTGGGGACGGAACTACAGATTGGAATCGATTTCAGGGTAACCCTGAAGTCAGATATTGCCCACAGTATAAAATCTGAACTCCGACAAATTCTTGATGATCTGGGCTTGATGGGCAAAGTGGTAATTGAGGGGTCTTAAAAATATACTCCTGTTTTTATTTGCTTTACCATAGGTTATTAGTTATGATTTGTCGGCATGCACTGAATGATTTGATTTTTTACCAGGAAGTATATGGAAAAAATTATTTTCTTAAAAAAGGGTTTTATAGTCATCTTGACGGTATGGTTTCTTTTATGCATATTGCCTGGCGACTGCCTTGTGTTAGGCTGTGGAGAAAATGATTCATTTCATTGTGATGAAATGGAATCCGCCGTTTTATCGCACAATGACGACTGTTCTTCTATTCCCAGTGACGATCGGCATTGTTCACATTGTTGTCTTCTATGCACCCACAATTTAGTTTTTGGTTTACTGCAAAACGCTTTGCTTGTTTGCAATAGTTTCTTCCGTTGGTTTCAACCCCTTCAGTTTGGTCATTTCAAAAGCATTTTCCAGACTATTATATATCACCCGCCACGTTTAGCCGCATAATCCATTCTATAGCTTTCAACATCCCATAACGCTGTATAGAGTCACTGCCGAAAGATACGGAATATCCATAAAAATGGGTGAAATTGGGTGGCCGCGGGCTTTCAGCCGTTCGACCGGGCGTTCGTCTGAGTTCACGGCAAAGCCTGAGTAACCGGGTGTAACCATCCGATTCGCTCTTGCAGGTTCTATGGGTAGCGGTTACCGGTGGGGTTCCCTGAATGTATTATGATAGCGTAATAAAGTCGCAATAAGAATAAGATTGACTACCCCTCTTTTTTTCTCCCCCCTTTGTCCCCCTTGTAGATGGGGAAGGAATAAAGAAGGGGTAAAAAATTATACATTAACTTGGTTTATCGTGAAAGGTTTTGTTATGGATAAGCATTTTGGTTTTAAGAATCGCTGTCAAAGGTATAGATTTGATTTTTTTATTATGATAGTTTTTGTTTCTGTTCATTTACCGTGTTTTTGGCTAATAGCCATGGAGAAGGATTCACTGGTTAAGGCGGGAGACAAGAATGGCCAATTACAAGCTAGAAAAATTTCACTCGACGAGGCTATTCGTATCGCAGTTGAAAAAAACCCACAGTTGCAGTCGGCCAGGGACCAGGTGGATGCAGCCATGGGCGCATTAAGGCAGTCAAGATTATATCCGAATCCTGTCCTGGAATTTTTAGCTGAAGAAATTCCTGGCGACGAAATCGGATTAAATCAAAGCCAGAATCTTATGGCCGTAACTCAGCCCATCATCACAGGCGGTAAGAGAGGGCTGGGGATCAAGGTCAGCGAAAAATCAAAAGAAAAAAATGAATTAGAGCGCGATGCCGTTTTATTGAATGTGATTGCCGACACAAAGAAGGCGTTTTATAAGGTTGTCGGCGATCAGGAGAGTTTGGCTATAGCAAAGGAAACAGAAAAAATTGCAAAAAGAACCTATGAAAGTGAGAAACTCAGGTTTGAGGCGGGTGAAGTAGCTATTACGAATGTCCTGAGGGCAGAAGTTGAATTGTCAAAAGCGAGGAATGTTGTTTCAAATGCGGAGGGTAATCTTCAGAATTCGATAAGGGAATTACAAACGGCGATGGGCGTTCCGGAGGAGACCGTCGATGGTGTGACGGGAAAACTTTTGTCAAGATCTGTGGATGTGTCACTTCCCGATCTTGAACTCAGTATGAGCAGTAATCAGCCGTTACTTATGGCGTCAAAGAAAAACATCGAAATAGCGGAAACACAGTTAACGCTGGAAAAGAGACAGGTTATACCTGACATCAATGTATCGGCAGGTTATAAACGGCTTGCATTGGAAGAGACAAATACCTTCCAGCTGGGTATTGAGATACCTGCCCCATTTTTTAATCGCAACCAGGGCAACATACAGAAGGGTAAGGCCTTTTCAAAAAAGGCGAAAAGTGAGAACCAGTTGGTTTATAATGAACTGTTGTTTCAGTTAAGAAGAAATTTCAATTCGTATTATACAGAGCGGAAGCGGGTTATTGAATACAGGGATAAAATCCTGCCAAAGGCGGAGGAATCCCTTAAGTTAATTACAAGGGGATACAGAGAAGGTGAGTTTGATTACATAGACCTGCTGGATGCCCAGAGGACATGGGCTGAGACAAGGATTTCCTACATAGAAGCCTTAAAAAACTTAAACCTGCTGATTGCAGATATTGAAAGACTTGCAGTGACGAAAATAGGGGAGCAATAACTATGAGGCAAGATAATTTATCTATCGAAACAACACCATTTTTCTCCTTATTTCTTCTTATAACAGGACATTTATTTTTCATAAGTTTTTAGTATTTTTGAATAAAGGGAAATGTATGACATGTTTGCCGGCGCTTAAAATACGAACAATTACATGGGTAATTATTTTTTTCCTCATTACAGGAGCGCTTTCAATTGCGAATATTTTCGCGCACCAGGGTTGTCAGGATACACATAAAGGCGAAATATGTCCTGAACATGGCGTTCCGGAAAGCGAATGTATCTTGTGTAACCCAGCTATTAAAACCAATAGCTATGAAGAACTCCTGAAAAAACAATGTGAACACAATGTTCCCATAATCGAGTGCGACGGATGTCGCCATGAGGTTGGGGTCGTTAAGGTTGATAAGTCAATACTGGGGGAGATTATTACCGTAAAAAATGTCGAATTGTTTGACATAGAGGTAACTCATAAGGCAACCGGCGAGGTGGGGCCAAATCGCGATCGTTTTGTTATCGTTTCTCCGCGGATATCCGGTGTTGTTAAAGAGTTATTTGTGGACTGGGGAGATCGCGTGAAGAAAGGACAGAAGCTGGCCGTATTGGATAGCATAGAACTGGGGGAGGTCAGGGCCAATTATAAGAAAGCGATGGCAGTGCTGAGAATGGCAAAAAAGAACTATTCCAGGGAAAAGACCCTCTACAGACAAAAGATTTCTTCCACAAAACATTTTCTGGAGGCTGAGAATGCTTACGAACAGGCACAGATAGAATTAAAGGCGCTAAAAGAGAAGTTAATGCTTATGGGTCAGCAGGAGGATGACATCCTGGATATAGCGGAAGACAGGATATCCTCCCTGTTTATCCTTACTGCTCCCTTTGATGGCATCGTGGTTGAAAAAAGCGCGGCCATTGGCGAACTAAAGAATGCCTTTAGTCCTGTTGTCACCATTTCTGACCTCACAAATCTATGGGTATGGTTTGATATCTACGAAAAGGATATCCCCGTAGTTAAGAAAGGAAGCAGGGTAATGGTATCAGTTGCTTCCTGTCCTGGAGAACAATTTGATGGGCTCGTTACGTATGTGGGAGTTACCGTTGATGAAAAGACACGTACCGTGAAGGTCCGGGCAGAGGTCGACAATCGTCATGAAAAATTGAAACCGGGTATGTTTGCCAGAGTATTGATTCTGCATCAATCAGAAACAATGAATAATTTTCCTGCAGTGCCTGAGGAAACCATTCAGATAGAGGGGCAAAAACATTTTGTTTTTATACCGCTCAATGAAGGATATTTCCTAAAAAGGGATGTAACCCTGGGTGCGCGGGTGAATGGCTATGTAAAGGTTATCAGCGGCTTAAACAAGAATGACCGGGTAGTTGTCAGGGGTGGCTTCTTGCTCAAGTCTGAAATTATGAAGGAAAAGTTTGGGGAGGGATGCGTCCATTAGCGTGCTATTCCTTGAGAAGTTTCAGACCAATGAAAAACACGTGGAACCACGGATTTCACAGATTACACGGATTGTGGATTATGAAATACCACCGGGGGTTTTTGATTTTTGCCTGTGAAATCCAGGCAATCTGTGGTTTCAGTAGTTTTTTTAAACTCACTCTGGAGATTTGCCAATACTATGATTAACAGACTTATCGAATATGCGCTAAAACAAGGTTTCCTTGTAATTATTGTGATATGTGTCATCATAGGACTGGGTTTATACTACATTGTCCGTCTGCCAATTGATGCTGTCCCCGATGTTACAACAAATCAGGTACAGATTAATACCGAGGTGCCTGGAATAGGCCCTCTTGAGGTGGAAAAACTCATTACGTTTCCAATCGAGTTCTCCATGAGCAGTTTGCCAAACGTTGAAGAGGTACGTTCACTTTCAAAGACAGGGCTTTCTCAGGTTACGGTAGTTTTTGGCGACAGCGTAAACATTTATTTTGCCCGTCAATTGGTCTTAGAACGTTTACAAACGGTAAAGGAACAGCTTCCCCAGGTTTTCAAGGCTCAACCGATCATGGGGCCGATTAGCACGGGGTTGGGTGAGATATATCAATACGTAGTTACCGGAGAGGGCAAAGACGCCATGGAACTTAGGACCGTCCAGGACTGGCTGATCAGGCCCAGGTTGCTGACTACACCAGGGATTATTGAGGTTAACAGTTTTGGCGGCTTTGTAAAGCAGTACCAGGTGCTGGTGGACCCCAGGAAACTCATTACTTACGATATCACCCTTCGACAGGTCTTTGACGCCCTTGCTGCCAATAATGCCAATGCGGGTGGACAATATATAGAACACGCCTCTGAACAGTATCTCATAAGGGGGATAGGTCTTATCAATACCATACAGGATATTGAAAATATCATCGTTCATGCGACGGCGGAGGGTATCCCCATTTATATAAAAAATGTGGCGGATGTGGTAGTGGGGCCGGAAGTACGCCATGGGGCGGTTACCAAAGATGGCAAGGGAGAGGTTGTTACCGGTATTGCCATGATGCTCAAGGGTGAAAATAGTCGAACCGTGGTCGAAAGGGTAAAACAAAAGGTTGAAGAGATCAGGCAAAGCCTGCCAAAAGGTGTTGATATCGTACCTTTTTATGATCGATCTGGACTTGTCAGTAATGTTATTCATACAGTTATTACTAACGTTATTTCAGGTATCGTCTTGATAATCATAGTCCTTACTTTAACGGTAGGGAATTGGCGAGTATCACTCCTTATTGCCCTCTCCGTTCCTTTAACGGTCATTTTAACCTTTTCAGGCATGTATCACGCAGGAATTGCCGCTACGGTGATGAGTATCGGTTCCCTTGGGTTTGGAAACATTACTGACGGTTCGGTTTGCACGGTGGAAAATATTGTCCAGCGCCTTACCTTGAGAAAAAGTAATGATAGTTACAAGGAGACAATACTGCGCGCAGCTCAGGAAGTAGGCCGTCCTATCTTTTTCGCTGTAAGCATTATCATTATCATCTATGTGCCGCTTCTGAGCCTGCAGGGTGTTGAAGGCAAGATGTTCAAACCGGTAGCTCTTACGGTAAGCCTTGCCATGCTGAGTTCCCTTTTTGTTGCCCTGTTCATTATGCCCACCCTGTGCTCCCTTGTTTTCAGGAAAGGGGGAATAAAGATAACGTCGCATAGGGAGGAGGCAGATAACCGCATTATGAGGTTTTTAAAGAGCCGTTACAAGCCATTTTTACAGAAGGCCGTATTCCATCCCAGGATGACCTTGATTATTGCCGCCTCGTGTTTTCTTTTGAGCCTTGTTCTTGTTCCTTTTTTGGGCTCTGAGTTTATGCCTGAATTGGATGAAGGCGCCATAGCGATCAACGTGCGGCGCTTGCCAAGCGTTTCTTTAAAGGAGTCGGTAAAACTTTCTACTCTCGTAGAGAAAATTCTCATGAAGTACCCCGAGGTAGAGACCATTGTATCCAAGACTGGACGGGCCGAGATTGCTACAGATCCCATGGGACAGGAAATTAGTGATGTATTTGTGATGCTCAAACCTAAAGAGGTGTGGAAGACGGCTAAGACAAAAGAGGGTCTCATCGCCTGTATGGAAGAGGATCTGGAAAAGATACCCGGTATGCGTTATAGTTTTTCACAGCCCATTGAGCTAAGGGTCAGCGAATTGATAGCTGGCGTTCGTTCTGATGTCGCTATCAAGCTCTTTGGCGATGATTACGAGATACTGAAGGCGAAGGCGGAGGAGATTGAGCGGGTTGTCTCTCGTATCCGGGGGGCCGAAGATGTGAAAGGAGAACAGGTGGCGGGGCTGCCTGTGGTGCAGATAAAAATTGACAGAAGCGCCATCGCCCGCTACGGGATCAACGTATCGGATATACAGGATGTTATTACAACGGCTATTGGTGGCAGGGCAGCATCTCAGGTATTGGAGGGTCAGATGCGATTCGACCTCCTGGTTCGTTTTATTGAAGAGGCAAGGAACAGCATAGAGGAAATCAAAGATACCCTGATCAGCGCCCCCGGGGGTGTGCGTGTGCCGCTTGCCCAACTGGCGGATATTTTCGTTGAAGAGGGACACGCCCAGGTCAGCCGTGAGAACGGACACCGGCGTATCGTGGTGGAGTGTAATGTGCGAGGCAGGGATATCGGCAGCTTTGTGGCAGAGGCGCAAAAAAGGATACGGGAAAGTGTGGATATCCCCGCGGGTTATTATCTGGACTGGGGCGGCCAGTTCGAGAATATGCAGCGGGCAAGGAATCGCCTTGCAATCGTTATCCCTATTTCCATGGGATTAATTTTCGTACTTCTCTATACGAGTTTCCGCTCCTTTAAAAATGCTGCTCTTATTTATGTCAATGTTCCTTTTGCAGCTACCGGCGGGATTATAGCATTGTTCCTGAGGGATATGCCTCTCAGTATCTCTGCCGGGGTAGGATTTATTTCACTTTTCGGACTCTGTGTGTTAAACGGCACCGTTATGGTATCATTTATCAATGAATTTTTGCAAGAAGGGAAAGAAACGAAAGACGCTATCGTAGAGGCGGCTTCAACCCGACTTAGACCGGTGCTTATTACTGTTATGACAGATATTATTGGGTTATTACCTATGACTGTATCCACGGATGTAGGGGCAGAGATACAGAAACCATTGGCAACGGTAATAGTCGGCGGGGTATGCTTTTCAAGTTTTTTGACCCTTTTTGTGATACCGGCGCTCTACCAATGGTTCCCGAAAAGGATTGAAGAAGGAAAAGAAATGAGTAATATGTTGTCTCAGACTGATGTAAAAACGTTTGAAACTACAAATAGATAATCCTCAATCCAGCGATAGTTTATGGATAAATTGAGGGTAATTTAGACTCTATTTTCCCCGCCCTTGATGGGTAATGTTATTGAATTAAGGCAAAGAGCTTTTCTCTTCGAGGTAAAGCCAGAAGGGCTTATAGAGTATAGCCCAGGGCGACAGCCCTGGGATAAGGGTTTAATAAAATTTTAGTAGTGAAAGGACGACACATTATCTTAACTCACTGACATTGTCCTCGATGGGAGGGGAAGTATGAGTTATAACTGGAATATGAAAAGTTTGCGGAAGATAAACATGTGTGTGTACTATGGAAAATGGTTTGTATGTTTACTGTTCATTTTATTACCGTGTGGCTGTGCAGAAACCCCGCACGCTGAACATGGTCGAGAATTGACTCTTTATGAAATAAAAAAGAATCATCCTTATTTATGGGTTGAGAAACACCATGTCCAATTAACAGACCAGCAGATTAATGAACTTACTCAGCAAGGTATAGAAATTGGTGAACATAAAAAAACGATTGTCTATTATTCTATGAGCACCAGACGCGGACGGAGTGAAATGGCAAAGGCATTCCCGGTCAAGGGTGAAGGAGAATATGGTCCTTTTGAACTTGTTGTTGATGTTGGTCGTACAATCACGATTCAAGAAATTCACATTATTAAAAATCCTACATATTATTGTGGAGACCCTATTATTAATAAAGATTTTATTGAACAATTTATCGGGAAAGACCTGACATCTTCTCTTGAACTTGCCAAAGAATCAGATGACGTACTCACAACACCAGCCAGAATCAGACCAATAAGAATGGCACCCATCACCTCTGAGAAGATTGCGAAGGAGTTAAAAAAATGGCTGGTTATTGCCAAAATACTCAAACGTGATTACCCTATCTTGAGTATAGAACATAGAACAATGATAAAAAAATCGTAACAATTTAGTTTTTTGAAAACATTATGAGTTGAAAATGTCTTAGCGGTAAAATTATGTAGAGGCAATTCATGAATTGCCTCTAGTGCGCCTGATAACCGCAGTATCACTGGAATTTTTCAAAAAACTAAATTGTTACAAAAAATCCAATTTTATCGTAGCTTGATTGTATAGAATTTTCAACTGTAATTGTCATTTCGACCGAAGGGAGAAATCTTAAAGATTCCTCGCTCCGCTCGGAATGACAACCAAAGGAGAGATTTCATCCCCCCTTTGTGACCAAAGGTCATGGATGTTTCATTTTAATTATACAAGGAATTTCAAACAAAAGCGCCTCCCCCTTAATCCCCCTCACTGAAGGGGACACTCACTGTCCCCCGCTGGCAGGGGTGAAGGGGGTGGCCCACTATCGTGAAAATTTGTATTTATAAGTTGCCGAAATTTAATGAAAAGAACGATGTTAAAAGAGCCTCTGGAAACACACAAGTTAAATATCGACGGAATGGATTGTCAGGATGAGGTAAATATTATAGAAAAGAAGTTAAGATCCATTGCTGGTATAAAAGACTTCCAGATATATCTTGCAACTCAGGGCGTGAAGGTCGTTTTCAACCCTTCAATGATTTCAATACGGCAAATCATCAGGAGTATTGCCGAAACGGGGATGAAGGCATCGGTTGTTAAGGAAGCCAGACCAAAAATTGCCTGGTGGAAGGAGAAGAGGATTATTGCACTTTCAGCGTGCGGTCTTTTTGCCGTGACAGCCTTTGTCCTGGAAAAACTTGGATGGAAGGGGATGATAATTATTATCCTTCACAGTTTGGCCATTGTTATTGGTGGTTATTATCCTGCAAAGATGGCGTTCAACGCCTTGAAAACTTTAACTCTTAATATCCGTACATTAATGGTCACGGGGGCTATAGGGGCTGTGTATCTTGGATTGTGGGAAGAGGCATCTACATTGGTTTTTATTTATTTGTTAGGCGATATCCTGGAGATTTACACCGTGAGCAAATCAAGGGGCGCCATAAAAATGCTCATGGAACTGGCGCCGAAAGAGGCGCTGGTCAGGAGAAATGGGAAAGAAGTGATTTTACCAGTGGAAGTAGTAAAAATCTCCGATACTATCATCATACGGCCAGGTGAAAAGATACCCCTGGATGGAAAGGTAATAAAGGGCTACTCCAGTGTTGATCAATCTCCTATTACTGGTGAATCAATTCCGGTGGAAAAGAAAGAAGGAGACGACGTCTTTGCAGGTACCTTCAATCAAAGAGGGTTTCTGGAAGTGATGGTAACGAAGTTAGCGAAGGATACCACCCTTGCAAAGATTATTCATTCAGTGGAAGAAGCGCAGGCAAGGAAATCCAGTTATCAGCGCTTTGGTGAAAAATTTGGGAAGTATTATACCCCTGCAATGTTTGCTCTGGCTTTTGTTGTGGCAACCATTCCGCCATTATTCTGGGGAGGGTTTTCTTACTGGTTCTATAGGGGACTTGTGGTTTTGGTTGTGTCTTGTTCGTGTGGTATTGCCCTCTCGGTTCCTGTTGCAGTGGCTGCGGCTATTGGGAATGCGGCGCGACACGGCATATTGGTAAAGGGTGGGGTATTTTTCGAGATTGCAGAAAAACTGAAGGCTATCGCCTTTGATAAGACAGGGACAATTACCATCGGTAAACCATCCATTACTAACATTATACCTCTGAATGGCCAAGCAGAGGAGGCAATACTGAAACTGGCCGCCAGTATCGAGAATTATTCAGAGCATCCCCTTGGGGAAACTATTGTAAGTTATGCAAAAGAAATGGGATTGAACCTTCAGACGGTGGATGCCTTTGAATCCTTACCAGGGATGGGCGCAAAGGCAAAAATAGGTGACTGCGAATACTTTATTGGAAATAAACTCCTTTTCTTGCAATTCTTAACTCCCGGTGAAGTGGGTGGTAACCAATTCACCACACCTGTTTTTCCTCCTTACGAAAGAGGGGATAAAGGGGAAGAGGGAACAGGGGTTGTAAAAAATTCGCGTAAAATAGACAAAATCCTTGCTCAGATCTCCGAGCTGGAGAATCAGGGTAAAACAGTTATATTATTGGGTTCTGAGAAGGAACTCCTGGGGATTGTAGCTGTAGCCGATAAGGTCAGGGTGGAGGCCAAAAATGTCGTTCAGACCCTAAAGCATACGGGAATCGAAAGGGTGATCATGCTTACGGGCGATAACGAGGGAACAGCAGCTGAAATTGCCAGAGAGACTGGTGTAGATGAATATTATGCCAGGCTGCTTCCAGAAGACAAGGTGGAAACAGTGAAAAGATTGAAGGAGAAGTACCGCTGTATTGCTATGGTGGGAGACGGTGTCAATGATGCCCCCGCCATGGCTGAGGCAGATATCGGGATTGCTATGGGGGCTGCTGGCACTGATATAGCCATCGAGACCAGTGATTTTGTACTAATGTCGGATGATCTGACAAAGGTCCCTTATATTATGAAACTGAGCCGGAGGGCTGTAAAGAATATCCGGCAAAATATCGTTGTTTCGCTCCTTATCATTGCCTTTCTGGTACCAGTAGCCCTTTGTGGTTGGATTGGCCTTGTACCCGGGCTCCTGATTAACGAGATAGGCGGATTAATTGTAATAGCGAACGGACTGAGACTTTTGAGGTGATTGGACGTTAAACATTAAGAAGTTTCAAAAGGCGCGATTGTAGAGCGAAGAAGCTCTTCGCTCCATATCGAACGATTACAAGGAATTTCAATCAGGTAGCCGCATCCCTTTAGTTCATTAACAAAAATATTTTGACATTTTTGGCAAAAATATTAGTAACAATTTAGTTTTTGAAAAATTCCAGTAACGATGAGCTTGTCAAGTGTTGTAGAGGCAATTCATGAATTGCCTCTACATAATTAACGCTAAGACGATTATGACTTTTAATGTTTTCAAAAAACTAAATTTTACAAGAATTTCAATTTGTTGTGATGTAGCGCAGGCATCTTGCCTGCATATATCCCCGTTACGGCCTTTCCCGTAACGAGGTAGGTAGCAGGGGCAAAAGATTTTTTGCCAATACCTGTTTCTCATTGCAGGCTGGAAGCCTGCGCTACTCGAAGGTGCCGCCAAAGGCAGCCTAATTTAATATTAAGAAATTTCAAAGTTAAAGGTGGCACGGACAAACTCGTTTGTCCGTGCTTAATTTATTGTATAGAAATATTTATTTTCTTTACTCGGTTTTCAATATAAGGGGTAGATTTATGTAGGTTGGGTGAAGCGGAGCGTACCCAACAAAAATAGTAACGATGGGGTCGCTTTGCTTAACCCATCCTACTCTCTTGTTATGGTTCCCCTCCGGAAAGAGGGGATACAGAGGTGTGTAAGTTTGCCGGAACGCACCCCCGACCCCTCTTTTTAGAGGGGAAATGAAAAGCCGCTGCCAAAGGCAGCTTACCTAAAGTGAATAGGGGATTAATAATGTGGGATAAGAAGATATATCAAACAGCTTATTTTAAGAAAATGTTACCAATCGGTATTGCCGTCCTGGTAGGGATTGTTCTGGCGTTGATTATCCTACGCATGGAAGAGACAACGGTTAAAGATTTTCATGAACACGCCGAATCGCTGCACGAAGCAGATGAATATAGAAAGGGACCTCATGGAGGCAGATTGTTATCAGAGGGTGATTTTCAGGTTGAGATCACGATTTATGAACGGGGTATTCCTCCCCAATTTAGAGTCTATGTATTTGATAGAGGAAAAGCTGTTAATCCTGATGAGGTGAAACTGGCCATAGAGTTACATAGGCTTGGAGGCCGAGTGGATGTGATTAACTTCCGGAGAGAGGGTGATTATCTCTGTGGTGACAAGGTTGTTGAAGAGCCGCACTCTTTTGATGTCAAGGTGTTAGCAGAATGGAAAGGTAAGACCTATCGATGGGAATATTCGCAGATTGAAGGGAGAGTCGAGCTTACTCCAGAGGCAATACAAAACGCTGGTATCGGTATTGAGACTGCTGGTCCTGCTCAGATAAAAACCGTTCTTGAGCTTCCAGGCGAGATCGAACTCAATGCAGATAAGGTAGTGCATGTTGTGCCAAGGGTTTCAGGGGTCGTTACGGAGGTGTACAAAAATCTTGGCGATATGGTCAAACATGGTGAGGTTATCGCCGTTCTTGACAGTCGGGAAGTGGCGGAACTGAAGAGTGAATACATGGCCTCTCTGAAACGGGCAGAACTGGCACGCGCAAACTTCAAAAGGAAAGAACGTCTTTGGAAACAGAAGATCTCTTCAGAAAAAGATTATCTTGCCAGCAGGCAAGCATTGGCCGAAGAGGAAATAAACCTGCAAACAGCTGCACAAAAATTGCTTGCACTGGGCTTTTCCCAAACTGATTTGGATAGTATTCCGGAAATGACGGGTAGGGGGCTTACACGTTATGAGCTAAAAGCACAGTTTGACGGTATCGTTATTAAAAAGGAGATTGCCGTGGGTGAAGCTATTAAGGAGGATGCCGATATCTTTGCCATCGCCGATTTATCTACGGTTTGGGTAGGTGTCACGGTGTATGCTAAAGACTTGAGTGTGGTCAAGGTGGGACAAAACGTTACGGTAAAGTCAAAGATATTAGGCCTGGAAGCAAATGGCACGCTGACGTATTTAGGCCCACTCGTTGGTGAGCAAACACGTACTGCACAGGGGAGAGTTGTTGTGCAGAATCCAGAAGGGCGTTGGCGTCCTGGTCTCTTTGTTGCTGTCGAAATTGTTCAGGAAGATGTGACAGTACCAGTAGCAGTATCAGTCGATGCAATACAAACATTTCGTGATTGGTCTGTCGTTTTTGTACAATACGGTGACCTTTTTGAGGCCCGCCCATTGGAGTTGGGGCGGAGCGATGGGCGATGGGTAGAGATATTGCATGGTCTTTCTCCAGGTGAGAAATACGTTTCACGTAACAGCTTCATCCTCAAAGCTGATCTGGGTAAGGCAGGGGCAACCCATGAGCATTAATTAAAAAAGAGTAAAGCTCGAAACTCGAAATTCGAAATCCGAAATGAGAAACAAACACCAATGAGTGAAATTCAAAACACCAAACAATATGATTTAGAAGAACGTACCTTTCTGTTTGCAAAAAATGTGAGAAGTTTTGTGAGAAAACTACCTAAAACTATTGCCAATATTGAAAACGGAGAGCAACTAATAAACGCATCTGGTTCTGTGGGAGCAAACCACATTGAAGCCGATGAATCGCTAAGCAAGAAGGATTTGTTTTTAGAATAAAAATTTATAATTGAGAATTGGGATTTTTGCAATTTGAATTTGTTTTGGACTTCGATATTCGAATTTCGGATTTATCACTATGCACACTCCGCGCAGGTTCAGGTTTGCAACCTGAACCCTGAATTTATAAAACACATGGTATTATACCATCTGTGCGTAAGCAATATGCGAGAAGTCCCGAGGATTGGGTATGGTCGTCTGCAAACACCGAAAGTAAAATTATCGTTGAATCAGTGCTATAAAATCAGGGTTCAAGTTACAAAGTGAACCCGCGAAGAGAAAGACCTAAAGTTATAAAAAATGGAATAAAGAGATTTGCCAACAGGATTGGGGTCATGGGTCAAGAGTTCTTATCCCTTGCCCCTTGCCTTTTGCATTCTTTGTGCCTTTGTGGTGATCTGAACTTTTACCGAAAGAGGACAAGCTATGCTTGAAAGAATATTAAAATTTTCAATCAGTCAAAGATGGGTAGTCCTTATAGCAACAATGGCCATTGCAGTTTTGGGTATATATAACTATCAAAAACTTCCCATCGATGCCGTGCCTGACATTACCAATATCCAGGTTCAGATTAATACAGAAGCCGCGGGGTACTCTCCGCTGGAGGTCGAACAACGCATAACCTTTCCCATAGAGACGTCAATGGCTGGTATTCCGGGATTAACGGAAACCCGCTCAATTTCACGATATGGTCTCTCGCAGGTAACAGTTATATTCCGTGATGGAACGGACATTTTCTTTGCCCGTCAGATGATTAACGAACGCATACAGGAAATCAAAGGAAAACTCCCATCCGGTATCGACCCGGTTATGGGGCCGATTGCTACAGGTCTTGGAGAGATTTTTATGTGGACTGTTGAGTCTGAGTCAGGCGCACTGAAACCGGACGGGACACCTTACACATCCACCGATTTAAGAACTATTCAGGATTGGGTTATCAGACCACAGCTTCGTAATATTCCAGGTGTTACCGAAGTAAATACCATTGGCGGTTACGAGAAGCAATATCATGTGACTCCCTATCCGGAAAAACTCATTGCCTACGGGTTGTCATTTCATGATATTCTTCATGCCCTTGCCAGAAATAATGCCAATGTGGGCGCGGGATATATCGAACACAGGGGAGAACAGTATTTAATCAGAGCTCCCGGCCAGGTGGCCGATATTGAGGATATACGGCATATTATCATCGGTAATTACAGAGGGGTGCCCATCTATATTAGAGATGTGGCGGAGGTTTTATTGGGGAAAGAACTTCGAACAGGCGCTGCAACGGAAAATGGAAAAGAGGTTGTCCTTGGTACGGTCTTTATGCTTATGGGCGAAAATAGCCGAACAGTATCAAGAATGGTGGCTGATAAGATGGTCGAAGTAAATCACACACTGCCACCTGGCGTTATTGCTAAGACGGTTTACGACCGCACCACTCTTGTTGAAAAAACAATACATACAGTAAGGAAGAACCTGGCTGAAGGAGCCCTTCTGGTAATCGCTATTCTGTTCCTCTTTTTGGGTAATATACGGGCAGCACTCATCACGGCTTTAGTTATACCACTATCCATGTTATTTACCGTTACGGGGATGGTGAGCAACAAGGTGAGCGCAAACCTCATGAGCCTGGGGGCATTGGACTTCGGGATCATTGTTGACGGTGCTGTAATTATTGTTGAGAATTGTGTTCGCAGACTGTCAGAGGAACAGCATCGGCTGGGGCGTCTGTTAACGCGTCAGGAACGGTTCAGGGTTGTTTTTGATGCATCAAAGGAAGTGCGGAGGGCAACCATGTTTGGTGAATTGATCATTATGATCGTGTATTTACCTATTCTGAGCCTGACAGGAGTTGAGGGGAAGATGTTTTATCCCATGGCATTTACGGTGATTGTCGCCTTATTCAGCGCGATGGTTCTTTCCGTGACGTTTATTCCATCCGCTGTGGCGCTGTTCTTTACAGGGAAACTATCCGAGAAGGAAAACTTTTTCGTGTTATGGGTCAGAAAAACCTATATTCCTGTTTTAAACCTGGCCATGAATAACCGGGGATTTGTTATTACAACAGCGGGTGTGTTTGTTATTCTGAGCGGACTTTTGGCGACACGGATGGGAAGTGAATTCATACCGAGTCTGGATGAGGGAGATATCGCGGTCCATGCCCTCCGTATTCCCGGAACAAGCCTTTCACAGGCAGTGGAAATGCAACATATTCTTGAAAAGAAGATAAAAGAATTTCCGGAAGTGGATACTGTTTTTTCCAAGATAGGAACGGCAGAGATCGCCACTGATCCTATGCCGCCAAGCGTTGCCGATACATTTATCATGCTAAAACCGCGGTCTGACTGGCCAAATCCACGTAGACCAAAAGCAGATTTGGTGCACGAACTGGAGGAGAATCTGAAAAATATTCCTGGAAATAACTATGAATTTACCCAGCCAATTCAGATGCGTTTTAATGAGCTTATTGCAGGGGTACGAAGCGATGTGGCGGTAAAAGTGTTTGGGGATGATATGGACATCCTGCTTGAGACCGGGGAGAAAATTGCCCGGGTCCTTGAAAAAATCACCGGGGCATCAGACGTCAAAGTGGAGCAGGTGACGGGTCTGCCGGTGCTAACTATTCAAATGAATCGCAAAGAAATGGCACGATACGGCCTTAACATTTCTGATGTGCAGGAGGTAATCGAGGTTGCAATCGGAGGAAAGAGCGTGGGGAATGTTTTTGAGGGGGATCGGAGGTTCGAACTCCTCGTACGCCTGCCAGAGGATATGCGCAGTAATGTGGAGGCACTCAAGAGATTACCGATCCCATTGCCAGATGGCGGAGGCGGATCGAATACGGGTGTATTATTAGCAGCCCATTCAGAAGAAAGCAAACGACCTAGTTATATAACGCTTGGCTCTGTTGCAGAATTTAGCATTAAGCCTGGTTACAACCAAATCAGCAGAGAGAATGGCAAACGCCGTGTTGTCGTGACGGCAAATGTGCGTGGTCGTGACATAGGCTCATTTGTAGAGGAAGCTGAAAGAAAGATTAAAGATGATGTCGTCGTTCCGGCAAATTACTGGATTACCTGGGGAGGACAGTTTGAGCAGATGATGTCCGCCAGGAAACGCCTGCAAATTGTTACCCCTGTGGCGCTGTTGCTCATCTTTTTCCTGCTTTTTACGACATTTGGAACAATAAAAAACGCCCTTTTGGTATTTACCGGGGTTCCTTTTGCCCTGACAGGGGGAATAGTCTCGCTCTGGCTCAGGGGCATTCCTCTATCAATATCGGCGGGTGTTGGATTCATTGCGCTCTCCGGTGTAGCCGTACTCAATGGACTTGTCATGATCACGTTTATCAACAAGCTGCGTGTAGAAGGTGGTACCCTTGACAATGCTATCTTTCAAGGCGCAATTACACGCCTGCGTCCGGTATTGATGACTGCCCTTGTTGCCTCTTTAGGGTTTCTTCCGATGGCCCTGGCTACCGGAACGGGTGCTGAAGTGCAGCGTCCCCTTGCAACAGTAGTTATCGGTGGAATTGTATCCTCAACCGTCCTCACATTGCTGGTACTTCCCATACTCTACCGTGTCTTTTATTGCAGGGATGATGTTGTTTTTAGCAGAGAAGTTCTTTTTGAAGGTAAATGATATGAGGAGAGCGTTTAATTTGATGGTAGGATTTCAAGCTATTATTACCCCTTTCTTGCCGGTACTGAGCAAAAACGAAGGGATTGGGGAGAAGGAATGGGAATGGAAAAGACTGATAGAATGTGGTGAAATCAGGCAAATTGTCTTGTGGAGCGCAGTGTTGCTATAGCAGAAAAAGATGTGGGAAGGTTTTTCTCATGCGTCTCCCGTGAATGTATTTAGAACTATGAATATCACAGGTAAATAGAGCTATGTACGATCTGACAAATTTTACTATCCAGGACATGACCCAATGTGGAGACGCGCTGGAGCACCTTGGGTATAAGGCAAAAGATATAGAGGAACTGGCCAATTCGGTGGTTCGCTATTTTTACGACCACCTCATTGACAGGCGGACAGGTGAAAAGTCCTCTGCACTGGTGCGCTTTTTCATGACATACCCATATGAAAGTCTTGACGAAGAATTACGTCAATTAGCCGGCAAGATGCCAGGAGGAGTGTCTTTGTCCAAGACTACGAGTTGTTTAGTCCTCCTGGCAACGGTGGGAATGCAACCTGAGTGGAATTCAAAAGAGCTTTCCGGAGGACACCGGATCATTCCTCTGGTAGATAAGCAAACGGTGGATAAACATCCGATGATCGCTCAATTGGTTTATCAGTTAGGGATAGATGTTGACAAGGTGCTACATCCCTGTCCTACCCTTGAGACTGAGCTGGAAAGTAAGATTTTTAACGTGTTTCATGTGCCCGATGCCCTGGGAAGCCCCCATATTCCGGCACAGGATGAATTCGTGATCCCCTTTGGAATTAAATCGGCATTGGGATTTGGAAGTATGTTACCTACGGGGAATTTATTTACGGTAGTTATATTTTCAAAAACGAGGGTTCCCCGGAATACGGCAGAGATGTTCAGATATCTCGCCTTGAATACAAGGATGGCGGTATTGCCTTTTGTATCAAAGAAAATTTATGTAAACGAGAAGGCTGTGCTTGACGAAACTGAGAGGCTACGGTCGATCATTGCCACGCAAACGAGTTTATTGAGTGTATATAAGAAAACTGCCGTTAATCAGTCCAGGCGTCTGGAGAGTATTTCACTGAAATTTACGCTGCTTCTGGCAAAATTTACCAAAAAAGCCTGGCTCTACATTTCCCTGATAACAGCCTCGGCATTTTTTCTATATGTTTTTTATGCGACACATATCGAGTTTATGCTGCACGTGGCTGCAATACCTCTTGAAATATTGCTGGGTGCTTTACTGGTGGAAAGACTTTTAGAAAGGAGAGAAAAGGAGGAAAAATTTGATCAGTTGATGTATATAAGGAGTTATCTTTACCGGTCAGAGATGCGCAACCTCTTTATTACCAATTTTAGTTCATTAAAGTTTCCGGTAATAACCATGTCGAAAATCAAAAATGCAAGCTTGGAAGAATTAAAGCGAATGCGCAGCGATGCTGACCACCTGGAATATTTTTCGCTGGAAGCAATGGAATTGGTGGTTGAGGAGTATGTTGCAGCCTATCATGTATTTCAGGACTTCATGGACCGGGCGAGCGCGTACGGCATGGATACCCTTTTTCAGGATATGATTTATATCTTACATTTCATTCAGGATGTTAAATTGTTTAAACAGGCGAACCCTGATAGGCCTTTTATTTACGAAGCGCAGAAACATCCTTTCTTAATGGAAAAAGTAAGGAAGGTTTTAGGAGATGGCACCCAGAAATTTCTGGATTATATGATTGAGTTAAAAGAAAAAAAGCCAGAGTTGTTCTACGACCTCTTAAACGACTACGAATTATCATCACGCAGAATAACGCCCGCCATGAACGAACGATAAAAAACAGGTATACCTTATTTACGTAGCGAGATAAGTTTACAATTGTCCGTCATTCCTGGTCAAGCCAGGAATCCAGTATTTTTCCTGATTCCCGCCTTCGCGGGCCGGCTTTCGCATCTGTTGCTCAGCATGGTTATTGATAGGGACTTATACCTTCATGTTCCAGAAACGTAAAGAGTTCCTGTTTGTGGCGATTGAGGCGTTTGATCAATCTTTATGCGTTTTTATCCTGACATGGCATTGCCAAAAACTGTTGGGGCATGCGATACACCTTTTTTTAAGCTGGAGAAAGCATGCCTAGCTTATCTGTGTTCTTTTTCTCTGACTAAGTAATGGAGCCTGTCGGTAAAGACAACGAGGCGCAATCCGAGTCTGGCGTTTGGCAAGGCATCTGTGACTGTGTGTTGAACTATCTTTTTGCAGCAAGAGTACCAGTAACCATGAACTGTATGTTCAGTTACGACATGGTCAACCTGTGGGATATCTTCGATGTATCGCTTATACGTTCTTACCGGATTTTGCAGTGGCTGCTGAC
>JABRVT010000029.1:0-41026 GCA_040048245.1 Candidatus Brocadia sp.
GTATATATAAGTTATTATGATAGCATTAATGGTAGCATCAAGTATGCCACCAATATTCCTGGTTTATGGAAAACTGAAACGGTAGACAGGGGTGGAAATGTAGGGGCATATACCTCCTTAGCAGTGGATACATTAAACAAGGTGCACATAAGCTACTATGACAGCACAAAAAATGACCTCAAGTATGTTACCAATGCCTCCGGCTCATGGGTAATCAAAACTTTGGACAGCCAAGGAAGCGTAGGTGTGTATACTTCCATAGCAGTAGACGCATCAAACAAGGTGCACATAAGCTATTATGATAGTACGAATGGTGATCTCAGATATGCCACCAATGCCTCTGGTTCATGGGCGGCCGAGATTGTTGATAGCGGTGGAAATGTAGGGGAGTTTACCTCCATAAAAGTGGATGCATCCGGCAAGATACATATCAGCTATTATGATTGCACAAACGGCGATCTTAAGTATGCCACCAATACTTCAGGTTCGTGGGTAACTAAAACCATTGACCGTGATGGAAATGTAGGTGGGTATACCTCCATCGCAGTGGATACATCGGACAAGGTACACATAAGTTATTATGATAGCACAAAACAATTGCTCAAATATGCCACCAATGCCACAGGTGCCGCCGGTTTATGGACAACCGTGACTATTGATAGGGGTGGTGACGTAGGATTGTTTACCTCCATAGCGATAGACACTTCGGGCAAGGTGCACATAAGTTATTATGATTATACTCATGGTGACCTCAAGTATGCCACGAATGCCTCCGGTTCATGGGTAACCAAGACTGTGGATAATAGTGGGAATGTAGGTGGGTATACCTCCATCGCAGTGGACACTTCAGGCAATGTGCACATAAGCTATTATGATTATATGAATAATTACCTCAAGTATGCCACGAATGCCTCCGGTTCATGGGTAACCAAGATTGTGGATAGTAGTGGGAATGTAGGCGGGTATACCTCCATCGCAGTGGACACATCCGGCAAGGTGCATATAAGTTATTATGACGGTACTAACTTCGACCTTAAGTATGCAACCAATGCAGATTAGCAAGCGACACCATAGTCAGCGACAATAATAAGTGTAACAGTTTAGTTTTTTAAAAAATTCCAATAATGACGTGGTTGTGTGCACGGTAGTGGCAATTCATATGAATTGCCACTACATACCGTCACAAAACCTTTTCTCCTTTCTACGTCTTCAAAAAACCTAAAGTGTTACTAATAAGTCAATTTTTAACAAACGGATTAAGTTTTCATGTGATTAGCCTTGTCAGCCTCATCAGCGATAGAATCACTCATGGGAAATAAATTCCTCCGTAACCTTAGTCCTTTCTTTGGCATTTTACTCTTTACCGCTGCGCTCTGGGTGCTCCATTATGAACTAAAAGAGTATTGCTATCATGATATGCTGCGCCAGTTGAAGGCACTCCCAACTCATCGCCTCCTTCTCGCCCTCTTGTTTACCTCACTTGGCTATTTAACACTGATCGGGTACGACTTTCTTGCCCTTTACTATGTAAATCATCCGCTCGGGTACGGCAAGATTGCTACTGCCGGTTTCATCGGTTATGCCTTCAGCAACAATATCGGTGTCTCTATGCTCGCTGCGGTGCGCTATCGGCTCTATTCCTCCTGGGGACTTTCTCCGGTTGATATCACAAAAGTTGTTGCATTCTGTGGTCTGGCCTTCTGGTTAGGCATCTTTACTGTAGGAGGGATGCTTTTCCTTATTGAACCATTTGAAATTCCACCTGCAATCCGCTTCCGGTTTGTGTCTTTGCCGTATCTTGGGATACTCTTCCTCGTTTTTATTACAGGATACCTGACATTTAGCGCCTTGAAAAAGAAACCCCTGAAAATTTTCAGATGGGAGTTTTCTATTCCGTCATTAAAGTTTTCTCTTTTTTCAATAGTAATTGCATGCCTGGATGTAATGCTAAACGGAAGCGTACTTTATGTCCTGCTTCCCTTCCATGAAAATTTGTCGTACCCAAAGCTTCTTGGCATCTTTGTGTTATCGCAGATAGCAGGATTGGTCAGCCAGGTTCCCGGTGGACTTGGAATCATTGAAACAGTAACCATCTTTTTTCTCTCTCCGATTCAACCAGTTTCAGCCATCCTTGGATCGCTTTTAGCTTTCCGGGCAATATACTATTTATTACCAATGTGTTTCGCCGCTGCGCTTCTGGGTTTGCATGAATTCCTCCAGAGAAAGGAGGCATTCAAACTGATTGCCCGCATCTTTGGGCAATGGGTACCAGAGATTGTGCCAAGCATACTTTCCTTTACCACTTTTGTCGGAGGTGCAATTCTGCTCTTTTCTGGATCCGTCCCGGCTGAAAAAATTCGCATGCTGTGGATTAAGGATATAATCACGCTTCCAATTATGGAGGTATCCCACTTTTTTGGCAGCCTTGTGGGTATTTTACTCCTCATACTAGCCTGGGGCCTGCAACGAAGACTTAACGCCGCATACCCTCTTACCGTAGGCCTCCTTATTGCAGGAATTGTCTTTTCCCTGCTTAAAGGATTCGATTACGAGGAGGCGACCATTCTTGCGTTCATGTTGGGAGTACTCTTGCCTTCTCGCAGGCATTTCTACCGCAAAACATCTCTCATAAATGAACCGTTTACTCCCGGATGGATTGCGGCTATTGTTTTTGTTATGCTTTGTTCAGTCTGGCTGGGGTTCTTTTCTTACAAGCACATTGAGTATTCAGATGAGTTATGGTGGCATTTCAGCCTGTCGGGAGATGCCCCGCGATCTCTCCGTGCCACCGTGGGAGCAGGGGTCTTAGCGCTTTGTTTCGCTGTGTTTAAACTGCTCCGCCCCGCCTTCATAAAACCCTTGCCTCCACGCATAGCTGATTTAGATACGATCCGTTCCATAGTAAATAGCTCAAAAGATACGTATGCCAACCTCGCCCTGCTTGGAGATAAATCTTTCCTGTTCAGCGAGCGCAGAAATGCATTTATCATGTATGCGATCAACGGCAGGAGTTGGGTGGCATTTCGTGACCCGGTTGGCCCTGAAAACGAAATGTCCGAGCTTATCTGGAAATTTTGGGAGATGTGTGATCGTCACGACGGATGGACAGTCTTTTACGAAGTCAATCGTAGGAATCTCCATATATATATCGACCTTGGTCTAACATTGCTTAAGCTCGGAGAAGAGGCTCGCGTTTCCCTGACGAATTTTTCCCTCGAAGGGAAGGCTTATAAAGGACTGCGTCATATCAACAACCGGCTTAAGAAAGAGGGTTGTATATTTGAACTTATTCCAGCAGCTAAAGTCCCGTCGTTGCTGCAGGAATTCAAGATAATATCCGACACATGGTTGGCGGAAAAAAATATTACAGAAAAAGGCTTCTGCACCGGATTCTTTGACGCGGAATACCTGAAAAATTTCCCTGCCGGAATAGTGCGAAAAAATGACAAAATCATTGCCTTCGTGAATATCTGGCAAGGAGCCGAGAAGGAGGAACTCTCTGTGGATCTTATGCGATACCTCCCCGATGCTCCAAACGGCGTCATGGAGTATCTGTTTATCCAGCTCATGCTGTGGGGAAAACAGAATGGATATCAGTGGTTCAACCTGGGAATGGCGCCTCTCTCTGGACTTGAGGAACACGCCCTTGCACCCCTATGGAACAGGCTTGGTGCGTTAATTTTCCGTCATGGAGAACATTTTTTTAACTTTCAGGGATTGCGACAGTACAAGGAAAAGTTTGATCCCGAATGGGAACCAAAATATCTCGCATCCCCTGGCGGTTTAAAACTACCACGTATTCTTACCAACATCGCTTTCCTCATTTCAAGAGGAACTAAAGGAGTTGTTGCAATTCGATAAAGAAAGATATTACACTGATATTCTATTGTCGTTTTTAGTAGATTGTTAAACAATGGCAAACTGCACAAAAACCAGCATGACATCGCTACGAATTTCCAATCATCTGGCCCGATTAGTGCTTGTCACTTTCATTTTGACGTTTATCGTGGTCAGAGTGCTTGTTTTTTTAATTATGTCCCGGAGAATACCCGACCTCTACCTGCATCTGGGTGAAACGCATGTTCACCATCTTAACTATGGCATCTTTCTCCTTGCCGGTGTTGGCGCATATCTGTTGTTCTGGCACCCGATTGGGCGAAAATTAGAAATAGCTACGATAATCTACGGAAGCGGTATGGCATTAACATTTGATGAATTTGGAATGTGGCTGCATCTGGGTGGCCCCTACTGGCAACGGGCAAGTTTGGACGCTATAACGGTGCTTTCCGCCGTGTTCGGCCTGATAGCTTTCGCCCCTTCGTTGAAACGGTTTCACTTTCAGCACTGGGCAGGAGCAGTTGTTATTGCTGTTGCAGTAGGTATCTTCTTTTTCATGCTTTTTGAGTCATTTAAATACGTTGGTAAAATCGTTATTCCAGCACTTCAGGAAATCGAGATCACATCGCCTCCGTAACCGTCTTCACAGAAACCAGCCGAAGGGCTTATTGCATTGGAACGAACAGAATAACAGCACTACCAGATAGCTGGTGACCGTGATAATAGAAAGGATAATTTGTGTGCGGTTGCTATTAATTCAAAAAATCATCGCAATCGTAATTCGAATGTGTGCTATGGACACAAAATAAACAAAATCATGGAATATTTAATACCAATCCCCTTGCACAGCATGTCGTACCCTGTACTTTATTATCATGAAACTAATGATAGAATAAATAAGGATACCTGGTAATAGAATATCCAAAATCGGGGCATCTATTTCCATGTCATACTCGGTAATAAATCCCAGAATATTCGTTAAAAGAAGAGTCCTTATAAAAAAGAACATATAAAGCACAATCTTAATATACCTATGAATACATAGATATCTACAATAGGCATAAACAAAGATAAGGGCGGCACCTAGCTTAATCGTACTATTTAAAATATGTAAAACAAAGGAAATGTCAAACGATTCGGATTCTTCAGAGAAGAATGCTTCCAAACTCGTCGTTAAAAAATACTTTGAGAAAAAATA
Organism: Candidatus Brocadia sp.; assembly: GCA_040048245.1. Lineage (GTDB taxonomy): Bacteria > Planctomycetota > Brocadiia > Brocadiales > Brocadiaceae > Brocadia. Next base: position 5,036 of record JABRVT010000029.1, read on the forward strand.
TAAGCTAAAACCAACGATTGTTACAAAAAACAAACTTTTCGCCCAGGCGGCATATTCCCTTACATTCCTAGATGATCTCACAGATTGACTGTTCGTCCCATGGAATTTATCTAGTACATCTGGAATATTATTTTTCACACGTAAGGACATCATAAACAAGTAAGCAACTGCAAAAAGTATAATCATCACCACATCCCCACACATGTCAGGTAAATTCGGTGTATGAAATTCATACCTATGCCCATGCTCGGAATTTCCCGGTTGTAAGATACCAAAAAGGATAAGTGGTTTTATGATATCACCTACAATAAACCTCAGGTTAACGGCGATAAAAGTTAATAATGCACCTATCCTCAGATTTCTAATCGAAGACTTTTCTTGTTCATTAAAACCGAAAGCTAGCATTTGAAACTCCCATTAAAAAAACAGATAGTACAAAGCTGATATCCTTACGACTTCATATCTATATGGAACAATAAATATTATAAATATTGAATTATTTATTGTCAATAAAGTAGTAAGCCATTTCTAAATCCTGGAGATACCAGAAAAAATCGCATGTCGATTATAATAATTTCCAAAATAATGTATAATGAATATATTTCATTTATATTGACAGCGGAAGGAATCTATTTGTATAAATGATTTTTTAAAAAAGAAGTTTTTATAAAGTAAACATTTATGAGCCATAATAGCTCATAAAAGAGCATGAAAACATATCACCCACCCTTAATCTCTCCCGCCGTTCGATTAAGCCTACTCCGAAGTCGAGGCTGGGAAAGTGCCACCGCCCCTTGTGGGAAAAGGTCTGGGTAAGGGGCATTTTCTTGCCAATACTATGTTAAGCGTACTATAAACAAACTTTACCATTCATTTGTTGATTTGACGATAACATGAAAGGATAAATAATGAAAGTCTCCAGGGATATTTTCTTTTTTATTGCATTAGTTTTATTCGTTACCATTACGGCCCGGGCAGAGTCAGACAAAAAACTTACAACTCCATCAGAAACTTTCTTCCCCGCTATTGCCCTGAGCAGCCAACATCCTTTCTTTACCTCCCCCGCCTCGAATGAAAATGCCGACACAGAGGATGCGCGATTTAAAAAACTCAGGCAATGGTATGAAGCAACAACCCACAGCAGTTCAACCTTTGCGGTGGGCTTCCGCCCATATGGAGTGGTTTTCGACGGAGCAAATATCTGGGTATCAAATACAGAGAGTGACAGCTTAACAAAGCTACGGGCAAGTGATGGAACAGTACTCGGCACCTATGCCGTGGGTTTCTACCCAAGGGGAGTGGCCTTTGATGGGGCAAATATCTGGGTGGCAAATTCCGGGAGCGACAGTATAACAAAATTGAGGGCAACTGATGGTACTGTGCTCGGCACCTTTGCCGTGGGCTTCTATCCCTATGGGGTGGCTTTTGATGGGGCAAATATCTGGGTGACGAATTCTGGCAGTAATGATGTGACAAAATTGAGGGCAACTGACGGAGCCGTGCTCGGCACCTTCGCCGTGGGCTTCAACCCAAGAGGAGTGCTCTTCGATGGCGCCAACGTCTGGGTGGCAAATTCTAACAGCAACAGCGTAACAAAGCTAAGGGCAAGCGATGGGGTTGTACTCAGCACCTATGCCGTGGGGTGGGTACCAAAATGGATAGCCTTTGACGGCACCAACATCTGGGTAACGAATTATGGCAGTGGCAAAGTAACAAAACTGAGGGCGAGCGACGGAACCGTACTTGGTACCTATGCCGTAGGAATTTACCCATATGGGATAGTCTTTGATGGCGTCAATATCTGGGTGACGAATGCCGGCAGCAACAACGTAACAAAAATTAGGGCAAACGATGGTACTGTGCTCGGCACCTATGATGTGGGCATCAACCCAAGGGGAGTTGTCTTTGATGGTACCAACATCTGGGTAGTAAACTATGACAGCGACACGATAACGAAACTGTAAATCTATTTTTGAAACCGAAAAGCAACCGTCATGGGAAAATTTTATTCAAAAGCGGTGAATAAGACATTTGAAGTCGCCAATTACTTCTTTTCCTTCGTACTTATTGCCTTCATGTTTTTAATCATCGGGTCGCTGTTTTTTACAACAACCCCCTCTGCCTTCTTCCAGCAGATGAGCAGTCACGTGGTGCTTATTTCCATTGCTGTAACATTCGGTTCCTCTTTTATTGCCTCCCTGATAGTTTTTATTTTCAGTGTACCCGCGGCATATGTACTTTCACGGAAAAATTTCCCGGGAAAACGACTCCTGGAGACTGTGGTGGTTGATTTGCCGCTGTCATTTCCACCAGGCGTAGATGGCCTGATCCTCCTGCTTTTGTTGTCCAAGACTGGCATCCTGGGTAAACTCCTTGGACAGTTTGGCATTTCTATCCCTTATACCTTTGCGGCTGTAGTCCTGGCCAAACTCTTTGTGAGTATCCCCTTTATGGTCAGCTTTGTCCGTGAGGCGTTTGATCGTGTAGATAGAAACATTGAAAATGTGGCACGAACATTAGGTGCAAGTCCATTTCAGGTATTTTATAAACTCACGTTCCCCCTCTCTATCTGGGGAGTGCTGAAAGGACTCATCATGGCCCTTTCAAAGAGTTTGGGGGAAATTGGAGCCACGCTAATCCTGGCAGGGGGTTTAACATCTTCTACCGGCACCATGTCGGTATTGATCTATTTTGCTACCCAGAAAGGGGAAATGGATAAGGCCGTCGCCCTGGCGATTATCCTTGAGTTCCTGACCTTTATCCTGCTGACAATTATCAAATTATTATTTAAGGAATCTACCCATAAAATCCGTGCATAAATTAGAATTGATCGGCATATCAAAATCTTTTGGCCCACAAGCTGTCTTAAGCGACTTGTCGTTAGAGATTTCGCCCGATGAATTATTTATCATTCTGGGAAGCAGCGGCAGTGGAAAGACGACCTTGCTTCTCGGTATCCTGGGCCTTCAGAAATTTGACAGCGGCCGGGTAATCATCGATGGGAGAGATGTTACCAATCTCAGCCCCGGAGGGCGGAATATCGGGTATGTGCCGCAAAACTACGCCCTTTTCCCCAATTACACAGTCTTTGAAAATATTGCCTTTGGCTTACGATTGCGCAAGGTCTCCAAAAATATCATGCAAACAAAAGTCAGACTAATTATTGATGATTTTGGCTTGCAGGGGCTTGAATACCGTTTCCCCTTTCAATTGAGTGGCGGACAGATGCAGAGGGTGGCACTGGCAAGGGCATTGATTATTGAACCATCGCTTTTATTACTGGATGAGCCTGTAAGCGCCCTGGATATAGAAACGCGACAAAAGATCAAGGCAGAGCTTAAAGAGCTTCAAAAGAAGTTACACATCACCATGGTCTATATTACGCATGATCAGCAGGAAACATTGGAGTTGGCAGACCGGTTTGGTATCCTGAACAACGGCAGGATAGAGCAGAGTGGAAGCCCGGATGAGGTTTTCTATAAGCCAAAAACCCTGTTTGTTGCCCGCTTTCTGAATACAGAAAATATGCTGAAAGGAAAAATTCTGCATAAATTTGGGAATGAGGTAACTATTCAGACAAATGACATTATTTTGAAAACACACACTTCCTTAGAATTGTCAGAGGGAGACCAGGTAACAGTATGCATCCGCCCCGGTGCCATTCATCTTCGCACACATCGTATACACCCGGGTAAAAACGTTTTTGCCGGGACGATAGAATCCATTCATCCCATCGGAAGGGACCTTGAAGTTAATGTATTAGTTACACCGCATGAAGTCCTTAAAACACGCATAAGCCGGATCGTTACCAGGGAGCTTAAGCTCACTCATGGAATGCCAGTCAGTCTCTCAATCGATGAGGCATTTGTACATCTAATTCCAGTTCAATAAAAGTTGACAGTAATTCATTATCCAATGGAAAAAGCAGACAGTCCTTTGCCTTTCTCTTTTCGACTGATCTGACTATTGATGACAAAAACCATCCATCGACAGAATTAGAAATACCTTGATAAGGAATTTATTGCATTTATAATATCACAGACAGAAAATTTACTAAAAAAGCCTCTTTGTTCCGAATCTCCTGTCAAGTATATTTTAAAATATTTTCGCTGAATAGTTACAAGAAAGCTTTATAATTTTCCTAATGCCCAATAGGTACCACCGCTAAATATGGCAGCAATGGGTAAGGTTGTGAACCATGACAAAAGTATTTTCAATACCATACGAATATTTACACATCTCGTGACCAGACCTATTCCGAAAAGAGACCCCACTGATACGTGTGTTGTGGATACCGGCATCCCAAACTTGCTGGCACATATCAAAAGCATACCAGTAACAAGGTTTGCAGTAAAGCCCTGACCGTGATTTAACTTTGTGATTTTATTACTCATCGTTTCAGCCACTTTTCTGGCATTCAAAAGCCCGCCGGCAGCCATTCCAACAGCAACAGCCAGCATGCCCCAGTGCACTGGCAAGCCTTTAATCAATAATAGGAGAGCCACAATCTTGGGCGTATCATTAAGACCCCGCGCAAAACTCACAACTCCAGCGGAGCAAAAGTGTAAATAATCTAACAATTTCTGGCTATTCATACCCAAAAAATGTCCTTTATAAATTTCCTGACAATTTTCTTGGGTATCAATTGTAATACCAATAGTGCTACTGTATTTCACTGAAAGAGAAGCGGCAGGCTTACATGATGGAATTACTTTTCCCCGCTCACCAACACAGAGACACCATTCCTTTGTTATGCCAGAATGAATACGAATTCTTTGGAAAATAATATAAAGAATGCAACCGAAAACTGTCGCGATAACGGGACTAAGTAAAAGAGGCAGAAAAAACGTGGTACTTAGAACGGCAAAGTTTACCTGTGAACCTATGGCTACAAAACCGGCGCCAACCAGTGCACCCATCAGACTGTGTATAGTCAAGACGGTAGAACCAGAGAAAAGATAACCACTTTTTCATTTAATTACCTCCGCTGCGATTACGACAAATAATCCTTTCCCAAAGTCTTCTTCAATAGGTTCGAGACTTTGAATCTTATCTGGATTTTTGAAAATGGTTTGAACAATTTTAAATCTTCCAAATTTAAAATCCCTCAGCCAATTCAAAACCCGATTTATTGGATAAAATTTAGCATTCTTATAAAATTTACTTTTCTTTGTTTTCTCTCTATAACGCATTCCCAGAGGGCATTCTTCGTCCAGCATTCCAATTATTACTTTCCCGGCGGGCTTAAGAATCCTCCTGATTTCCTGTAATGCCCGGAAAGGATTTTCTAAAAAGCAGAGCGTTGTTACCATGAGCGCAAAATCAAAGGAATTATCCCGGAATGGAAGATCTTCGGCTTTTGCCACGTAAACATGAATTCCTCTCTTCCTTGCAATTTCAGCCATTGTCATTGCAGGCTCAATACCAATTTTTATTCCAAATGGGGTTGAAAAACGACCGATCCCGATTCCAATTTCTATTCCTTCCCCTGTTTTCGGTACGAATTTTCTGACTGCTGCTACTTCCGATTGGTAAACCCACGTATGAGATACGAACCACTCATCGTATTCAGTAGCTGCCTCTTCAAAAATATTTGTATCCATTAAATCGGGACAGGAATTTCACAGTGTTATAGGGTACGGCACACCATGCCACTACTAGCTTTTAATATCATGAAATTGTTCGGCGGTGTGTTCAACGCGAAGTCTGTATCTAAAATAAAATCTTCGAATTAGTATTCCAGCTTGTTCACCCATTCGGGGTATCTCATTCCTTCAACGGCATCATAGGGAGAGGTATAAGGCTTAATGTCAACGAGGGGTGTCCCATCTACCACATCCAATCCTTTTACTTTGATGATGTTACCATTCCTTTCAATCACTTTTACCGTAGTCATACCAATAGGATTAGGCCTCCACGGGCAGCGACAGGCAAATATACCCACTTCCGGCACGTCTTTTCTTCCCTGAGGTCTCATTTTAAGCTTGACCTTATCTACTTTATCTAACCAATAAAGAATAATTAAGTGAGAATAGTCATCAATTCCTTCCAGGCCATCTATAAAGTTGGGATCGATGACTACTTCTGTAATTAAATCCTGCCAACCGCCGAATTGGGGCTGTTTTATGGGACTTTTAATATAACCGATAGATTTTAATTGCATAATTTTCCTCCTTATAAATGAACGCAATAATACGAATGATGTTAGTAGGCTTCATCTTTATTTACGACGATCAATCGTATAGCCGCCCACTTTACCGTAAAAAGGAATTGCTAACATACCTGGCAGAATTGCACAATATTTTGTATCTCGAAAATTCCAGAGACCGATAGTCATACCTTCGTGTCCCATGTGTGGTTGGTCCCTGTATGTGCCCAGGAATCGGTCCCACAATGGAAGGTTAAATCCGAAGTTGGAGTTGGTTTCGTAATACACTACCGAATGGTGCACCCGGTGCATTTCGGGAGTTACGACGATCCAGCGCAGTATCCGATCCAAACCACGCAGTATACATACATTGCCGTGGTTGAACATAGACGTGGCATTCAGTAGCACTTCGAATATAACTACCCCTAAAACAGGCGGACCCATAACCACAACCACGCCGAACTTGATTACCATTGATAGAATGATCTCAAAAGGATGAAACCGGATTCCTGTGGTGACATCGAAGTCCAAATCTGCATGGTGCATACGGTGTATTCTCCAGAAGATAGGGATGGCATGGAACATCACATGTTGCAGGTAGATGACAAAGTCCATAACAATTACCGATAACGCGACAGCGAGACTGTACGATATGTGGAAATAATTGAAAAGTCCCCACCCGCTTTCATGAGCAAACGCTGCCATGCCAACCGCGGCACCAGGAAAAATGATGCGCACCAGGAAACTGTCAAGGAATACAATACCGAGATTGTTAATCCATCGGAGTGTCTTTGAGACTGTGAGCTTTCGCCTTGGCGCCACAAACTCCCACAGGGCCATAATCAACAAGATACCAAAAAAGAATACAGGGCGAATGGCCATTTCGTGTTTCATGACGAATTCACTAACGCCCATGGTTCTTGCCTGGTGGTAAGTAATGTCTATAAACTTTAAAAATATATTGAAATAATCCATCATAAAATAAACACTTTAATATAATTGATGAATTTCTACCACGCCATCTTCATACGATTTCGCAATCTCTCCAATATTTCCTGCCCAAGCGACTTAGAGCAGAGTTTTAAGTATACCAACATCAGAAATGGTTTCAGTCATAATTTTCCTCCTTTTGATATCTCCATCCATCTTTCAATATTCATTTTGCAAGTCACCTGGGTTAAAACACCGCCACCCGAAGTATACCTTGAACATCTGAAAAAGCTAACACCTAAAAATATTATTGACAATATTATAATATTATCATATTATTTAGAAATCAAATAAAATATATAAAAATGGGAGTAACAAATGAACAAATTAGACATCAGAGATAAAGCAGAGACTCTAAAGCTCTTGGGCCATCCAACTCGACTATCGATCTTAGAAGAACTTGCCAAAGGGGCTAAGTGTGTAACCGATATCCAGGATTTATTGGACATTGAACAGTCCAACCTCTCTCAACATCTTTCAGTATTGCGGAGGCTCAAGATAATAGATTTTTATGAGGACGGAACGCTTCGTTGTTATTACATCACACGTCCCCAAATGGTAGATTCACTATTTATGTTCATTTCCGGGAATTATCCTGTTGTACGCCGTTCATGCGAAGAGGTTCGAAAGGAGGGTGAAAGAAGAAAAACAGCTACGAAAAAATAAATTTTATTTGTACAGGACATCTTATTCCTTCACCTGCATCATACGGAGGGGCAACCGGCCTAATGTCTATGAGAAGTGTTCTATCCAACCCATCTAATCCTTTCCCATGTGAGAATATTCCCATTCCTTTTTTTCAATGCAGTTCCCGCTTTGCCAGCCACAAACCTGGAAACATAGGCAACCAGAGCGTGAATCCCCTCAACAATAACGTTGCCGTAAATGCAGCCTCTAATGTAATGCCAAGCATACTGAGCATCGCAACACATGTTGCCTCAAAGGTTCCCAGCCCGAGAGGAACCGGACCGAGCGTTGCAACCATCGAGGCGACAACAAAACTCGGGAAAACCACCAGAAACGAGGCATCCTGTCCAATGGCATACAGCATTACATTCAGGGTATAAGCGTCCAGCAAAAAAATAGTCCCTTGAAGTAAAGTTGTTTTTATAAACAGTTCGGGATTTTGCAGCAGGTAACCAGGTGCGTCACCAAGGGCGTTTAACAGAGCGGTTATGCCAGGAATACGCAGCAAAACTCCCGGAAGTGACCGCTTTTTACCGCGCCTCAGCCACAGAGCGCCTGCGGGAATTGCTACTGCAACAATGCAGAATACCGCCGTAACAGCCACGATCCATCCGTGTAAGTCATGATAAAACCATAACAGCACTATGCTTGTAAGCGCAGCAAAAAGGTAAGCCAGGTAATACGCTACCAGGCTGACCAGAAGAATGGCCATGCAGAGCGGTGTAGATATACCGCGGCGATTCAATGATGCAACCAGAAATACCGTTCCACTCATACCACCGCTGGGTAATGCCTGGTCTGAAAAAAGTTTCGCTACACCTAAAGGCACAAGCGATAATATTGAGTAACGTACACCGGCATATCTTAGCGTTTGATGCCAGACGGCAGCGGCACTGAAGTATGTAGCCGATTGAAGAAGAAGAGCGGCAATCAACCATAATGGTTTTGCCTGGCGCAAAAGCTGGGCAAAGTGTTCCAATTCGCTGAAGTGGGTAACAAATACAACCAGCCCGGCAAGAAAGATCAGGCTTAAAAACCACACCCTGAGTCTGCGGGTTGTGAGAGCAGATTTTAACGAGACCTTTTTAATCTGTTTATCGTTTGATTGTGACATAAAAGAAACCGTGTCAGCCAATATATCGATAAAATATGCGTTTCATTATTTCTGAAACAATCACGTAGAGCACCGTGATTCCGACAAGCACCATCATCACTTTTACCGGTAATCCCACGAATCCAAAAATGGTACCGACCGGTAGAAAAGGTAATAAGACCGTGATAATCATGACCACCAGCGTCGCATAGAAAAGAAAGCGTCCCGGACGGCTTTTATAAAACGGCTTATACGTGCGCACAACCAGGGTAATCAATAACTGGGTAAGGACCGACTCAACAAACCATCCTGTGCGGAACAGCTCCGGCACTCGACCAACCAGATGTAGCAATGCCCAGAACGCAAGGAAATCAAAAAAACTGCTTAGCAGGCCGAACGTAATCATAAAATTACGGATCATCCGGATATTCCACCGATGTGGAGTGCTTTCCCATTCACGATCCACATTGTCACCGGCGATGCCCAACGCCGGAATATCAGACAAGAAGTTATTCAGTAAAATTTGTTTTGCCAGGAGCGGTAAAAAAGGCAAAGCCAGAGAGGCCAGCGCCATGCTGATCATGTTGCCGAAATTGGCGCTGGTGGTGATGAATATGTATTTCAAGGTATTGGCGAACGTTCGCCTGCCCTCATCAATACCCTGGCGAAGCGCCTCAAGATCGTGCTCCAGCAGTACGAAATCCGCTGACTCTTTGGCTACGTCAACGGCCCTGTCAACAGAGATACCGACATCGGCTGCGAATAATGCGGGCGCGTCATTGATGCCGTCCCCCAGATATCCCACCACATGTCCCGTTTTCTGTAAAGCAAGTATAATGCGTTCCTTCTGATTAGGGTCTACTTCGGCAAACAGCGTCACGCGGGGTGCCAGGTGCCACAGGGCCTCGTCCTTCATTGCTGACAATTCTTTCCCGGTCACGATACGACCAACATTCATGCCAACCGATTCCGCCACATGACGCGCAACAAGGCGATTATCGCCTGTAATAATTTTAAGATCCACCCCTAAAAGACGCAGACCGTCCAACGTCTGTCGCACTCCTGGCTCAGGCGGATCGAAAAACCGAAGAAAACCCATAAACATCATCGCTTGCTCATCGGCGCGCTCATACACTGCTTTTGGCTGTAAACACTTTTGTGCAATGCCCAGGACACGGTAACCCTGTTGGCTCCAATCTGAAAACTGACGAAAAATATGAGAACGAGTGTCATCATTAAGCGCTTCGACGTTATCACCTTTTTGAACACGGTCGCATACTTCCAATACGTCCTGCAAAGCGCCTTTCGTAATTAATAAAGGCTGGGAGTCCTGTCCTTTGCAAACCACGACACTCAGTCGTTTCCGTACGAAATCATACGGTATTTCATCGAGCTTATGGTAGTCCAGAACGTTCATACCATCAGCCTCTGCATGTCGAATGACAGCTGTATCCAGTGGATTATCCAGTCCGGTCTGCAAACGGGAGTTCAGATAGGCCAGATGTAATACGGTATCTGAAGAAAACCCTTTATAATCCAGGGTATCGTCCAGTTGCACTACCCCCTCGGTTAATGTACCGGTTTTATCAGTGCAGAGCACATCCATACTTCCCAGGTTCTCTATGGCATTCAGACGTTTTACAATCACGCCTCGTTCCGCCATATCTTTAGCGCCACGGGCCAGCGTGATACTAAAAACTGCAGGGAGCAACTCCGGTGTTAAGCCGACTGCCAGGGCCATAGCGAAGAGAAGCATCTCGATCGTAGGGTGTCGTAGAACAATATTTGCCGACAGAACAGCAACTACTATTATGACCATGACTTTGATCAGTAAACCGCCAAGGTGTTTAATTCCTCGTTCAAACTCTGTTTCCGGTCGACCTAATACGAGCTTTTTTGATATCTGACCATACACGGTATTACTTGCGGTATGCACAATCAGCGCTGTTGCCATACCGCTACGAACCGTCGTTCCCATGAACACACAGTTGCTTCGTTCTGCAAGACTTGCATCTCTCGATACGACACCGGGTTGCTTTTCAACGGGAAATGTTTCACCGGTTAATATTGCCTGTAAAACAAAAAAATCCTTTGCTTCAAGCAGAATCCCATCTGCCGGAACCAGACTGCCAGCTGTAAGCTGGACAATATCACCGGGAACAATATCTTCGCTGGGGACAATTTGCCTTCGGCCACCACGTATTACCATTGTCTTTGCAGACACCCGCCTGCGGAGCTTTTCAACGGCATTTGAAGCATGGCGTTCCTGCATGAAACTCAACACGTTACTTATGAAAACAATGGCCAGTACAATCGTTGCGTCCAGCCAATCATGCAGCACCACAGCGATAGATGCCGCACATATCAAAATGAGAACGAGCGGATTGAGGAATCGATTCAAAAATAGCCACAAGTGCCTGCCCTGCCGACGGCCGATAATGGTATTGCGTCCAAAATATTGCAATCGTTCTGCAGCGTCTGATACGCCGAGACCCTCATGGCAGCTCCCAAGAGTCTTTAACACTTTATCAACAGGAAGGCACCAATATTGTAAGGTTATATTCGGTCTACCCATAAATTTATGAGAAAAATTGTCTTTGAACTTACATTGCGGTGGGAAAGGGGATGAACCATATGATCGAGGAATGGTAGGTCAGGCATCCACGCCTGACATTATTATGACAAGCAGGGGGCGCTTGTCCTACCACAAACATCATGAGGCAATTGTCCATAACGATAAGGTATAATGGAAAAACAGAAATCCAGGCTGCATGTAATGGCAATAAATAATCCTCTCTTAAATAAATATCTAACTTCAAATCAAAGAAGAGTTAAGACAAAAGATGCTAGCCATACATGAATATACTAAGGAATCAATATCATGCCTATTGCTCACCAACCCCTTGTTTCAAATTCGTATGAACGATGCGAGGAATCCTTGGTCATCCCATGCTCAATTAACTTCCAGCGGTCTTGTTCTTTTTCGTAGGTAATCTTGTATGAATAATCCACCATCCTCCATCGCCAGAAAAAAAAATGTGATATGCCTGTTACAAATATATCAAGGCGCTTTGCCTTTGGGTCCACGTCCTCAAACATTGCTACACAGTGCTTTGTTGCCTTGGGAGGCAACTCTCCCCTTGCGATAGCGGCATACTGATATTTCTTCCCTTCTTTATAATCATCATCTAATTTTGCCACGTGCTCCATAATTTCCGGATAATAAGCATCCAGATATTTCTCTCCTGTATCCGTCATCAAAAACACTTCTATGGGAACTAATATAGGTTTCTCTGTTGTATTTCCCAGGTTGTAGAACCATATGATATAGGTAATCTCTCCAGCGGTTCCTTTGTTATGCACATACGTTTTCGGTGCATTCCACGAAAAATCAAGCTGGGAAGCATTGGATACTTCAGATATGCCCAGGATTAGTATTAATCCTAAAATGAATATTTTTAATTTCATAAAATCACTCCTTCTTAAGGACTCGGACCTGTCCCTCTTTCACCTTTTTTGGCTCCACAACAATGAGCCTCGTTGCCCTGTAAATATAATCACCCATCGGAGTGCCATCATTGTTCGACTCAACTCCCATCGCATAAAACCGTACAGGGTTAGCCACAAAAAAATCTGTCGGGGGTGCCTGCCATTTTACATGCCAGAATTTCTGATTCGTCCCCTTCTTCGTATGGGTTGCAAAACGCCCACCGGCTTCTACCTGCGTATCCTCGTCGTCTCCGACATTGATAAAGGTACCCACCAATCGGTTACCGAAATAACTATCCTGCGCCGTAATTTGAAAACCATGAAAATCTGTATCGGTCTGTTTAAAAGATACCAGAATATCCACAATCTCTCCTGGTTCACACTTATCCAGCACGAAGAGCATAAACTTACCCTTACCCGAATTAATGGGATATTGGTAGTGGCATCCTAAATTTCCACAAGTAAACATACTTGGGGCGGCATACATTACATTAAACCTATCAATGCCACTACCCAGGCAATTTATTGGCGCACCATCAGAATGCGCATATAACGAGTGGCAAAAGATGCCAGACACAAATATGCACAGGACTATGTAATAAATTCCCTTTGAACCATTTCTCATTTATCCTTTTTCCTCACCGACGTTGCCTTAATTAGTTCTAAACCATAACTTATCGGAACACCAAAATTGGAACCTCGAAAGCCGGGGAAAATCCCGTAACTAATTCCAATTACCTTCCCCTTATTGTTAAAAATAGGCCCACCGCTACCACCGGCAGTTGTTTGAGCATCATAGACAATCCTGTTATACATGATGTCGCTTAAGTGACCCTGCGTCGTAAGAGGTCTTATTAACCCCCAATTTGACAGTTCTTGTACCAGTGGAATAAAAGGCAAATTAAAAAGTTGTTTTACAATCGCCTGGTCTGTCTTTGCAAAAATAGCATTAACACCAGCCGGATAACCTAACAATATCATTGGTTCACCCACAACCGCCCCTTTGCCCGTGGTGTCCAATTCGAGGAAGGGAATTTTAGCACCACGCATATCTATGCTAAGTAGTGCAACATCTACCTCTTCAGAAATTTTCTCTACTTTTAAAGCAAACGGTTCTTTGATACCGGGGAAAAATGCCCTGAATACTTCAAACCGGGGTTTAATCGCAGGTTCTCTATGAATGTAAGGAGACATTTCCCACCATGGCTCGGCAATATGGCGGTTGGTCAGGATCAGACCATCCGCACTGACAAGGAACCCTGTACCTGTGTATTCGTGAATCCCCCGCTGCCCTCTGCCCATCATCATGAGCGGTTCACCCGTCTCTTCATCAAGGAAATAAAAGGCCCCCTGGATCAGACAAATTCCACCGCTATATACCTTAATTATATTTTCAGCAACAGTCCGTTCAATTTCAAGAATTCTCACTTTTTCAGCAGTCTTTGTCAACCTTGCATATTGTATATAAAAATACGATACAAGACTACTAAATATCATAAAAAGAACAAGAACAGCCCCTACTTTAAAGGTATGAGATGACTGGGTAAACGCCTCCCACAGAAGCTGCTGAAAGAATGCCGTTGCTGTAGTAATCCGCCCCCTTTGAGATGTGCGTGCTATACCTAACGAATCCTCTATTATCTCCGTCCATGGTTTACATACATCGGCCTCATCCGTTTTGACACGGAATCGCACTCTGGGACCACCTGCGCCAAACTCTATCAGATCACCGTCTTTCAGCACAATTTCGTTAACTGGCCTACTATTTACAAACGTCCCTCTCGTGCTCCCCTTATCTTTTAGTACATAGTCACATTCCCTGAATTGTATCTCGGCATGATAGCTGGATGTATTTTTATCTATCACCGGATCAAAATGAAGGTCGGCTGAAGCATCAGTGCCAATAGATATCTTTTCAGAAGCAAATACTTCTGTATTTCCTCGGTGACTACCTGTCAAATGGACAAAAACAGCCTTCAAAGAATGTCTACCTCATGTTTACCAATGCTTCACATATGTTATACAAGGAATTTCCAAGTTTTTTGGTAGGAGCCAACTCCTGTTGGCGACCGGGCACATACACGTCAATGTAACTTACCGGTCGCCGTCTGGAGACGGCTCCTACCAATGGGACATTTAAATTTTCGTAACAATTTAGTTTTTTGAAAAATTCCAGTAATGACGCGCTTACCATGTGTCGTAGAGGCAATTCATGAATTGCCTCTACATAATTACCGCTAAGACGGTTACGACTTTCATTGTTTTCAAAAAACTAAATTGTTACAAATTTTCAAGTTGCCGAAGGCCCGATTCGACCATATCCATAATGGCCGATATGTAATTCTAGCTTATATATCAGGGAGCAGTGCCTTCGCGATGATAACATTCATCCTTAAGCACTGCTATAAATGGCAGATTTCGATATTTGTTATTGTAGTCCAGGCCGTAACCAACGACATAGTCATCTCCGATATCAAAACCGCAATAGTCTGGATGAACATCGTATCGTCTCCTGCCTACCCGATTCAAAAGAACACAACTTTTAAGGGTCATTGGATTGTATTTCCCTATATCGCTCAGTACCCTTTTCAAGGTACTTCCTGTGTCAGCGATATCATCGACAACCAACACATGTTTATCTTCTATATCGATTTTAAATTTACGCATGATCCTGGTCTCATCCTGTGGAAATGTCGATTCACCATACGTAGCGGCATCGATAGTGTCCAATCTGATGGGAAATGGAATCAGACGAATCAGGTCGGCAAGAAACACGAGGCTTCCGTTAAGAATCGCAATAATTGTCCATTCCTTACCCTTATAATCATGGGTTAACGTCTTCGATAATTCAAGGAGTCGATTTCGAATCTGTGCTTCGTTGATCACTACCTTTGCAATATCCTTTTCCACTTCTTCCATCCTCCATTTTAATTTTTCAGTTTAAATTCGATCCCTCGGTGCTGCATTAAGAATGTTCATCGTTGTTCCCTTCGTTCCTTTGCAATCTGCTTTAATATGCGGTCTTCTTCTATGGCTTCTTCGGTCTTTCCGATTTTATCGTAAATAGTAAAAAGAAGGTTATGTGCCTTTTCAGATTTTGGATTCAACTGAATAACTTTCTTAAATGCCGCAATTGCCTCGTCAATCATATTTTTTTTATAATAACAAACTCCTAAGAAATAGTGTGCATCTTCTAAATCAGGGTTGATTTCCAGCGCTTTCCTGCACGCCGCAAATGCTTCTTCATTTTTTTCTATCAGACTATAAGCAACGGCCATATAGAGATACCCCTCCGCCTCTTTTTTCTTGTCCTTTCTTGCAGCGAATAGTTTGATCGCCTTTTGATACTCAGACAGGGCGTCCTCTACATTCTCTTTAGCCACATAAGCAAAAGCAATATTATAGTGTGCTTTTGGTTCATCATGGTCTGTGTCAATAGCCTTTTTTAGTTCGGCTATTGACTCATCAATCATACCCTTCGCATAATAAACAATGCCTAAATGGAAACGGGCATCATAGTGGTTGGGATTCAGTTCCAGTGCCCTTTTAAATTCTTCAATCGCTTCAGTATACTTGCCCCGATTATACAAAGAAATCCCTTTTTTATTGTAAGAATCTGCCTTATTACCACAACCTGCCACAAGGCAAAGTATTAGTAAAACCGTCAACTTTGCATTTCCCGCAATCACGTTCTGTCGTAACATGGATTTCTTCCTTTATCTCAAATTATAAGTGGTTTCCAGGTAAATAAGGGTTGGCAACAAAAGAAATGACCATGGTAAATACGCATCGGCCAAAGTAACTCAAAGGAGTTTGTTTCACCGATTTTACCAGTAGGTATGAACTAATCCGACAGTGTATATCGCTTATAAAATCCAATATTCTTATAAATCAGATTTGCTGCAAGAAAATTTGGAGCCTCGTTTCCTGGATTAGGTTTCAATTCCACCACATCCAATCCCACTACCTTCCGTTCCTTATATACCTTACGCAAAAAGTCCACCGTTTGGTACCACCCTAAACCGCCCGGCACAGGCGTACCTGTGGCAGGCATGATAGAAACATCCAATCCGTCCAAATCCAGCGTAATATACACGTAATCCTCCAGGGTTTCTATAGCCCGATCATGCCAATCATCATTATTATAAATATCTTTTGCATAAAATACCGAAATGGAATTTTTCTTCTTTTTAACAAACTCCAGTTCTTCCTTTGATACCACCCGCACACCAAAACTGGTCACTTTGCATTTCAGGTCATCAATTACTCTCCGAGACACACTTGCATGACTGTACCGGGTTCCTCCAAATTGTTCCATCAAATCAAGATGTGCATCCAATTGGAGTACGGACAGCTTTTTATACTTCTCCTTATACGCCTTTATTGCTCCCTGTGATATTGAATGTTCACCCCCTAATGTTATGAGAAATTTACCATCTTTTACAATACCCCTGCTGATGTTATACAGCGCATCAATTACCTTCTTCGGGTCTGTATGTATCTCTTCAATCCTAAGCGTACCGGCCGTGAAAATTCCCAGAGCATAGACTTCTCCTGATTCTTCATCGTAGGGTTCTACATTAACAGATGCATTTAATATAGCATTAGGTCCCATTTTAGTTCCTGATTGATAGGTTGCTGTGCCATCAAAAGGAACTCCTATGATCACGACTTTGGAGCCTTTGTAAGCATCACTGTCATTTTTAAAATTGTAAGGGAACGCACCAAACTGTAACGAGCTTAAGGTATACTCTCTGATATTATTTAGCATGCATTTCTCCGGCGCTTATCATAAAATCTGGAAACAAAAAAGGCATCTTTAAGATGCCTTTTTTGCTCTCGTGGATTAAAAACACAAAACCGCTTTTAGCGCTCGCGAGTCTCACGTCTCTTTTTCCTCATCGCTGCGCCAAACATGAGTACCGCTGCAATGCCCACGATACTTCCAACAATACCGGCAATATTTTTTCTTCCCTTTGCTTCTAAAAGCTTATGAAGTTCTTTTCCATGCTTAAGTGCAATAGCCTGACTTTCCAGGATATTGATCTTCTGATATACCTTGGCAGAGCCATACCACCATGCTATATCCTGCTGGCCATGGGCCACACCTTTATAGGCATGCGCCTTATCACCAAACCACATATCGGCATAAGTAATCTCAATTTCAGAAGGATTATTTCTCCCTGTTGCAAACAAGCCATGCAGACCCAATATAGGTCCCACGACCGGCACCTTACCAGCCTTTGTCTTAAATGCCTTATACACAGCCTCTCCCAGCAATCCAGGGCCAAGTGCATCAGCCAGTATGTCACCTAACGGGAAGATGTCCCTCTCTTTAATCGGTACTTCAAAGGCATCATTCGCTACAATATCATCCAATATAGCCTGCGCTCTGTCCTGCAACCTCCACATTTCAAACATAAAATCATTCAGATTCTCACGGTACAACCTTGCAAAGCGAGGGCTATGGCATTGGCTGCACACTGCCACCCATTGCTCAGACCTCTGTTTATTGGCCGGAGAATAAATATCGAGTGTATAATTTAAGGGTGGGAGATTGATACCATGAGGATAATCTTTTAATGATGACTTGTAATCAATCCCCTTGGGCGGAACAGTTCCCATCCTCCAGACGCCTTTAATGACGGGATTATGGGCAAATTTCCCGTTCCCCTGATCCATGTGGCAAAACTGACAAGTGGGTGTCCGATAATCTTTACCCGGTACAATTTCTGCAAGAGGTTTTTCCCAGTCCCAATGTTCCCCTTCCAAATGATAAATATAACCCATCTTTGATTCGCCGTAAGATTCTGCATCCGGATGGTCAAACCCCATATGGCAACTCATACACGCCTCAGGTCTTCTACCCTCAGCTGCTGAAAATTTATGCCTCGTGTGGCAAATATTACAACGATCAGCCGCATGACAAAGGTCACAACCGAATTGTGCAGTTGGATATCCCCGGCGGAACATTTCTGGGTACCAAGGTGGAATTACGTTTGCCGGCAAACTTTCTACGTGATTTGGACGACCACGCTCAGCTTCGCTCATGAATTCAGTTACCTGCTGGGGATGACATTCTCCACAGACATCTGGTGTAGGCATCCGTAATTCTTTATGATCCTTCCCATGACAATCACTGCAGGTAACCTCCTTAATCTCCCGGCCAATCAGCTTCTCAATCTTTTGTGTTTTCTCCGCAAGCCTTGGATTTTTCCTCGGTTTTGCATGGGTGGAATCCTCCCAATCATGCACAAACCCAGGTGTCACTTCTTTATGACATTCCACACAATCAGTGGGCTTGTATCTTTCCAGCAACTGATCATAGTATGTCCCTTCCGGCTTAACATAGTGTCTTACCGGAAACCAATACATTTGCAAAGGTACAGGTTTGTATATGTTTTGCCATGGTCCGGCACCTTTTTCCAATCCAACGTTATTTACAAACCAATCTTTCAACGTCTCGTTTGGATACAAGATGTCATAATACTTGACAGCCTTCTTTTGCATCTCTTTTAACTCTGCATCAGACTGTGCCTGAGCATTCCCAGCATGCCAACTCCACATCAAAGGGGCTGCGAGTAAAATCGCGCCCAATTTCAATAGCTTCATTTTATGCCTCCTCCCCACAAAACCAGCAATAGTTTTTAATAACACAACTTCCTGATAAAGTCTCAATTTTTTCACTGAATTTTAGGTAACGGCTTCGGCGTAACTTCACCTTTTTCCGAAAAACTTGTTTTATACGGAGTCGTATGCTGTGGGAAAAACCACTCGTCAGGATCACCCCGCTCTTTGAAAAATCTCAATCTCATTTCATGATTCCTTGTATGGTGACATGGTCCGCACACATTGTAAGGTGTTCCAAACGTTCCCACCTTGGCAATCTTTTGTCCCTCCGGAGCCTTACCTATCTCCATAAAGTAGCTGAATACCTCTCCCGCACCATGACACGCTTCGCAGGTAACTCCCTCTTCAGAATATTTCCCTGTCGCCTCATCGTAACCCGTAGTATGACATTTCAGACAGGTTTTCCTGTATTCCGCGTTGCCTGCAATATAGTCGGGGGCATTCTTTACATGTTCAAACGTCTTAAACTTGATCCTCTGCCATCTTTCAACGTGAGGAGAAGTTAAACCCGTATGGCACTTGAGACATTTCTGACTGCCCACATATATCGCCTTATCCCCAGTAATACTGTACTTTTTAAAGTCCCCCATCTCCAGCCTTTGATTTGGGTCACTTTCTTCCGGCGTCAATGTGGCAAGTTCACTCCAGAACTCAAACATCGTCTCGGCAGTGGCTAACCTTAGTTCCATTTGTCTCTTATGGTAATACATTCCTTCATGAGCCATTTCTTCGCTTAATGCCCGCCCGATACCACCATGGCATACCGTACACCCATAAATATCAAAAGGAAAATCCTTCACACTCGGATGGGTAGTCTTCAACTTTTCTTCATCGATGTGACACGTCATACATCTGTCTACTTTATCCCCATTTTGTTGCTTAGCCCAGCTGTATTCCCCTTTTAAAAGTATCTGTTTGATTTCATAAACAGGTCTTTTTAAAGATGCCAGACGCTTCCCCAACAACTCTTTATCTTTAGCTGATGTAGCTACATCAAATTCTTTCTCAACCTTTGCTGCTTGTTCCTCATAATACTTCTTCTGATATTCCATCCATTTTGGATGAAATTCGTCTTTAAGCCACATGGCTGTAGCTATAAAAAACAAGGCACTTAAAACAAAAAAGATAAACCTTTGTACACTCATATTTCACCCGTCCTGGAAATATCCATTATTTTAGCTCTCATAAGAGAATTCATATGTTGATCCAAGGCGTTGCAATAATGTATTTCACATTGAACGCCAGCCTAAAAACCATTTTAATCACTGTTCCAATCATGGTCAGAAGCAACCCCATCGTAATCGCATAACGAATAACGCCAAGTTTTTGGAAAAAATCTCTTTTCACAAGTGCAGGGAGCGTCAGTCCTGCAACATAGAATCCTCCTAAGAGAATAATTCCTAACGGCAATGGCAGATCATGTAATGGCGGGGGTGTTGGAAAATCATGCGTCCATTGTTCCCACGGCCAGAAAAAAGACCAGAACGGCCCCCTGAGCGCTGTACCAATGTATATAAGTACATACCATAAGATATACCCAAAGACAAAAGTTGTAACAGCAAATTTTCTCTCTCTGAAGGTATAATAGCCATTTCCCTTAGGATTATTATCCAGATAGGGAATAAGGATTAGACCAATAATAATTATACTTGGAAGCACAACACCAGCATACCATGGGTCAAAATAGACCAATGCTTCTTGTAAACCCAGAAAGTACCATGGCGCCTTTGCTGGGTTTTCTGCCTGACCAGGATTTGATAATTCCCTCAAAGGCGCATCTACAAAATATGAATAAAAAAGCAGCCCTACCGTGACAAAAATAGCTGCTAAAAATTCCTTAGCAACCAGGGTGGGCCATGTAAACACCTTGTCGTCTTTAAATTCGATCAATCCTTTCTTTTCATACCTAACTTCCATGGAACCACTCCTCAGAAATATCTCCGATAAATTATGAGAAAACTTTTTCCAAATCGTTATAAAGGACCTGATATTCCCCCGTCTTTCCGCACTCTCCAGAAATGAACCATCATTAAAGCCGAAGCTATCAGCGGTATACCAATACAATGCCACACATATGCACGCAATAAGGCAGGAGCACCTATCGTTGTTCCACCCAATAAAGCAAAGCGTATATCATTATCAGGTCTCATCCCCAATATGTAGGAAAACGGCCCTTCGTGGCCCAAAAAAGGTGTCGCACGTGCCATATTGGTACCAACGGTAATAGCCCAATACCCAAGCTGATCCCAGGGCAACAGATATCCGGTAAAACTTAACAAGAAAGTGAGAACCAGCAAGACCACCCCAACTACCCAATTAAACTGCCTCGGCGGTTTATATGAACCCGTCAAAAACACACGGAACATATGAATACTTACCGTGATAACCATGGCATGTGCGCCCCATCGATGAGAATTTCTTAAAAATCTGCCAAATGGTACCACGTACATCAAGTCCACAATATCCGCATATGCCCTGTTAACGTCGGGAACATAATAAAACATTAACAGCACCCCTGTTATTGTTTCAAAAAGAAATATAAAAAACGTTATACCCCCCATACACCAGGTAAATCTGATCTTCGTACCATGTTCCCTGACTTTTGCCGGGTGTAAATGCAACCATATATTACTGATAATTTGAAGAGCCCTGTTCCTCGGTGTATCAGTGTAACCATGGCGAAATACCGACTTCCAAATTTCGCTGTCCGTAATTTTCTTTATTAAATCAGGAATTAACTTCATTTGTGCATTCCTTTCTCCGTTTTACTTTTCTCCTATTTCCCCCCCTCATATTAAAATTATCCTCCTATTCCTCCCTTTCTAATATCCTATTTATCTCTTCGTTAGGCTTCCAAAGCACACGCTTTAAAGTTATGACACTCACAGGACAATCCTTACAATTTCCGCACCGGATACACACATCGGTGTATTTTATTACGATACCATCTTTGCTAACAAAGGGGCGATACTCCTTGCTTTCATCGCTCACATCCACCTGTTTTAGTGCACCCACAGGACATACCATGCTGCACCGGCCACAGAGGACACACTCATTTGTCTCCACATTGATACTCAGGTCACATTTCAGGCAGCGTAAAGATTCTATCCTTGCCTGCTCTTCATTAAGTCCAAGCTCTACCAGTTCAAAGGTACCTTCACGGTCTCTTACTGGAAGCGTCTCCATTTGCTGACGGGGCACCGCATCATAATTTTCTTCCCGTAAATCAAATTCACCGTCCAAAAGCGTAACCCACACCTTCTTCGTAGGCTCTTTGATCTCTTCCCCCCTGATATACTTATCAATAGATTTTGCAGCAGTATGCCCTTGTGCAATACATTCAATTATTGTACTTGGACCAAGCGTTACATCACCTCCTGCAAAAATGCCCTCTTTATTAGTCAAGAGGTTGTCATCAACGGCAATTGTCCCCCATTTGGTAACACCTATCCCGTGGTCATCTCCAAGAAATTTTAAATCAGCCTCCTGGCTGATAGCTGTAATAATACAGTCTGTTTCTATCATAAATTCTGAATTGGGAATAGGTTCAGGCCTCCTTCTTCCGCTACTGTCAGGTTTACCAAGTTTCATCTTGATACATTCCAAGGCCTTTACCCGCCCGTTTTCATTAACAATCCTGATGGGCGCCGACAAAAAATGAAACTGAACACCTTCGTGTTCGGCTTCTTCTATTTCCCATGGTAATGCAGGCATCTCTTCGCGTGTCCTTCGATACACAATAAATGCCTCCTGACACAAACGTTTGGCTGTCCTAACGGCATCAATCGCAGAATTTCCACCACCAATTACTGCAACCCGTTTCCCCGGACTTCTCTTATCACCGTCATTAACATTTTTTAGGAATTCCAGACAATCCATGACACCTTCGGTACCTTCTTCTCCCGGAACCTCAAGCCTTTTACCCCTCTGGGCGCCAACGGCAATAAATACAGCCTTATATCCTTCCCTGAATAGATCAGAAATACCCTTTCCCGGTACTCCAATCGGAGTGCTTGTTTTTATCTCAACACCCCGGGCCAGAATATGACTCACATCAAACATTATCTGTTCGCGCGGTAACCGATATGACGGGATAGCCCACATCATCATACCACCAACCTGTGGTTCCTTTTCAAAAACGGTCACTTTGTACCCCATACCCGCAAGGTCATTCGCTGCAGTCAATCCGGCAGGTCCGGCACCAATCACAGCAACCTTTTCTTCTCTCTGGCTTACCTTTGGCGGGGGAATCCTTATCTTATTCTTAAAGATGTAGTCGGTAACAAATCTCTTTAATGCATCTATC
Organism: Candidatus Brocadia sp.; assembly: GCA_040048245.1. Classification (GTDB taxonomy): domain Bacteria; phylum Planctomycetota; class Brocadiia; order Brocadiales; family Brocadiaceae; genus Brocadia. The sequence goes on from JABRVT010000029.1 coordinate 28,379, forward strand.
GCTACCGGTCTATCAAAATCACCACGTTTACATTTGGACTCACAGGGGTGCGGGCATACATACCCACAAACGGCGGGGAAGGGATTGGTTTCTCTCATTAATTTGTAGGAATCTTCATATTTACCCTGGCTAATCAAACGAATATAACCAGGCACATCCATATGAGCGGGACACCGATGCTGGCAACGAATATTCTGCTGTAACCAATCCAGATCAAGAAGTGCTCTTATTCCTTTTTTAGGTATAGTTGCTTGATTCATAAAGCACGCTAACTTTCTAAAAATTTTTTAATATTTATCCATTATACGACTAACTCCGTTTCCAGAGGTACTTTTTTACTTGTGTCTACAACTAATTTGCCACTATCATCCAGAATAACTTCAAAATGGTCTAAAGGCCTTGGCGCCGGACCGGCAAAGTTTACACCGTTCCGATAGTATTTACTTCCGTGACATGGACACTCAAAGATATTCTTTTCCTTTGAGAATTCCACCGCACACCCCAAGTGCTGGCATACTACAGAAAGGGCTTTAAAACTATTACCATCACGAACGATAAATATTTTTCTCGATTTTAATGTTGTCACTGAATTTTCTGGAAATGCGCCAGGCTCTCCTACAGAAAAACGCGGCGAAGGTTCAAAAAGCACCTTTGGATAAAAAAAACCTTTATACCCAAAAATTTGCGATAAATAAGCCCCAATCGTAGCAAAAAACAAACCCCAACCCCCCAGCGTTAAAATATTTCTGCGAGAGAAAGTAAACCAAATCCCCCCTTCTTTTTCCGATGTATAGCCCTGATTCTTTTCCTTTATTTCCATAACTACCTCCTGCATTGAAAAACACTCAAACCTCTTACATTCTTTGGATTTTATCTGTAAATTTTCACTTTACAATCGAAAATAATTTATACTATTTGTTGAAAGGCGAATATTATATTCATCAATGATAAAAGTCAAGCATAAATTATCGAAGGATACAATATATTTGCATTATATTTGCATTTTTCATGCTTTTTTTATCAATAATCGATAGGCATTTTCCACATTTTCCACCTTTATGATTTTATGACCCTCTTCTTTCACACTTCGTGGGACGCTCCTTATCGGTTCACCATCATCCAATATCACCTCCAGAATCTGACCGGAATCCATCATTTCCAACTTTAACTTTGTCTTTACAAAATTAATCGGGCAAAGCACGCCTCTCAAATCAATCCGGTCATCAGGAACAATCTTTCCTTCTCCTGTCATGTTATGAAACCTTAAAACCTCTCTACAGCTTTCTTTGCCGTCTTATTTTATTCAACCGTCTCACTCTTCGGAGCAAAGGCGGCAACTATGATATCCACTCAATATAAATTTATCTCTTCCTCTTTAAACCGCTTCTTTTCTTCGTCAAAAACCCATGACTTAATATCGGTCTTTTCGCCGCCTTCTACAGCTACGATTATATATGAAAACCAGGAACATGCATGCTCTGTATCGTAAGCGGACGGAATGGCCGGATGATCAGGATGAGAATGATAAACACCTATGATTTGCAAACCATTTTTTACAGCTTCCCTGTCAACTCTTTCAAAATCTCCCCTTTCTATCACATACCTGTCATGTGCCCTTTCAAAATTTTTATTTTGTACAGGACGGACTCCAACCACTTTTTTTCCACCTGTATTTGTACCAATCAAGAGTCCACAACATTCCAACGGATAGCTCTTCTTTACCTGTTCCTCAATCTCCCTTAGCTTGTCATTACCGATGTACAGCAAGGTCACCGCTCTCCTGGAATTCCAATAAGCTTAATATTTATACACCTACACACCTGCCCAAAAACTCGTACTCAAATACCGATCACCCCTGTCGGGAAACACTGTAACAATTGTACCCTTCTCAATTTCACTTGCCACTTTTAGGGATGCCACCAGTGCAGCTCCAGACGAGTACCCCACAAACAATCCCTCTTCGGCTGCGAGACTTTTAACACACTCATAAGCGTCTTCTGTTTCTACTGCTATCTTTCTGTCTGGAAACTGGGCATCATAAATACCAGGGACAATTGAAGTAGCCATATGCTTCATACCTTCCAATCCGTGGATAGAAGTGGCTGGCTCAACCGCTATCACCTGAATATCAGGATTATACTCTTTCAACCGCCGACCCGTACCCATGAGGGTACCACTCGTGCCCAGACATGCAATAAAATGAGTTACCTCACCTGCCGTTTGTTCCCATATCTCCACACCTGTCGTTTCAAAATGCGCCTCCCAGTTCGCAGGGTTATTATATTGATCTGCATAAAAATACTTTGATGGTTCTTCACCCACGATCCTTTTTGCCTCTAACATGGCACCATCGGAACCCAGCAGCGGATCCGTAAACACCATAGCAGCGCCAAAGGCGCGGACAATCCTCTTCCTTTCCTCACTGACGTTTAATGGCATCACCAAAGTCACTTTATATCCTCTTGATGCCCCAATAAGGGCATAGGCAATGCCAGTATTTCCGGAAGTTGAGTCTATGATTGTTTTGTCATAATTCAGCCTTCCTGATTTTTCCGCCTCTTCTATAATCCGCAAGGCAGGACGGTCTTTTACCGAACCGCCTGGATTAAACCATTCTGCCTTAGCGTAAACTCCAACATCTTTATTTATCAATCCTTTTGTAATTTTAGCGATCTTTAATAAAGGAGTATTTCCTACTTTATCCAAAATTGAAGTATAAGAAAACTTCTTCGGTATATGTTTCGTATCCTTTTCCTTTGTCACGATACTTGTCACGATGTTATCTCATCTTTTATCATATAAATAACTGTGTTTCCGCGCCGTCAGCTATTTCCAAAAGGGTGGTTAGCCCTAGAATATCATCAACCCGCGATCGAACAATGGACTCTTCTAACTCCATCAGTTTCACTGCGCCCGTACATGCGTAAACCTTTAAATTCCCCATAGACCTTACATCCCGAAGTAGTTCTCTAAGCGAGATTGGATTGATCTCCTGCATCCGTTTTGACAGCATTCTTCCCTCTTCACCGTACTCGGCTGATAGTTTCGCAACATCAAACTCTTCATCCACAAACTTCTTCAATGCCCAAAAAAAGAGAAAAATATATGTTTCTCTGCCCATCGATGCAGCTGTTATGGCCAGGGTAATGATCTGATACAGTTTATCATAGGTGCCGCTATGAGCAAAGATAACGAATCTTTTTTTACCTTTCATCAGAAAATCCTAACTTAGACGAGCCGTAGGAGACAAAATCCTAAGCATGAAATTTGTGAGTCAACCCTGCCAAGGTTAATCAAAATGTCAAAATGTTTTTATTATTAAGATACTCAGGAAGTTTTTACCAATGCACTCACGACTTCTTTCCTGAACTTTTCCAAACCTACGCGGTCTATACAGGAACCGATTCTCTCTTTAGGTTTGCCGTTCTCTTTATACCATCTTACTGTTGCATCAATAAAATCGTTTACTTTATTATCGGGTATAAAGTTTGCAACCTCATTTGCTTCACGTGGGTGTCGGCCATGTTTTCCACCCACACGCACCAGCCAGCCCTTTTTCTTATCCTTCCAGGCGTCCGTCGGACAGGCCCTGATACAATCACCACAATAGACACATTTCGATTCATCAAACATTGGCCTGCCTTCTTTATCAGAGATTATCGCGCCCTCCTGACAGGCCTTGGCACACAAGGTACAGCCGTTACATAAATCCTTGCTCCACACCGGATATACTACTCCCTGAAAGCCCAGATCCATCTCCCTTGTCCTAGTACAATCGATGGGGCAGCCAGAAAATCCAATCTTAAATTTATGCGGACAAGGAGTGCCAAAAAACTTCTCGTCAACCTCCAGCGCCCTTGATTGTGTATCCATAATTCCATTGGGATTATACTCACAACCGCCACACGCAGTGGGTACCCGAACCCTCGGGCCACAGGAGGCGACTTTCTGCCCCACCGTTGCCAATTCTTTCACCACGGCATCGAAGTCATCGATATGAACGCCAATAATCTCCACCGACTGTCTGAAACTCAAGTGGCAGTATCCTAAACGGCTATATTTTTTCGCAACCTCTGCGATTTTCAGCAGTTTTTCAGGAGTAATCCTTCCACCAGGGACCTTTAACCGTACGGTGAAAAGGTCCTTTTGCGTCTGTTTTATAAAACCACCGGACTTCAATTCATTAAGGTCAATTCTTTGTGTCGCAGTCTTTTCAGCCATTCAAACTCCTAACATTATTTGGTACAACTCACCGTTTTTATAAACAATTAACAATACATCAATTACAGGAGGCAAAACCCAGCATAAATCAATAATTTTTATCTTATCAATTCACCAAAAATCTTGCAAGAAAAAAGAAGTCTATAGACATTGTCGACTTAATTGCCCCTAGAAATTTTTTCAGAAACGATCTCTAACATTTTCTTTTTCGCCTCCGATACACCTCTTTTCTTAACAACTTCAAGCATATCAAACCCGGCAATTCGCTGCAAGATATCTCGTCTTACGGATTCCTCTTTTACCTCGGAAAGCACCTTTCTCCTCATCTCTGACAAAAGTTTCGTAAATTCACCGTACTCATCCCCGAACTCTTTTTCGAGGAATTCCCTTATATTACGGGCCAAGGCCGGGCTTGCTCCCCCCGTTGAGATACTAATGCAGAGATCGCCGCGCATAATGGATGAAGGCACAATAAAAGAACAAAATTCAGGCCTGTCAACAACATTTACCAGAATTCCCCTTTCAACCGCATCACAATAAATCTTTTTGTTCACCTCTCCATCATCCGTAGAGGCAACAACAAGCATCGCTTCTTTCAGAAACTTTGTATCATATTTCCGTTTAATCCGCTCAATCCCCGTTTCTTTTTCAAGTTCTGGACAAAACTCAGGAGAAACTACCGTCACCTTTGCACCGGCATCTTTCAGGCTGCATACCTTGCGCCAGGCGACGTCACCGCCACCCACTACCACACACTTCTTATCCTGAATATTCAGGAATATAGGATAATATTTCGCCATCGTATCAAAGCACTATGTAAAATTTTCACCTCTGACTAAATCCTCATACGTTTCCCTTTTTCTGATAACACGGTACCGGTCCCCCTCAACCAATACCTCACATGGACGAGGGCGGGAATTGTAACTGGAGCTCATCGAAAATCCATACGCACCCGCACTGAATATTGTCAGTAAATCCCCCTCTTTTACACGGGGTAACGCCCTTTTGGCTGCAAAGATGTCGCTGCTTTCACAAACCGGGCCCACAATATCAACGAAATCCATACCCGTTTTTGACTGGGATTTATCAGGATTTTCCACCTCTGGCATCTTTATACTTGTATTTACCGGCCATATCCTGTGAAATGCATCGTAAAGCGCTGGGCGTATTAAATCGTTCATGCCCGCATCACAGACGACAAATTTTTTGCCATGCACGGTCTCTTTTGTATAAATTACCCTGGCAACTAAAATCCCGGAATTCCCCACAATAAACCGTCCAGGTTCCAGAATGAGATTACATTGCATCTCTTTCACCAGCGGGAGAATTTTTACTGCGTAATCTTTCGGCCGTATCACTTTTTCGCCTGTATATGAAATGCAATAACCACCACCGATGTTCATAAATTCAATATCCTGTCCACCCTCTCTGCAGTTTCTAACAAACCTAACGACCTTCCTGAGCGCGCGCACATAGGGGTCCACCGAGTAAATAGGCGAGCCCAGGTGCACATGCAAACCGCACAGGTCAACGTTCGGATAACTTGCAGCCTGTTTCATAATCCTTTCTGCTCCAGTAAAATCGATACCGAACTTGTTTTCCTTTTTCCCTGTAGTAGTCTTTGCATGCGTTTTTGCATCAATATCAGGATTGATCCGCAAGGCCACCCTTGGCATTTTTCCGGTCTCCCCGGCAATGGTATTGATATGCTTGAGTTCTGCCAGAGATTCTACATTGAACATAAAAATGTCATTTTCCAGGGCGTATCGTATCTCCCTGTCCGTTTTTCCTACACCCGCAAATACAATCTTTGACGGCTCGCCACCAGCCTTTATTGCCCGAAACAACTCACCCCCGGAAACCACGTCGAAGCCCGATCCTTCATCTGCCAATATCCTGCAAATAGAGAGGTTCGAATTAGACTTCACAGAAAAGCAGATCAGCGTATCGACATCCCGGAAGGCCGTCTTTAATTCACGATAACGCGCCAGGATCGCACCTTTACTATAGATATAAGCCGGTGTCCCTACCTCTGAAACAACATCTTCTATCTTTACATTCTCACAAAAGAGCGTCTTATCCCTGTATTCAAAAGTATCCATAAACTGTTTACCCGTTCATCCTTTGCTCAGTTTCTTTTCCCAATATGCTATACGGTTTTTAACAAAACCCGGTGCTGTGGAGCCATAACTCTTATAATTCTTAATACAGTTTTCCACACCGAGCACCCTGTAAACATCCCTTTCTATAACAGAAGAAAATGCCTTTAAACTCTCCAGTTGTAAATCCATCAACCTGCATTGCACCCTGATACACTCCCTCACGATTTTTCCAACAATCTCGTGGGCCATACGGAATGGAATACCTTTTTTGACCAGATACTCCGCAAGCGCAGTGGCATCTATAAACCCTTTCTCGCAGGCAGACATCATCCGTTCACCATTAAAACTGGTATTTGCCACAAGTTCGGCCAGAACAGATAACGAAGTCTGAACAGTATCGGCCGCATCAAATATCGCCATCTTATCCTCCTGCATGTCACGATTATAACTTAATGGCAATCCCTTAAGCAGTGTGAGCAGAGACGCCAAATGGCCAAATACGCGACCACATTTGCCCCGGATCAGCTCAAGCACATCGGGATTCTTTTTTTGGGGCATGATGCTGGATCCCGTGCAATAGGCATCACTAATTTCAATAAACTTCACCTCGTCATTGCACCAGATAATCCATTCCTCAGCAATGCGGGATAGATGCATGGCAACCATAGAGAGGCAAAATGCATACTCAACACAAAAATCCCTGTCACTCACGGCATCCATGCTATTTTCACAAACCCCTTTGAAACCAAGCAATTTTGCCGTAAATGTCGGATCGATTAGAAGTGTCGTCCCTGCAAGGGCACACGCACCCAGCGGTGATTTGTTAAGACGGACAAAACAATCCCGCAGCCGCATCTTATCACGCTCCAGCATCTCTACGTATGCTAACAAATAATGAGATACCAGTACCGGCTGGGCGTGTTGAAGGTGAGTAAAACCCGGCATAATCAGGCCAAAAAATGTTTTCCCCTTTTTTACCAGTTCCCTTTGCAATCTTGTTAGGAGGACTGTAACTTCATGCGTCTGATTGCGTATCCAAAGCCGCAGGTCGAGGGCAACCTGGTCGTTCCGGCTCCGTGCAGTATGGAGCTTTTTACCGGTCTCACCAATCCGCTCAATCAGTGCAGACTCAATATTCATATGCACGTCTTCAAGGGACTTTTTAAACTCAAACGTTTGGGCTTCTATTTCAGCAAGAATTTCCTTCAGCCCATTAACGATCGCATCCCTTTCTTTTTCAGTAATAAGCTTACACTTAGCAAGCATGGTTGCATGGGCAATACTCCCCTCGATATCGTATTTATAGAGTCGCCAATCGAATGAAACCGATTCAGTAAACGACTCCACCGATGCCGCCGTCTGTTTGGTAAATCGCCCTCCCCATGGTTTTTTTTGTTTCATAATCACCACTCTTTTAGCCTGAATCCCCTGGTGTTTTTAATCTCCTTCAAGACATCTCTCACTGCAATCATTATGAATCCTACCCTCTCAGCGCACTTCATCACACTTTCATTCACATAAGTCTGCAAGTATGCAGGCTTTTTTCCCGGTTACCGGCATTGATGCTTCTTTCGGTTTATCAGGTAATAACAGGTAATAATTTGTCGCTGTTATTCACAGGATTACCGTGAATAGCATTCACGGTAATCCACATTCTTCGGCACTCAACAAAAAGATTTTTCTATATTTTAGCAACATTATTTAGCAACATTATATAGACAAATCTTATCAAAAAAATAAGTTAAGTACTATATCTAAATATATAAGATGAGTCAATATAATTCAATGATTCCTATAATTCAACAATTAGAGAAAAACTCTCACCGCTATATAAAAAGTGGAGTATACGAAAGGATATAAAAATCGTTATTGGCTATGTAGCTTCACATCGAGCATCTTTCTCATCATTCAAACAAAGGCTTTTCATCGTTAGTCTTTACTTTGAAAACAGGATTACCCGGAGATAGGCAATTGCAAGCGACAGATAGGCCAGAAATGAAATGGCGAGGAGCCACTGAGATATCCTCCCGGGGTGTGCCCAGGGTGGAAGATGTGGCGCCAGGATTCTGTAATTCAGGAAATAGAGAGCCACGGGAAATATGATTGTGCCGATAAAACCGATGACGGCACTGGTCATGATAAGCGGCCCGGGCGCATCGAGGAGCATGGTCAGAGAGGTAATTACCGTTAAAATTCCCATGAAGAAATAATACCAGTGACGCAACTCAAAGCGGCGGCTCCGGGGAAAAAGGACATGCACAATGTCCGCCTGCATCCGGCTTACAGCATCTGCCGTGGCCAGCCAGGTGTCGGTCAGAAAGGCCGCGGCAACGATAAGAAACAAGAACCTCCCCGCAGAACCCCAGCTCACTTCGAAAAAACTGCTCTGCACAACGGCCAATTCGTATTCCCTGGGCAGGAGTCCTTTGGGAAATAGCAAGGCATAAGCTAGCAAACAGGTCATAAGGGTAGTAAACAGGTTTCCGCAAATGCCGACCAGGGTATCGACAGAGAGGTAACGCCGCCAGCGTTTCCATCTTTCAGAATTATCCAGGGAATCATCCGGCAGGTTCCCGTCGCTCGTAATTGGTTCCGATTTGCCTGTGATGGGCCCTGTAATACGACCCATATGATCCGCCATGGCATTACCCTTATCACGCATCCAGTAAGAATAAAAAAGTATCCAGAAGCCACCCAGACCGGCAAAGGTGATTGCGGTTAGCAGCTTGGTAGCGTCGCCATTATCCCATGGATGCGGTATTGGACCACAGGGACCGAACAAGCCTTTCATGAACCCCGGTGCCGAGTGTAATACCTGAGGTTGAAGGCATGCCCAGAGCAACCCGACAACGGTGGTTACTGCCACTACCTTCATAAACCGTTCGATCAATGAATATACAACACCACTCATCAGGATAGCAACGAGAAAGACCGAGATAGAAGTATAACCCCAGAATAGCGTTTGACCCCGCTGGCTCCAGCCTGCGGGGAAATGGGTAAGCGCCGCCATTGCCGTTCCTCCCGCAGAGGCAAATGCGCCGAACCAGAGGAATGAGATCGTCATGAGCAGCCAGAGAAATATCCCAAACCAGCGGTTTAACCGGATAAAGCCGTGGAAAATGCTTTCACCCGTAAGGAGAGTATATCTACCAATCTCAACAGTAACGGGGTACTGGAGGAGGCAGGCAGGGATAAGCAGAAATAAAAAGGTCAGACCGTATTTGGCAATGATATACGGCCACCAGATCAGTTCTCCACTCCCCTGGGCAAGTGCCATCCAGACGACTCCAGGACCCAGAGCTGCCCACCAGCCAGGAAACAGGGGCATCGGTTTGCGACCAAGGGATGCGAAGTTATTTGCTGAAGTTATGTGCTGTTTCTGTTGCAGATTCATTCAGCGCGAAAATCCTTTGAGATATCGGATTCTCTCCAGGATTGGCGGGTGTGAATAGTACAGGGCGACATAAAGAGGGTGAGGATAAAGATTGGTGAGATTTTCCTTTGAAAGTTTTACGAGGGCACTCACCATGCTCTCCGAATCTTTCATGAGTTCATAAGCAACCCTGTCTGCTTGCCTCTCGTGCATTCTCATGAAATAACTTATACAGGGTGTAAAAAGTAATGACAGAATATCTGCAAGGAATGCAAGGATTACAAACTTTGCAAAGAGTGTATTTGTACGAATGTGAAAGAGCGTTAAAAGGGCGTCGCCTTGTATAACTTTGAACGAGAAGTAAAGGGCTATAAATGAAAATATTTCAAAGGCGATGATCGTTTTTAGCATATGCCTTTTCTTCCAGTGCCCGATCTCATGCGCCAGTACAGCGAGGGTTTCATCGTGATCCATGCTTGAAAGCAAGGTATCGTACAGGATGATCCTCTTTGTTCTTCCAATACCGGTAAAATAGGCGTTGGTATGTTTGCTTCTCTTTGATGCATCTATACTGAGAATCATGCTTGTATGAATACCGGCCTTAGCCGTCAATTCCACAATCCTTTCTTTCAATGATTCGTCTTCAATGGGAGTAAATTTGTTAAAGAGGGGCTCAATGACGCAAGGGGATATGTACATGATAAAGATGCCGAAGATAAAGAGAAAACCCCATACCCAGAACCACCAGTAATGGGGGCTCCACTGAATGAGCCAAAATCCTGCAAATGTCACTAGTGACATCATGATTGTTGAAATCAGGAGCGCTTTTATGAAATCAGATACCCATAGCCGTAGAGTCATGGTATTAAATCCATACTTATTTTCTATTTTAAAGGTATTGTAGAGACTGAAAGGTACGGATAGGAATTCGGCACCGTAGGATAAGAGTATAAAAAAAAGCCAGCCAGAAATGATAAATGGCAGGCTTAGCGATGCAATCCATGAATTATAGATGTTCAACAGGCCACCAAAGATGAATATAATAGTGACGATATTACTGAATATCGATGAGATAAAGCTGAAACGGGTTTTTTCAGTTTCATAGTCAATTGTTTTTTCCAGTACCGATTCATCTATCTTTCCCCCAAATTCAGGCGGAACAGTTGCGCCAACCTTTCTCATGTGGTTGAGATTGAGGTACTGAACACAGTATTCAAAAGATTCTTTGAGGATGTAAATGCAGAGGATGAGAATGAGATACGTGTTCAGAAGAGAACCTCCTTCTGGTTTATGTAAACAGTGTTTGTAATCTAATCAATTACATCATACGGTAAAAATGAATTGCGGGGATTTTTTATGGTTATTATTTGACCAACAAAGGATGAAAAGTGCAATAACAATTTTAACTTTTTTGTGTTTTTTGCTTGAGATAAGTTACTATGCATGCTATAAGAATATCTAGTTTGAAATATGGCTTTTTACAGGTAGCGTTGTATAGCAAAAACATTACGAAAAACATTACGATAAAGGCAAATCCTGAGTAATCAGGGGGCGCAAAGTAAAGGGTCTTGCTAACCGTTTAAACTGTTTTAAGCCGTTTAAACGGCTATATTAAAAGACAGCCTTACTGCCGAAGATGTTTAACAGAATATCTTTGCAGTAAGGCTTTTTTTGTTTGTGTTCCCAGTAAGACTCATTTTCTTTCGGAGAAATTTACCGTACCAATAATTTATCAGGTTTCCAGACGTTGTGTCTTTTAGTTCTTATCCATTTAATTTTTTTAGTAAAGAATGGGAGGTGTATTAGGGCAGAACCCGTACGAGTCACTCCAAAAGAAGTTTACGAGAAGGTGAATTCCGGCACAACGCTCCTAGTTTGCGCATACGACGATGCGATGTTCAGACAGATGAAACTGCAAGGGGGAATTTCTCTGAATGAATTCAAGTCAAGATTACCTTCATTATCAAAGGATCGGGAGATCGTCTTCTACTGTGGCTGACCTGAAGAGGCAAGTGCTACCGGTCAGGCAGCGGTATGCTTAAAAAAAGGTACAAGAATACAAAGGTTCTTGATGGTGGCGTTAATGGATGGAAAAAGGCGGGGTATCCTATTGAACCATAACTTTACTATAAGGAGGCAAGATTATGGAAAATAAGATTACATGGGAAACGCAGATGGACATGGCCCTGACAAGGGCACGAACAGAGAAAAAACCTGTGCTACTTGATTTCTTTAATCCAGGCTGAATCGGTTGTCAACAGATGGATGCAGTTTCGTATCCAAATAAAAATGTTGCTGAATTTATCAATAGCTTGGTAATTCCACTCCGTGCCCGTTATGATGCTCAACCCCTGGCCACTGATTTTAATCTGAAGTGGACCCCGACCCTTATAATTCTTGATATGGAAGGCAAAGAACATCACAGGACAGTAGGTTTTCTTTCTCCCGAAGAATTGATTCCTTCGTTATTGCTGGGTATTGCAAAGGTTCATTTTGACTTGAATACATTCAAAGAGGCGCTTTCAAACCTGGAGAAGATTTTGTCTGATTTCCCCAAAAGTAGTTCGGCACCTGAGGCAATTTACCTGAAAGGTGTATGTTTATACAAGGACACGAAAAATCCAAAGGGACTTAAGGAAGCTTATGAACAACTTCAGGCCAGGTATCCAGAGAGCGAGTGGACAAAGCGGGCATATCCCTATCGGCTTTTATAGTTGTGTACCCTGTGATTGTTGGGTTAGTCAGAATGCATTCCCGGCACTGTGCCTGTTTTTTCTGGGTTTAGAAAGAAGAAGAGATACCATTGATTTATTTAAAATAGCAAAGTCTTAACGGGTCTTCTAAGTTTTGTGTGGGTAAATTTTCATAATAGTTCTTTCTCAACACCATAAAAAATAAGGGGTTTCAGGTAAAATAGAACTCCAAAAAGTTGTCACGAGTAGGTATACTACT
>JABRVT010000030.1:0-1689 GCA_040048245.1 Candidatus Brocadia sp.
ACGTATAATTGTGTTATTTCTTATGATAAAATTATACATAAAATCAGCATTGTCCGGTTAGAAATTTGCGTAAAACAAAAGACAATAAATTTTTTTAGAAAGAGGTATTTTTTGCTTGACTTTTTGAAATAGTCAACGATGGCAAAATTTTTATAACACTTTAACTATAAAGGAGTTATAAAAATGCCATATACCATTGATCCGTTTTGCAAACAGCAAAAAATTCCCACGTTTCATGAACTGTTTAGTCCTGTACAGAATATTTTTCATTCGGTGCCACCTCTTGAATCAAAAGGAAACAGGCCGTTGCAGATGAATTTCGAACAACAACTCAAAGCACTTATTTATTACCATCTCGAAGAACATTCCTCAGGCAGAGATCTCCTTCAGGAACTCCAAGAGGATGATTTTGCCAGAACCGAAATAGCGCCTCCCGACGGTATCAAAAAGAGCAGCTTTTTCGAGGCCATCAACCACAGAGGCCTCGAGCAACTCCTCTTTATTTTCACGAAACTTCAAGCCGATGCCACAAAGGTGCTCCCCCAGGAATATGAACATCTGGGGGAACTCGTCAGTATTGATGGTTCATTCATTGACGCAGTCCTTTCCATGCATTGGGCAGATTACCGAAAGGGGGCAAAAAAAGCAAAAGCCCACCTTGGTTTTAATCTTAACCATTCTATTCCATCAAAAATTTACCTTACCGATGGTAAAGGTGACGAACGCCCTTTCGTAAACAAAATACTCTCCCCTGGTCAGACGGGAATCATGGACCGTTATTATCAGTGCCATAAAGACTTTGACCTATGGCAGACAGAAGGAAAGCATTTTGTCTGCCGTATCAAAGAGAATACAAATAAATCCGTTATAAAAACCAATCCTCTCAAGCCAGGGAGCATAGTCTTTTATGATGCCCTTGTCCTGCTTGGAACACCCCAGGTGAATCAGACAGAAAAACCTGTTCGCCTTATCGGGTATTGGATAGACGCTAAAGAGTATTGGGTTGCAACTGACCGCCATGACCTTACTGCTGAAGATATCGCTTCTCTTTACAAGCTTCGCTGGAATATTGAAATATTCTTTGGTTGGTGGAAGCGCCACCTCAAGGTCTATCATCTTATCGCACGATCACAGCACGGATTAATGGTTCAAATACTTGCAGGGTTAATTACCTATCTTCTACTTGCTATTTACTGTCACAATAATTTCAAAGAAAAAGTTTCTATCAAAAGAGTCAGAGAGTTGAGAATCAAAATAAATAATGAAGCCAGAAACTTAAACTTTTCTCCTTTTGGTAACTACAATTTCAAAGAACATGCTAAAAATTATGACCACGCAAAAACTTAACCGGACAATGCTGGGAACAACTACAGCTGGCAATGGTAGTATAATTGAAGGTTCGAGGATAGAGGCTTGGGGATACACAGAAACAGAGCCTTATACATATTTATCACTCCATGCAAACAATCCTGGTTCTTCTACATTTACTGATTCATCGAATTACAATACTGTAATAACTGCAGGTGGTAATACTATCGGAACAATTACCGCCAAAAATGGTTCTGGTTCGGCATGGTTTGATGGAACTGGAGATTATCTAAGTTGTGCAGACAACGATAGATGGCAATGGGGAACTAATGCTACAGTTGCAGCATGGGTAAACATAACTACGTCTGGATATGCAGGGGT
>JABRVT010000031.1:0-2639 GCA_040048245.1 Candidatus Brocadia sp.
GCGCTCTTGATATTCCAATATAGTCATATCCCATCTGTCTTGCATATCGTATATTTTCGTCCGCATCCCCCCTCCAACTAATAGCATGAAAATTTTTCCATCCCTCATCCGCCAATACTATCGACGTGAATTTTGTATCAGTGACAAGGCATGATTGTATTACAAGTACAAATATAAATCCTAAAAGTTTTGTGATAATCTTCATGGCGCTTCTCCTGTCAAAAGATGAAACAAAGATGGCAGCCTGGCATTCTTCAATGAAGAACAGGATCAGTACCTGAAGTTTACGGATACATAGACACGCGTATCACGGCAACCTGGCAATCTTCATTGAAGACCCATGGCTTTGCGTCCCAGCCTCACGACTGGTTTGCCCTTTACAAATTTGTGTTTCTTTTGCGTTTCTATACGGCGTATTTTGTTGTTTTAATCACCTCCTTCCAAAAACAAGAGATTGTTCATGCATGTTATTCTTCGTAACGTCAGGCATTCTTTGTGACGTTAAAAGCAAATTTCTTCACCTGTAATTGTCATTTCGACCGAAGGGAGAAATCCTTATTCCGAATGCATTGAGGAATCTTAAGATTCCTCGCTCCGCTCGGAATGACAACCAGAGTGGAGATTTCAGCCCCTTTTGTGACTGAAGGTCATGGATGTTTCATGCTAAATAAAAGAAAATCCTTATTATGATTTAATTAGGCTGGGTTTTAAAAGACAAAACCCAACGACCTTCTTGTTATTCCGAACGAACGTAAGGAGTTTTGACGTCGTAAGATTTCTCCTTGCGACGATGACCGGCAGGATGCCTGTCCCACGTGGATAGCTTGTGTAGGGTGGCGTCCCACGCATCAAAACAATCCAACGTATGGATGGCGCTACACCGGCATTTTAGATACACGGCAAACGCTGGTTAGAAACAACCCCCTTCCCTCCCTTATTAAGTGGTGATTCCCTCAAATCCCCCTTGGAAAAGGGGGATTGAGGGGGTTGTCTGAAAGGCTATGATACAAACTTTGAAATTCGTAACACTTTAGTTTTTTGAAAAACGTAAAAGGAAAAAATGGCTTTGTGACGGATATGTAGAAGCAATTCATGAATTGCTTCTACCGCATATACACCACGTCATTATTGGAATTTTTCAAAAAACTAAACTGTTTCTGAAATTCCTTAACGTTTAATCAGGCCTTTGGCAGCGCCTCCGACTACCGCAGGCTTCCAGTCTGCAATGAGAAACAGGCAGTGGCAAAAGATCTTTCGCCCCTACTACCTACCCAGTTTACGGGAAAGGCCGGGACGGGGATACATGCAGGCAAGATGCCTGCGCTACATTACAACAAATTGAAATCCTTGAACTTTTAATTACCCCTTCAGCAACTTCTCCCTGTCGCCCTCGCTTACAAAGGATTATGGGGATAATTGAAATTCCTTAGTATTCAAGCAGGTCGACCGTCCATGTTGACGTCATAATGACGAACTGGAACACCTGTCCCGCCAATGCGGGAAACTTTAAAGTCGCTACAGACCAATTTATGATTATTAGTTTTCCACATAATACTGCGTATAATTATCGGTAATTACCGCATGGAGTTTAGTAAATAATACATCAGACATTTATGACTCTGTTGATTAAGTCCTTTCAAACTAAATTGATATACCATATACAATCTCATATTACCTATATTGTACTACATATGATATAGCATATTGTCGAAATGAGAGCTAATCAACAGAGTCATTTATATCTTGATAGTATAGAATTTTCATTTTATTTATGCGGGTTTTTGGGTGGCACGGACTGTATGTGCGTATTGCTTACGCAATACGTTTGTCCATGTTTATCTTGAGAGGAAACACACGTTTTGGGAGGATTGACCTGGAAAATGCAAATGAGTAAACTCTCATGAGCCGAAGGCTCACAAAAGGGCATGAGAAATAAAATACGCCGGCAAGAACCGTCTCCCAACGGCAACCGGCAATTCACAACGGCGCGTATATGTCCGGTCGTCCAACCGATAGGACAGGCGTCCCTGCCTGTCAATACAATGTCGGGCAGGGACACCTGACCCGCAAAGTCGGCGCCTACCATACTATTAATTTATTTGCTGATATTCGCACATCAAATGTCTTTTTAAATCCTGACCGGGGGTAAACCGGCAATACGATACCTTTTCATTGGTAATATATATTAATAGTGGCCGTGTTCGTATTATTTGCCCTGTCTCTGGCCGTTACCGTGATAACGTTCTTACCGGTCATCAGACTTATGCCGGAGATTGACCAGCTCGTTGTTCCGCTGGCCGTACCGCTTCCACCCCTGTCATTTTCCCATGTCACCCTCATCACGCCGCTGGAGGTATCTGAAGAGCTGCCTCCAAGGTTTATTGTGCTGCGTGTAGTATTGTAATTTGGGTAACGGGTAGGGCTGGTGATTGCCACAGACGGACCTGTCATGTCCAGTATAATGGAATCGCTTGCCGCATCTGATATATTCCCTGCGGCGTCCCTGTACCAGACATACACCGTCTTGCTGCCGTCGCCGCCGCTCAGCGTATAGGGAACGGAGGCGCTAAAGCTGGCTGCAGAAGAAACGGCAATCCAGCCGCTTGCGGTAATTGACGGCGCCGTCGCGCTGGTTGACA
>JABRVT010000032.1:0-17136 GCA_040048245.1 Candidatus Brocadia sp.
AAACCAGCGCTCGCCACCCCTCCTCCTGCCATCACCGCACCCAACACCATCGCTCCTATCCATCCTCTTCCTTTCATCGCTCTTCCTTCCCTCCTAAAATCGGTTAATCAATAACTTCAGTGATATAAAACACAACTATCTGCTAACATGAGGACATGTCCCTGATTTTGTACAGATGATCTCTAAAGCCGTACCACAGTGTTCGCAATCCCCTGCCTTTTCAATTTGCGGTGCATACCGTCCCTTAATCGTTGTAAAACCCTTACCGGGCTCAGGACTCTCATTGCCACATTTTGGACATTTAAAGAGTGCCCTAGCCCAAATTTTCTTACTTGTGATATCATCTCCACATTCATCACAAGCCCCAGGCGCCGGCATACAAACACCATATTTCTTACAGTTAGTGTTTACACAGCTATATGCAATCTTCTGGCATGCCCAAGTATTAGGTAAATCAGTATGTGTTTTGTCACCCGCAGCACGATGTTTTGCAAAGTCCCAGATATATCCTATCTCAGAACATTCGTTAAATTCCCTGACTTCTTTGCACGCATCACACCAATGTGCTTCTAAGATCTGTCTTTTATCACAAGGCTTATCCCATGCGGCAAAGACAGATTGAGTAACAGAAAGCAAAATACCAAAAATACCCACTGCTAGAAAACCGGTCTTCTTCATAACCCTACTCACCCCCTTTCGTAAGTTTTATATACGCTGTAAACCATAGAAATACCATGACGTAAAAATCACATGTTATTTAGCATAAGTCATACCAAACATTACATATATAAACTAACTTTTTATAAGATTCACATCTAACATAGCTTATAAAAAAACTACTCTCCGAAATTTTAATCGATTTCCTCCTTATAGTGGCTGTAATCCACCAATATTACGCTACCCACACCAAAAATAAGACCTTAGGCAACTCCATTGCCACAAACATCATTACAACCCAAACTGAAACATTTAGTAAATTCCATTTCATAGTACAATTTCAGATTGTTAAGAAGGCTGGAACAAGGCATTGATTTTGCGTTGGATTCATCAGCACTATTTCCCGGAAAAACGGATTTGTTCCGATCTAATCCACTTACCGTAAAGCCACTTAAATAATAACTAAAGCCCCTGAACATTAAATTTAAACTCAATGCATTAAATGCCAGATATCTGATGGCTGATACCGACCATTGCTAATTTGCCAGACCATATTTTTGTAACCGATACCTAAACGTACCTCTCGTCAACCCCAATAACTTGGCCGCCTTTGTCTTGTTATTTTTGCTTTTTTCAAGTGCTTGAGTAACTAGTTGCTTCTCTAAAGCATCAAGGGATAGTCCGTGAGGTGGAATATCAAATAAAACAGATTTTTCCACAGTCTGCATCTTATCCTTTTCAACAAAGGATCCCCCTTTGACCATTGCTACAGGCAGATGCTCAGGAGTAATTACATTACCTTTACACAAGATTACCGCCCGCTCGATAACGTTCTGCAATTCTCTTATATTGCCTTCCCATTTATGCATCATGAATAATTTTTCCACATCTTTACTTAGCGAAATAGGCGCTTTCCCCATTTTCATTGAAAAGCGTTTTAGGAAATGCCTGCTTAAAGGGATAATATCTTCTTTCCTTTCCCTGAGCGGTGTTAGGGTAATAGGAAATACGCTTATTCGGTAATATAAATCTTCTCTGAATTTCCCGGATTTTACCAAATCTTCCAAATTTTTATTGGTAGCGCAGATAATCCTCACATCGACTTTGATGGTTTCCATCCCCCCAAGACGTTCAAGTTCTTTAGCCTCAATGACCCGTAATACCTTTGCTTGAATTGCCAAGCTCATTTCTGATATCTCATCCATGAAAAAGGTACCACCAGCCGCCAACTCAAAACGCCCCTTCTTAGTCTTTTCAGCGCTTGTAAAGGCACCCCTTTCATATCCGAACAACTCGCTTTCCAGCAGATTTTCAGGAATTGCAGCACAATTCAACACAATGAGGGGACCGCACGCCCTATTACTGTTATAATGAATAGCACGCGCAATCAACTCTTTTCCAGTTCCGCTTTCTCCTGAGATGAGCACGGTAGAATCAGTTTTGGAAACCTCTCCAACCAATCTTAGTGCTTCAATTACTTGCGGGGAGTTACCAATGATATTCCCAAAATCATATTGAGATTCAAGTTCCTGACGTAAAAACTTATTTTCAATTGTCAAAGAACTCATTTTTAATGCCCTTTTCACCGCTAGCTTGAGAATATCCTTTTCAAAAGGTGTGGTTAAATAATCAAAAACTCCTTCTTTCATAGCATCTATTGCAGACACAACAGAACCATAAGCAGTAAGCACAATAATAGGAAGGTCAGGGACTTTACTTTTGATTGCCCTCAGGAATTCGAGTCTTCCCATCTCCTGTACTTTTAAATCTGTAATAAGAAGATGGAAACGCTCTTTGTCCAAATAATCCATAGTTGTCGAACAGCTGCTTGCGGTTACAACCTTAACATCAACATCTTCCATTTCCTCAAAAACCATAGCAAGCACCCTTCGCATGCGTTCTTCATCATCTGCAATGAGCACTCTGTAAGCCATTTTATACCTTTATAAAGCACTTTTTGGTACTTTCAAAAACCACAAGGACTTAACAGCTATAATTTGCCTACTACAGAATTCGTCAACAACCAAAATCAAATAGCCCAAACGATGAGGGCAGAGAACATGAAACCTACCATGATAAGACCAGTGATCAAAAGAGGAACTGCGAAAAGCCTGGTAAGAAAACTTACAAAAAGAGACGGAGGGGCAACTTTAAAATCTTGCAATTGACGCTGATTTTCAAGCCTTTTGAATTGATTTGGACGCTCATGCCTAAATTCTTCCTCTGTTATACTCCCTGTAAAAATTGCCTCATCAACTGGCATTTTCTCAGGAAGTAAATGGGTATGGAAAAAATGAATCGTAAAGATAAAACCAGCTGCAAGAATCGCCTCATATCTGTGGATGATCAATGCTATACTTGGAAGATCTATAATACTCGCAACCGATACCGGTATAATCTTCGTAAACTGCACGGGAAACCAGAGAATCAGCCCAGTTAAGGCCATCACCAGAGTACCCCACATCAGCGACAAATACTCAAATTTCTCCCAATAAATCCATCGGTCAAAATCAGGACGCTTCCCGATACCAAGAAACCATTTGATATCACCAACAATATCAAATATATCTCTGGGTTGTATAAGCAGCGAGTTCGGTCCCCAGAAAAACCCCTTTCTCTTCTTCACCGATATACTGATGAAGAGAAACACAAAATGAATAAATGCGGCAAAGAAAGTTATTAATGCGCAAATACGGTGGATAAAACCTGCCGTAGGGTATCCTCCGAATAACTCATATAACCACCTTGCCCAGTCATAACCACGAAAAGCCAAGGGCATTCCGGTTAAGACGAGTCCAAAAAAACTAATAATTATCAAAAAATGACAGAATCTATGGAAAAAACTAAATCTTAAATAGTTAGTGGTGCTCCTCATCAGCATGCCCCTTTCTCTTACGCTCGTCTCGTGCCGTCGCAAACCAAGTCAGCAATGAATGGAGTCCAAAAGACGAAAATGTAAATCCCAGTATTCCAATATACATCACAAACACTATACATAGTATTGTCTGTGGGTTTTTTATAACTTTTTTGAGGTTTTCCGGATCGTTGCGCGCATTTTTTAATGCAGTGAGCAAAGTTTTATAATATTTAATGTTCTTTATCTGCGGATGTTCAATGTGCTTAACAAAACTTGCATTTGCATTAGCATGGCAATTTCCACATGTCCTTATAATTTTCTCTTTCCCAACCTTAGATTCCGGTTCAGACGAACTTAATATTTCATGTTTCCCGTGACAATCAAAGCATACAGGTATATCAGTTGTTGTGTGCCCCAGCGCCGCAACCTGACCATGCGCGTTGTTTTTATAACTATCAAGATAATCCCTATGGCACGAACCGCAAGATTGGATCGTTAAATTTCTGTGCAGTGGGTCGGTACCTCTGGGTACGTACATTGGTGACTTTTCCCCAACCGAGGTGAAATGATATGTTAAACCAAAATGGCAGTCTTTGCACGTGGGTACATCTTTGTTCTTCTCTTTCATCAGCTTCACATGGCTGCTTTGCAAATACTCATCTGCAGGATCGTCATGGCAAAACGTTATGCAATCAACCGGTTTTAAATTCGGCTTATGACCTTCCGACAAATCCGCACCATCAAGCTCTTGGTGGCAATCAACACAGAAAAAATCTTCCCCACCGTGCGCCGTCTGCTTAAAAGCTGCTTCATCAATAAGCAACGAAACAACTTTAATTTCCCCTGTAACAGGATCAATTTTTGCTTTTTCTGTAGTTTTTAGCTTATCCAGACTTGTATGACATTCAAGGCATGGCCCATTATCGCCTGCAGTTAATACTGCAGGCGATAGGCCAACGATAGCTGTACATACAGCAAAAAACACAAACAATCTAAAATTCTTGAGATCAGACAAACTTCCCGGTACTACGTTTTTCTCTGACTTGTAACCCATCTACGGAATCCTCCTCAGCCATAACTCTTACGCTTAAAGAGTTATTCCTTTTTCTTTGGTTTTAATGGTGAAAGAAGTATCGGATCTTTAGGTAAATATGCTTCCCATTTCTTTTTATCCTCAGGAGAAAACTTTTTAATCACTTTATCAATTTCGTCTTCATCACGATGGTCGTCTTTCTTGAAGTATTCCTTATAATCCATAACTTTGTCTGTTTTTGGACATTTATTCTTGTCGTCTTTAGTTTCCCAGTGACATTTCAAACATTGCTCCTTAACGGTATTATAGCCATTAATACCCGCCACAATTAAGCCGGCATCAAATTGTACCTTCCTTGCCAACATAGGATCCTTTTTTAATAACTCTTTAAAGGCATCCTTTCCCTTACCTTCGTAATTCTCTTTTACCTTCTTATATTCGGAACCTGCGCCATGACAGGCCTCGCATTGCACATTGGGCAAGTATTTCTTGCCGGCCTCTGCAATCTTCTCGCCATACGCTGTTGCATGGCACTTCAAGCACTCTGGGTTTTCTTCATCTGGCGTTCCCTTCAGCCTTTTTTCCCAGGTATTGGAATGTAATCTTTCTTTATATTCTTCTCCCTCATAACATCCCTTTCCCATATGGCACTTACAACCACTGTTGCTAACATATTCAGCTCCAACGGATATGGTGGACAATGAAAGAGTTAGTAAACAACCAAAAGCAACAATACCTCCCAAAAAATATACAACTTTTCTACCACAAAGCATTACAATCTCCTTTCCTGTACCGAAGAAAATAAATAACAAAACAACGCTATGCAAACCATCACATCTTCATCATCTTATTATTTCCAAAAAGAAAACATATAAGCCTCGTCTAATCCAACCATCTGTTACCATGAAATACATTTTTATTATGGCGATCGTAAAGGAAGAATAACTTAGCATGCTTTTTAAATGGTGTCAAGAAAAAATTCATCTACTATAAGACTAATGTTGGCCTTTTGACAGGAGATTCTCTACAAAAAGAGTATTTATGGTTCCATTTGCAAATTGGGGATGTGAAATGAGTTCTAAATTTAATGGAATGGTTGTTTTAACACCTTCAATTACATATTCATTCAAAGCCCGTTTCATACAGGCAATAGCTTCTTCCCTCGTCTTTTGATGCACAATCAATTTGGATATCATAGAATCATAATATGGAGGTATCTCATAGCCGGCATGCACATGAGAATCAACCCGTACTCCCCGACCTCCCGGTGGATTATACATTGTGATTTTTCCGGGTTGAGGTCTGAACCCGTTCTGGGGGTCTTCCGCGTTGATACGACATTCTATCGCCACACCCCTCGGTTTAACCTTTTTTTGTTTTATATTTAATCGTTCACCGTAAGCTATCCTTATTTGCTGCTTAACCAAATCGATACCGGTTACCATCTCGGTAACGGGATGTTCAACTTGTAAACGTGTATTTACTTCTATAAAATAAAAATTACCCTGTTTATCGACAAGAAATTCAACGGTACCGGCGTTTGTGTAATTTACAGCCCTTGCAATCTTAATTGCCGCCTTGCATATTTCCTCACGCAGGCGCTCTGAAATATGCGGAGAAGGGGCCTCTTCAATAAGTTTTTGATGCCTACGTTGTAATGTACAGTCCCTTTCACCCAAGTGGATAATATTACCATAGTTGTCTCCAAATATTTGTACCTCTATATGGCGCGTATCTTCTATATATTTTTCTATATAGATGGACGGATCTTTAAAAGCCGCTTCAGCTTCCCGTTGCGCTACCGCCAATGAATTCACAAGACTTATATCATTATGCGCAACGCGCATCCCGCGTCCACCGCCACCCGATGAAGCCTTAATAATTACGGGATACCCGATCTTATGCGCCACATCCAGCGCCTGTTGTTGGCTTTTTATAGCTGATTCACTACCTGGAACTACAGGAACCTTGCTTGCAATTGCAATTTTTTTTGCCTCAGTCTTATTTCCGAGTTTTTTTAATACTTCCGATCTGGGACCTATAAATACTATCCTGGAGGATTCGCACACTTCTGCAAAGTGACTCACTTCTGATAAAAAACCGTATCCCGGATGAATTGCCTCAATGTCTGTTATCTCAGCAGCGCTAATAATACTTGGAACATTTAGATAACTACCCTCTGCTTCAGGAGGACCGACGCACACGGTGATATCGGCCTGTTTTAGGTACATTGCATTCTCGTCCGACTTCGAACAGATCGCAACCGTTTCTATACCCATTTCACGACATGCCCTGATAATTCTTAAAGCGATCTCACCCCGATTTGCAATCATTATCCTGGAAAACATATAACCCGATATCCCTCAGCTAATCATTAAATTTCCCAATGCGAAGATACCCCCTCATGTCACCTTCGAGGAAGGTTTCACACGAAACAGCGGTTGTCCAAATTCAACTGCCTCCCCGTCATTCACATACACTTCAACAATTTCACCTACAGTCTCGGCTTTTACTTCATTCATTATTTTCATTGCTTCAATAATACAAACAACTGTTTCCTCATTTACAAAGTCCCCCACATTTACACAAGGGTCGGCACCAGGTGCATTAGCTCTGTAAAACGTGCCCACCATAGGCGAAATAATCTCTGTAAAGTTTTCGCTTTCTCTTGGTAGTGCCTGCGAAGGATGTTCTTGTCCGAGTTTTGGTTGAACCACTGTAGGTACAGTTACCGGTGAAATTGTATGGGTATATCCGATCTCGCTTTTTTTAATCCTTATCTTGGTGACATCTTCCTGAATTTCGATCTCAGATAATTCATTTTCATTCATAATTGAAATCAACTGTTTTACCTTGTCTATAATGCTCATCATCTATTCCTTTGTGGAGTTTATTTAATTACTGAACGGAAAAGCCTAAAACCTTTTATCACACCGCAAGAGGAATACCTTTGTTATGTATTGAGCGGAAAAATATGAAACGAAAAAGGAATGGAATAAAAAGATGGATTATACTGACACGCTTCTTAATTGTGATTTATGCAAAGGTATTCTATAAATTTTTCCAAATTTATACTATTATTTCTGTTAACTTTTTTGGCACGTGGCTTAAAATATTACAGCCATCTGAAGTTACTAATACCATGTCTTCTATACGCACTCCCCCCCATCCAGGGATATAGACTCCGGGTTCTATCGTAAAGACCATATTTTCTTCTAATATTTCCTTGCTTCTGCTATTTATTGTAGGGCCCTCATGAACCTCAAGTCCTATACCATGCCCCACACCATGGCCAAAACACTTCCCAAACCCCTTCTTCTTAATATAATTCCTTGCGGCAGCATCAACATCTTTTGCCATTCGACCGGGTCTTACACTGTCAATGGCAAAACGTTGTGCATCTAACACTATTTGATATATTTTTCTAAATTCGGTCGATATTCTATCCATGAAACGAATCCTTGTCAAGTCGGAATTATAAAACTGAAAACTTGCACCCCAGTCTATTAAGATTGAATCATTCTTTTGTATTTCTCTCAATGACGCGTATGCATGAGGCTGTGAAGAATGAGAACCAGCAGCACAAATTGTTTCGAACGCACTTTTTCCGCCTCCACACTTTCTTATCTCAAACTCTATAAGATCCGCTATTTTTTTTTCCGAAACTCCTGCTTTAATTTTCTTTTGAATATCATAATATGCCCTTTCTGCGATATCAATTGCCATCCGTATCTTTTCTAATTCTTCTTGCGTTTTGCGCTTCCGATACCCTTCAATGATACCTTTAGTTGGTATAGCGCATATTCCCTTTACATTCTTTATGATCTCTTCATACCGATCAAGGGTAAGATACAAAGATTCAACATAGAGCTTTTTGATACCGAGACGCTTTAGTTTCTCGCAAATTGTCTTTATTAAAGAAATTTTTTTTTCTACAATCTTAATCCAGGGAACATCCAGACGTGCTTGTTCAGCATATCGAAAATCGGTAAATAAATAATCCCTATCAGGTGTAATTAAAAGAACACTTTCAGAACCAGTAAAATTTGTTACATAACGAATATTTACTTCACTGGTAACTAAAAATCCATCCGCCTTTTCTTTTTGTAATTCTTCTTTCAGTTTACTTAAACAATGCATACACACCCGAGCTGCATCCGCATCAGAAACAGAAAATTGATTTATTGGTTTTTGTTCAGTTATCCTTAATTTGAACCTTTACCGCATAAAAAACTAATTTTTCTCTTTTTTAATTTTTTCTATTAACGTATCTATAAACAACTTAAATTGCCTATCGCCATTAATTTGTTCTTTCACCTTTTTTATGGCGAACATAACTGTAGTGTGTTTCTTGCTAGCGAAGTAATTCCCAATTTGCTGATATGACCAATTGAGCAGCGTTTTTGTCAAATACATGCATACCTGCCGGGGAAATGAGACAGATTTCATTTTTTTATTCGAATGGAGTTCGTTGCGCGATATATTAAAATAATTCAACACCGCAGATTCAATCTGATTAATCTTGATAATTCTCCCTTCAGCACAGAAAAATTCACCCAAAACTTCACCTGCAAGTTGGTAGTCTATTTTTTCTCCATTAAATTTGGCATGGGCAGAAAGTGTGGTCAAAGCACTTTCTACCTCCCTTACGTTACCATCAAACTTCTCTGCAATAAATTCCAGAACTTCCTCAGGAAAATGTACATCAAATTTTGCAGCCTTCGATCTCAGGATTAAAAGCCTCGTAGCATATTCAGGTTTATCTATTTTCGTAACCATCCCGGACATGAATCGACTTGCGAGGTTTTCCTTCAACTGTCCAATCATTTTTGGATGCGCATCGCTGGCCAATATAATTCTCTTTGAGAGTTCATATAATGCGTTAAAAGTATGTAAAAATTCCTCTTGCACACCTTGTTTATTGGAAAGAAAATGGACGTCATCGATGAGAAATATATCCGCATTTCTAAATTTCTGCCGAAACGCTTCCATCTTCCCTTTTTGTAATGAATAGACAAATTCATTTGTCCATTTTTCTGCCGGCATGTATATAGCGTTTACGTTTTGTTCTTCTCTGACACGATTCCAAACACCCTGCAGGATGTGAGTTTTTCCAACACCGACAGGACCATGAATAAACAGAGGATTAAAAGCAGGATATTCATCCCTAATCATTTCGAGGGCTGCTGTATAAGCAAGGCGGTTATTAGGACCAACCACAAAATCTTCTAATCTCAGATTTCTATTCAATTGTGAATAGCTTTTATTACCATCCGCTTTTTTTTCAGACAAAGGGATATTTGCGGCCGGAATATTTTCTCCCTCACTATTTTTTGAGACAGAAAATTTTATATCCAGATCTTTATTAACTAACCTTCCAATACCCTCTCTTAATACATGTGAAAAATTTTCCTGTAACCACACCTGGGTAAAAACATTGGGCACTAATATGTTTGCACTGTTGTCATCGAATGATTCCAAGCGAGTGTTCTTAAACCATAGGTTAAATCGCAAAGGGCCTACCTTTTCCCGAATATTTTGAAGAACATCCTCCCAGACTTTCGTGTATAACTCCATTGTTTTCCCCTATAGCTTAAAAAAGAATGCTGTTTTGGAAATGGATTAAGATTTCTGTTTGAAGGAGGGCGATATTAGCAGAAGGTTTTATATGTGTCAAAGCAAAAAGATATTCATACTAAGGAGACGGTTTTGGCACACGGTCATGTTGTTCGTAACACTTCAATGAATAATATAATTAAAAAAATTTAAGAATTTACATCTAGATAATAAATAAATTTCCATAAAAAATATTTACTGACATCATTTTTTACCACAAAAAACATTATGTCTGTAATTTCATAGGAAATTGAAACTTAGAAGCTGGTAATCTTCCCTCACAATAAAATCACATGAATTTATAGTGTATAATTAAAATCTTAGCATCATGTATCTTATCATTTCGAGGAAAATAAATTGTGGATAACTTGTGGATTATCAGTTAATAATCAGAAATGAGTTTATAACTAACATCATTTGAAAATTTAACTTATGGTAATATTCATTTATCTTTGTTCAATATTTCAAAATGTTGATAACAAACTATCATCCATTGATTTACAAGGTACGGAAGGAGTATCCTTCGTCTAAAATAAATATTATTTAAAATAGAGTTGCACAATGAAAATGTTACAAGAAGATTAGATATACCCTGTAAAGTAAGTTACCAATACTATTAGGAGGGTTGTTCACAAGAAACATGCAGAGTATACGTGAGGTTTAGCATGAAGATTTGTAGATCCATTCGTAACAAACCTGTCTGCCTGTGAGTAACAATAAATTACTTCACATATTTTTTTAACTCTGTTATTTGTGCAGGAAGATTTTTGTACAGATATCTTTTTTTCCTAGGTTTTCTTTCCGATACAACATATCCTGCAAGGATCGGCATAGCTATCGTAGCGTCACTGTAAACAACCACATGATTTTTCACCTCTTCCCTGCGTATTTTACCCCATGATATAGCTTCCGTAGGTGTTGCACCCGAGAGTCCACCCCATTGGGGAGCATCCGTTGTAACCTGAATGAAGTAATCATGCCCGCCTTTATCAATACCAAGTATCTGTGCCAGGGTAGGTTGCGTCTGCATATAGAAATTCTTTGGAGAACCACCACCGATACTAACTACACCGTTTTTTTCGCTGTTGAAAACAATGGCCGTAGTCTGAAGGACATCAAGATCGGTATCAATAATAATACCTTTGCCTTGTATCTTGAGATAAGACAAATTCATTCCGATTGAAGAATCTCCAGGGGATGAGACAAAAACAGGCACACCGTGTCTTGCAGCCTGAGCCACAAAACTCAGGTGAGGTGACGGAGTATCCTCGAGAACCGCCTTGCCTAAAATATGATGAAAATCTGCCGTGGAAAGTGGCTTGGTTGCAGAAATTTTCTTCGCCACATCCTGAATGAATTTATCGGTCTTAAGCAACAGGTCGTCGGTTATAAAGATATCGTAGATACGTTCGATCCCCGCCTCATAAAGCTCTGTATCGTCAACCCTGAAATCTCCCTGATGTATTGGAAGATTAAGGGCGAAATGTAAGTCATGATAGAGATTGGCCCCCGTAGAAATGATAAAATCCACAAATCCATTTTCGATAAAGGTAATAAGTATTCCCCCCATCCCAGTTGGTGTCATGGCACCAGAGAGGGTGAGGCCAATGGTGGCATTCTCATCGAGCATGTGACAGTATAGTCTGCACGCCTCTGCCAGTCTGCCACCATTAAATGCCCCAGAGCGGCTGTATTCATTAACAAGATCCCTGACCTTCATGCCCTTCCTTATGACCTGCGGCGATATTTGTGGTCTACAGAGATACTTGCGCTGTAACTGATGCTGCTTTGATTTTTTAGCCATAGATATCTGTTCTTCCCTTATTAATACTTGCGTAGAATTCCAATATTTTAAATCAGGCCTGTACCAATTTTTTTCAGAAAGTCAGTGTAGAGCAAAGTGGCACATCACTTAACCTTAAATTTTCTAATATACCAAGTAAAAAGAAAGGAAAGTATATAAAACTCTTATTATCCAGTCAATTGAAAAAGAATAATGTCACCATACCACTGGAATCATTATTGTAAAAACTTTGATCTAACCTCATGCATCACGTCTTCAATTTTTATATCTTCTAAACAAATTTGTGGAGAACAATTTCTTCTCATGTCTGTCAAACACGGACTGCAATATGCCTTTTTATAAAGTATTTTTACCCGCTCTCCCCGGGGCCCCCAAATTCTTGGGTCAGTAGGACCAAAAAAGGCTAACGTGTGGACTCCCATGGCAGCAGCCAAATGTGTTATACCAGAATCATTTCCTATAAAAAGATTGCATCGTCCTATCACTGCGGCGAGTTTAGGCAAAGAAAGATGATCCAACAGGGTAAAATTGCCCTTAACTTTCGCTTTTAATTCTTCAACAGCCTCCCTGTCAGCAGGACCTGAAACAAGAAAAATTTGCGCCTCCATCTCTATGTTTAACCAGTTCATCAATGCAACAAACCTTTCTACAGGCCAGCACTTCTGTCTACTACCACTCCCAGGATGAAGGGCAACCAGGAGTTTTTTAGAATCAACAATACAGCCCCTTATAAAATCACCACTAAACTGTATATCCTCACTGTGCAAAAATATCTTTGGAATCCTGTTAGTATATGATATACCCAATGTATCCAAAGATTTTAATAAGTGATCAATAATGTGGACACATTCATTGCCTGATGGGAAAGGTTCATAATGAATAACACATCGTGCCCCTGTAGCGTTGAGATTGCAAGACAAAACCTGGTCTTTATCAGAAACAAACGAAATAATCAAATCCATACTGCTGAATCTTTTCATCAAAGACGCAGGGATTTTAGCATCTTTCATAAATAAATGGGCAATATCCGATTGATCAAACCTGCTAACTGTATCAGCATAAAAACGGCCTTTAATAATTTCCAGAAGTGATGGATAGCCCATAACTTCAATTTTAGCGTCGGGGAAATGATCACGAATGGCGCCAAGTGTGGGCAGGGTAACGATTATATCGCCAATAGCCCCTGGTCGAATAATCAGGATGTGCTGTAATGTTTTAAAATTACGTGATAATTGTTGAATGGTTTAAATGGAAGTTTTTAGTTTGGTGGCTTATTTTGTACGGAACAAAAGTTGTTATATTATGACCCTTCTCTCTTCTTTTTAATCATTTCGGTAACACGTTCAAAGAATTTCGGATTCCCATCGGCAGCAGCCCGCTTTTTTGCCTCTGCCTGAATCTTTTTAACATCAAGTATATCTCCCATACACTCTTCTGCTGACTTGCACCACTCGACACAGGTTGGTACTTTATCCTTGAAAATGGTCGTACCACATTTATGACATTCAGCCTTTTCTTCATCACTCCACATCTCTACCAGAACACCACAATTATGGCATTTGCGTTCTATCGGTGTGGGGGTCGCATTTCGTATACTGCCTGGGCATTTTACCTTACCCATTTTACAATCTCCTTAAGTTACTGTAAGATATTAATTTCTAATGTTTATAACAAAATTTTACGCTGAGTTGTTTCTCAGGTCAAAAATCTTCCAGATGAAAGACGGTAGTAGATTGACGTTCTCAGCCCAATTTTTGTAATGGAATTTTGCCATTCCCTATCTTTATACCACCATGGCCTGCTTCACTATGCCGTCTCTTTATCCTTTGCGCTGATTTCTTGTTCTTTTAGTAATTTATACTCAATACTATCCACAAGGGCATACCAACTTGCCTCAATTAGGTTCTCAGACACACCAACGGTATTCCAGATATTTTCCTTGTCCTGGGACTCAATAATCACCCTCACCTTAGCCGCAGTTCCTGAACGGGGGTTAATCACACGTACTTTATAATCCACGAGTTTCATATCCTTTAATGACGGGTAGAACCGCTCCAGCGCCTTACGCAATGCGGAATCAAGGGCATTTACCGGACCTGCTCCCTCACTCGCAGAGAGTTCCCGAATATTATTTACCTTAATCTTTACCGTTGCTTCTGTTACCGGTAATCCGTTTTCCCTTTTCTCAACAATCACCCGAAATCCTTCCAGGTCAAAAAAGATTTTGTACCGGCCGACCTTCTTTCTCACGAGTAATTCAAAGGACGCCTCGGCAGACTCAAATTGGTACCCTTCGTTCTCCAGATTTTGTACCTCTTCAAGAATAGTTCTCATAAGTTTACTGTCATGGGTCAGATTAAACTTTTCTACCTTGGCCAGAATTGTAGAACTGCCGGAAAGTTCGGAGATCAATATCTTTCTTTCGTTCCCAACCGATTCTGGCGCAATATGTTCATATGTGCCTTTATCTTTCTGAATGGCATTTACGTGTAATCCACCCTTATGGGCAAAGGCGCTAGTCCCTACAAATGGCTGATTAGAGCGTAAGAGTAAATTTGCAGTCTCATAAATATACCTGGACACTTCGGTCAGTTTTCTCAGTCCCCCGTCTTCTAAGCAATGATACCCCATCTTCAAAACAAGATTAGGAATAATAGAACACAGGTCCGCATTCCCGCAACGCTCACCAATTCCGTTGATCGTGCCCTGCACCTGCCTTACCCCGCGGTCTACGGCTGCAAGTGTATTAGCGACAGCAAGATCACCGTCGTTGTGGACGTGGATACTGAGCATACCCGGTATTTTTTTTCTTATATCTCCAACAATCTCTGCTATTTCCGCAGGCAAACTACCGCCATTCGTATCACATAACACCATGGCATCAGCACCCGATAACTGGGCCTCCTGTAATACCCTTAAGGCGTATTCCCGATTTTTCTTATATCCATCAAAAAAATGTTCGGCATCAAAAAAGACCTCCCTGCCTTTTGATTTCAGGTGCATAATGGTATCTGAAACCATCTTCAGGTTTTCGTCAAGCGAAACCTTTAATACGTTTTTTACCTGAAAATCCCAGCTTTTCCCAACAACGGTCACCACGGGTGTATCTGCCATGAGAAGCGCTTGTATATTTTTATCATCCTCTACGCGCTTGTCCGCCCTCCGTGTACTTCCAAAAGCGGCAATTCTGGCATGCCGAAGTTTTATGGATTTTACTTCCTTAAAGTATGATTCATCCTTGGGATTGGATATTGGATAACCCCCCTCTATATAGTCCACCCCAAGGTCGTCTAACTTTAGGGTAATTGCCAGTTTGTCCTGTAGCGAAAAAGATATCCCTTCCCCCTGGCTGCCGTCCCTCAAAGTCGTATCGTAGATGAATATTCTGTCCATATTCACAATTAAAATCTAATAAAATCTAAAGATTTTCCAAATGGTATCAATGGTGCTATATGTTGTCAAGTTAAAAGAAGCACAATCTATACACAATCTATAATCGTATGAGAAAGAATTAATAATCCGCATTTTTCTCCAATTTTATTGATTTATTCATTGACCAAAGAACGAATTTTTCTTTATAATTGATTTAGAAGACTCTAGCATTTATTTTCTATCACATATTCAAGAAAGCCATTTTTCAATTTGATATAATTGGAGGACAACATGCCGCACTCACATCATCCACATGGTCAGCATCCAGGAAGTAACACTATGTCTCATGGACACGGTGAGCGTCCTGAAACGATAAGAGAAACCTATGCACGTATCAAAGAAGACACGTCAGGAAAATCTGCGGCTGAATATATGAAGAACATGAAAAACCAATTACGTCTGGTTTTTTGGGAGACTACCGCCGGATGTAATCTAGAGTGTATCCATTGCCGCAGACTCGATGTGAGTATGACCCTTGCCAGGGATGACATGACCACCCAAGAGGCATTTGCCTTCGTAGACGCTGTTACTGAGGCAGGCAGGCCTATCCTGGTCCTCAGCGGGGGTGAGCCACTCTTCAGACCCGATATTTTTGAAATTGCAAAATACGCCGTAAGCAAAGGATTGAGCGTCGCACTGGCAACCAACGGAACATTAGTTGATGACAAGATTGCAAAAAAAATCGTTGATGCAGGTATAGCCAGGGTCTCAATCAGTTTTGACGGCGCAGATGCCAAGACCCATGATGAATTCAGGAAGATACCCGGGTCATTTGAACGGTCCGTTGCCGGGTTTAAACGGCTCAAAGACCTTGGGATGAGTATGCAAATTAACTGCACGATTGCAAAACATAACGTTCATCAGATCGACGATCTTTATACCTTGGCTTTAAAGCTGGGTGCCGAGGCACTACACATCTTTATGCTGGTACCCGTAGGATGTGGTGTTCAGATTGCCGATGATCAGATGCTTCACCCAAAGAAATATGAAGAAGTGCTGAATCATTTCTACGACCTTTCCAAAGAGGCGAAGATTCAAACAAAGGCCACCTGCGCCCCACATTATTTCCGTATCATGAGGGAACGCGCAAAAGAGGAAGGGATTACCATTTCGCCTAAAACCCATGGTATGGCGGCCATGACAAAGGGTTGCTTGGCAGGTACGGGTGTATGCTTTGTCTCCCACAAGGGTGAGGTCTTCCCCTGTGGTTATTTACCTGTCGAGGCAGGCCATGTAAAAAAACAAAAATTTGTGGATATTTGGAACGATTCTCCCGTCTTTCAGAAGTTGCGCGATCCTGATCTCCTGGAAGGCAAATGCGGGGCGTGTGAGTATAAAAAGGTATGTGAGGGTTGCAGGGCGCGGGCCTTTTATGATACAGGTAACTATCTAGCTGAAGAGCCTTACTGCATCTATCAACCAAAGATAGTTAGAACAGGCAAGGAATAGCAAGCCAGTTTATCCACCCTAACATGAACAAGTCGGAAAAGAAGGTCTTTCTGATTCCTCACCTGACTCGAACGAGTCGGAAAAGTTTTTACTTTAGTAACGTTTCCCCTGTTTGCATACTATTCTCACGTTATATTTCATTCCGAGACGTTCAGGTTAGCACTGATACAGTATTTTAAATGCTATTGCGAGATATCTCATGAAACTCTTAACAGAGACGCATTCAGAACATATTCGCGGTATTCTCTCCTGCTCCGATCGTATTGTTATTCAGGGGAGTTTACATCC
>JABRVT010000033.1:0-48968 GCA_040048245.1 Candidatus Brocadia sp.
GCATGATTCGGTCCGTAACCACGGGAATTCCTGATGGCCTCTTTTCTTTGCTTCCTATCTTCCGTATCCATACCCTCTTGACGGGTTTTGCTCTGTAGTTTCCCTCTCTGAGCCTCTTCTCTAATTCCACAAGATTCTTTTCCGCTTCTTTCTCATATGCCTCGACGCCCTGTCGGTCTACTCCCGCTGCCCCTCCATTACTCCTCACCTTCTCCCATGACACTCTCAGGTTCTCGCTTGAGTGTACCTTGTCCACCAGACTAAACCATTCGCCTCCTTTCACCCCTTTCTCCAAAGCTGTCGACATTCGTTCCGTCCATACTGAAGGTTCTGTCCACCTCCATCTTTCCCGGATTTGGATTTCTCCATCTTATGTGTCATGTCACACTTTTTTTGGATTGCAATACTAAAAATGCATCAGATCGATTTATACAGATTTGTATGATTTTGTAAAAAAATCGCTTGTCTTGCAGGTGTTAATTATTATACTATCCTGCTGATAACAAGGAATTTCTGTAACAACTTAGTTTTTTGAAAACATCGAAAGCCGTAAACGTCTTAGCGGTAATTATGTAGAGGCAATTCATGAATTGCCTCTACAATGAAAAAGTCGACAAAGTCTTAACTTGATGTTTAGAAATTTCAATTACCCCCCCTAATCCCTTGTAAACGGGGTGGGTAATAGTAGGGGCAAAAGATTTTTGGCCCCTGCCCGTTTCTCATTGCAGGCTGGAAGCCTGCGCTACTCTAATGCGCTGCCAAAGGCAGCCTAATTAAAAATATACACAGCACTATAAAATTGTGAGAGGCTGTTGCATTGCACGTTATCACATCCATAAGGGATATTCAACAGCACATCAGTAAGCTGAAGAAAAATCACGCGACAATCGGTTTCGTTCCCACCATGGGGGCCCTGCACGAAGGACATTTGAGTTTGATAAGGCAGGCCAAGCGGGAAAATGCTATGGTGGTAGTGAGTATCTTTGTAAACCCCTTACAATTCGGGAAGAATGAAGATTTTAATCACTATCCAAGGATGTTTGATGACGATTGCAAACTCCTTGCTCATGAGGGCGTCGATATTGTATTCCACCCGGATACTGCAGAGATGTATCCGGAAGGGTTTTGTACATCGGTTATACCTGGACATCTTGAAAACACACTCTGCGGCAAATCGCGCCCCGGCCATTTCCGGGGCGTTGCAGTGATTGTGTTAAAATTATTCAACCTCATAAAACCCGACATTGCCTATTTCGGACAAAAAGACTTTCAACAAACGGTTATTATTAAACGGGTAGTTTCCGATCTCAATGTTGATGTTACTATAAAGGTACTTCCTACGATAAGGGACCGGGATGGACTGGCATTGAGTTCGAGAAACACATATCTCAGTGAGACAGAAAAGAAAGACGCCCTTTGTTTATACAAGGCGCTGACAAAGGCGCAGTCCATGGTAAGCGCGGGTATTCAAGATGCGGAAAGCATTGTGCAGGAAATGGAAAAAATTATTCATACTGCGAAATCCGCCACGATTGATTATATTTCTCTTGTAAATCCTGAAACCCTTGAGGATGTGTCGAAGGTACGCAGTGGCGACGTTGCAGCCCTGGCTGTCAGGATTGGTAAGACGCGACTCATCGATAATATGATTATCTGATCTTCATAAAAAGGAAGATGATACAATGTTAAAAGAATTTGATTGCCGTTTTTTTGCCTCGGAAAAGCCCTGCCGATTTAAACTCGATTGTCCGGTTGATGATACTTGTCCCAAATATCAGTCGATGGGAAAACGGATACTCATTATCAAATTGGCTGCCATTGGAGACGTACTGAGAACCACCCCGATCCTGCCTGCTTTAAAGGGAAAATATCCTCAATCCCACATTACATGGATAACGGATCAATCGTCCATGCCGGTCCTTGAGGAAAATCCTTACATCGATCGACTCCTGACGGTAAATTACGAAAATGCCTTGCGGCTTCAGGTCGAGAAATTTGACGTTGTAATCTGCCTGGACAAGGACACCGTGGCTTCCAGCCTTGCATCCCTTGTGAAGGCAGAGCAGAAACTGGGCTTTGCACTCTCCGGGAAAGGGCTCCTGTATCCCCTGAACAAGGAGGCGGATTACCTGTTTCGGCTAGGGGTATCCGATGAGCTCAAGTTTCGGCAAAACAAGAAGACCTATCAGCAACTCATCTTTGATGCCCTTGGATTAGGGGAAAAATACGGGGAATATATCATTCATCTACCGCAAAGATATACCTCTTACGGTGAACAGTTGATGAAGCAATGGGGGATTCGTAACGGCAGACTGATTATTGGCTTGAATACAGGTGCGGGGAAAAGGTTTGCTACAAAACGATGGGAAATGGAGGGCTTTGCCGAGCTTGCAGACCGGTTGTCAAATGACCTGAAGGCGCATGTGGTGCTTTTGGGTGGACCTGAAGAAGTTGAACGGAATAAAGAAATTGCTTCCAGGACAAAGTCTAAAATAATCGATAGCGGGTGTCATCACAGCCTGAAGGAATTTATGGGATTAATAAACCAGTGTCATTTGATTGTTACGGGAGATACGCTTGCCCTGCATCTTGCTATTGCATTAAAAAAACTGGTCGTTACCTTTTTCGGGTCTACGTGCCACCAGGAAATCGACCTTTATGGCCGGGGTAAAAAGTTAGTTGCCGGCGTGGATTGCGCCCCATGCTATAAAGGAAATTGCGACACAATGATTTGTATGAAAAGCATACATGCCGGTGATGTATTTCACGCGTGCAAAGAGGTGTTAGAGGCTAAATTATTTCAATAAAAGGGTAGCTTGCTGGGCCATCTCCATGACCTTAGAAGGGAAAATTCCCAACTGGAGTGTGCCTACTACCGAGATAACAATAGCAGCAACGATTAAAGGAGAGACGGTAAGAGGAATGAATTCCCGGGTGGATTCCTTCATGTACATAATTACCGTAATTCTGAGATAGTAGTAAACGGAAATGACGCTGTTGATCACGCCGATAACGGCAAGGCCAACATACCCTGATTTTATAGCAGCGCTGAAGATATAAAATTTACCCACAAAACCAGCCATGGGTGGAACTCCTGCCATGGAAAGCATAAAGAGCGTCATCGCAACGGCCAGAAGCGGGTGTTTAAAACCTAACCCCGCGTAATCATTAATCTGTATGAATTCATCTCCCTTATGGCTCAACACAATGACAATGGCGAACGCGCCGATATTCATAAAGGTATATGCCAGGATGTAGAACAACGTGCCTGGCACACCCATATTGTTTGCCGCTATCAGGGCAATGAGGAGATAGCCGGCATGGGCAATGCTGGAATATGCCAGCATACGTTTGATGTTCGTCTGGGCAATGGCCACAACATTCCCTATGGTCATCGTAAGAACAGCAAGAATATAAATAATCTTCTGCCATTCGTAATGGGTCGAACCGAAGGCGGTCATAAAGATGCGCAAAAAGGCGGCAAAGCCTGCGGCCTTTGGTCCTACAGACATAAAGGCAGTTATAGCGGTGGGGGCGCCTTCGTAGACATCAGGTACCCATGCGTGGAATGGTACAGAAGCGACCTTGAAACCGAGTCCGATGATAATCAATCCCATCCCCATAAGTAACAAGGGGTCTGAAATACCACCTTTACCAGAAATAAAAGTGGCAATTTGTTTGAGGTTGATTGTGCCTGTTGAACCGTAAATAACGGAAATGCCATACAGCAAAAAGCCTGTGGCAAATGCACCAAGTAGGAAATATTTTAACGATGCCTCGTTTGAAATGAGTTTTGACCGTTTAAAACCCGTCAGGATG
This sequence comes from Candidatus Brocadia sp., assembly GCA_040048245.1. Taxonomy (GTDB): domain Bacteria; phylum Planctomycetota; class Brocadiia; order Brocadiales; family Brocadiaceae; genus Brocadia. The sequence goes on from JABRVT010000033.1 coordinate 3,820, forward strand.
TAAATGCTGATGGACATGACTTCCAGGCCGATGTAAACGTTCAGTAAATCGGCGCCGGCAGCCATGAGCATCATCCCTATCGTTGAAAACAGGAGGAGGGCATAATACTCCCCGTGATTGATCTCCTCACGCTTGATGTAACTGTGCGAGATCAGGATCGTAAGTCCTGTGCTGAGCAGGAAGATAAAGTTAAAAAATAGGGAGTAATTATCGATGGTAAAAGTTTCATTAAATGAGAATAACGTCGTTCCTACAGGATTTCTGGCAAAGATGGCAGCAATGACAATCCCTATGAGTGATACATAGGCAAGGAGGTTTTTCTCTCCCAATTTTCTGGAAGACAAGACGTCCAGCAGGAGTACGATCATAGCAAAACCTGCCAGGATCAGGATCGGTAAGATGCTGAGGATATTGAATGTCATCGTCGAAATATTTGTCATAAATAACCTTTAACCACAGAGGAAAAACTTTAGTTAAAACCACAAAGGCACAAAAAACATAAAGTAATCAATCTCCAATCCTACAATTATGATCTTTTTGATAATTCATCACTTCTCTTTGAGTTCTTTGTGTCTTTGTGGTTCATGTGTTTCTGTTTTTTACCACTCAGCTTTAGACTCAGGAACTATATCAATCTTTGGCGTAACATTTTTCTGCAATTGCCCAAGTTTGTTTTGTTTTTGAACATCAGACGCCATATTTGCCTTTTCTCCTACCTGTTTTAAGAGCTGATTTACCGAGGCATCCATCTTTCTCAGGAACGAATTGGGATAGATACCTATCCAGAAGATTATCATTATGATAGGGATCAGGATAGCAAATTCCCGTTTGTTAATATCCTGTAATGTCTTATTTTCTTCATGGGTTATTTCCTGAAACATGACCCTTTGAAACATCCAGAGCATGTACACTGCCGCAAGGATGATGCCCGATGTCGCAATAGATGCATACAGAATGCGTGACTTGAACGTACCGACCAGAATAAGAAATTCCCCTACAAAACCGTTTAATCCAGGCAGCCCTATAGAGGACAGGGTGACGATCATAAAGCAGGTGGCAAAGACTGGTATCTGTTTGGTTAAACCTCCAAAGTCTGCAATCATTCGCGTGTGTCTTCTCTCATAGAGCATTCCGACGATAAGGAAGAGCGCCCCCGTGCTTAGTCCGTGATTAATCATCTGGGTAATACCACCTTCGATGCCCTGGATGTTGAAGGCAAATATCCCCAGCATGACAAAACCCAGATGGCTCACACTGGAATAGGCAACGAGTTTTTTCAGGTCGTCCTGCACCATAGAGACCAAGGCACCATAAATGATACCAACAATAGCCATCCATGAAATTACAGGAATAAAGGCATGACTTGCTTCCGGGAACATGGGAAGACAAAACCGCACAAATCCATACGTTCCCATCTTTAAAAGGACTCCTGCCAGTATCACACTACCAGCTGTTGGCGCTTCCACGTGGGCATCCGGCAGCCATGTGTGAAAGGGAAACATGGGGACTTTAATAGCAAAGGCGAATGCGAACGCCAGGAACAGCCAGAATTGAACGGCGAAGGAAAGGTCAAGCCTGTAAAATTCTAACAGGTTAAAGGTATATTCACCCGTTGCCCGATGATTCAGGAAATACAGGGCAATAATGGCCAGGAGCATAAACACGCTGCCGGCCATGGTATAAATAAAGAACTTTACGGCAGCGTAAATCCTCCGTGGCCCGCCCCAGATGCCAATGAGAAGATACATGGGGATCAGCATGAGTTCCCAGAATACATAAAATAAAAATACATCTAATGATATAAACACCCCAATCATGCCCGTCTCAAGCACCAGCATGGCAACCATGTATTCCTTCACATTTTTGGTAATATGCCATGAGGCCAGGATGGAAATGGGTGTAATAAAAGTTGTCAGGAGTATCAGAAAGAGGCTGATTCCATCGGTTCCAACATGGTAATGGATTCCAAAGGAAGGTATCCACGGCAGTTTTTCGACAAACTGCATCTCATAGGTATGGGCGTCAAAGACAAAATATAAGGGGAGGGAGATAAAAAATACCACTATAGAAACTAACAGGGCCGTAACCCTGATAAGTTCAGTTCTTTTTGAATCTATCGAAAGGATAAAGAATACCCCAATGATTGGAAGAAAGGTTATGAGTGAAAGAATCGGCATAGATATTCAGTTATTTAAAAATTTTACCTTGCCAAGCACGGAGAATACGATAATGAAGATACAACCAGCCACGATATAGAAGGCGTAATTGCGTACATATCCTGTTTGCAGGAGACGCAGGACATTGCCAAACCCGCCCACAAGACGGGCGATACCGTTTACAGAGCCATCGATCATTTTAGCATCCGCACGCTTCCATAACTGGACAGCGATTGTTTTTAATGGATTTACAAAAAGAATATCGTAAATTTCATCGACATAATATTTGTTCAGCAGGAGCTTATAGATTACATGAAACCGTTCTGCCAGTTTCCCGGGCAGTTCAAGCTTTTTACTATACATTTGATACGCAAGGAATATACCCGCCAGCGCAATAGCTGTGGAAACTACCATCATTAAGTAAGGAAGCCATGCACTGTGGTGTACACTCGCCTCGGTAGCAGAAATTTCAGTGTGGCCATGTCCACCGAATACAGGCGCCAAGAAGTTGTTAATGAGGCTTGCGCCAGGAATACCAAGAAATCCTCCAATAAAAGAAAGTACCGCAAGTATTGTTAACGGAAGCGTCATATTTCTCGGAGATTCATGGAGGTGTTCCATGACATGATGTTCAACCCTGGATGTTCCGTGAAATGTCATAAATAACAGGCGGAACATATAAAAGGCCGTTAAAAATGCCGCAAAGGCTCCAAGCATCCAATATACGAAGTTCCCGCGGATAAGTGATTCCAATAAAATTTCGTCTTTGCTGAAGAATCCTGCAAAGGGCGGAATGCCTGCAATGGCCACCGTACCGACCAAAAAGGTTTTGTAGGTAATGGGAATATGATGTCTCAATCCTCCCATCTTTCTCATATCCATTTCACCGGATAGCGCATGAATAACACTGCCTGAACCCAGGAATAACAATGCCTTAAAAAATGCGTGGGTCATGAGATGGAATACGCCTGCTGTAAATGCGCCCACACCACAGGCCAGAAACATATACCCAAGCTGGCTGATGGTAGAATAAGCCAGTACGCGCTTAATGTCGTTTTGCACCAACCCTATGGATGCCGCAAAGAGCGCCGTCACCGCGCCAATACTGGCCACCACGGTCATGGTAAACGGGGATAACATATAGAGGACGTTGCACCTGGCGATCATATAGACGCCAGCCGTAACCATGGTTGCCGCATGGATGAGCGCGCTGACAGGTGTGGGGCCCTCCATGGCATCCGGTAACCATGTATACAGGGGTATCTGGGCTGATTTACCCGTTGCGCCCATGAACAGGAGAAGGGTAATAATCGTTACCGTGAAACTACCCACCTTGAAATTTCCATGAGATGCGGTACTGAATACCTCTGTAAAATCAATGCTATGGAAGGTCAGGAAGATGAGCATGATGCCCAGGGCAAAGCCAAAGTCACCCACACGGTTGACCACAAAGGCTTTTTTGGCTGCATCTGAGGCCGACTTCTTTTCAAACCAGAAGCCGATGAGCAGATACGAACATAGCCCTACCGCTTCCCATCCAATGAACATAAGGAGAAAATTGTTGCCTAAAACGAGCAATAACATTGAGAAGGTGAACAGATTCAGGTAGCAAAAATAACGGTGGTAACCTTTATCCTCATGCATATAGCCAATCGAATAGATATGGATAAGGAATCCCACCCCGGTGACAATAAGGATCATGAGTGCAGATAAGGGATCTACCTGAAAACCGGCGGCAGATTTAAATGAACCTGATTCGATCCAGATGAAGAGTTGTTTTTCAAATAGACGTGCGTCAGGGGGGAGCAGAAGTAGTCCGCAAAATACAAGTGCCGAGACAAAAAAGGATAAACCAATTGACCCGCAGGCAATGTAGCCTACGGTTTCCTTCCGCAATTTTTTCCCGATTATCCCATTGATGACGGCGCCAATTAAAGGGAATAACAAAATCAATCCTACAAGGTTAAGCATTATTATATCCTGGCTTAATTACCATTTCATGATATTTATATCGTCAATGTTTACAGTTTCTTTATTCCTGAATACTGCCACAATGATTGCCAGGCCGACAGCAGCCTCGGCTGCGGCAACAGTCATGGTAAAAAATACAAACAACTGGCCTTGCATGGAATTAAGGTAGTGGGCAAATGCTACAAACGACAGGTTAACGGCGTTGAGCATAAGCTCAATGCACATAAAGATTATAATGGCGTTCCTCCGTACCAGGACACCAACAACACCGAGCGTAAACAGGATTGCACTCAGTACGAGATAGTGCGTGATGGTAATCATTCTTTATAGTTTCCTCTTTGCCAGCATAATTGCCCCGATGGCTGCTACGAACAGGAGAATAGAAGTTATCTCGAATGGCAGCAGATAATCAGTGAATAATAAATTGCCAATCAGTTTTGTGTTTCCGATGCTATTAATGTAAGCAGTGGTATATTCACCGCGTTTTCCCTGAAGGAGTTTTGACTTGAGAACGATACAAATGACAGTAAAAAAGGCAATTCCCATGAGTACGGCAGGTATCCTTTGAAAAGGCAACGCGTTCTTCGCCTCTTCCTTTATATCCAGGTTTAACAACATGATCACAAAGAGGAAGAGCACCATAATAGCCCCTGCATATACAATGATCTGAACAGCGGCAATGAACTGCGCCCCAAGCAAGATGTAAAGCACCGCAATACTGACCATAGTCTGAATAAGATACAAGGCGCTGAAGACGGGGTTTTTCTCAAAGATAAGATAAACCGCTGTGATTACGGCAACAGCAGCCATTATATAAAATAAATAGGCTTCCATATAGTATTACTTCGGAAAAATTTTTCCAAAAAGTTTTAGAATATGCCCCAGAGAAAATCTAAGATTACCGTACCACTTAGTTTTTTGAAAACGTAAAAAGGAGAAAATGGCTTTGCGATGGTATGTAAAGACAATTCATGAATTGCCTCTACCATGCATACAACTACGTCATTATTGGAATTTTTCAAAAAACTAACCTGTTACAAATTACAAAAAACAGTTCCCAAACAGATCCCAAAACTCCAATCACTAAACAATCTATCATAAAATTAATTAGGTGTGTAAGGTGAATTAGTACATTGGTTTTTACGCCGAATCCACCATCACAACGCCCGCCCATCAATTTCCCATCCTGCCGGGAAGAAACTCAGAGGCGAGTTCGATCCTCTTAATCCACCCTACCACTTTTGGTCGATGATTATCCTGGCAAATTCCTCTTCCTCGTGAGGTCTAATAATTTTTCCTTATCGAAGATGCCCTTGTTTTGATATGTCGCCAGTTCAAAGGTATCCCTCAGTATTATGGCTCTTACCGGACAAGCCTCTTCGCAATACCCGCAGAAAATGCAGCGGAATGCATCCAATTCATAAATTTTTGGGTATCTCCTGTGCGTCTCATCCTCGGCACCCTCGACAGAAATACACTGTGAGGGACATACCCTGGCGCATAGTCCACATGCGACACATTTTTCCCTCCCGTCTTTTCCCATTTGCAATTCAGGCAGCCCGCGAAATCTTGTAGAGAGTTTCGGCCGTTCGTCTGGATACCGCATGGTGACGCAGGTTCTCGGGTCAAGAAATCGTTTGAGTGTAAGTATCAGGCCTTTAATGAGCGGTAAAATCATGTCATCCCTTAAGAATCATAATAAACCCTGTAATTATGATATTGAGCAGCGAAAGTGGCAATAAGAATTTCCAGCCAAAATACATTAACTGATCGTATCTTAGTCTTGGGAACGTTGCCCGTATCCAGATAAAGAAAAATAAACAGGCAGACAATTTTATCATAAACCACACTACCGGAGGTAAAAACGGCCCATGCCATCCACCAAGGAAAAAGGTCACGGCAATCGCAGACACCGTGATCATGTTGGCATATTCTGCCATGAAGAACATGGCGAATTTCATGCTGCTGTATTCTGTGTGATATCCTGCTACAAGCTCCGATTCCGCCTCCGGGAGGTCAAACGGGCAACGGTTGACCTCAGCTATAGCGCTCGTGGCGTAAATAAAAAATCCAAGGGGTTGTAATACAATGTTCCATAATTTTGACTGGGCATTGACAACATCCACGAGGCTTAATGACTCAGTTAACATGACCACCCCAATGAGCGATAGTCCAAGGGTTAATTCGTAACTGATCATCTGGGCCGAAGACCGTATCCCGCCCAATAACGAGTATTTGTTGTTCGAAGCCCATCCCGCCATGACGATACCGTAAATACCTAAAGAAGATACGGCAAAAATGTAAAGAAAGCCAATGTTGATATCGGTAATTACCAGATCCACGCTGTAACCAAATATCTTTACCTTGTCTCCGAACGGGATGACGGCAAAGGCCATCAGGGCGGGAATCATGGTCATAGCGGGTGCCAGCACAAAAAGCAGTTTACTCGCCTTCTCCGGAATAATATCCTCCTTGAACAGTAGCTTTATGCCGTCGGCGATGGGTTGCAATAATCCATGAGGACCGACCCGCATCGGACCCAGCCGTACCTGCATGTGAGCCAGTATCTTTCTTTCGAGCCAGATCATGGAGATAACAATAATCTGGATCATTCCAAACACAAGCATGATCTTAATGAAGGCAATAATGAGATAGACAAGTAATTCTTTGTTCATTTAGCCGGCGTTTATCTCTTTCCGTTGCATTCTCTGGCCGCAACACTCCAGGATACCGGTCGTTTCAACGACAACGTCTATTTCCTGTCCGCAGACATTGCATACAAATTTTACCCCATCCACGGGTTTATGATGAACTGCAGTCCATGTAGCCATCATCCCCTTGACGCCTACCAGCCGCATCTCCTGACCGCAGCATACCAGCACTCCAAAGCCTTCTTTGGTAACAACTACTTTTTGCCTGCATATCTCACAAAAATATGTTTGCCCTTTTTTTGCCATATATCTACGCTGTCTCCTTGTAAATTTTGACAGGAGTGTATGCCCTGTCGCGCAGGAGATTTACCGGTACCCATTCATAATCTTCAGGAATAAAAACTGTACCTTCGGGTGTTTTGTCTGTAACCTTTGCCTTGAGTTTTATCTTATTTTGCTTAGATTCGACTGTAACCATGTCACCATTCTGGATATGCATTTCACGGGCATCTTTTCGATTGATTTCTGCAAAACATGCCGGGGCAACCAGTGTAAGGGCCTTTGAATGCCGGGAAAAAGTACCCTGATGATTCAAACTGGCGCCTGTAAGCAATATAAAAGGGAAATCCTTCCTCTTTGTGATTTTTAACGACTCAGATTGAATAATATCAAACGTATACGTCGTTGGTTTATTCCTATCGTAAAAAAAAGATACCCATTGAAATTCTTTCCTCTTCAAACGATCGTAATTAACGCCGGCATATATGGGAGCTATGCTTCCTATTTCATTCAATATCTCTTTTGTAGATACGTATGAATATGGTTGTCCCATCTTTTTGGCAAGGTCGCAGATAATTTGCCAATCCGGTCTGGCGTCTCCCACCGGCATAATAGCTCTGTTTAGTCGTTGGACTGTCATTCCCATGTTGGTAAATGTCCCTTCCTTCTCGGCATAAGTAACGGCAGGAAGGACGGCGTCTGCCAGTTGTGCTGTTTCCGTCAGGAATGTATCCTGGACAACGATAAAGTCGAGATTTCTCAATGCCTCCCGGATGTCTTTGCCGTTGGGGTAATTTGCGATGGGATTTTCCCCCATTACATAGAGGGCCTTCAGTTTTCCGTTGAGTGCGAGGTCAATAAGATTTAAAGAATCCTTTTGAGAAATGTCGTCAGCAAGTTTTACACCCCATAGTTTTTCGATCTTTTCCCTGCAGGCCGTATCGGAGATATCGAGGTATCCCGGAAGAAATCCGGGAACCACTCCCATATCATTTACGCCCTGAGAGTTGCTATGGGATCTCGAAAATAGGACCGAAATCTTACCGGGACTTGTCTTTTCATCATGAGCGGCATTGATAAGCGCGCAGAGGTTCATCAAAGCTCTTATTGTTATCTCTCCCATAGGATCTTCTTCAATGTCCTTACCGCAGACAATGCAACAATTTCCTGCCTTTGTTAATACGGTTGATACAATTCTAAGGGTTTCCACGGAAATGCCGGTAGATTGGGAAGCGTCCTGTAAACTGAACTTGTCTAACGCGGAACGTAATTCATGAAAATTGTTTGTCGATGTTTCTGCCTTTTTCAAGTCAACAAGGTTTTCATCAATGATAATCTTAATAAAGGCGTTTATCAACATGGCATGGCTTCCCAGTGTATAGTTTAAACGGATATCATTTCTGGCCATGCTGTTGAACAGGACATTTCTCACATTGGCAATGATGAGATTGGCATTGTTCATCCTTATGGCTTTTCGGGCCATACTTCCGGCTACAGGATGGGCCTCTGTCATATCGACTCCAAGAAAGAATAAGGTATTTGCATTCTCAATTTCTTTCAGTGACGCTGACGCAATCCCGTTCACAACGGATTTATAAATCAGCCTGTTCAGATAAGGTGATTTTATGTTGGATACGTTGTCTATGTGATTCGTTCCCAGCACAGAGCGGCAGAATTTCTGGAATAGATAGTTGTCTTCATTGGTGCATCTCTCAGAGCCGATACCGCCTACCGATTTTCCGCCATGTTCATTTGTAATTTGTTGGAACCTTTTTGACACGAAATCAATGGCATCATTCCACGACGCCGGGCATAACTCGCCGTTCTTTCTGATGAGCGGTGTTTTTATCCGTTCAGGAGAATGGATAAATTCGTGACCAAATCTTCCCTTGATGCAGAGATTACCTTCGTTTATTCCTAAACGGTCATTTGATACGATACGCCTTACGCCTTCCGCCTTTGTATTTATAACAATCGTACAACCAACTGAGCAATATGGGCAGATTGTAGGCGTACTTTTGAATTCCCATGGTCTGCCCCTGAACCCCAGGGTTCTGTCCTGCCAGGCGCCTGTCGGGCATACCGCAACGCAGCCACCGCAGAAACTGCATTCCAGCGGTCTGTCAAAGGCAGTGCCGATGACTGTTTTAAAGCCACGGTTCTGAAAGTCTATGGCGCTAACTCCCTCAATCTCTTTGCATGCGCTGACACATCGTCCGCATAAGATACACCGGTTCCGGTTTAATTCCAGAACCGGATTATCCCGAATCACAGGATAGTGCATTCTCACGGTCTTAAATCTGCCAGGCCCCAGATTCAGTTCGTAGGAAATGTTCTGTAATCCGCATTCTCCGGATTTATCGCAGGTAGGGCAGGAGAGTTCATGATGAGCCAATAAGTATTCCATAACGGACTTCCTGTACCGAATTACCTTTGGCGTATTTACTTTTACAATCATTCCTTCAGAAACGGGGTGTGCACAGGCAAATCGGTGTACGGTTCTTTTCCGTTCAGTTACTTCTACAAAGCAGAGTCTGCACCCTCCAAACTGGGAGAGTTTGGGATGGTAGCATAATCCTGGAACATAAATATCGTTATCCAGCGCCGCCTGGAATATATTTGTTCCTTCGGGGGCAACAATGGGTTTGTCATCAATAACAAGGTGTATGATATTCATTTTATTGCCAGAAAATTACATTTTTCATAACAGAGATTACACTTAATGCATTTCTCTTTATTAATAAAAGCGGTCTCAGTCGTACTTCCGCTAATCGCCTTAACGGGACAGTTACGAATACATGCCTGGCACCTGGTACATTTTTCAGGAATTACTTCATACTTGTGAAGGGCAACACACGTGGCAGTTGGGCAGGTTTTGTCACGGATGTGTGCAATGTATTCATCCTTAAAATACCGTATGGTGGATTTTACAGGGTTTGGGGCAGATTGTCCGAGGCCGCAGAGGGACATCACCTTCATCTCGTCGCTCATCTGTTCCAGTATTTCTAAATCTTTCTCTTCGCCCTGCCCCATGGTAATGCGGGTAAGAATATCCAGCATAAGTGTAGTACCAATCCGACAGGGCGGACATTTCCCGCATGATTCATTGGCACAAAAATTCATAAAGAACCGTGCTAATTCTACCATACAGGTGGTATCGTCAACGACAACAAAACTTCCGGAACCCATCATTGCGCCGGCCCCGACAAGCGACTCGTAATCGATGGGCGAATCCAGCAGGGACTCAGGAAGGCATCCTCCTGACGGACCCCCGATTTGCACTGCCTTGAATTTTCTCTTTTTCGGGATGCCGCCGCCCATGTCGAAGACAATTTGCCTGATCGTAGTGCCCATAGGAACCTCAACGAGTCCTGCATTTTTTACCTTACCGGTCAGTGAAAAGATTTTCGTCCCCTTGCTGTTTTCCGTCCCGATACGGGAATACCAATCAGCGCCTTTATTTATGATAAACGGCACATTGGCAAAGGTCTCTACATTGTTTAAGCATGTAGGCTTGTCCCATAGACCGGCCTCTACGGATTGAGGCGGTCTTGTGCGGGGCATGCCTCGTTTGCCTTCGATTGAATTTTGCAATGCGGTCGATTCGCCACAGACAAAGGCGCCCGCCCCTTCTTTAATAGATATGTCCAGGCTATAACCGCTGTTCAGTATGTTTTCTCCCAGGAAGCCTCGCTTTTTTGCCTCTTCAATGGTATGTTTTAATCGTTTGACTGCCAGTGGATATTCGGCGCGAACATAAATGTAACCGCTTGTAGCGTTGATAGCATACCCGGCAATGATCATACCCTCCAGGACGGCATGGGGATCGCCTTCCAGAAGGCTCCTGTCCATAAAGGCGCCTGGATCGCCTTCATCGGCATTGCAGAGGACAAACTTTTCATCGGCGGAATATTTTGCGCAGGATGCCCACTTTTCACCGGTTGGGAAACCGCCACCTCCCCGTCCCCTGAGACCCGATTTGCTTATTTCATCAATCACGGACCTGGGAGTCATGGTACTGAGGACTTTTTCGAGCGCCGTGTATCCACCACGTGCAATGTATTCATCGATATTGTCGGGGTTAATATATCCACAATTCCTGAGGATGTATTTTTTTTGACCCTTATTCATCTCCAGGTCGTCAAAAAAAGGCAACCCGTCATAAGGGGTAACTGTTTTATCATCCAGGTACATCTGCGACATGGCAAATTTTTTTACTGCCTTTCCTTTTCCCACGTGTTCTTCCAATATTTGCGGAATTATAGTTGTTTTTACATTCCCATAAGTAACGCGTGTGCGGCCCGGGAAGACCACGTCCATGAGCACTTCGTGCGCACACATACCGATACAACCGGTAGGCACTATGTCCGCCTCGATTTTTTGTTTTTCCAGCTCATGTTCAATACTTTTCAACACATTCTTTGCGCCGGCGCCCAAACCGCAAGAAGCCATACCAATAATTATTCGTGGTTTCAGTATGCTGAGTATTAGTTGTTGATTTCTCGTTTCGTTACTAACCATTGTCATTTACAGTATACCCGGTAAAAACTTTTTTATAAGTTTTTTGGTAACTATTCTATTTGTTCGCTTAAGTTAGGGGGTAAGCGGTAGGCAGTTGGCAATTAAAATGTATCACTTCTTGCCTGCCGCAAACTGTATACTGCCTACTTCGTCTTTTTGATTGCAATTACGATACTACGGAAAATCCAGACTCTTTTATCTCTTTTATAACCGTAACAACAGTGTCGGGCGCTAGTTTCCCATGGATATCTTCATCCACCATCATAACAGGTGCCAGTGAACATGCGCCCAGACATGCCACTTCTTCCAACGTGAATACGTTATCCTTTGTTGTCATACCTGTGGAAACTTCTAATATTTCGCTCAGTTTTTCCATGACCTTTTTTGCTCCCTTTACATGGCACGCAGTCCCGCAACACACCTTGATGATGTGTTGTCCGCGCGGTTTTAGGTGAAACTGGGCGTAAAAAGTAGCAACCCCTGTTATTTCGTGAGCGCTGATATTTAATCTTTCTGAAATATAGTCAACGACAGTCTCGGGCAGATAACCATATTCTGCCTGCACCATCTGTAAAATTGGGATTAATGCTCCTCTGACGTTTTTATATTTCTCCAGTATCCTGTCTGCTTTCGCAAGATCCGCCGTTTTGTTTTGTATAGCCTGGTCTTTTGTTGCATTCATTTTTCTTTTTTCAATGTTCGTTCCCGAACCAAAGTTTGGGAACAAACAGCGTAGAGAAACTGGGTTTCTTATTTCTTACACCCCCAAACCATGTCCTCATAAAAATAGGAAAGGCATCTGGAAACGGGCAGGCGAATAAATTGTACTTTCGAAAAGTTTAACGGTCAATTTCTCCTAGAACAATATCCAAACTTCCGATGGTAGCAACAACATCCGGAAGTAACCTGCCTTCCACCATTTTTGGTAACGCCTCCAGATTGACAAAAGAAGGGGGGCGTATTTTCAGCCGGTAGGGATTGCTGGAACCGTCACTTACTATATAAAAACCCAATTCACCCTTCGGCGCCTCTATGCTGGAGTAGACCTCTCCCTTCGGGGGGCGGATACCATGCATGATGAGTTTAAAATGGCTGATCATGGATTCCATATTTGTTTCCACGTCCTCTTTTGGGGGCAAGGTGACATTTGGTATCCTTGCCAGAATATCTCCCCGGGGAAGAATATTTAAAGCCTGACGGACAATACTATTGCTCTGACGCATCTCTTCTATGCGTACACGATACCGATCGTATACATCTCCCTTTTTCCCAAGAGGAACGGTAAAGTGATATTTATCGTAGCCGGAATAAGGTTCCGACTTCCTGATATCCCAGTTAACGCCGGAACCCCGCAAGCTTGGGCCGCTGAGACCATAATCGACGGCGTCTTCTGCTGAGATAACGCCAACCCCGACAGTGCGTTTTTTCCATATGGGATTATCCGTCAGGAGAGTTTCATATTCGTCGAGCCGCGTGGGGAATTCGGTGACAAATTTGTGGGTTTTTTCCAGAAATTCACCTGGTAAATCGCGTGACACGCCGCCTATCCGAATATAGGAGAGGTGCATCCTCGCACCTGAAACTATCTCAAAAATATCATAAATTTCCTCACGCTCCCTGAAGCAGTAAAAGAACACGGTCATTGCCCCGATATCCAGCGCGTGGGTTGCCAGCCACAACAGATGAGAGGCGATCCTGGTGAGTTCGCAGAGAAGTACACGGATATGTTGCGCCCTTTCCGGAACCTGGATGCCAAGCAGCTTCTCAACGGCAAGGGCATACGCCAGGTTGTTTGAGAAAGGGGCCACATAATCCAGCCGGTCCGTGAGGGGAATGCACTGATGATATGTTCTGTATTCCGCAAGTTTTTCCACACCCCTGTGGAGGAATCCAATATGCGGCACTGCCTTTACGATCATCTCGCCATCCAGTTCCAGCAATAGTCTCAGGACACCATGTGTACTGGGATGTTGCGGACCCATATTGATGGTCATCAGGTGGGTTGTAGTTGTCGTCGCTGTCTCTGTCACGCCTCACCCTTTCGATAAGTATCTCGGAGTGTGGCGGGTTGTCTTCCATCCAGTGGATAGTCTTTTCGTAAGGGATGTCCTTCAAAATCTTCGGGCGTGAGTATCTTTCTCAGGTCTGGGTGACCATCAAACTTAATACCAAACATGTCATACGTCTCTCTCTCATGCCAGTCGGCTGTCCTCCAGACACCCGTTACCGTTGGTATGCAGGGTTCATCTGGCGGAACAGATACCTTGAGACGTACACGGTGGTTTTTCTGTATAGAATAGAGATGGTAAACCACCTCGAAAACATCATCTGTTTCAACCCGGTCAACACCGCAGATATCTGATAAAAAATTAAAATCAAGCTCCTCATTTTCTTTGAGGAACCTAGCAATATCTACAATACAATTCTTTTTTACGATGAGGGTTAATTCATCGCGAAATATATTTAAACCTGCTACTGCCTCTGGAAAATATTTTTTTATTAATGTAGCGATAGAGTCGTTATCCATAGCTGTTCACAAAGATTCTTTTTCAATCTTTTTCTGTATTTCCATGATGGCGTGGATCAATGCCTCTGGTCTGGGCGGGCATCCTGGAAGATATACATCCACGGGCATAACCTGATCAAGACCCTGAACAACGCTGTAGGTGTTGTATACACCACCGGAGACTGCACAGGCACCCATAGCAATAACCCACTTGGGTTCCGGCATCTGATCGTAGATTCTTCTTGCCACAGACGCCATCTTATACGTGAGCGTACCAGCAACGATCATTAGGTCCGATTGCCTGGGTGAAAATCGAAAGACCTCGGCACCAAACCGGGCAAGGTCGTAACGGGGCGCAACCACAGCCATCATTTCTATGGCACAACAGGCCAATCCAAACGGCATGGGCCAGAGAGAAGACTTGCGCGCCCAGTTGACCATAGTGGTTAAGGTCGTGGTCAGAATGTTATCGCCTAAATGACTTTCTAATCCCATTCCAACCCGCCCCTTTTCCATATATAAAGATAACAGACGAGCAGTATACCAATGAAAATGAGCATTTCAATAAAACCAAAGAGCCCGAGCGACTTAAATGCCACTGCCCACGGGTAAAGAAAAACGACTTCAACATCGAAAATGACAAAAAGCATGGCAATGAGATAAAATTTTACTGAGAAACGCTCATGCGCTGACCCCACCGGATCAATACCGCACTCATACGGTGAAAGCTTTTCTACCGTGGGTTTTCGTGTCCCAAGGAACAACGAAAACCCTATATTCATAATGGCAAAACTACCGGCAATAATAAACAACATCAGTATAGGCAAGTAGTGTAACATAAAAGGTATTATAGAATTATTTATAAAAAAGTCAAAAGAGATTTGCCATACAGTGTCTTTTGTGAAATATAACAGGAATATGGGCAACGCAAGTATAATGCCGTGTTTGGTTGGAGGTCAGTAAGGTGCTTGAGGATAGATACTTAATAAACTCAATTGTTTGATGGTGTTTAGCTATTGGTGTTAAAAATAATCGTAAGTGGCGGAATTGAACAGGCTATTAGAATACGCGATAGTTTAATTTTTTGAATAAGTTCAGCGGTATATTCCACTAGTATGAAAACACGGCTCTATTCTCAATATGCTCATAAAATGTGCATTTTAAATTGACAGTATTTTACAGTTATCATATAAATATAGCATGACTCCTGTATATCACTTAGACCTTGACAGCGAAAAGATACAAGGCGCAAAGATCGCGTTGCTGCCAGGCGACCCTTTCAGGTCTCAGGTTATTGCAGAAACAATTTCAGGAATTTATGGAACGGGCAATCAGAAATTGGCATGGAAGAGGGAATTCTGCACCTACCTGACTGAGATAAAGGGGAAACGGCTCCTTATTACTTCAACGGGTATAGGAGGCCCCTCTACATCCATAGCCATTGACGAGCTGGCGCAACTGGGAATAGGTACATTCATCCGGGTGGGAACAACGGGGGCAATCCAGGAACATATCAGTATTGGAGATGTCATTATCACCTCCGGCTCTGTGCGTCTCGATGGGGCATCAACCCATTACGCCCCCATCGAATATCCCGCGGTTGCCCATTATGAGATCCTCAATGCCCTCATTGAAGGGGCAAAAAAAACAAAGGTAAGATACCATGTGGGCATAACGGCGTCTTCCGATACATTTTATCCGGGTGAGGAGCGATACGATTCATTCTCAAAGTATGTGCTGAGAAGGTTTCAGGGGGCTACGAAAGAATGGCAGAAGCTTCATGTGTTGAATTACGAGATGGAATCATCGACGGTCTTAACCCTTACTGCTTCAATGGGTCTCAGAGGGGGCTGTATAACGGGGGTTGTAAACAGGGGTAGTACAGGAAAGATAACAAAAGATGCCCTCAAGGCTGGAGAGGAAAATGCAATAAGGGTTGCAATAGCCGCGATTGAGTGTTTGATATAAGCAGACATTATCAAATATGCCATCCTATTTCTTCATATCGATCTTTCAGAGCATTATAGAGTGCATGGTAGCGAGCCTGCCCTATCAGGCTCTTTTACTGGTTTACCCATCCCAGGTTGAGCCTAAATAACTGGCATTTTTCATGGCCGATAGCACAGGCAAAATACAAATTTACAAGTTGAACCAGCCCGGTACCAGGGCAAGCTCGGGTACCGGATAACTCCTTTTAGTGGCATAAGCTACGTTATAAATATGAATAATAAAACTGGTTGTTATCTCTTCCAAAAGTGCATGGAGTATGTTTTCTGATAAAGTTCTCCAATTTGCTTCGTCATTTTTTCAACGGTAAAGTTATCAGATATCTTGGATTTAATAGAAGCTGAAAGATAGTTTCTTAATACCGTGTCTTCGAACAGCCTCACCATTGCAGCCGCAAGTGCGTCCGGGTCTTTTACCGGTACCAAAAGTGCGTTTTTTTCATTGGTCAGGATGTCTGCTATGCCGTCAATATTCGTAGCAATGATGGGTTTTCCGGCAGCCCCTGCTTCCATGATTGAGATGGGCTGTCCCTCCCAGAGAGACGGCAAAACAAAGACGTCAATGGCAGACAAAAGCTCATGAACATCCGTCCTTGCACCCAAAAAGTAAACTGAATCATAGATACCCAAGTCCTGCGCAAATTTTTCCAGTTCGTATTTCAGTTCGCCTTCCCCGATAATCCATAACCGGACGTGAGGGAGCTTGCCCTTTACTATTCGAAATGCCTCAAGAAGGTGGCGTTGCCCCTTCTGTACATGAAGCCGTCCTACATTTCCGAACAATAGGGTGGATTCGTCCAATCCGTATTGAGCCCTCAGCGCTTCCCTTCGCCTGAGATTCTGGAATTTTTCCATCTCGATTCCATACTGGATTATAACGCCTTTCTTTTCATTTACTATTCCTGCTTCCAAACCTTTCCGGTAATCGGACGGGCAAACGCAGACGACTTTGTCGGTCAGGGAGAGAAGAAGCTGGTCTATTACCCGCAAATGGGGCGGGAATGTGTGGTTTTTACTAAGGTAATGCATGCCGTGATAGCTGTGGATACGGACAACCGGTCTGCCCGCAATAAAGGCGCCTATGCGCCCCCAAAAACCGGCGGTACCACCATGGGTATGGAGTATATCGAAGTTTGACAGTCGAAGTAATTGCGTAACTTCACGGAAGGTTTTTAAACTGATACGATTATCCATGGTTACGGAAATGGTATTGATGCCCAGTTTGCCAGCTTCATCTACCAGAAAACCCAGACCTTTGCATGCTATACTGACTTCAAACTTCCCACAGTCAAGATGTTTTGCAAGCGTCAGCACATGCACCTGACCGCCACCGACGCTTGCATCATCAATCATTTCCAGAACGCGTATCTTCTTTACAGCCATTTCAGTTTTCCCGTTAGACGAAGATACAACCTGAGTATTTCGGCCTGCAGCCATCCCAGGTGTTTGCGATAGTAGTAGAGCTGGCTGGTGCGGTAAAGTTTGTTGATCTTCTGCTTATCAACGTTACAGGAGCTTCCAGCGAGTAGATGAATAACGGATGCCTGTGGGTAGTAAATAATTTGCCATCCGGTTGAATTGAGCCTCTTGCAAAAGTCTTTATCTTCGAAGTACATAAATATCTTTTCATCGAAGCCGTTAACCTGCACAAAAGCCTTTTGACGAACCATGAGGCATGCGCCTGTTAACCACCCGACCGCCTTTGTGGTGTTGTTCCAACGCTCTAATACAGGGCATACAACTTTACGATATCTGCGAGCAAAGGAATGCACTAATTTATCAATAAATTCAATAGTCAGACTGGGAAGTTGGCCAGCCGAAAGTTGAAAGTATCTGTCCTCAAAAAAAATCCTGGGACCCACTGCGCCAACCTCCGGATGTTCATCAAGAAAATCCGCTAACAGTTTGATCGAATTCTCAAGAAGAATCGTATCTGTGTTGAGAAATAAAAGATAGACGCCTTTTGCCCGGCTGGCGCCAAGGTTGTTTCCCCGGCTGAAGCCAAGATTTTCCGAACTTTCTATAAGTTGAACGGCTGGAAATTCCGAACGAACGATCTGCCTGCTGTTGTCAGAGGACGCATTATCAACAACGATAACCTCGAAGGGAATTTCCTTTGTTTGTTCGTAAATCGATCTCAGACACTGCCGGAGAAGTACGGCAGAATTGTAATTTACCAGAATGATGGATACCTTCATTTTAACGATAATCTACCTGGTTGCATTTTATTGTATTGTGGATAACCGTAAATAATATTCCAATGATGAACCAGAGAAATACTGCATCAGGTTTTTTCCAGAAGCTATCGGTAAAGCCATGTAAGAAAATAGAAACGAGACTTGCCGTTATACCCATTAAAAGTGCCTTTTCGTATTCTGAACTTGAAAGCCGCCATGATCGTATCGCAGCGTAAAATACCGCTGTAAATAGCCACAGGAATGCCAGCAACCCAAGTATACCGGATTCTACCATGAGATGGAAAAATACATTATGCGGATGGGATAATCTTTCAGGATTTTTTATTCCGCTATTTTTTTTAACCTTTGTTTTCAGGGATTGTTTAACCGCATCGCCTTTTGGCTGCTTCTCCGTATTTCTTATTTTTTCTGCGTACTGTTGATAGACGTTTCGAAAATTCCTTTTGCCAGGGCCGATGCCTAGCGCGGGATGGTCTTTAACTATGGCTATAGACGCCTTCCAGCATAACAACCGTTCGCCCAGAATTTCTTCGGATGTAAAAAATTTGTCAACCTGCGTGATTGTTTTTACCTGCGTGATAAATTTAGAAGGCAAAATGAAGATACCTAATGCACACATGCCAATCGATATATATATGAGGTACTTCTTTTGGGCGGCAAAGCCGATAAAAAATATAGTAACTAAAACGGCCACCCAGCTTGTCCTGTTCATGGTCAAGATTAAGGAAAGACTGCACACAAAAATGAGGATAGACAGATAGAGGCGGCTTAATATATTCTTGTAATAGAAAAATAAGCAGACAGCAACGGGTAACAATAATGAAATATATTTTGCGATACGGGAATGATATTCAAAGGTGGCTACAAGTCTTTCATCCCTGATAGCAACCCCGGTGTAATATCCATACAAGCCATATGCGCACACGAGGCCGCAGGTAATAAGCATGGCTTTTACGATGCGTTTTATTTGTTCCTGACTCTGGATGGTATTCACCATGCAAAAAAAGAGGATAAAATATGTAAGATAATCATGAAAGATTGTTCCAAGGCTGTACTGAATGCGGGCCGAGTGAAATGAAGCCATGAGTGAGCATAAAAGAAATACAATAATTGGAATGGTGAGTGATGTTTTTACAAAAAGTATCTTTTTTTCGGACAACATCCATGCCGTCCAGCACCCAATGACAGTCAACAGACATAGTAATTTCAGGACATCTGCGCTGAACGGGAAAAAAGAAAAGATAAAAAAATAAGCAACAAAGGCACACTCCGAGACGAGACTTGTGTAAGATGTAACAACAGGCTTTTTATCCATAAATGAATTTTAAATCAGTTCTATTGTCTCTTATTTTTAACAGGTTTTAAACCCATCCCATCAGGACATAAGAAAAGATGCCACAGAAAGAGCCTATAATATATTGATAGCCGATAGCGCAATTTTTCATTTTGAAAGAATACACATATATTGCCGCCGACATTTGTAATTAAGTTCAGAGTAATTTTTGCCAGATAGAACGTCCGGAGTACGATATACGAAAAGGCAGACCTATTTTTTCTGAAAAAAGTATACAGCGAACGGCAATACTCCACCTGTGATTGCCATGGCGCCATCTTCTTGCTTTGCCCTCCCAGGTGAATGACCCTGGCGTCCGGTACATGATAGACCTTCCAGCCTGCCTTCTGCATGCGATAGCACCAATCGGTTTCTTCGAGAAAAAAGAAATAATCTTCATCCAATCTCCCTACATCCTCTATTGCCCTGTTCCTTATCATCATACATGCCCCAATAACGGATTCTACCTCCACAGGTTGTGTTGTCTGCGTCTTTTTACTGGGGTATTTGCCGGGAAAGAGCCACCGCAGTAAACTTTTGTTTAAAAGCTCCGTTGCCAGGGTAGGATAATTATCGTAACTATGCTGCCTTGCGCCATCGGGTTTTTGCAGTTGCGCGCCAACAATTCCGGCATCTTTATGCTGTTCCATGAATGAATACATTGTCCGTATGGCGCCTTTCTGCAATAGGGTATCGGTATTGAGTAATACACTGTAGGTATACCCGGCAATATTTTTCTCCAGCGCCTGGTTCACAGCAGCAGCAAATCCCCTGTTCTCCAGGTTTTCTATGACGAGAACCCGGGGAAATTGGTCATGCACCGCTTTGACACTGCCATCTGCGGAACCATTATCGACTACATGGATGTGGTAACTGATGCCGGTAACGGTTGTATAAATAGAACTGATGCAGTCTATCAGGAGCTGTCTGGTATTCCAGTTTACGATGATAAAATTCAGGGCGATCATAGAGAGAGGGTAAAAAGAAAAATTAATAAGAAGACGAGACGTTATATAACTCTGCAACAGCAACTTTCAAGACATCTTCAACCAGGATTCCTTCAGGATTGTAAATGATTCGCGCAATATCCGGCGGGGGACCCCAGTGATGAAAATTACGCTTGAGAAACAGCGCGATAGTACGTACCCCCAGTGCGCAGGAAAGGTGCATCGGGCCGCTATCGCCAGCAATTAAAAGCTTGCAATTTGAAACTATGGAAGCAAATGTTCTTAATGAAGATTCAAAGACGAGGGGAATATCCTTACCCAATGATTGCCCAAAAAACCCCATCAATTTTTTCTCATCCGGTCCAAAAAAAACGATGACGCTTACTCCTTGAGCACGGAGAGCTGTAATCAGTTTAAGGAAATTCTCCACAGGCCATTTTTTACCTTTCGACTTCCTGCCCCCGACAAAAATACCAACAACAGGAACATGATTTACTCCAATCAACGCCGTTACTTTCCTTTTCCCTTCCTCTTTTTCTTCAGGAGATAATATCAGTTGTGGAAATACCTGTTGTGTTTCCATCCCCATGGTATGAAAAAATAGAGGCAGGACTTTATACTTATTGGTTTCCGCCGGCCTCGGAATGGCGACGTTAAACCAGCGGTCCCATTTCCCCTGGGCCCCGGCACGAAAGCGCGCGCCGGAAAACCCCACGATAAATGAGTTCATCATTGACTGTGAACAACTCACGTCAACTGCCAGATCATACTTACCAGATCTCATTTTGTAGAAAAGAGAGAAATAAGTCCATAAAATACCCGGGAAATGGCGGGTTATACTATAGTGACGATCAACCGGCAGATGTTTATAAAGTAATCCTGATGCAGGGGAACCGGCAAAATCAATAGTGGCATGAGGAAAATTTTTCCTGAATATAAATATGGAAGGTGTCGCAAGGATGGCATTGCCTATGCGAAAGTTGGCGCGCACCAATAAGATCTTTTTTATTTGCTCTTTTGGAAGATTGATTTGCTCCTTCTTTACCTTACCCAGGAACAGGTTTATCGCCCTCATAACCAGACTGCGGATTTTCTTATTTAAAAAATAAGGAAAACTATGCTTCAACCTACCCTCTTCACTCCTTTTATTTGTCTGGAACATTTGAACTTATCGTTTTGAAATTGTTTAGAATTTAGGATTTCGTGCTTTGGATTTAGCGGTTCTGATCGGGAGTTACCTTAACCGGAAATAGTACCTTAGCGTTCTGAAATTTAACGGGTCGTATTTCAAAGACAGGCGGAAATTTTCATTTGCCAGTGTTTTATTTCCTATCCGTAAATAATAACGGCCGGTCTTTGCATAATGTAAAGACAGTCTCTTTTTATAAAGTTTTTCACTTATTCCGTACATCTTATCTTTGAATGTGTTGTAGGTTTTATCGATAACCAATTTTTGATATTTTAAGACATTATCCCTGTTTTTACTCAAAGAACGCGGATTATGTCTGTATTTTACCAGCGGTTTATTAATCCCTGCGACTTGAAAATAAAATGCAATACGTAGCCACATATCCCAATCCTGGCAATTAATAAGTTTTTCGTCGAACAAACCCACCGTTTCAAATACATCTTTTCGCACTACTACGGATGAGGAAATGACAAAATTCTGTTCGGAAAATAACCGGATAAAAATATTACCGGATGGCAATCGTTTCTTCCGGTCACCGCCAAGCGCAAATCCTTTTTCATCGATATTTATATGCCTTGAATATACCATACTGACCTCCGGGTGTTGGTCAAAACAGTTTACATCTGTCTGTAATTTTTCCGGCAGCCATAGATCATCTGCATCAAGAAAGGCTATATACGTGCCCTGAGCTGATTGAATGCCTATATTCCTTGCAGTGGGAAGCCCTCTGTTTTGTTCCAGATGTATGTACTTTATCTTTTGCATGAATGGATTCAACACTGCTTTTGTATTATCTGTAGACCCGTCATCGACAACAATAATTTCATAAAAATCATAGGTCTGCGATAAAACCGAGCCAAGAGAGTCCTGTAAAAAGTGCGCGCAGTTATAGGTGGGTAATATTACACTAACTAAGGAACAATTGCCATTCATGGTTATGCATTCAGCAGCGCTGATTAACGGTAAAAAATTTTATATTTTTGCCTCATCTGGTCATCATAGAGCGCATACATCTCTTGCCCGATTTTGTTGAGATCGTAAGTTTTCCCCTGACTCTCCGATCTTTTCGAAAAATCAATGAACATATTTCTGTCAGAATACAATGCATAAATTTTTTCCACTATTTCTTCCGGCTTATCATGAACGATAAAACCATTTATACCATCCTGAACAATTTCCTGCATAAAATCATTGTGTAAACAAATGACCGGTTTCCCCATTGCCTGACATTGTCTTAGTGCGCGGGCAGTTCCATCAGAACCGGCTACGGTATAAAACATTATATCAAAAGAATTAATGGCATCCCAGTAATCATCTTTTCTGTATCCACCATGTACTATTACATCTGCGAGACCATACTTTCTAATAGGCTCCATGACAAGTTTCTGAACGTAAGGTCCCTTCCCAAACAGCAAAAACTTTATTCTTTTCTGCGATTTCTTTACCAGATTTGCTGTTTCAATAACTAAATCGAACCTCCGGTGTGGTTGAATGCGCATTACAAGACCCACGACGAAATCTTCCGCTGACAAACCAAATTCAGACCGAACATTTTTGTGTTCTGCTGGTATCTGCCGAAGATTTAACCAGGGTTTTATATAGACTACATTCCTCAATTCCTGAAATAATTTATCATGGAGTTTTTTCTGAAAGACCGTTATTACATTTGCTATCTTCCAAAAGGTTCTTTTCAATTTACCAGGATAAGCATCTTTAAGATTTGAAAATACCTTAATAAAATTTTCAGAATTACCTGGAAGGGTAATCAGATCACGTTCCCGAAAGAGGTGAATTATATCGGGTTTAACCTGACGTATAATCCGCATTATCAACCTTCTGTTTTTCATTAATGAACCAATACCGCCACGCTTTTGCAGCCCCTGAATAAGGTTAATCCTGTCTGTTCTGACATGAGCAACAAACCTGCTTTCCGGGTGTTTGGGTGTGCTCATAAGCAAAAAAACCTTGGCCTTTTCACTCATAAAGTTGCATAATTCAACTATAGGTTGAGAAGGACCAGTCCACTTCCAATCTGAATAAATGTAGAGTATCTTCATTGAAATTAAAGCCCTTTTTGCAGTATTACTCCGTAAAAACTTTTTTAAGAAGTTTTTTTCCCCTTTAATCCCCCCAAACTGGGGAATAACCAATACCCTTCCCGTTTACGGGAAGGGATGGGGTGGGGTCTCCATATCTTGTTCTTGCAAGCAAAATATTTATTTAATGACAACTTCACTGCGCCAGGATGTTGATAAACTTTGGTATATTTGCTTTCAGGGAATAAGAAGATTCCACCGTTTTCTTTCCTTCCATTCCCATACGTTCCCGAAGAGCCTTGTCCTTTATGAGAAGACCTATCTTTTCGATCCATTCCTGTGTGGAGGCTGCAAAGAAACCGTTTCCCCCTTCTCTTATTATTTCAGTATGTACGCCGACCGGCGAGCAGACCGCTGGAATCCCCACCGTGAGATATTGGAGTAATTTGGTAGCGCATTTACCTTTCGTCCATTCATGATCAGGCAAAGGCGCCAGGCCAATATCAATATCCTGCAAATCCGCATTTTCGTCTTTCAGTGTCCATGTTTTTTTAACAACCGGCATCCTGTTGCACTCAAAAAAATCATTACAAATAATCTTGAGCTCTACCGATTTATATTGACCTGCTAAATGATCAAAGGCCGGGGTTAACTCCTTTAAAAACGGAAGAGAAGATTTGCTCCCTATCCAGCCAATGGTAATCTTCTCCTTGCTTCTGCGATAATCTTTTGTTGTATATTTCCCTGTATCGATTGCAGTTGGCAGGATAGCAATATTTTTATTATAGGGTATGGCTTTTGATTTCAGGTACTGATTTCCGGCTATAATCTGGTCGCTGTGCCTTACCATCCTGGCAAATGTCCTTTGCCTTTTAAAAGACCGACCACCGCCATCTACAGGACTTTTAAACATAACGGCATCATCGAAATCGTAGATAATCCTCATGTGCTTCCTTCTTAGATACCAGAGCTGCCAGCGCCACAGCCGTTTCTTCTGGACAAACACGGTATGGTAATCTTTGAGTTCTGAAAATAGTTTCATCCACTTGCAGAAGGAATCCGGGAAGAGGGCAACCTTCGCCTCTATTTGTGACTCTTTAAGATAAGGGACGTATTGCAATACCCTGTATCTGCTTGCCGGGTGGTCCCACCCTTGGATAAGAAAATAAACCTTTTTCATTATTAATTATGTTGTAAAAATTTAGTTTTTGAAAAATTCCAGTAATAACGCGCTTACCTGTGTTGTAGAGGCAATTCATGAATTGCCTCTACATAATTACACTAAGACATTTATAACTATCAATACTTTCAAAAAACTAAATTGTTACGAGATTTTTTCTCTGCGAAATCTGTGCAATCGGTGTCTTTGGATTCCATACATGTTTTCGCTGTATGCTTAAACGGATAATTGCCCGTAATATTTCTTTGTCTTCTTTTGTAAGATTTTTTACACCTGCATATGTCCGATAAAATCGTAATCTGTCTGTGTACGTAATACAATGGGGGATAGATGCATTTAACTGGGATAGATTTTTCACCCTTTTTTTGATGGTTATTTTTTTATAAAAGGATACCCGATCCAGATCCAGATAAAAAAAGTCCCAGGTATCCAGTAATTCCCTGATCATGATATTATTCGCCTTTAGATCACAATGATATATGCCTGAGTCGTGCAGGTGCTTAAAGGACATTGCTAAACAGGAAATAAACTCCCGTTTTTTACCGGCTGCTGCCTTATTACAAGGGTCACGAAACCTTTCACTCACATATCTGTTGCACGGCAGAAAAACGGAAATATCCTCCATAATGATAAAACTCTTTTTGAGTATACCGGTTCTTTTTTCTTCAAAGAATGCAATGGGTTGTGGTGTCTGAAAGTTTGCAGCCATCAAACCATGAGCAGCAACCCATGCCCTTCGTGCAGGAGAACTCAGGAAGGAATACAAAAATCTCTTCCAGACGGATGGATACCGGTATTCTTTGATACATACACTTTTGATGCCTTCATGAGATACAGGGATACGCGTGATGCCTGTTTTTGCGGATGATTTTACAATAATATCGCTCTGTTCCCTGAAAGAAAGCATGTGTTTCTTGATCAAGGCAACCAGCGTGCTGGCATCCCATTCATTTCGTATGATTACTTCATAATTGGTATGGGTAACAATCTTAAATACATTGTTCGTTTTTAAACATTTTTGAGTTCTACTGTGCCAGAGTCTTCGCTTTATCTTGTAAATTTCTTTCAAGACGGCCTTGCGAAAAATTTCCCTGTCGCTGGGAGTGAATAATTGACTTGTATAGTTATTTATCAACTCTGTTATTTCATCATTTGTACAGGTACCTGCGAGAGAATATAATAACCTCGATAGTTCCTGAATCCTTAACGATAATGAAGGTTTCCTTTTAAATGCTGCACGTCCGAGGTCCAACAGGTAAAATAACGTGGTATTGTCCCGATCTACCAATATATTTTCGACATGGAGTTCTCCATGAAAAATACCGTGATCATGTACTGTTTTAACATAAGAAATAAGATCGTTAAGGAACGTATTTTCCCTTGATATACGTGCGGGCGATTGCTGGATAGTGCTTAATAATTCCTTTACCGTCGTGCTATTGGGTATGGCCTTTGAAATGATATAACAATCCTTAAGCATTCCAAAGCGCCTCTTTTCTCCAACGGCAACAGGTTCTGCAGTATGCAATTGACTCCTGAGCAGTCTATGGCCATAGTTCCATTCCCTTTGGGCCTTTGATAAGGAAAATAATGATTTAACGCCTTCCAGCCAGTTCCTGGCCGTATACTGTTTTATGTAAAAAGAGCCTTGATTGTGTGTGTATCGTAATACCTTTTTATAATGGCCATTGTGAATGATCTCACACTGTTTATTTTCACGAATGGCATGGAACATTTCTTTTAAAGCATCCGACGATACCTCTTTTGCAAGCCATCGAATGTCATCGCTTATAAAAATATTTACACTCATCTATTCTGTTGGATTAGTATTCAGTACCTTACGATAAATCCTGAGCGTTTTTTCAACATTTGCTTCAAAGGAATACATTTCTGCCTTTCGCCTTGCA
The DNA here is from genome assembly GCA_040048245.1 of Candidatus Brocadia sp. Taxonomy (GTDB): domain Bacteria; phylum Planctomycetota; class Brocadiia; order Brocadiales; family Brocadiaceae; genus Brocadia. Next base: position 30,700 of record JABRVT010000033.1, read on the forward strand.
GCAAGGCCGATTTGCTCCCTTTTTTCTTTTTCCAGGAGTACGGTAATATAATTTGTTATGTCCTTTGCATCAATGGGGTAGTTAATAACAAAACCGTCTTGCCCATGTGTAATAATCTCTGAAACGCCACTCGTCCTGCTGGCAATAACCGGAAGTCCGGATGCCATTGCCTCAAGACAGGCGGTACCAAAGGCATCATACTCGCTGGGAAAGACAAAAATATCCCCCCCGGCGTATATCTCCTCGATTTGTTTGCATACCCCTGCAAAGACCATTTTGTCGAGAACGTCTTTTTCCTTTGCGAGTCTTTGATATCCCCGTATGTTTCCTTTCCCCACAACGAGTAATTTGACTTTCTGGGATTTGTTTACCAGGGACAGCGCGTCTATTGCATATTTCAGGCCTTTTCTCTTAAAACCGGAACCAACAAATAACAGGAGAACTTCGTCTGGCGCAATTCCGTATTTAGCCCTTACTGCATCTCTGCATCTTATTTTGTTTTGGGGCGCAAATATATTTGTGTCTACCCCATTATAAATAACCTCTATGTCGTCTGGAGATAATTGGTAATGGCGGATGATTTCTTCCTTGCATTGCTCAGAGATACAGGTAATCTGCCTATAGCGTTTCCTCTTGAAAATAATTCTTTCTAAGAACAGCAGGCTGAAGTGTCTTGGATTAAGACACAGGAGAATCTTGCCGAATCGAGATTGCATAAAGGGGTAGGTATGCATCATATAGTCCCAGTGGCATCCACCTCCGACCCGGTAAATATCCTGAAATGATGTCTGGGTAAATCCGTGAACGAGATCAAATTTTACCGCCGTTTTTTTAATAATCTTAGGGGCATTTACTGCAAATGTCCAGTATTTTAATGGCGACCAGAAGGTAATAGCCGGAACAGGGTGGCTGATCAATCCCTTATACCGGTCTTTACCAAACCGATGTGCGAATATATGCACTTCATGACCCCGATCAAGGAGTTGTTTGGATAAGTGAAATACATAACTCTCCACACCGCCTTTTTCCTTGATAAACTGATACACCACCAATGCAATCTTCATCGTAAATGCTGCAACTATGCTAAAATATAATTTTTACAAAATTTACTTATAATACCATAAAAAATCCGAAAGTTAAACTGGCAAAAATCAAATAACGTGATATAATAAAAATGGAGAAGAAAGAGAAAGTGGGATGCATGAGGTTAAACGCCTCAAGGTATAAGTTATTCTAACGATGTATCTTAAAGCAACCACTTTCAATCCTCTCCACTGAGCTCTTTGAAATTATCAGTAGCGTTTAAAATAGACACGTGCAGCACAATATAATAAAAGTTCAGTAAAGGGCGTCGAAGTCTTTTAAACGTTGCTGTTAATATATACTTCCTTAACCCGATGGAAAAACAGAAAGGGGTGTACGTAATGAGGAAGTTGGAAATGTAGCCTGGCATGTCTGAGATGATATGTCAGGCTACATTTGTTTACAGTCATTAAATCTCGATACATTTCAGGGTACTAAAAATATCGAGAAAGTGAGAAATTTGCATTATGCATAAATATCGGTTATAATGAAGATTACATATCTGTCAGGGCGCATCCGAAAGTCTTAGGGGGGTTAGTTGACTCTTTACAATTCTAAGCACAATGTGGATGCGCCTTTTCTGTTTCTGGATTATTCGCACATTATAAAATCAGTTATCAAAATTACAAATTCAAATATTCCTAACCTTGTTTCCAGCTTTCCGGGGAATCCTAAAAAATTTCCGTGAATATTATAAATTAATAATTATCGATTGTGGCAAACCGTACATTGAATACCAATAGGTTTTGGATGTGGCGGTTCGCCTACCCTACCCACTGGGTGACAACCAGACTGGGTACAATTTCCGGCAAAAGGCGGGTGTGGAGAATCTATTGCCGAAGGATGCGCCGGACTGGGATGGCATACCGTACAACTGACCATGGATATCGGGAAATGGCAATTGAGGCAATGGCGATTTCTCGTATTTACACCGCCCCACGAAGCATTATGGCTTAAAGGCGTTGTGCTCTCATGGCATCGAATACAAAAATCCTCCTGATGGCACACACTGCATTTCTTCCGCTCCCATGATGCCGCAAATCCATGTGTCTTTCTACGCCATGTATTATTGTGACTTCTGGGCTTTTGGTCCTGATGGCAGTTGATGCACCAGTAATTGTCGTTATGACATCGCCTGCAGTAATCCTGATTGTAATAGAACTCACTCCCATGTTTTATTATCCAGCCTGGGTCGTCATGTTTAACCCACCGGTCTTCGTGATAGAGCGGCATGCGATTCTTTTTGATGTGTTTGTGGCAAACATCGCATGCAATCTTGTCTTCCCCTCGTTCTTTGTGGCACGGGACGCAGTTACCGAACATGTCCGGGATAAGGTCCGGGGTAATTGCATCACTCTTCTCAATGCCCGCATGACATTGATTACACTCAATTTTATTTTCAAGATGCGCCTTATGGGTAAATTTTAAATCCCGGTATTTTTTCGGAATATTGTGTTTCACCTTTATTTCCGTACCCGGTCTGGTATGGCACAGCAGACAGGATTGAGGATTACCGGTATCAAAGTTTTTCATATGACAGGTAAGGCATTTTGCCATCTTGGGCCATTTCGGTTCAAGGTCATCTTTATAGGCGTGACAAATATTACAATCCTTTAAACCCCTTTCCATATGCTTAGCATGGCTGTAATGGATTTCCGATTCTTTACAACCTCCCAGCATCGTAAGAAAGGCAAAAGTCACCAGGGAAATGAGATAATAGGATTTTTTCAATTTTCGCCCTTAGAAATTAACGCTATAAGAAATCAATAGCTGATGAAATTTATCCGGCTCCGTATCGCTTATTTCAGACGTCCAGCGCATAGTTATATCAGAATGCTTCGTTAATAAATATTTAAGCCTCAGATAATACGTGCGAACATCGATCTTTTGCTCAATATCCCTTGTGTACTCACTATCCATAATCATCTGCAGATCGTTGCTCCCCACAAAATTGTATTTATAGAGGGAATAGCTTGTACCCGCACCCACATCAAATCTCCCAATTTTTTTACCATAGTCAACGCCAAGGTCTACTGTGTGGTCGATGCCCTTCACGTTCCAGTATTCTACCGTAAAAGCTGCTCTGGATTCTTGTAAAAGAACATTATTTACATTGAATGACAAAAAGGTCCTGTTGTAATTGCGATTGAAGGAATTCTCGTCATCTTTGTCTAATACCCGCCTGTAATCATAACCACTGGATATTCCAAATTTTTCTCCAAAACCCTTATACCCTGTCACGCTGATGAGTTCAAAAGGTTCCAGGGTACCCAGGAGTTGGAAAAAAGGAGAGATGTTGTTGCTCTGCTCGCCTAATGAATGAATGAATCTGTAATATGATACCTGGACATTTGCATCCCAGTCGATCTTATCCCAGGATAATTTCACCAGGAAATCCTTCGGCAGCGTATTCAGGAGGGTATATCTCCCGTAAAAATTAAAGTCTTCATAAATTTTCTGCCATAGGTTAAGTCCCACCTCGTCATCAATAAACTCATCGTCTATAATACGAACATAGTCCAGAGTTGTACGGGTATCCACAAATGGACGGAAAGCCACACCGCTTCCAGTCACAGTATCAAAATAGGTGCTCGAGTATTGTGAAACCCTTAGCCCCCCGAAGGCATAGCTTTCAACAGGTCCAATTTGCTGTTCGTACTTTGCACCATCAAAAAGAATGGTTTCTATAGAGTATAGGTATTGCCGTCCGATGCGAAGATTTGACTTATCAATGACAGGATTCTTGATATCTGCATACAGATAGTAAATACGTCCGTTGTATGTATGATCATAACTGTCAAGGATGTCCCTGAAGGCGTCGGATTTTGATTCCCTTCCGTCGAGATCGGCGGAAAATCTTCCGGAACCCGATATGGTTACTTTATCACGAAGAAAAGGTTTGGTGGTAAAACGCAGATAATCATACGTGTCGTGGTCCTCTTCTCCGCCTTCTGCCCAACGGCCTTCATATTGGGCCCGAAAATTTCCGGAAATAAAGTCCTTATAGGTAAAACCGTTTGATTCACTTACGCCTGTTATTATATCGGTGGTATTTTCGGTTTGAGCAAAAAGAACGGTAGAAAACACGAGGAGACTCACAAAGGGAATACCTATTGCTCTTGATATGGAGAAGCGCAGGCGCATTAAAATGGGATATCCTGGTTTAGGCCAAAATCAGGAGTCTTTACGGACGCCGCCGCATTTATTTCCTTTGTCGTTGTATAGATGAAATCGCCAGCGGGATTACCATCGCCGTTTGCCTCATTTCCAGCAGCGTAAAATGTTATTGGATCGGTTGCGTTGACAGGGGCCTTCCACTTGACCCTCCATTTCTTTTTCTTATTACCGGCAGCCGTATGTTCGATATATTTGCCCTTGTCCTCTTTTTCAAGCCCTCGAAAATCATTGGGACGAATCACCTGCGTCTTTTTATTTATCCTCTTAAATTTTCCGACCCTGTTATTATTGGCATCCAACGCCGTCATCTCAAACCCGTGCAATACCCCGTTTGATTCTGTAAATGAAATCTCGATTTTGATGAACTTACCAGGAACGTAAGTGTCAGGCACGGTAATTGAAAACACGGCACTTCCCGAATTGAGCACAAAGGAATTATGACAGCCTATGTCATTACAGGTGCCCAAGTCGTTTGACGCACCCGTCCGGTAAGCCGGGGGGCCACCAGACCAGGCGTAGAGGTCATTTGAGAATAAAAAGCTTAAAGCAACAGCGATTATTATAAAATAAAGCAGAGGCTTTTTGATAATTCTCATCTTATATATCTCCTTTCTTTTACGCTAAAGCTACACAAAGCAAGTGTTTTTTTCAACAAAATAATTTTGAAACGTGGATACACAACACAAGCATGACTATCGCAATTACGAAGCATGAAGCAACATTACAGAACTATAGACAAGCAAACAGACTGGGTCAGATTAAATTTGTTTTTTGGCAATTAACATGTTATATGATGAATACAACAAGTACTATAATTCCAAAATAGCGGTTTCAAACTGAAATACTGCTATAAGTGACCGCCGATATCAGCAAGACAACTTTCTTTATCTGCTCTCTGTTTGCGAAATTGTTTTAACAATAATTATGTATTGATCTTTTAAACGATCTACATAATCCCGAGTAACTCCAATCGGTTTAGGATTGATTTACATGTCGTCCCAACTACAATGTTTTTTGCGATGGACTGCTGAAAAAAGACTTCTGTGCCTGATTGGTCAGCTTCATCTATCATAATTACAAAACATGCATTTTTTACATATCCAGAATCATCTGAAAGAAAGGAGATTTACTATGATATGTTTAAAACAACTTAGGGAATTGTTTCCTCTTACATGGTGTGAAATTACAATCTTAGCGGTGGGGATAATAACTTTTAATTTCCCTGCATATGGAAAGATACGTGGAGATTTTAACGGAGACGGTTTTTCCGACCTTGCAATTGGAGTTCCTTTTGAAGATATTACAGTAAGAACAAGAACCATCACTGATGCGGGCGCTGTGAATGTGTTATACGGTTCGTCCAGGGGACTGCAGGCAACCTCGCCTGACGATCAGTTCTGGCACCAGAACAGTCCGGATGTTCGAAATGTCTCCGAAGCAGAAGATTGTTTCGGCTGGGCTTTAAGTACGGGCGACTTCAATGGCGATGGGTACGACGATTTGGCAATTGGAGTTCCTCTCGAAGATATAACAATAGGAACAGTAACCATCACCAATGCGGGCGCTGTGAATGTGTTATACGGTTCGTCCAGGGGACTGCAGGCAACCTCGCCTGACGATCAGTTCTGGCACCAGAGCAGAGCAGATGTTCAAAATGTTTCCGAAACAGAAGATCGTTTCGGCTGGGTTTTAAGTACGGGTGACTTCAATGGCGATGGGTACGACGATTTGGCAATTGGAATTCCCTTTGAAGACGGTGCGGGCGCTGTACAGGTGTTATACGGTTCGTCCAGGGGACTTCAGGCAACCACGCCTGACGATCAATTCTGGCACCAGGACAGTCCTGGTGTCAAAGAAACAAAAGAAATACAGGATAATTTTGGCCGGTATTTAAGCGCCGGCGACTTCAATGGCGATGGGTATGACGATTTGGCAATTGGAGTTCCCGATGAAGATGTAACAATAGGGACAACAACCGCCATTAATGCGGGTACTGTGCAGGTGTTATACGGTTCATTAAATGGACTTCAAGCAAATGGTGTAGGTGGACCTGATGACCAACTCTGGCAACAGGGCCATTCGGGTGTCCAGGATACACCCGAAGGGGGAGATTATTTCGGTTCGAATTTAAGCGTCGGTGACTTCGATGGCGATGGATATGATGATCTAGCGATTGGAGTTTATCGTGAAGAAATTATAGCAGGAACTAACAATGCAGGAGCTGTACAGGTGTTGTACGGTTCATTAAATGGGCTTCAGGCAGATGGTGTGAATGGTCCCGATGACCAACTCTGGCAACAGGGTGGTGATGTGCTCGATAAAGCCGAAGAAAAGGATAATTTCGGTTTACCTTTAGCCTCGGGCGACTTCAATAACGACGGGTATGACGATTTGGCGATTGGAGTTCCAGATGAAGATTTAGCAGAAGATGAAATAGACCACCTTAATAATAATGATGAAGGAGCTATTGCGGTATTATATGGATCGCCTGATGGACTTCAGGCAGATGGTGTGAATGGGCCTGACGACCAGTTCTGGCATCAGAACAGTCCAGGAGTCCGAAATTTTTCTGAAACAAAAGATTATTTTGGTTCGTCTTTAGGTGCAGGCGACTTCAATGGTGATGGAAGTGACGATTTGGCGATCGGAATCTTTAAAGAAGATGTAGGAGCCGGAAGGCTTTTCGATGCAGGTGCTGTTGCAGTGTTATACGGTTCATCTACTGCGGGACTTCAAGCATCCGCACCGGATGATCAGCTCTGGAGCCAGAACAGCCCAGGAGTCCGGGACACCGCAGAAGATGTGGATAATTTCGGAATGGCCTTGCCGGAAACCCACGAAGATGGTAACCTGCCGCAATAATCTCATAAATTGAACTTTGAGTTAGCGCCACCTGACAAGCAGGTGGCGCTAACTCAGAAAATTAGCCCTGAAAGGCACTTTTTAATCCCGGCAACCACCACAATAGATCACCCTCTTTATCCTCTCCTAATTTCAGCCACTGTTTTTAGTTTTGTGATTGTACTCATTCCTTCTGAAAACTCTTCAAATACCTGAAATAGTCTCCATCCGTGGTCAGGATGAGTTGCGTTTGTTTGTTAAAGGTAGACTCAAAGGTTTCCAGGGTTTTTGTAAAGGAATAAAATTCAGGGGCTTTTTCATAGGCCTCGGCATAAATCTTTACGGCCTCCGCATCTGCCTGCCCCTTAATTTCCTCAGCGATCCGATACCCTTCTGATTCAATACGTTCCAGTTCCCTTTTCATAGAACCCAGAATTTCTGCCTCTTCTTTCCTACCTTCTGACTCATATTTATTGGCGATACGGATACGTTCTGAGCGCATGCGATCGTATATCTTGGGGATAACGGCCTCAACGTAGTTAATATACTTTATCCGGACGTCCACCAGTTCAATTCCGTAGCGGCCCTCAAGTGCACGTAATGCCATTTTACGAATCTCTTCGATGATCTTATCACGGCCCATTTTAATGAATACCTTTTTCCCTTCAGCTTCTTCCAGTTCCTTTGTGGTATATTCCAGCTTACGGTTAGTATTCCTCAAAACTTCTTTTAAAGTAAATGCACTGACAACATTTTTAACGGCCGACTCAATTACCTCGTCCAGTACACCCTGACCCCGCGCCTCTGTCCCCAGGGAGGTATAAAATTTGAGCGGGTCGGTGATCTTCCATCTTGCCCACGTACCGACACCAATATTTTCCTTGTCTCTTGTCAGGATATCGCTCGTTTCACCATTCCAATCGAGCAGTCTTTTGTCAAAATATCTGATCTCCTGGATAAACGGGACCTTTACGTACAGTCCTGGTTCTGAAATTGTTCGAACAGGTTTCCCAAATTGTGTGATAACGGCCTGCAACCGGACGTCTACAATATACAAAGAACCCTTCAAACATATCAGCGCAACAACTACAGTAATAATGGTGATGATGATAATTGTCTTCTTCATTTCTTTACTCCTTCGTCGTTGAGTCCGAGGATTGGCAGGAAACCTTTCAGGTCTTTATCAATAATGTATAACTTCTCACATTTTGGGATGATCTTTGACATGGTTTCAAGGAAAAGTCTCCTTCGGGTTACGTCTTCTGCCTTTTTGTATTCTTCGTAAATTGCCAGGAACGCCCTGATGTCGCCGGTTGCCTCATTTACCCTTCTGATCCGGTATCCTTCTGCTTCTTTAATAACCTGCTCTTTTTTCCCTTCTGCTGCCGGAAGTATTTTGTTTTTTTGTCCCTCGGCATCGTTGATAATTTTATCCCTGATTTGAATCGCCTGGTTTACCGCATTAAAGGCATCCTTTACGGGTTCCGGTGGGTCAACCGCCTTCAGCAGTACAGTCTGAATGTCAATACCACATCTGTAACTATCTAAAATCTTTTGGATATCCTCCCTGGCCTTTTGTTCGATTTCCGTCCTGCCAATGGTCAGGACCTCATCAATAGAACGGTCACCAACCAGGGTACGCATGACTGCCTGTGAAACTCCCCGTATGGTTTCTCTAACATCCCTTACATTAAAAAAATAATCTTCCAATGCCTTTATCTTGTACCGGATAACCCAATGCACTTCTGCGCAGTTAAGGTCACCGGTGAGCATTAATTTTTCTGCCTTCACATCAGGGTATCTGTAATCAATCATGCCGGAAAATCCACGCTGGTCTGTCCTGAACCCGAACTCTTCATTATAGATACGTTTAACTTCCCCTTTAAGTACCTTATCAATGCCGTAGGGAATTTTAGTATGAAGTCCTGGACCTACTGTTTCAGTGTATCGACCAAACCTGAGAACAACGGCCTCTTCGTTGGCTTTTACAGTATAAAAGGCCGTGTATCCTGTAACAATGACAAAGATGATAATTAATAATGGCGGTATAAATCTTTTTATTGAACCCCATGGTATATCCTGGAAACGTATTTCTTGTGGCCTTCTGTATGGCCCGTAGTCTGGCATGTCGCATCCTCCTTTTTCCTGTCTTTTGTGCTTTTATGAGAATTTGTAAAAAATAGTGTCGGTGAGAAAAGCAAGCATGATTCAAAATTAAGGGGTAACGTTTAACCCTCAGGGTGCCCTAGCTCAAACGACAACAGGTATCTTTACCCATACCATTTCACACATATGGTACAGACAAAATCTTCAGCCCTGTGTTATTCGTCAGTCTTGTCTCAATAATATGGCTCCATTCCTCTCAATGTCAACAAAAAACGGCCGCCACTCGAATTAAAATTGCATATATCCAATGTTTTTGGAAAGAAAGATTGATGCAGTCGTTATCGCTGTAGTTTTATTACCATCTTGACGATAGGATGCATAAGGGCAGCGGTTTTGCCATATTCATAAGTTTTTTTACAAAACCTTTGTTATCTCATCAACCCTGAATGCCGGCATTTTTACAAGCCTGTCTTTTTTTAAGAGTTTTAATCCCGCACTTTTTTTCGTAAGCCTTCCTATGCAAGTACATTCTATACCATTTTCAGCAAGGATGGCAATAACTGCTTTCGTATCGCCCGGAGCCAGTGCAATCAGCAGCGCACCTGATGCAATGAGGCCAAGCGGCTGGATGTGAAATAGCCTGCAGATCCGTTCGGTTTCTTCATAACATAGAATTTTTTCTGCATCAATTATAGCCCCTGTCCCTGATACCTTTGCAAGTTCCAGAATACCAGTGGCCAGCCCACCTTCCGTTGGATCATGCATGGCATGGATTCTGGCCGCTTTATTAGCTAACAGGGCGTCTGTAACAACACTCAACCCCGGTTTGTCCATAAAGGTCTGCGCCCTTTTAAGAAACTGATTGCCAAATTTCTTTCTTATTATTGCTGCCTTTTCCCGTGCGATAATGGCCGTTCCTTCTATGGCTATACCCTTGGTAAGTAAAAGATCATCTCCCGGACATGCACGGCTGTTTACCACAAGCTTATCTTTTTCAACTTCCCCCAGCATGTGTCCGATAATAATTGGCCGGTTAATTCCCTGTGCAATTTCAGTATGGCCGCCACACAGTGTAATATTGAGTGACTGCGTTGATTTGACAATATCCCGAAAAATCTGTGTGACGAGCGATGAATCTGTTTTTCCTTCCGGCAACAGGACTGTTGCCATAAACCACTTCGGGATTGCCCCCATTGTGGCAATGTCATTAGCGTTTACGTTGACGGCATACCATCCGATGCGATGTGTAGTAAAGGTGATGGGATCGGTCTTGGCTACGAGATATTTCTTCCCAAAATCGATGACGGCTGCATCCTCACCAACCCGGGGACCTACGACAATTCTAGGATCATTGATGGGATTTAACTTTAGGATTTTTTCCAGGAGTCGATAATCAAGCTTTCCTACCGGGAAATATTTCATGGCGCATCAAGTCTAAATAAAAAAATAAGTTGTTAGTTTTCAGGGAATAGTTGATTGCTGCTGATAGCTGAACACTGACAATTTTATAAAATATCCCGTATATCCTTTAAACCTACCTGCTCGCGACTCATAAAGGGCTCCCCATAATCAGTCCTGATCAGATTTCCATAGTATTGATTCCTTGCCGTAATCGTACCGCTAATATATTTCCATCGTGCATCGTCATAGGCAAACTGTGATTGATAGAGGCGTACAACCTGGAGTTTCTTTGCGAACTCCTTACTGATGTCTAAAATAAATGAGGGTGTGACATGCACGCGGAAATGGGAACAAAGGTAATAAAAAATGTGTGAAGGATAGCAAGGGGCTCCGGGAATATCCGATTTTGTCAGTTTCGCATAGAAACGAGCAGCCTCGCCAATCAGAGTGGTCTGAATGTGATCTGGGTGTGCATCGATCCAGTAAGGGAGAAAAAGTACCTGCGGACGTATCTTTCGGATCACAGCGGCAACCTTTTTGCGTGCATCTATCCCGTCCATGAGATACCGATTGGGAAGGTCAAGTACCGTTCTGCTCTTTACACCGAGCTGCGCAGTGGACTGTTCCCATTCTTTTCTCCGGATTTCAGGACTACCATGCGGGGTGGGTTCTCCATTAGTCAGATCGAGAATGTGGACATCATACCCCAGTGCGACTAATTTCAAAATACTTCCCCCCATACCGCCTTCTACATCATCAGGATGAGGTCCGATTGCAAGGAGTGTGGTCATTGGTCTTGTCTTTTAAAAACATTTTTACATTTGAGAGAAGCAGATTACCAAATCGTTACCATTTAGACATGATTTGCCCGGATATTCAAGAAAAAACACAAACCCCGTATCTTCTGGCAGGAAGACTAATTTCATGTTAAAGATTCAATTTGACAAATAATAACGACCTCCCTATAGTTAGATGGAACAGTATATCTATTTATTACAATACTGAATTTTTTGAATGTTAATTACTAACGCCATAGCAAGGACAACCACGCAATCCGCATTAAGTCGGCCAGTTCAATACCTGAAAGGTGTGGGGCCAAAACGAAGTGAAATCTTTGGGAAGCTAGGGATACACTCAATCCGTGACATGCTTTACTATTTCCCAAGAGATTACAAAGATCGTACCCGCGTACAAAAGATTTCTGAGGCCAGAATAGGCGCAGAAATTACTGTTCAGGGCAAGGTACTTGGCGTTCAAACGAGAATAGCGAGAAGCCGGAAGAGCATTCTGGAAGTCTTTGTAGGCGATGAAACAGGCGCCATTGCAGCAACATGGTTCAATCAGCCCTTTCTTATCGGTAAATTTCATGTGGGAGATACTGTTTTTTTGCATGGCAAGGTAGGTGCATACAAATACCCGCAGTTATTAAGTCCGGAATACGAAATCATTCAGGGCGACGACGCTGATATAAAGGAAGGGAGTATCATCCCTGTCTATCCGCTTACTGAGCATATGAGCCAGACCCACTTTCGGAAGATCATGAAAGAGGCGGTGCACCACTTCGTCAGGTATATTGATGAAATACTCCCAAAATGGGTTATAAAGAAAAATCAGTTAGTCTCTGCAAAAGAGGCCATAAAAAATATCCATTTCCCGGAGACATTTGAGAATCTGAAAGATGCAAAAAACAGACTCGTTTACGAAGAATTGTTTACCCTTGAACTGGCCATGGCATTAAGGAGGCGGGGCATTAAAGGGGAGTCGGGAATTTCATTCAAGATAGGGCACAACGTAGACGCACATATCCGTAAACTTATACCTTTTGTTTTAACCAATGCACAGGAGCGGGTGATTAATGAAATTAAGGAAGACATGCGAGATTGTAAGCCTATGAACCGGTTGCTCCAGGGCGATGTCGGATCAGGCAAGACGGTCGTGGCGATTTATACCATCCTTGCCGCCATTGCCAATGGTTATCAGGCCGCCTTTATGGCACCTACTGAAATATTGGCCAAACAACATTTCCAGACCTTCCGGAAATATCTCCAACACTCGCACGTAAGGATACACTTATTAACAGGGGAGACGAATTCCAGGCGCAGAAAAGATGACCTTGATCAGATTAAAACCGGACAGGCCGACCTGGTTATTGGAACGCACGCACTTATTGAAGAGACCGTTCAGTTTAAGCGGTTAGGTCTTGTGGTAATAGACGAACAGCACAAATTTGGCGTTATACAACGACTGAAATTGAAAAACAAAGGACAGTGTCCCGATGTGCTTGTTATGACGGCAACCCCGATTCCACGGACACTTTCTCTTACCTTATTCGGAGATATGGACATTTCGGTACTGGATGAAATGCCGCCCGGCCGTTCCCCTGTTAAGACCCTTTGGATACCAAAAGACAAGGAAAAAGATGCCTATCGTTTTATTAATGAGGAAATCGCAAAGGGCAAACAGGTTTTTATTGTCTATCCCCTTGTGGAAGAATCGGAAAACTTTGATCTAAAATCAGCCGTTGTCGAGGCAGGAAGATTACAAAAGGAAGTATTCCCCTATCGCAGGGTGGGGTTGCTTCATGGTCAGATGAAGCAGGCTGAAAAGGACAAGGTTATAATGGATTTCAGGGAAAAGAGATATGACATACTGGTATCTACCGTGATCATTGAGGTGGGGATTGATATTCCCGATGCCACCGTCATGGTTATCGTACATGCCGAACGGTTTGGATTATCCCAACTCCATCAGCTCCGCGGGCGCATCGGCAGGGGAAGTGGACAGTCGTATTGCCTGCTTTTTGGGAATCCCAATAGCTCAATATCGCGTGAACGATTAAATATCATGACCAGGACATATAACGGGTTTAAGATTGCAGAGATGGACTTCAGATTGAGGGGACCGGGTGAATTCTTTGGTATACGCCAGCATGGATTGCCAGAACTCAAGATTGGCGATATTATTAAAGACTTTCCTATACTGAAAAAGGCCCGCAATGATGCCTTTGAAATCGTCTCTCAGGACCCGCAACTCACCATGGACATGCATTGCAAAATCAAACAAAGGGTTTTGGAGACTTTTAAGGATCGACTGGAACTTATCAATGTATAAAAAAACAGGTGTAATAGTTTACTGCAAAGAACACGGGTAAAAACGCGGCAAAAACAAGACTCAAGACTACGGTTACGGCTATTAATGCCCGTTTCGTTTATCATTAACAAAAAAGACAAATGAGCAAAAGGATAAGTTCCGCATCCCGGCAAAGTGACCTGTTGTACCTTGTTGACTTATGTTCAAAGTAACCAAATTTTTAATTGACATATTTTAAAATTGTAATAGAATTTATTCGGAAACCTAAGAAATTTAAAAATTAAAATTTATCCGTTGCGTGACTGGCGTAATAATGCGGAATTAACCGCAAGGAAGCGCAACAATAAGGATAAAGCCGAACGCCTGGGCAATTAACTGTTAAGTTACTTGCCCAGGCGTTTTTTGTTTTTGTGTATTAAAAATCTTCAATATTAATTTTCAGTAATGGTGTTTATTATGGAACAAATTGATCTAATTATTGATGGAAAACAGATATCCGTCAAAAAAGGAACCAGCATTATCGAAGCCGCTAAAATGCTTGGCATTAAAATTCCGACTTTGTGTTACCATCCTGAACTGACCCCGACAGGGCTTTGCCGTATATGCGTTGTAGAAGTCGAAGGAGAAAAAACACTTCAGGCCTCCTGTATGATGCCTGCCAAAGACGGAATGATCGTAAATACCAGCACAGACAGGGTACTTAAGGTACGTAAAAGAATTCTGCAAAATATTATCAAACGCCACAAAGGCAATTGTTCCACCTGCCGGCAATTTGAATTTTGTCAATTACGCGCTATGTCCAGAAAACTGGATCTGGGAGAAATCTGGTTTAACGACGATGTCGATATTCCTTCCACTGCTCTGGAAGGACCAATAGTCCGGGAGATGCACAAATGTATTGCATGCGGTAAATGTGTACGGGTTTGCGCTGAGGTACAGGGTGTAGGTGTATTGGAACTCGACCACCCGATCATTAAACGATATAAATCACATAGTCCGCTGCCAGATGTGGGGCTTCATTGTGAAAATTGCGGGCAATGCGCACTGGTATGTCCTACAGGCGCAATTGTTGAAAAAAATCGCCAGCCTCACCAAAAAAGAATTCGCACCGTATGCAATTACTGCGGCACCGGTTGCCGTTATTATGCAGATGTGGACAAAAAAAACGACCGTATTGTATGTGTCACATCTGACCTGGAAGACCCGATCAGCAACGGTCAGTTGTGTACTAAAGGCCGTTTTGGATATGAATTTATCCGTCATCCTGATCGGTTAACGAAGCCGCTTATCAGGAGAAATGGGGTATTGGTCGAATCTTCATGGGAGGAGGCCATTCAGCTAGTTGCTGCCAGATTTGAAGAAATTAAAGAAAACTACGGTCCGGACGCAATCGGTGGTATCGGTTCTGCCAGAATCATGAACGAAGAAAATTATGTCTTTCAAAAATTTATGCGGGCAGTTATTGGTACCAATAATATTGACTGTTGCGCCCGCGTCTGTCATGCCCCTTCCGTTGCCGGCCTGTCAATGACCTTAGGCAGCGGGGCAGCATCCAGTTCTTATGCCGATATTGGCCAGGCGGAACTGATTATGATTGTCGGTTCCAACACCACGGAGGCCCATCCAGGAATTGGACTTAAAGTCAAGCAAGCCGTCCGTAAAGGTGCCAAACTTATCGTCGTTGAACCACGCCGTATTCCCATTACCCGCTACGCCCACTACTGGCTGCAAATCAAACCGGGTACCAATATCGCTTTATTCAATGCATTTGCTAATTATATTATCAAAAATGACCTCACTGATAAAAAATTTGTTAAAAACAGGACTGAAGGGTTTGAGGAATTTAAAGTATTGATGGAAAAATATACCCCAAAATATGTGGAAGACATTACCGGTGTATCCAAAGACATTATCCGTGAAGCCGCTAGGTTGTACGCCACTCACAGGTCCATTATCCTGTATGGATTGGGTGTCACTGAGCATCAGTACGGCACCAAAAGCGTTATGTCTCTTGCCAATTTAGGTCTCCTTACTGGCAATTTCGGCAAACCGGGTACTGGAGTGAATCCTCTCCGCGGTCAAAATAACGTACAGGGCGCCTGTGACATGGGTAATTTACCCAATCTTTATACAGGTTACCAGCCGGTTGAAAACCCGGAAGTCCGCCTGAAATTCGAAAAGGCCTGGGGAGTGCCTTTGTCGTCTAAAACTGGCCTGCGTTCCCCGGATATGATCAAAGGAGCGCTGGAAGGCACTATTAAGGCCCTGTATCTTATCGGAGACGATCCGGTGCAAATTCATGCTAACGCAACTCTTGTACGCAGGGCATTCGAAAAAGTCGATTTCCTGGTTGCTCAGGACATCTTCCTTACTGAGACCGGGAAATATGCCCATGTGGTATTGCCGGCAGCCTGCTTCATGGAAAAAACCGGGTGTTTCTCAAATGCTGAACGACGGATGCAACTTTGCCAGAAGGCCTTGGAACCTATCGGTGAAAGCAAAGCAGACTGGGAGATCATTTCCTTACTGGCAAGAACCATGGGTTATGGTATGCACTACAACTCAAGTTCGGAAATTTTCGATGAAATTGCACAGGTAGCCCCGATTTTTGCCGGGATTAACCATCGTCGTCTAAAGGGTTCAGATGGACTTCAATGGCCCTGTTACCATGAAGACCATCCCGGCATATCTCTGATGTTTGAAGAAAAATTTCCCCATCCAAACGGCCTTGCTAAGTTCATCGGAAATGATTATCTGCAACCTGATGAATGGCCTGATCAGGAATACCCGCTTATTTTAATCACCGGACGCCACTTAGAACATTTCAATAACGGCGCCCAAACAAGGCGGTGTACTGCGCTTGTGGCAGCCAGACCGGAGGAACTCTTGGAAATGCATCCGGAAGACACTCGTCCTTTAGGCTTAAAAAACGGGGATTATGTCATTATTAGCTCTCGCCGTGGTTCAGTCAGGGTAAAAGTAAGAGTTACACGCAGTCAACAGCGTGGTACCGCATTTATGTCAATACATTTCCATGAAATTCCTGCTAATGTTTTAACCGGAGCTCCGGCTGATGATATTACCGGCACTTATAATTATAAAGTTACCGCTGTTAAAGTTAATAAAGCCTGGCCAGAACAAGTCGGAGCGTAAAATGGAAATTGAAAAAATGTAAATTGTAAAGTTAAATTTACATTTTTTATTTTGCACTTTCGTTTTATTCCTGTATTACGCCCATGTAATAGGGATAATTTTTCATTGTATGCCAGAAACTGATATAAACGACAAGCTAAAAACCGCATGGATCAGGCAATTGAATGAAGACTGGAAGATGGCAAATTCCCTTTATTTTAAAGACTCTATGCGCCCCCCAAACTTTGAACTATCGTATTCAGGAATAGCGTTGGGCAGGTGGGAGGGCGGCTGCCGCCGTCTTCTTTCCATCAGCATTGTTCTGATCAATACGTGTGCATGGGAATACGTGCAGGAGGTTATTTACCATGAAATGGCACATCAGTACGTGGAGGAGGTTTTAGGAATCCGCGAAGAACTTCCACACGGTGAGGTATTCAGAAGGGTTTGCCAGGAAAAGGGAATTGATCCAACAGCTACGGGTGACATTCAAACCTGGATGGAAAAACGCAAAAGCAGATTCACAGTGAGTTCGGAAAACCACCAGATACTGGATAAGGTCTATAAGCTGCTGGCATTGGCCCAAAGCCCCAACGAACACGAGGCCCAGACTGCTATGACCAAGGCCCACGAGTTGTTATTAAGGCACAATCTGTCGCTCCTGCATACCCAAGCAAAATGGAATTACATTTATAAGCAAATTGGTGGAGTAGGACGGAGAGATCCGGTGAAATCCCTGATCAGCTCAATACTCTGCAAATATTTTTTCGTAGAGGCCATCTGGACATTCGGGTACGACCAGCATAAAAACCGGCGCGGCCGGGTCCTGGAAATTTATGGGACACCGGAAAATATCGAGATGGCGGAATATGTGTATCATTACCTTCAAAACGTCTCGGAACTTTTATGGACGGAGTACAAAGAGAAAAACGCTATCAGCGGGAACAGGCATCGGAGGACTTTTATCTATGGACTTTTGGAAGGTTTTTATCATAAACTGGAAGGCAGGGTGTTGGAAAATACCTCACAAAAACTTGTATGGAAGGGAGATACCCGGCTCCATGAGTTCTATAGCCAAAGAAATCCCAGACGTACCAGAACCTATTCCCGATATTCTAGAACCTGTCAAGATGCCTATAATTCAGGAGTATTTCAAGGGAAAAAACTAATTATCCACAAGGGAGTTCGGGAGAGAGGCGATGGGGAGATCGGGTATTTACATTAGGTTTTGTTTTGCATAGCAAAACAAAACGACATGGCCTTTTTTGTCATTCCCGAAGAAGGAAAAGGGGTCACCCCTTAGAAGGCTTTTATTAAGCGAAAAAGATTTTCCATAGCAAAAAATCGCAGATTTTTTGCCTTATCAAAATGAAAAAAAATCATAATGTCTAAAAGCATATATCCCATTTACCACACCCGTATTTTCAGGTTTTTTAGTT
>JABRVT010000034.1:0-2306 GCA_040048245.1 Candidatus Brocadia sp.
CCGTTGACAATATTAACCACTCCGGGAGGCAGAAGGTCTCCAATAAGTTCAATAAGAAGCAGAATGGTCACCGGCGTCTGCTCTGCGGGTTTGAGCACCACGCAGTTACCTGCTGCCAGGGCAGGCGCCAGTTTCCATGCCGCCATCAGCAGCGGGAAGTTCCAGGGGATAATCTGACCCACCACGCCAATAGGTTCTTTGAGATGATAGGAAACGATCAGTGCGCTGAGTTCGGACATACCACTTTCCTCAGCCCTTATAACACCGGCAAAATAGCGGAAGTGATCTATTGCAAGGGGCAGGTCAGCCGCCAGGGTTTCACGTATCGGCTTGCCGTTCTCCCAGGTCTCCGCTACCGCAAGTCTTTCGAGGTTTGCCTCCATCCGGTCTGCAATTTTCAAAAGGATGTTACTTCGCTCAGCAACGGGCGTGTGTCCCCATTTCTCCTTTGCCTCATGCGCCTTATCAAGGGCGAGTTCAATATCCTCTTTTTTTGATCGTGCGACCCGCGTAAATGGTTTTCCGTTAACGGGAGAAATATCGTCAAAATACTCTCCTCCTATTGGCGCGACCCATTTCCCACCGATATAGTTGTCATATACTGGCTTGAAAGTGACGAGACTTCCCTTTGTATTGGGTTCCTTATAAATCATAGAAACTCCTCTCTTAAAGGTGCATCCAAAAAATAAAACACAAAACAAGAGTAACCTGAAAAACAACAAAATTCAACCTTCTTTTTAACCTTGAAACAGCCTCTTCTGGCTTAATGACTTTTCAAAATGTTGACTCCAGTTAGTACCACACAACGGTTCTTCTGTAATATCTGGATTTTTACAGCCACAAACATAGGCATAAATCCCAAAATCCTTAGCCAGTCCTGAAATTTGTTCGTAGGCCCGTTTCCTGTACTCCACATCCAGAGCAACGACGCGAGACTGCTCTGCCAGTAAATTGATAGATTTACCATCTTGATAATATTCCAGGATTTTTGGCAGGAAAGGAGTCTTTCCAAGCGCCTTGCAAAGGTTTTTCTCTATTTGTGGTCTCAGAAAGAGGTAATTAATGCCGGTGGAATTTATACCAAATCCTTGAAGAGATTTAAACAAGGCCGTCAAATTTGCCGCGGTATCGGTTAAACCGGGAATCAACGGATCCAATTTTACTTCCGGCACAATGCCTATTGAGCAGAGTCGCTCGATATTCTGGACCCTTTCTCGCGGAGTAGAGGCATACGGTTCTATCTTCTTTTGAATATCCCGGTTTAATGTAGTAATACCAATTTGAACGTGCACCAATTTTTTATAATGGCTAAATATCTCAAGAAATTTTAAGGGAATCCTGCCCTTGGTAAGTAAATTTACGCCGACACCGTATTCAAGCAGAACTTTTATTAACTCATACGTTACCTTGAATACCTGTGGTATAGGTTGCAGGGCATCACAGGTGGGGCTAAAAAATACATAGGCGGGCAACTTCCGGCGTGTAGATAATTCTTTTTTTAATTTTTCTGCCATATTCCCGTAAACAAGCACCTTGCCGTCGCCTGGATATACTGAGTAACCCCTTGCGTAGCAATAGGCGCATTGATGAATGCAGCCCAGGGTGGGATTGACCGATGCCACCTGACTGAGGCATTTTAACGTGGATCTGGTAAGGACGTGTCCTTTACGCTCAATAAAATCTATCTGCATGAGATTGATTTTGGATTGCGGAATTCGGATTTAGGATTTTAGAATCCAAAATTGTATTCGTTCATCTATTTAATACCAGCCCGCCATTTGATCGGTATAATAACAGATTTTCTGCAATGGCACCGTGAAAGGTATCACGTTCTCCATGGTTATCAATTAATATTCCAATACCTGAAATCTCCTCGGTTTTTGATGTGTCAGAAAACCCCTGGCTCCGGTCGTTTGCATCATAGATATCGTTTCCGTGAAAATCCGCCAAAACTCCGATACCCTTTTCCAGGCCAACGCCCTGTGAAGTGGTCTTACTACGGTATGCATCATTCCCAGAATCATCCACCAGAAACCCGATACCGGTATCGTGCCCACACCCCTGTGAAACACCAAACGTACATACATAGGTATCATCACCCGCTATATCCTTCAATAGACCAATTGCCGAATGAATACCTGCACCCTGGGCATAGCGGCCTACAGAATACGTATCGTTGCCCTCTTTGTCACATAATAATCCCAAGGAATAATAGTATCCGCTGCCCTGTGAGAAATAGTCTCCGTGATACTGATCAACGCCTTTTTGATCAATCAGTATACCAATACCCCCGGACGCCCCCACAA
>JABRVT010000035.1:0-1549 GCA_040048245.1 Candidatus Brocadia sp.
TTAACCTGATATTCTGGCCGGTCTGCGCTTTTGCCTATCTCTTCTATAACAATGCCACGCTCCTTTTCGAACTTTTCTTCTGGCAGGGTAGAATTGAAGAGCATGTCGGCTTGGATATCCATCCCCTGAGCGATGTATTCCTTCGGCATGAGGATCATGTAATTGGTATAGTCCGGGCCGGTATGGGCGTTGTTGTAGCCGCCGTAAAAATCCATTTCATCGTAAAGCTGTTTTTGGGAGCGTGTCTTTGTGCCGTTGAATAACAGGTGTTCGAGAAAATGGGCTGACCCGTTGCTGGCCTCGTCTTCATTCCGGCTGCCGGCCTTAACGACTGTAACCGCTGCAATCATGGGGCTGGCGTGATTTTCAACGAGGATAACCTCCATGCCGTTATCCAGGTAGAATACCGAGGCTTGCTGAGTTTCTTTAAATAAAGATATGATTTGATTGTTTTGATCTTCCCCATAACACAGGTGGCATGCCATCCAGATGGATATTGCCATGACCGCAATGAGATTTCTTATGCCTTTTTGCGTATCCCACCGGAAACGCAGTGTTGTCAATAA
This sequence comes from Candidatus Brocadia sp., assembly GCA_040048245.1. GTDB lineage: Bacteria > Planctomycetota > Brocadiia > Brocadiales > Brocadiaceae > Brocadia. The sequence goes on from JABRVT010000035.1 coordinate 567, forward strand.
GAGTTTGAGTATATATGACATAGCCGTTTCCTCAGTTTTTTTGTGAATGTCTCTCTAACCTTATAACTATCCTTTTATCCGTTCCTTTGCAAGGAGCGGATAAAAGGGAAGTATTCCGTAAGCTTTTTACCTTACCATATTGGTTATGGACACGAAACCTGTATGAATAAAATGAAAATTTCTATGCAATTAAATTTACCATTTTCTCTATGAGCAATGTATCAAATAGAATATACTTATTGTACCAGCAACCTGACGAACTTCAAAAACTATCTATGGCACTGTCAGATAAAACCTTCTTTCATCGCGACAATGAAACACGATCAGTTAGCCCAATAGACTAATTCCATATCACAAATCTTAGTAATAAGGGCAAGTTTTCCTTGAAATCGGCTTTCAAATTTGTTATTTTGATGCCCGGAATGTTTTCCTTAACCTAATGATAATTATCCACTTAATATTTTAGAATGGCAATAAATTGATACCTGAGTGTTGTTTGGGAGATTCTAAAGTATGAGAAATTTTCTCCTTAGGCTTTTTGAACGATTAGAAACGAGTATCTATAAATTCAATGGCAACGGGAACGGTAAACACCCCGCCGTCTTTGAAGTGCCTAAACATGGATTAAGATTTGAAAGCGCGCCTGCGAAGGTGGACATCCATACCACGTTGCCGGCGAAAACTCCCCTGAATGCAGCCATTTATAGTGCACAGCAATATCTTTTGCGTGAACAAAACAAATCAGATGGACATTGGGTAGGAATTTTAGAAGCAGATACTACGTTAACATCTGACTATATCATGCTGATGCATTTTCTTGGAAAGGTAGATCAGAAAAAACAGAGAATGGCTACCAATCTCATCCGTGAACACCAGCTTCCTGATGGCGGATGGAATATTTACTATGGTGGACCGAGTGAAATCAGCGCCTCGGTAAAGGCTTATTTCGCTTTAAAATTGGCGGGATATTCTGCAAACGAACC
>JABRVT010000036.1:0-18438 GCA_040048245.1 Candidatus Brocadia sp.
CTTAAAAATCGAGGTCTTAGCTTACACTGGTCCGCTGGAAACCTTATAAAATATGGATTTATGGGCCTCTTGAAAATTTAATTTGGACAAGAGTGTAAACGTCTATTGTTTTCAGGAATTATCTTTACCTTTCTTATTCGCCTTAGGACTTCTTCCTCAATCATATCCTGACTCGAACGAGTTGGAAGAGTTTTTGTTTTAAGAATTGGTAGAAGTATAATATACAATAGTTCCGTTTTCTCCCGACTCATTTGAGTTGTATTCTGACTAACCCAAGCGAGTCGGGATATAACTCATAAATTTTTTCTCTACCACAGGCCATAAAACTGATAACAGAAACACATGCCGACCATATCTGAGGTGTCCTTTCGTACTATGATAGAATAGTCATTCAAGGGACATTACCGCCCATTTGTTATGCAGAAGGAATAACCTCTTTTTGTGTAAACAGAAGATTTGCATATTTGATTATAAACAACAGTTTGCACAACCACTCTGCAATGCAATCATTCATAAATGCCAAATAAATTGCTCATGTGAATGGTCTTGTTATCGAATACGTGAAGAAAAAGGACTTTCGGAAAGAAGACGGTAAAGCCACAAACGATTGCAACGTTTCTGGGGAAAAAATTGCATGGCGACTATCAGGATGATATGGGAAACAGATTCAATGCCCGCATTGAAGGCGCCTGTATCCGGCATACCATGGGGCCTGCTTCCGTGAAATTATACGATAAATTTGGCTTTCAAAACAAAGACCTCAGAATATCGCCTGTACAAAAATCCACCGGTCAAATATGCAGTATCTTAAAACGACTGCGAGTTAATGGATTAATCAAAAAAGTTGTCCATTCGTACAAATACCACTTAACTTCTTTCAGTCGTCGAGTTGTTGTCCTTGGTTTTAAACTCAAAGAGTTTATTATTAATCCTGAGTTTGCTGCTCAAAAAATAATCTTCTTTGCTAAAAGTGTTAAAATAATTTTGGGAAGATATTATACATGTAAAACAACCTTTCCGCACTTCCCGTCCTTCATAAGTTTCATACCCTTTTCATAGTCCTTCATGGGAAACTTGTGGGTAATGATTGGGCCCAGGTCAACAAGACCTGAGGACAAGAATTGCGAGGTCTTGTGCCATGTGGAAAATACTTTTCGCCCCGTTATCCCGTAAATACGGATTTTTTTGAATATGACTTCCCTGTTCAGGTCGATGTTGACCCGTCTTTCATAAATACCTAAAATTGAGATTCTTCCTCCGGGGGTAATGGACTTCAGCCCATGATTGAGCGCCTGGTTATTGCCAGAAAATTCAAGGACAACGTCCACGCCGTTATCTTTTGTTGACTCAAGGGCAATCTGGGTCACGTCCTGTTTTTTAGGATTAATCGCGATGTGTGCCCCCATCCTTTTGCTTATAGCGAGGCGGTAGTTGTTTGGATCAGAAACGATGATCAGCGAAGCACCACACGCCTTGGCAATGCCGGTAGCGAAGAGTCCGATCGGTCCCGCACCAAGTATTAAAACCGTTTTTGACGAGACATCCTCAGCCAGGACAGTGTCAACAGCGTTCCCAAAAGGTTCCTGAACAGTTGCCCATTCATCAGGGATTTTTTCATCGTTTTTCCACAAGGTATGCTCCGGCAGGACGAGGAATTCGGCGAAGGAACCGTCATGGTCGACACCCAGCAATTTAAAATTCCTGCAGACTTCTGAATATCCGTTTGTACACTGGTAACAATGTCCGCAGGTAAGATGGCTTTCCGCCGAAACCCGGTCTCCGACTCTTACCAGTGTCACTTCTTCCCCAACCCTTTCAACCTCTCCCACAAATTCGTGACCGATAATGCGTGGCGGGGTAAAGCGGTGCTGTGCCCAGCGTGTCCAGTCGTGGATATGCACGTCTGTACCGCAGATCGAGGCAATTTTGACCCTGATAAGCACATCCCTTGGCCCTGCCATGGGGGGAGGTACTTCGATAAATTCCATACCCTTCGTTCGCCTTCTTTTAACAACGGCCTTCATCTGTGAAAATCTCTTTCTGTCATTGTTGCTTCCTTAATTTCTACAGGTTTAATTTTGAGAAAAATTGTTGTATCAGTTTCGTTAGTATAATAACGAGCAAATATTTCTGCTTTTAACTTTACCCCATTATCCATGATGGGCGCAAGTATCTTTGCAACTGAACGTTTTATATAACCAAGCCTGCCAAAACCTTCTGTTTCAGCAGCTATTGCATTTTCATCATGTTGATTATTTGGTTCACGAATAAGTGTAACCATTTTATCATCAAGATATTCATCGAGTCTTAAATATTTTGCCCATTCTATAAATTTCATACCCGCGATATTGGAGATTATATTGCCTTTGTGTAACATATCCATAAATTTTGGAATACAAACATTCGCTTTTAACCATGCAAGCAAGTCTCTATTACATTCAAGCCCAAGTTCAAAACCAGAGTAATTTCCTTCACAGAACAACTCATACTCCATTACCGACCATTCTATACTATTATTAGTAATTGCTTCTACCAGCGCTTCTTTCTTTGATATGAGAAATACCTTATCTTTTTGCCATATTTTCTGTATTGTTTTAAGGAATAGATAAATATCTTTTATCCTTGCAGCATCAAGAACTCGCTGGAATTCGCTGGCAGGATCAAATTCGAATACCTTCACTTGCGAAATTGCAAGTTTTTTCACCTCTTTATCGTTCACAAAAACTTCTTCAATGAGAAACTCTCGAAGGACATCGATTTTAAAGATGAGCGGCATTTTCCTGATTTTATCGAGGTTTTCCATTAGACCCAAATCTTTGATCATTTTCTTATTGCAATGAAACCCTGGAAGGTAAATGGTCTGTGGCTTTTCTTTAATGTCTATTAGTTTATCTTTTTTTTCATCACATTTGTATTGATTGTTGTAAAGGTAACAAGCCTTATGAACAGCATATCCAAGTATCCCTTTTACCGAAGCGCTCAGGCCAATTTTTCTCAGTCGGTTTTTCACATACAGCGCCCTATCGAGAATTCTTTTGATAACTTCGTCTTTGTCTTCATTTAAAATGGCAAGAAAAAGTAAAGAAACTGGTTGAGTGTTTTTAGAATAATTTATGATTTCATCCCCTGTTTGAAATTCTTTGCCTCTGAGAAATACCCAGGCTTTACCTTCTTCAGCAAACAGTTCCCTCCAATAAACCTTTTCAATTTTATTTTTCCCGTAGGCGCGAGGTGCGGCCATATCTTCATCTTTTCTGCATCTGTAGCAAACATTAGGTTTAATGAAGACTTCCTTAAAAACACGATAGGGAATAAAATTCGATATAGCAGAAGGCCGAACACTGATATATTGATTTACTGGCCATGAATTTCTAAAGAAACATGTGCAACCAATATATGCGCCACAGTATCTGCAATTATACAGTGGAGCAAACCCATTACTATCTGCTATTAATTCAAGATGCAAATGACTACATACCTTAACCTTCTCAAGCCATTTCCAAAAACTATCTTGTGCTTTAACAATAAATTCTACATCACTGACACTTTCTGCCTTGAGAAGCCAATACCGTATTTTTCCATCTGTGATTTTGTTTAAAGCATCAGACCTGGCATTGTAATAATTTTCTTGAGATTTTTTGTCAGAACGTCTTATATCCTTTTTTGTATTTCTGTATCTATCTAACTTCTCCTTAAAAAAAAGAAATGATATTGCCTTGAAAAGGTTTACCGGTAAATCTCTGTTTTTTTCGAATTCCTTTTGCAGGGTAAGTATGTTTTCTTGAATTTGGTGAAGAGGTAACCAGGTAGAATCACGAACATCCCACTGGCTGGGTGGTCGAACATAACTCAAGCATTCCTGGTCAGAGGCGCCGTAAAGGATAAAGTTTAACTGCGCCTGCCTTAGTGAAGGTGAATTTGGACCACCTTCGAGGTCTGGGTCTTCAAATTGTGAGGGATCATCTTCCCAGTAACATATTGGGCACAGGTCATAATTACCTGATTCTGCTAATGTTTTGTATCCGCAGCATGGGCAGGTACACTTTGCTGCAATTTTAAAACCCCCGGTAATTCCCCAGGCGATTAATTTGCTTAAGTCGTCTTCGTCATCATCAGTCCAATACTCATTATCATATTCAGTCGTAAGAAAGTGACGGAACTTATAACTAAATTCTGCTGTAAATTCCTCCCTATTGAAAAGACCTTCCAGATATATTTTGTTATCCTTATCACAGGTATTTTCGATAATTAGGTAAAACAATTCCCTGTTATCTACAGGATAAGCTTTCAACCTGAAAATGTCAGACTCATCGTCAATATCTAACTGACAGGGCAATCTACCCTGGTTAATATTTTCGATCCATCTGACCAGGCTTTTGTAAGGTGAATATACCGACGAGGTGTTTATCGTAATTTCATTATTATTCCATTTTAAAGCCATGTCTATCCAACCATACATATACCCAAACCTTCCATGCAAATGGTAGCCTTTTTGGGTAAAAGATATTTGTATATTGGCAATATCCTTCTTTGAGATATCAACCTTTATATTTTGGGGATATGAGACATACCTGTAAGGATTTTTCTCCATAACCGGGTATTCCGTTAACGAAGAATTGTGAAACAAATCATCCTCAATTACTACTGTTTTAAGGCAGGGGGGAGCATTTGCCTGTGTTTAGTATAACCTTTTTCGGTAGAGCGGTGTTGGCATATGTAAAGCACTTTATGTTTCTATCTTTTATGCAGGTAAACTCGAGTGGCTTAGGAAATTCAAAATTGTAGAACGAGCGATTGCTTCGTTCGGGCGAAGTGGCACTTCGCTCTACATCTAAAAAAGTCGCCAAAGGCCTAATTTAAGTCCGATTAAGAAAGAGGAATTCAACCCAATTTTCTGCCTGCGTTTTACGACCATACCTCATCCAAAGCAAATCTAAATAAACTGTTCAACTGATCTGTTGAGCATTGGTCTGTGTCATCTGTAAATTGTTTGACTTCAAATCGTTCAATTTCACTGTCTATAAAATTACTTATTACCGGAATACGAGGTCCGTAATCTAATTCTTCACTCTGCTCTTTGGATTTTATCAGTTTTTCGATCTCCTGTTTCAATTCCCCAGAATTAAAGAGTTGATTAACCATTATCCTAAAATCTGTTGGCACAACACCCCAGCCTCTTTCAAGCCAATTGATAGCCAATATGGGGCGGAGAACGTAAAAATACTTTTTTATCCAAACTTGCTCCCCTCTCAGATATTCACGATAGTTGCCACGTGCCATATGCAAGTAATGATAAATGCAGGCCTTGGGTGAACAGTAAGCCTCGGCCAATTGTCTCATCTGTGTTGCAGTTGAATACTTTTCCCTGTAAACAATTGGCGAACCTAACCATTCCAAAAGCGGTGGATTGGATTTACGAAACAGCCTCAAAGCCTTTCGTAAATCCCAACCACTCAAATCTATCTGGTCATTGATCGGTCGTTCAATAACATCCCGTTTCTGTTCCAGGTCAATGGACAAGTACCAATTTTTGGGATGAAGGTATAAAAAGCGCACATCAAAATCACTATTGGTTGAAGGAAAACCCCAAGCACGGCTTCCCGATTCACAAGCGTACAGTATTTTTACACATTCTTCGTTTTCAACATTGTTTAATCTGGTTATTATTTCTTCTTTCATCTCCCGGCCTGAACCTACCGATCTTTAATTCTACGGTTACAACACATTAGCAGTCTATGGTATAATAAATCTACTTTAGTGGTTTAAACGCAAAGAAAGAAGCTGTTAAAAAATTCACCGATCATTTACTGTCTTTAACAAGGTATGAACCAGGTATTGACTCTAAAAACGGCATATGGTCTATCTGGTTTGTGAGTGTTTGGGAAACAACATTTTTATTTCCCAATGCAAAATTCAGAAAATATTTTATCCAAAATATCTTCTGTTGTTACCTTTCCTGTAATCTCACCAAGGGCATCTATTGCAGCATGCAGGTCCAGTGCTATAAACTCGTGACTTTCATTATTTTTTGCAGATTCTACTGCCTGCTGAATCGACAAAAGTGCCAGCCGGAGTGTTTCTCTTTGACGGACATTCAGCATAGACGGCGCCGCAGATATGAAGGTCTTATCGTTTTGAACAATCCATGTTAGCAGTTCTTTCATTCTTACCAGTCCTTCACCGGTCATGGCAGAGGTATGCACTACGGGACAATTTTTAAGTGCCATGGGCAATTCGTAATTATGACCGTCTTTTTGCAGATCGCATTTGTTGATTATAACAATCACATTGTTGGTTAACTCATCTAATTTTATTTCTCTGAATTGTTTTTCCAAATCGGCACTGCCATCAAAAACGAGCAGGAGAAGTTGCGCACTCTTTATTATGAATCGTGTCTTTTCCATTGCCATTGATAGTACAGTGCCTTTTGTGTCGTCTACCCCTGCCGTATCTGTCAGTTTAAAACGAAACCCACCTGTTTCCAATATACCAGTAACTATATCCCGCGTAGTTCCTGGTATCTCGCTAACAATTGCCCTGTTCTTTCCCAGTAGAGCATTTATCAGACTCGATTTTCCAACATTAGGCTTACCGTACAAAACGGTGTTGATCCCCTCCTGAGAAACCTTTCCGGTTTCCTGATGTACTAAAAGACGGGAAATGTTTTTTTTAATTACCGACAGCCTGTCCAAAATTTCTGTTATGGATATCAGTTCAATATCCTGGTCGGAAAAATCAATGGAGGCCTCTATATGTGAGCAAAGAGAAACCGCCTCATCCTGTATACGTTTGATTTCCTGTGAAACGTCTCCGGCTAATTGGGCAATTGCCATCTTCAGTTCGATGTCTGTTTGTGCGCGGATGATGCGCATGGTAGCCTCGGCTTGTGTAAGGTCTATCCGGCCGTACAGGAAAGCACGTTTTGTAAATTCACCCGGATGCGAAAGACGTACGCGCCTTTTTGCCCGAAGTCCTTCCAATAAGAGTTGGTCCAGGAGTATTTCTGTAAGCGGCGGGGAACCAATGGTATGGATTTCCACCACGTCTTCCCTTGTATAGGAATAAGGCTTCCTCATAATATATAAAAGCACAGGGACATTAACAAAGCCCCCCGGGGAACGGATATATCCCCGCACCGAATGGTAGGTAGAAACAGTCTCTAAATCGGCAGGATTGGTGGGAATAAAAAGGTCTTTTATGCACGGAACAGCTTCAGGTCCGCTGATTTTGATGATTGCGTGAAATGACCTCCCCGGCGGTGTTGAAACTGCAACGATCGTATCCTGAATTCCAGGGTACATAGAGAAGGATGTGTTATTATTTTATTTTTTTAATGGTTTTTCGAATTACTATACCCTCGATAATACTAAATATGGTGCTGGTTGTCCAGTAAACCGTAAGTCCTGAGGGCATGTGGTATAAGATAAAGGCAAACATGATAGGCATAAAAGACATCATCTTTTGCTGTGCCTGTGCCTGTGGGTCGGTTGCTGGAGCTTTGGGTGTGACCTTCATCTGGGCAAAGGAAGCGCCGGTCATGATCAACGGCAGTATGTTGAGTGCATTTCCAAGGAAGGGAATGCTAAAAGGAAGGTACAGTAAGGTATCAGGCCTTGAAAGATCCGTGATCCAGAATACAAAGGGCGCCTGTCTCATTTCAAAAGAGAGTTGCAGGGTGCGAAATAGTGCAAAAAATATAGGAAGTTGCAATAGCATAGGTAAACAACCACTCATGGGGTTGACTCCATATTTTTTAAACAACAGCATCTGCTCTCTTCCCATTCGCTGTTTATCATGTTTGTACTTTTCCTTGAGTTGACTTATCATGGGCTGCAGTTGCTGCATTCGAAACATGGAAACCTGGCTTTTCCTTGTGAGCGGGAAAAGGATTGCCTTAATGATGATGGTCAATACAATTATAGAGATACCGTAATTGGGAATTACCCGGTGGACAGCGTTCAAAAAGGTCAGAAGCACTTTGCTTATTGCAGTAAACCAGCCGTAGCTGAGAAGAATATCCAGTGTCTCATATTGCTCCAGGACTTGCTCTTTTTTCGGACCCACAAAACAGATATACTTGTGTTTGGCAGCCTCGTTGGAGGGGATCCGGAGCTTGTTTGTTTGCAAAGTAACCATAAAGTCGCCCGTTTCTGCCCTTTCATGTGTGAGCATTCCCTGGGCATCAAATGCCTGTGCGTTAATGAATGCCACCAGATCGCTGGATATGGGTTTCAAAATCATAGAGAAATACTTGTTCGTTGAACCAGCCCAAACGATACCTACAGATTCATTTTTAGAAGGCAATTCCTTTGGTGCCATACGTACTAATTTAGTCCTTTTATTTCCCAAATCCACGCCAGCTACAGCTGCGATGTCCGTAGAAGGCTCCCCTTCGTGGCTAATCATTGAAGATGCAATTATGCTGTATGATGTTGAGATTTCATCATGTGTGGTATTTTCTATAGCAATATCTATATTCACATGGTATTTGTCAGGGGGTAAGTTTATCGTCTTGATAAGATTAATCCCATCATCCAGTGTGGTCGCAAATACAATCTTATCTCTCCCCTGCTCAGCAACATTGTATCGTTGTCTCTGAAAGTTTGTTTTTTGAAGGATGCTGTTTATGGCAAGTGGATGATATTCGGTATTAACATCCTTCAGTAAATCCAGAATGTTTTTAGCCTCCGCATCTTTAAATTGCTTAAGTTTAACGGATTTGAGTGCAGCCCCTTCATTTGTCCATACCATTTTTATCAGCTCATTTTCAATAACAACTTCCTGAAGAGGGACGTCCGTTTGAGGTTTGGCAGGTTGCACTGGCAAAAGTTTTGGTATTTCTACAGCCTTTGTCTCCTCTGGTTTTTCGGGAATAACCTCTTTTGCTTCCTCAGCAACCTTGGCTTTTTTTGGTGAGAACAGGGGCAGTATGAAGGGATAATACAACAACATAATTACCCCGCAAATAATCATAGCAATAAGCGCCTTTTTATCCATGAATCTTTTTCGTTTCCTCCGGTAATTCGGCCTCGTCAATAAGCATAACAGGAATATCATCCCTTATCGGGTACCGTCGTCCGCACTTCGTACATACAATTCTATCGCCTTCCAGACGAACGTCCGTCTTGCAGAGCGGACAGGCAAGAATATCCAGCAATTCTCTGCTAATCATATAATCACCATTTATCTGGAAATGAATACTCCATAAAACTCACAAAACATGCTGCATATGATTCTCCTGCAGCCTGCTGACAATAATTTATAATCCGTAAGCTGCAGTTTATCCGAACTTAACGCTCACAAAAATCGTAAGCTCAGAATGCTAACAAACTGTCCAGGTAATTTCAAATCAAAAGTACAATTCAGGTAATTTCTGTTTAACAAGGTACTGTTTGAGAATATAAGGATATGCAGATATCGGCGTAGTTTGCCGGTTGCTCAATCTTTATCCTGTTGAGGCGAACCAGCTCCAGTAAAGCAAGGAAAAACCCAATAATTCTGTTCCTTTCACGTATTCCAGCAAAAAGATTAATGAAAGACAGAGAGGTATGTAGATGTACCCTTTCCAAAACCTCATCCATATACACCTGTATTGGCGTGTCATCGTAAATCACTTTGGTGGAGATGTCAAGCGATGTCTGCTTCATGAGTTGGGAAAACCGCTGTAAAAGGTCCCACACGCTTACGCCTTCTAATGGCATTTCTTCCTCTTTTTTGTCAGCCGTTTCCGTAAAGAACTCAGTACGTACCCGTGTACACTTTTTCCCCCACTCAGATGCCCTTGCTGCCAGGATAAAGGCGCTTTCCTTATACCTCTTGTATTCCAGTAATTGTTTTACCAGGGATGCCCGCGGATCTTCTATTTCTTCTTCGTCTTCTTTTTTTTCCGTACGAGGAAGGAGCATATATGATTTAATATACATAAGGGTAGCAGCCATTACCAAAAAGTCCCCTACAATATTCATATCCAGGGCTTGCAATTCCTCCACATACCGCAAATACTGATCTGTAATCCGCGCTATGGGGATATCGTAAATATTGACCTCTTCCCTCCGGATCAAATACAAAAGCAGGTCGAGAGGACCGTTATAAGTTTCCAGATCTACTTTATATTTGCTATATTCGCCTGCCATTTCTTTCCTACTTTAAAAGAGACAGTTGAAATTATAAGCCTGTAAACAACCTGAGAAAGTAGTGTATGGGGGGACCAAGTATTATACCCAGGATCGGAATACCGGCATAATTTCCCATAATAATCAGTCCTAGCAGGATAAAGGGGCTGTATCGCTCGATCTCTCTGTACTTCTGTGCCATAGGATAGGGTAACAAACCTTCCAGAATATGAGAACCATCCAGGGGAAATAAAGGAATCATATTAAAGAATGCCAGTGAGAGGTTAATTACAATTCCTGATATCAGTAGGTTATATAAGATAGCGGATGCATGCATCGGTATGAAGGGCGTATTCCGTAATAGTTGAAAGATTATGCCAAATAAAAATGCAGAAACAAAATTAGAGGCAGGCCCCGCAAAGGATACTATTATATTATCACGACGGGGATTTTTAAAATTGTAAGGATTTACGGGGACAGGTTTACCCCAGCCAAAACGGGCAAAGACAAAACATATCGCGCCAAGAATATCAATGTGGGCAAGTGGGTTTAATGTCAGCCGCCCCTGCAGCCTTGCTGTTGGGTCGCCAAATTTATTGGCGGTCCAACCATGGAAGTATTCATGGATGGTCAGTGCGTAAAGTATTACTGGAATTGATATTAGTAAGTTGTCAAGATTCACAGATATACAAATTCTCCCTTATTTAAGCTGGTAACGTAAGCATCCTAACACAACGAAAATAAGTTGTCAAGCTCATAGCATGTAATCAAATACTTTAAAAATATGCGATATCCCTCTGCTTTACCGGACGTAAGCTCCGCTTCTCCGTCATTCAAACCCCGGTGATACTGCTGTTTTCTCTTGAATGTTGAAGAAACGCCTACTATAATCAATAATCAATCAAAATGCATATGAAAACCAGTCTGACCGAAGAAAGATCTCTAACCGATACCGATATTGACTTCGCAAAGGATGTATTGTTCCTTGAATCGGAAGCTATAAAAAATCTAATCAACCGTCTGGACCACAATTTTCAAAAGGCAGTTGATTTGATATTTAATTGCAAAGGCCGTGTGGTAGTTACTGGCATTGGAAAGGCGGGAATTATTGGCCAGAAAATTTCTGCAACGCTGGCAAGCACGGGAACTCCTTCGTATTGGATTCACTCATCGGAGGCAAGGCATGGCGACCTCGGACGCATTGTTGCAGACGACATCGTTCTGGCGCTTTCTAACAGCGGCGAAACAGAGGTCGTTACACTTTTGCCATGGGTAAAACAGATTGGGGCAAAGGTAATTGCCATGACGGGCAACAATAAGTCTTCCCTGGCTTTGCACAGCGACGTTGTTCTTGACATCGGGAAGATTGAGGAGCCGTGCCCGCTGGGGCTTGCACCATCAGCTAGTTCAACGGCCATGCTGGCTCTTGGTGATGCATTAGCCCTTACGGTCTTTAAAAAGAAAGACCTTGGCAAAGAAGATTATGCCTTCTACCATCCAGGCGGAGAGCTTGGTAGAAAACTGCTTACGGTGGAAATGGTCATGCGCAGGAATACAGAGAATCCTGTGGCCGACGAAGACATGCCCTTGCTGGATGTGCTTACCATTATGACAGAAACAGCGGGTAAACCCGGCGCTGTGAGCGTTGTTGATAAACAGAAAAAACTCGTAGGATTTTTTACTGACGGCGATTTGAGAAGACATTTGAAAAATGGCATATCATTCTTACACTGCAGTGTGAAAGAAGTTATGACGCGGTCGCCCAAATTCATCCATGTCCGATGTTTGGTTGCCGAGGCATACAGGATACTAAGAGATCACAAAATTGATCAGCTTCCCGTGGTGGATGATTCCAATACGCCTGTCGGGATCATAGACGTACAAGACTTACTGGAGGTTGGATTTTAATATTTAACTTGATAAAAAATATAAAGCTCGTCATTGTTGATGTTGACGGTGTTTTAACGGATGGCACCGTCTATATTGATTCTCAAGGGTACGAAATAAAGGCATTCAGTGTACTGGACGGCACTGGCATTTCATACCTCCATCGTGCTGGTATCAAAACTGCAATTATTAGTGGAAGAAACTGTAATGCTGTAATCCATCGGGCAAGAGAATTGGGCATTGAGGATGTATACCAGGGGGTCAAAAACAAATTAGATGCCTATCAGGAGATTCTCAGAAAACACGCTCTCATGGATAAAGAGATATGTTATATTGGTGACGACTTTATAGACCTTCCCATACTTTACCGCGTTGGATTTTCCGTTGCAGTCGCCAATGCCTCACCCATTGTTAAACGCCGGTCTGATTATGTTACAAAAGCAAGGGGAGGATGTGGCGCCGTTAGAGAGGTTGCAGAAAAGATACTTAAATTTCAGGATAAATGGCATCTCATCATGGAACGATATCAAAAACCTGATATACAAGGAGAAAAAACGTGAATTCTTAATTAAATAAGGCTTTCTGGAAAAGAAGTTGTTTCAATTTTAAACAAATTTGGATTCGTTATTTTTATTTTCATACTACCATGACCATACGAAGGTACATATTCATTGGCATTCCCGCCGCCTGTATACTCTCTATTATCATATCGCTTGTCATCTATAACCCGAAAAAAGAGGTTGGGAATCAAAAGGAAAATCCTGCTCCAAATCGACATGCGAGTAATTTAGCCGGTACTGCAACGGTAACACAGGCAGTACAGGGTTTGACTATGCCAAATTACGATGAAGAGGGAAAAGAAGTTGTTATCATGCGGGGTGAGAATACCTTGCTTCTGAATGACAATGTTTACAAAATTATTGCTCCGGAGATTGAGGTTCTGGACTCTGCAAATACTGAAAGCGGGACGCAGTCTATTTTAATCACATCCAATATAGGGGAAATGAATAAGACCTCAGACGAAGGCTATCTCTCCGATAACGTGGTTGTTCATCTCGACGCTGAAACCCAGCTCAATACAGACTATCTGAGATATTTACCCGAGAAGAAATTTGTATATACTGACGATCCAGTTGTCATCAACGGGAAGGGTGTAAAGATTTCGGGACTGGGCTGTGAAATAGATCTTATAAACAGGAAGATGTGGATTAAAAAAGATGCAGAGATGGAAATGGATGGTGTTAAAAATGACCTCTTTTTTTTGTCACAGGACACTGCTCAGGACGATTCAGGCGGAAATGATACAAGAAAAACACCGCTTGAAAAAACCTTAATCAGGTCCAGCGGACAGCTTGTTTTCGACAGACACCCCGATGCAAATATTATGACCTTTAACGACAATGTAGAAGTAAAGAAAGGAAGTTCAACTGTTTTTTCAGATAAACTGGTCGTTTTTCTTGATCCAGAGACGAAGAGAACTAAGCAGGCTATTGCCAGTGGAAATGTGCTTGCATCACAGGGAACAAAAATAGCAAAGGGAAGTTTTTTAACTTGGGATGTTAACACCCAAAGTGCAATCCTGGAAGATGCCCAGAAGGCGGAATTTGTTGAAAACAGCCTGAATATTGACGCGCTGAAAATGATCTTTTATAAAGACACAGGCAAAATAGACGTCCCCACCCCGGGCAGCCTGAAAACCACAGTAAAGGAAAAAAGGGAGGGAAAAAAGACACTTGCAGAGACAAAGAAAGACGACAAAAACATTAGTGTAAAGTGGGAAGGGAAAATGAATTTTCGGGACGACACGAGAGAGGCAAATTTTGAAAAGAACGTTGAGGTAAGGAAGGAAAATTCTACCCTTTTGTGCAATAATCTTAAAGTGACATTCAACGACCATAATTATAATCTGCAGACTTTGAAGGCTACAGAGAAAATACACATTATTGATAAAAAGGGGAATTTATTTAACGAGGCCGTTGGAGACCACGTTACATGGGACGCAAAAAACAGGGTTACCATCATACGGGGGCAGCCCTTTGCCTTACTGAGAGAAGGAAATAAGAGACAAATTCTTGCTCCCAGGGTTTTATTTTATGAGGATGGAAACAGAATACTGTGCGAGGGCAGGGGAAGTTTATATGAAAAGACAGAAGAAAAATTTTCAGGCGAAAATACTGAGGAAACGGATATAAAGGTGAACTGGACTAAAAAAATGATCTATAATGATGCATTAAAAAAAGCAAGCTTTTATGAAGTGGTGGAAGTTACAAAAGGCGGAGAAAAGCTGAATGGCGACCAAATTGATGCCTACATGGACAGTAACGGTAAAATAAGCAAAATCATTGCCACTGGCAATGTATATTTCTTCAGTAAGAGTTTGAGCGGCAGTGAAGGTTTCGGGTCGATTTTCACCTGGGATTTAGTGAAAAATGCGGCCTTGCTGACAGGCAATCCAAAGGCAGAATTGCGAAAAGAAGGCTCACGGACATTTTCAGAGAAAGTGTATTTTGATATGGCTGAAAACCGGGTTACATGGGAAGGCAGACCGCACTGGCAAATCATCAGCCAGGAAACAAAGCGTTTGGAGAAATGATACATGCGTTATATTCCGGTCGTGATTTCTCTTTTCCTAACCCTTCCGCTGGCATCAGTTTTTGCGCAGAATACAGGGAGGACCGAAGTCTTTGCTCGTCGCGGAGTATTGGAGGATGTCCCGGAAAACACGTTTGCCGCATTAGAAAGGGTTGCTGAATTAGGTATTGATGGGATTGAAGTTGATATCCGGCAGACAAAGGATAATCAGCTTGTACTGATGTGTGATGAAACAATCGACCGAACAACAGACGGAAAAGGGCGCGTCGACCAGTTGTTATATGCCGAACTGCAGCAATACGATGCAGGTTCGTGGCGTGGTGCTGATTTCAGGAACGAACGAGTGCCATTGTTTTCCGATGTCCTGAGATTTTGTAAGGTGAATGAACTTAAATTGATCCTGAACGTCAAACAGCCTTGTCTGGAAAAACAAGTGTTGAAGCTTGTTGATGAATTCGGTATGGCTTCGCAGGTATATTTGTGGGGGATGCTGAGAAATCTTAACACGGAAGATGCAGAATCCTACGGAAAAGAACTTGTTTTTGTGCCTTCAGAAGAAATGACAGAAGAAAAAATTAACCGTATACACGAGGAAAAGAAACTCGCGTTCTCGGTTATTCCCGAAAGTGATGACAGAAAGAGTGTAAAGGACCGCATCAGGATGGGGGTGGATGTTATCCTGACGGATTATCCGTGCGTTGCAATGGATATCCTGAATATGAAATGCCAAATACGCTATAATAAGAGACTAAAAAGCTGGAAGACTTCCGGCCAGCAACATGTAACAAACGATAATGCAGCGTATATTCAGGAACAAATAAAAAATCTGGTAAAGACAATGGAAGTTGCCGACTATGATAAGGCAAAGACTGCTGCCACGGCGCTGATGGTATTACCGCAGAGGTACACGACGCCTCCGCTTTTAAAACTCCTCGAAGGTAAAAAATTACAGGTAAAACAAAACGCCGTCTGGGCGCTTGGATTTTGCGGAGATGAAAGTACGGCGGTATACGTACAAGAACTTCTCAAGGACAAAAACCCGACAATCCGTAGAGAAACAGTTCTTGCGCTGAAACGGCTGGGCGCTACACGGTCGGTTCCGGCTCTCATAGAAACATTAAAAACCGAAACTGATCCTGGCGTAAAGTATGATATTGCAAGGGCATTAGGAACACTCGGAGACCAGAGTACTGTTTTTACGTTAACTAATTTGCTCATAAAAGAAAAAAGCTGGCACGTGAAAAGCGCCTGCGTGGAGGCGTTGGGTCATATTGGCAGCGATAAGGCTATAAATATCCTGGCCAAAACTCTTGTCACTGATGCCGGGGAAGATGCGGCATGGACACGAACAAAGGCAGCATGGGCATTGGCAGCAATAGGGGAAAAAGCCGTCCCTGCTCTGATACTTGCCCTGAGTGACAACGAAGAAGCAACAAGACGCAGGGCTGGCTGGGCGCTGGTAAAGATCGGTACCCCCGCAGTAAAAGGGTTAATCAGCTCATTGCGTGAGATTAACGTATATACCAGGGAACGCGCGGCACAAACCCTTGGCTGGATTGGTGATAAAAGCGCCGTTACCTCACTCATATGGGCACTCAGGGATAAAGAACCTTCTGTTGTGAGTGCCGCAGCCTGGGCATTGGGCAGGATTGGCAATCATGAAGCGCTTCTTGCCCTTCAGGGTCTGGTCAATAATAAAAATGAAGATGTCCGTGAGAATGCGGTCGAGGCCATTGAAAGAATCGTGGCAGAGAAAGAAAAAACGGCCTCTTATACAGAACCTGTACAAAAACCATAAAACGTGGTTGATTAATGAATAAATTTTCAATATTATGATATTTTTCATAGAATTTCTGTATAATTAACAACTTGTAGAAAGGTTTTATTTTGATGAAACGTAGTCGTGTATATCTTGTGGGTGCAGGTCCTGGCGACCCACGGCTTATTACCGTAAAAGGCCTGGACTGTATAAGAAAAGCCGATGTGATCATATACGATTATCTGGTAAATGTAGACCTCCTCAAGGTTGCCAGGCCTGATGCAGAATTTATCTACGTCGGTAAACAGGGAGGGGCACATACGCTTGAACAGGACGAGATAAATAAACTTCTCGTGAAGAAGGCGTTGGAGGATAAAATAGTTACCCGTCTAAAGGGTGGCGATCCATACGTCTTTGGACGTGGTGGAGAAGAGGCACTGGTGCTCTATGAAAACCATATACCTTTTGAGGTAGTTCCTGGCATTACCGCAGCCATAGCAACCCCCAACTATGCAGGCATTCCGGTCACACATCGTGACTTTACCTCTACCTTTGGACTCATCACAGGGCATGAAGATCCCACAAAAGACGAAAGCTCAATCGATTGGGTGAAGATAAGCACCGGAATAGGCACACTCGCATTTTATATGGGAATCAAAAACCTTCCGTATATTACCGAACAGCTCATAAAACACGGTCGTTCCAAAGATACCCCTGTTGCCGTAATCCGCTGGGGAACCACACCACAACAAAAGACGGTGGTAGGGACGCTGGGTACGATCGTACAAAAGGCCAAAGATATAAAGCCCCCGGCGATTACCATAGTTGGCGAAGTGGTAAAACTGCGTGAACAACTCAATTGGTTTGAGACCAAGCCATTATTCGGAAAGACGATCGTCGTGACTCGTTCGAGGGAGCAGGCCAGCGAGTTTGCAGATCAGTTATACGAGTATGGCGCGCATGTTATTGAATTTCCGACTATCGAAATTGCAAAGCCGGATTCCATCCAGCCCCTGGATGAAGCCATAAACAACATCCAATCCTATGATTGGCTTGTCTTTACCAGTATCAATGGTGTTGACGCCTTTTTCCAGCGGTTGTTCGAGCTGGAAAAGGATATCCGGGATCTGAAAGGTATCAGGGTCTGTGCCATTGGTCCTGCAACGGAAAGTGGCATTGAAAAATACCACATAAAGGTCGACTGCAGGCCGCCAAAATTTGTTGCGGAGTCTGTTGTCGAAGAGTTAAAAAAAGTTACCGCTATAAAGGACCAGAAATTTCTGCTGCCAAGGGCCGATATTGCCAGAAGCTTTCTTCCCGAAGAGCTTCAAAAATTGGGCGGAAAGGTGACCGATTTGGTAGCCTATAAGACCATCATGGCGCAACCCAGAGACATCAATCTTGTTGACAAAATTAAAAAAGGAGAAATTCATATTATTACGTTCACAAGCTCCTCAACGGTAAGGAATTTTGTACAAATTATCGGGGAGAAAAACATTGCAGCATTAGACGGGCACGTCCAGTTTGCCAGCATCGGCCCAATTACCACGCAAACCGCTGAGGAGATGGGACTCCGTGTTACTATTAAGGCAAATGAATATACTATTCCAGGACTGGTAAGTGCCATCCTTGAAAGTACAACTTCTGCAAAAAAATCCTAAAGGTTTAAAGTTATGTCTTTCATAACTTTCATACCACTTAAGATACCAAGTACAAAAATACTTATTGTTTTGTGACTCGATGATTATTTTAAACTTCCTTGAATATAAATTATTTTTCAACCTTTGAATTGTTCTTTTAATGTAACTATTCAGCGTATATTCGATCATAATTGCTATGAGCGAACAAAATCAGGCAATTCGCCGTGAAATAGCGTCTTTAATGCCCGGCTCAAATTTACCCCTTGTTTTCGACAGGTTGAGAGGCAGCTGCGAATGCGGCAGAAAATCCTGGCCCCGTCCAGAGAACGGAAACCGCCCGATATCTTCTGCTGAACCTTTGTCATCCTGATATCGTTTTCAGCCAAATTATTCGTGAATGGGACATTTTTATTGTCCATGAACCTCAGGACATCATCCTCATTACTTT
>JABRVT010000037.1:0-7220 GCA_040048245.1 Candidatus Brocadia sp.
ACCTCACCTTGCACTGAAATTCCTTCACTTATAACGACTTCTTGTCCCTCTATCCCCGGATTACTTCTCCTGCCTTTCCAGGGCTTCAGGAAATTCCCTTGTCTTTCATGACACTTTTTACCACCTTCTCCGTTCTCCTTTCATTCTCCATCTTTTGTTACCCAGCTTTCTCCTGCCCTGTCATTTCATCGGTGTCCTTTATACGGACTTTGACGTTACCCCTGTAGAACCACAAAAATTCCTTGAGAAATAAGTTTCCACTATGATAGTATATGTGCTTCGTTATTTATAAGAAATACTTGCTTTATATCAAAACTCAATTAAGGGGAAAATATGGCAAGGATATACGAAGATATTACAAAAACAATCGGTAATACACCATTAGTTAAATTAAATAATATTACCAAAGGATTAGAGGCAACCGTGGTTGCAAAGATGGAATCCTTTAACCCCATGGCCAGTGTAAAGGACCGCATCGGAATCGCAATGATCGAGGCGGCAGAAAAAGAAGGACTGATCAATAAAAATACGATTATCATAGAGCCTACATCAGGCAACACCGGTATTGCGCTGGCCTTTGTAGCTGCCGCAAGGGGCTATAAACTGATTTTAACAATGCCGGATACCATGAGCATAGAACGAAGGGACCTTTTAAAGGCATTTGGTGCAGAGATTGTGTTAACACCGGGGGCCGAAGGAATGAGGGGCGCCGTTAACAAGGCAGAAGAATTGTTAAAGAACACCCCCAACTCGTTTATGCCGCAGCAATTCAAGAATCCGGCCAATCCGGAAATACACCGGAAGACAACGGCTGAAGAGATCTGGGGTGACACGGATGGCAAGATTGATATCTTTGTCGGGGGTGTGGGCACGGGCGGGACGATCACCGGAGTCGGCGAAATTATTAAGAAACGCAAACCGTCCCTGAAGGTGATTGCAGTAGAACCTGCCGATTCACCAGTACTTTCCGGGGGAAAACCGGGTCCTCACAAGATTCAAGGGATCGGCGCAGGGTTTATTCCCGATATCCTCAACATGAAGATAATTGATGAAATTATTACCGTAAAAAATGAACAGGCATTTGCCGTAGCGCGTCAACTGGTGCGACACGAAGGGATTCTGGTAGGTATCTCTTCTGGCGCCGCTGCCAGCGCTGCATTACAGGTAGCCGCAAGACCTGAAAATAAAGGAAAGCTGATTGTGGTTGTGCTCCCCGATACGGGAGAAAGATATCTGTCTACCGTATTATTTAAGGAATTTTGATGTTCGAACGTATAAAAGAGGATATTAATGCAGCCTTCCAAAATGATCCGGCCGCAAGAAGCAAGCTAGAAGTAATTTTATGCTATCCCGGCGTACATGCCTTATGGCTGTACCGCATATCTCATTACCTGTGGGGGAAAGGGTGGATCGTTTTGTCCCGTCTTGTTTCCCACATAAACCGCTTTTTGACGGGAATTGAAATACACCCTGCTGCAGTAATAGGACGTGGCGTATTTATAGACCATGGCATGGGTATTGTGATAGGCGAGACGGCGGTAATCGGCGATGAATGCCTTCTCTATAAAGGAGTTGTACTTGGTGGTACAACTATCGAGAAAATCAAAAGACATCCAAATCTCGGCAGAAGGGTTATTGTTGGCTCAAATGCGTGTATATTAGGCAATATAACGATAGGAGATTATGCACGTATTGGTTCAGGTTCTGTAGTTACAAAAGATGTACCGCCGCACGCAACTGTAGTCGGTGTACCAGGCAGAATCATAAAACAACGAAAAAAGGATGAACAGGAGGCAATGCTGGATCACGGGCAATTGCCTGACCCCATTGCCGAGGCTATCATGGTGGTGTTGAAAGAAAACTGGAAACTCAAACAGCGTATTAAAAAACTGGAGGATACTTTAAACCTTTCAAGCAGAGATGACGAGCGTGTTTCCGAAACTGAATCAGAGATCATGACCGTATTCATGAAAAATTATAAAGATGGGGACGGGATTTGATTGCCATGAATAATTATGAACGATTTCTACAAAGATTTGGGGATATTTTATTATTAAGAAAAAAGGTAGAGCATTTATAGGTACCAGCGGTTTTATTTACGAGCACTGGGGGAATGGGGTGTTTTATCCGGAAGGATTAGCAAAAAGCAAGTGGCTGGAATATTATGCAGAATTTTTAGATAGCGTAGAATTGAACGTTTCTTTCTATCGATTACCCTCAGAAAAGACCTTTAAAGCCTGGTACCGAAGAACACCAAACAATTTCTCATTTGCTGTAAAAGGAAGTCGGTTCATCACCCATATAAAAAAACTTAACAACATAGAAGCACCATTAAAGTTGTTTTTAGATAGGATAAAATTTCTCGAAGAAAAATTAGCAACAGTGCTGTGGCAGCTACCGCCCATGTTTAACCTCCGTGCAGACAGGTTATCGGATTTTGTGTTGCTCCTTAACAGATTAAACATAATTTCACATGCTTTTGAGTTTCGGAATAAAAGCTGGCTTTGTGATGAAGTGTATCACATATTAAAAGATAATAATATGGCAATATGTATTGCCGATTGGCCTGAGTTTACCAGGAACGTCCCCGTGACGGCTGATTTTGTATATCTCCGTCGTCACAAGGCAGGAAAATATCTTTACGGAGGTTGCTACTCAGATGCCGCATTGCGCGCTGATGCAAAAGAAATTAAGCTCTGGTTAAAAGGAGGGAGAGATGTATTTATCTATTTTAATAACGACGAGGCTGGTTATGCAGTGAAAAACGCCATTACCCTTTCAAAGATGGTACAAGGGATTAAGAGTCGTGGCTGTTTCAAAAAGGTAAATTTTTTTGATAAAGGAGGATGAAAACAGTGGACTGGGGAATAAAAAACCGTTTATCTCAACTTATTAAACCGAATGGGCGTTGTATGTTTCTTCCTATAGATCACGGATATTTTCAGGGACCTACCTCAAAACTGGAAAGACCGGGAGAAACGATTAAACCAATTATCGACTATGCGGATGCACTCTTTTGCACCCGTGGGGTGTTGCGTTCATGTATAAACCCTGAAAACAGCAAGCCAATTATCCTCAGGGTATCGGGCGGTACCAGCATGGTGGGTAAAGACCTTGCCAATGAAGGACTAACCACTTCAATAGAAGAAGCTATCCGTCTGAATGCGTCCGGTGTTGGTATCTCCGTCTTTATCGGCAGCGATTACGAGAAGGAAACACTATTAAATCTATCAAAACTAGTTGACGAAGCGGAAAGATACGGTATTCCTGTAATGGCTGTCACGGCTGTTGGCAGGGAACTGGAAAAGCGGGATGCCCGTTATCTTGCCCTGTGTTGCCGCATTGCTGCTGAATTAGGCGCCCGTGTTGTAAAGACATATTGGTGCGAAAATTTTGACAAGGTGACCAATGGTTGTCCCGTGCCAGTTGTTATGGCAGGTGGCCCAAAAACAAACTCAGACCTTGAGGTATTTGAGTTCGTTTACGACGGAATGCAAAAGGGGGCCATCGGGGTAAACCTAGGGAGAAATATCTGGCAGAATGAACACCCGGTAGCCATGATCAGGGCATTGCGTGCCATCATCCATGAAAATGCCACGGTAAAACAGGCCAATGACGTATTCAATATCGTGAAGAACGAAACGAAAAAATAGTTTCAAATTATATTGGTACTCTGCTGCGAAATAAACTTTAACGGTAAATTAAATGGGAAAAAGAGCATGCGCGTAGCAATGTATTATAACAACCGCGATGTGAGAATTGAAGAAATGCGAACCCCGCAAATCGGGCCAGGTGAGTTGCTGGTAAAGGTAATGGCTAGTGGTATCTGTGGAAGTGACGTGATGGAATGGTATCGCATTAAAAGAGCCCCGCTTGTGCTGGGACATGAGATAGCAGGGGAGATTGTTGCTGTTGGTGAAGGTGTCAAGCGTTTTAAGGTGGGCGACCGTGTAACGGTTGCTCATCATGTTCCGTGCAATACCTGCCACTATTGTCTGAGTGGTCACTATTCTGTATGCGAAACTCTGCGAACTACCAATTTTTATCCTGGTGGATTTTCTGAATACATTCGTATTCCGCAAATCAATGTTGATCGGGGCACCTTTATCCTGCCAGACGAGGTCTCTTTTGAAGAAGGAACTTTTGCCGAGCCCCTGGCCTGTACCCTTCTCGGACAAAAGAAAGCGAATTTCCGTCCCGGACAGAGCGTACTTGTTATCGGCAGCGGTATCTCCGGATTACTTCACATCCAGCTGGCACGTGCATTAGGGGCGGGACGTATATTTGCAGTAGATATTACTGAATATCGCTTAAGAATGGCCAAACAATGTGGCGCAGACCTATCAATTCATGCAAAAGAGGATGTCCCTGCCTGTCTGCGCAGGACAAATGACGGACGATTAGCAGACCTCGTCATCGTATGCACAGGAGCTTCTTCAGCTATCCAGCAGGCATTGAACTCAGTGGACCGTGGCGGAACAATTCTTTTTTTTGCCCCGACAGAGCCCAATGTATCGATTCCGGTGAACCTGTGGGACCTCTGGCGCAATTGTAATTCTATTATCATGTCTTATGCCGGCCCCCCGGGTGACACAACAACATCCATCGAATTAATCCGTGCCGGCAGAGTAAATGTGCGCGAGTTGATTACCCACCGGTTACCCCTTGCAGAAACGGCGCTGGGTTTCAATCTGGTTGCTGAGGCAAAGGAATCTATCAAGGTTATCATTGAACCTCAGAAATGAATAGCAAAAACTCATTGTTTATTAAAGGTGATGCGTTTCAGCAATAGGGAATTGGTTACTACCGACACTGAAGAGAAGGCCATGGCCAGCCCCGCGTACTCAGGTTTGAGACTAATTCCAAAAAGTGGATACATAATGCCTGCCGCAATGGGAATCCCAATCACATTATAAAAAAATGCCCAAAACAAATTCTGCCTGATCTTGGACAGTGTCCTTTTGCCCAGTTGAATCGCCCTTACAACATCCATCATATCATTCCTTATTAAGACAATATCCCCCGTTTCCTTTGCGACATCAGTCCCCGCGCCAATGGCAATACCCACGTCTGCCTGTGCAAGTGCCGGGGCATCATTGATACCATCACCTACCATTCCCACCTTCAGCCCTTTTCCCTGGAAATCCTTTATAATCTCCATCTTTTCTGCAGGTAAAACTTTTGCGCGATACTCCTCGATACCCACCTCTGATGCCACGGCCTTTGCCACTTGCTCGCTATCGCCCGTTATCATGATAGCCTGTATGTTCATTCGTTGTAATTGCGCCACAACGTCCCGCGCATCTTGTTTTATTCTATCCATAAGACCCAGGACGCCTGCACATGCGCCATCGTATGCTACATACATAAGAGACCTTCCATGCGCCTCTAGTTCCTTGACCTTATCCTTTAGTCTATCGATGGTAATTCCGTGAGAGGTCAAAAGCCCTTCGTTTCCAATCAACAAATTCCTGCCCTTATAGCGACAGATAATGCCACTCCCTGTTTCTTCCTGAAAATTTTGAGCCGTATCCCATGTAAGCCTTCTTTTCCTTGCCTCATCCACCACCGATTGGGCGAGGGGATGGTTTGAAAATGCACATCCAGCAGCCGCAATGGTAATTAGTTCTGATTCAGTAATCGTATTCGAAGGAACAATATCGGTTACTATAAAGTATCCTTCTGTAATAGTGCCCGTCTTATCAAATACCATGACATTGAGCCGTGCAATCTCCTCAAGGGCGCTGGCACGTTTGATAAGGACGGCATGATCAAGACCCACTCCACTTCCCACCATAATGGCCGTTGGCGTGGCAAGCCCCATGGCGCACGGACACGCGATTACTAATACGGCAATGGCCATCTTCAATGCCCATACAAAGGACTGCTGCCCGGCAGCATCATAAAACAGGAAATACCAGCAGAGAAAGGTCACTATGGACAAGCCCACGACTATGGGGACAAATATGTTGGATACGCGGTCTGCAAATCGCTGGATAGGGGCCTTATCCATCTGGGCGTCTTCAACCATCGTGATAATCTGTGATAAAACGGTTTCTTCGCCCACCTTTGCGGTTTTCACCTTTAAAACCCCGGTTTTATTTATGGTTGCCCCCACGACACTATCACCTTTTTGCTTCACAACAGGCATGGACTCACCCGTCACCATGGATTCATCCACCGATGAAGTGCCTTCTATCACCTCGCCATCCACAGGAATAATTTCGCCCGCCCTGACTACTACCATATCCCCTACCTGAAGGGAGGAGGCATTGACCTCCGATTCCTTTCCTTCCGATGTTAGTAACCGGGCCTTATCCGCCTGCAGTTTCACCAATTTCTGGAGTGCATGGCTTGCCCTTCCCTTCACCCGTTCTTCCAGATACTTTCCGATGCGGATAAAGGTGATCAGCATCACTGCCGTCTCAAAGAATGCATGGCCTGACGTGCCGAAGGTGCCAAAGATAGCAAAGATACTGTAAATATAGGCAGACAGGACACCCATGGAAACCAGCACATCCATATTGGCAAAGAGATTCTTGATGGACTTATAGGCACTTATGAAGAAATCCATTCCCGGTCCCAGCACCGTCACCGTAGCAATTCCCATCATTACATAAGGCATGTAGATATGAATTGAAGGAGGCATGGGTGCATACATAAATGTCATCACAGCAATGGAGGCTATGATGCTGATGATAAGCCATCCCATCTGAATGGATGCCTGAGTGGTTTGATCCAGTCGTACCCGCTCTTTGGCAGTATAGCCAATTTCTTTCACATACCTTGTGATTTGTGTCTTATTTGTAACATCGGTGTCATAGGTCACGATTCCCGTTGCACGGGAAAAATTAATCCGGGCAGACTTAATCCCTTCTAAATCCTTCAGTTTCCGCTCAATCGTCATGGCACAATTGACACAGTGCATGCCGATAATATCAAATTTTATCGTCTGTTCGGGCATTGTAATGATGTTTTGCCGTATAACATAGGGGCGTATTTAATACGCCCCTACCGTAAAAAAGATATGCTGATCCAACTTTTTTCGGGAAATTAAATTGTTACAATTTTATCGATTTTTTTCTAACAAATTAAGTTTTGGTCTTCTAAGTTTTGTGTGGGTAAATTTTCATAATAGTTCTTTCTCAATAGTATAGTATAGAAAATAAGGTTTTCTGGGTAAAATAAAACTCCAAAAAGTTGTCACGAGTAGGTATACT
>JABRVT010000038.1:0-11506 GCA_040048245.1 Candidatus Brocadia sp.
AATAACCACACCCTTTTGCTGGAGAAATGCAGAGAGGAGATGGATTTGATGGCCGTCTTGCTGACGGGCGCCTTTGAGGGTCTTGCCGTCAATGGCAACAGCAGGATCTTTTCCTGAAAGGGCTTGTAGCCAGCCGTACACGGCGGTATCGACGGCTACAGCATTGACCTCCTGTAAGAACCGCCTGATGGTGGGTTCGCTGGGAGGTTTATATCGACCGGTCTTTCTATTGAACCGGCAGCCCAGCCGTTTGAACATGTCTTGCGTGCAGGACTTTGCCCACTGTGCAATTGCTGTATAGTTCGATGCAGAACACAAAAGTGCACAAATAGCAACCATGAGCACAGAAAGCTTTCTGTGCCGCTTGCCCCGTGGCTGGCGTGGGTCAGGGATTTATGATAACCGTTCTTTAAGGTCTTCAGCTTGTTTGACTGAGAGATTCATGGATTTTACCTCCTTTCTGGTACAATGCATGTCAGGATACGGTTCAGAGAGTTTTCTTTTCCCATCAGGAACAACAAGGCGAACAAAGACCATTTTGGGTTGGTTATGAGGATAGTAACGGTTGGCGCATTTTGCGAATCCGCGAGTACATCCAGGAAATATCCAGCCCTGGGCTTTGTAACATGTACCGGTGAAGTACCGTGGGTCAACAAATGTTTCTGCAAGATAAATGGGATGACCGTAGAGGGTTTGCCAATCAGAGGATAACCGTTTGAGATTCAGGGCAAGGACACGTGATGCAAGGTTCGGTATGCGGACATAGGGTAAGATCAAAAAACGGCTGTTATTGGCAATAAAGGTCAGACGTTGGTACTGGAGAAAAGAAGGCCATCCAATCCATCGGTCACGTACCTTGCATTTGAATGCTGCTGACCATCCGATCAAGGCAAGCAATTGCCCATTGTGCATAGCTATGTATCTGATGCTTTCTCCTATGAGGGAGTGAAGTCCCACGTAATGGTAGCGACGGATGAGTTCGTTCCATTGATGCCTTTCGTCACGATTTATGGGTCTTACTTCAATATCGTTGAGACTGTCTAATATATGACTGCGCTTTTTCTTGTCTCTTCATGGTTCATGAAAATACAAGAACCGTTTTGAAAAAGTCAGTTTATTTTCTTTCTTTTTTACCTATAATTGCTTGCACTTGTATTTATGATGTAGCCCTGATGTTCTAATAGATGTTATCGAAACTTTTTATAAACAAAACAGATGAAAAAAAGTAGCCAATGCATACACTGTAATTGCCTCGAGAGAAAACATGGACACGATTTATCCGGAAGAGATAAGAAATATTCTTATTGCAGAGATGTTTTTTAGAACTGTTATTGAATGAAATACTATAAAACAATTGTGTCTGGCGTTTGCTTTAAGTAATAGGTAATAGCCCAGGCACCGCAGAGGCCGCTAAGGTTGCAGAGATTATTAGAGAGAAGAAATAAAAATTGTTGGAATGCCTGTTTATTGTGTTTTTCTCTACTTTCTATACACCCTCTGCGGTAAACTGTTACGCTATTAATGAAGGGTGTAGAAGGATTGCCCACCTTAAAAAATCACCCTAGGAGTCTCCTACGCTAGCTCACTGAGCCAAAGTAAAGCTACTTTAGATAAATGTTTACAGAAGAATTTCGGTCGCCTTTGCAATCCAATCCACGTAATTCTTAGATCCCCGTACGATTGGTACGGCAATAATCTCCGGCACCTCATAGCTGTGTAATTGTCTGACACGTTTTTCAACCACGTCAAACAAATCTTCCCTTGTTTTACATATCATTAACACTTCGCGTTCAACATGCAATTTACCCTGCCACTTGAAAACGGACTCAACCGGCTGGACAATATTACAACAGGCAACATGACCCTCTTCTACTAAAGTTTGACCAATCTTCCTTGCTTCATCAATTGACTTGGCCGTTATAAAGATTACAATCACTTCAGCCATGCTATTTATTTAAACCCATGCGTTCTGTATCGATTGTTTTCCTGTCACACGTACCTCCGTATCTCTTCAAAAGAGACTCTATTTCACCACTGCCTTCTTCATCACGTGTTACATAAACGAGGGTACAACGACACCCTTTGGAGTTTTTGCAGTTTGCGTGTGGCGGTTTTATTGTGTAGAGCATTTTGTGGTTGGGGAGCATATGTCTTCCATCTAAGGACATGCACACATCGCAGGTATTCCTGTCTTTGGTTGCTGAATAAAAAATATAAGCAATTTCCTTCAGCCGTGTAGCAGTATCTGCTTTTTTCTCAGGAGGATGCTGTGTAGTACTACTCTCTGGCGCCTTGCTTTTTAAACTATTTTTAACAAGATAATAAATTACATAAGCAGCTATCAAAAATACGAGAAAACGTATCATCTATACCGTACCTTTAGGCTTCCTCAGCATAAACAAAAATAAACCACCCAAAACCAAAACTGTCTGCGTCAATATAATACTTTTGATCCATATTGCAAAACATTTCCATAATAATTCAGTCCCGCGTACTTGTTCAATTGCGACGGAAACACGTTTAAAGGCGTATATGGCAATTAGTGAAATAAGGACTGCCATTGCTATTATTATAATTGTCTTTAGTTTTTGTTTCATAGTTCTTTTTTTAAAATATCATCTGTCATATTTATCAAATGTAACAATTACCTTCTCGGGTTCTTCCCGTTTATTCACTGTTTCTGAGTTGTTTTTACCCTGTCTGGGTGAATTTATATCTATCGCCTTTTTGTATTCTGCAACCGCTTCATCTATCATGCCCTTTTCCTCATATGCATATGCCAGACTATAACGGGCATCTGTATTTGCGGGATTGGTACTTATCGTCTTCTTAAATTCGCTTATGGCATCTTCCATCATGTTTTTACTTGCATACACAACCCCCAGATTAAAATGCGCCTTTTCTGACACAGGATTTAATTCCAGTAATTTTTTCCATGCAGAAATCGCCTCATCATATAAACCTTCCTGAAAATAAACAGCACCCAGCTTATCGTATACTTCCATGAAATCCGGATTAGCCACGATTGCCCTGTTATAAACAGCAACTGCTTTATCCGATAATCCTTTCTCAGTATAAGCCTCACCAAGTTTATATAATGCGCGCGTGTTATCGGGGTTGGCCTTAAGTATGGTTTCATATTCCAGGATTGCTTCATCACAAAGTCCTTTCTTAAGGTATATTTCGCCAAGATTTAATCGTATCAGGACGTTCGAGGTATCCCTGGCGAGAATTGCCTTGTACAGACGGATGGCATCATCAAGCATCCCCTTCATGGCATAAGTATGTCCCAGATAACAAGATGCTATCATATCATTGGGATCTTCATCCAGAACCTTTTTAAATGAGATGATGGCTTCATCGAAAAATCCTCTCGAATACTGATTATATCCAGTAATACTTCCCGGTGCTATTCCTTTGGTAGCTGTTTGATATGCCCTGGTTTTTTCATATACCTTTTTCTCTTCCTTTGCTAATTCCAGATTCTTTTTTGCCTCCGGGTCCTGCGGATTTATTTTTAGCGCCAGATTATGCTCGGTAATGGCATCATCAAACATATGCTTGTTTCTATATGCAAATCCCAAGTTATCATGAGCCTTTGAATAATCCGGATTAATCTTGATTGCATGCTTAAATTCAGCTATTGCATCATCGAACATTTTCTGCCTGCAATAAGCAACACCAAGATTGTTATGTGCTTCTGCGAAATCAGGTTTAATAAAGAGCGCCCTCTTAAATTGTACAATTGCATCATCAATCATGTCTTTATTTACATATTTTGCGCCAAGGTTATTAAACTGCATCGCTAAATGATATTGATCAGCCTTGCTGCTATGTCTTTTATTTGATGACGTACAACCAAGAATACTGAGGACGATACACATACCTATCAGCGTTCTTTTCATTACACTTTATCCTTCTGGTTAATGAGGGGATTATAAATTTGTTGATCTATTCCTAAGTCCTTGCACAAATATATATTAAATCAACGTCAAAATCAACGATAAAAAATATGTAATCCATTGGGAGCCCATGCTGTATTAAGGTAATACAGTCGAAATTGGATATGTTTTGTCAAGGTTATACAATAATATTAAAAAGAAGACTATTGCGGGGCAGAAACCTGCAACCTATTTCAGACATTCCCATAAGTTCTTTTACCCGGATTACCTCTACAAAAATCTTATTCCCAATGTGGTCATAATCCGGAGAAACAGCAAGGATACCCGCATCTTCCTTTTTATTGGGAAAAATAACAAGGATATTACCTACATCTATTTTTTTCTTTGTTTTCAACCGTAATCCGCCTTTGGAAATATCGACAACGGTCCCTGAAAAGGCGGGCTTTCTCAATTCACTTAACTTTTTAACCTTGCAGGTAAAGATATCATAAGATCGGTCGTGCCGTAACAGATCTGACGATTTATCTGCTACCTTATTTGTTTCTTTTTGTGATTTTGTAATCACTTCCTCTCGTTTTGTAATCAGGTCATCAATACAATTCCTGGCCTCATGAAGTTCAGCCAGGGATAGTTCCTCTAATATTTTCATTACCGTTTTTTTAGAAGACATGTCAGTAATTTCTTATTTACCTTCAAATACTTTTGTTCACACTCCACTTCGATTACGTACATTATTATAAATCAAAGTAAAAAAAACAACTCTTAATTTTTATTGTTTATGACACATCAGCGCTGATACCTCTTCCTGCAATTTGTTTATTACGTAAATCGTGTATTCCCGGTCTGTCCTTGAACTGTCAAAAGACAGAGGTTTGCCGAAGGATATTCTCACATATCTCTTTTCCGGATGGGATAACCACCCGCGTTTTGGCATGAATTGATTACTGCCGCAAATAGCCATCGGCACGACCCTTCTTCCTGATTTTAAAACGATCAGTGAAATACCCCTTTTGAATGTACCCAGATTACCATCCTCGCTTCTTGTTCCTTCAGGAAATACCACAAGGGACTTTTTCGTTGTCAGTTTATTAACGGCTGTTAAAAGGGTCGCATACGCCTTTCTGTCTTCTGTCCTCTGAATGGGGATATGTCCTGATGCTGTCATATATGCCCCGAGAATCGGGATATGAAAGACCGTATCCTTTGAAATAAAGCTAAAATTCACGGGAATAAAGGCGAGGGAGAGTTTAATATCCATCATACTTTGGTGATTCGAGATGAAGATGACAGGCTCATTTCTGGGAATATTCTCTAAACCCTGAATTTCTACCTTCATGCCGAGAAGTTTAAATGCAATCCGGCTAAAAAACCTTTCTATGGTGTTGAATACATTTTCCTTCTCCTTTGTATCGGCACTTAAGACCACAGCCGTAAACGTAGAAAGCATCCAGAGTGAAACAAACAGCACCCATGAATACACGGTAAACATCACTTGATACAATTTGCGCATAATATCAGGCTGTGTTCCTCACCACTTTTAAAAATTCACTCATCTTAAACAGATATTTTCAGAATGGCCATTAGACAACATTTTAGCTTTAAATTTGCATTTTTCAATGCATAAGATTTTGTTTGACAAATGGGTACTTAAGGCATAACCTTAATTTAATTATGAAAATGGATTACATTACATTAATAACGTCTTTGAGAGGGATCAAATTTACGTGGAGACTGTTTCTGAAATCAATTCAAACCCTGAAGGATTTTATTGATTTTATTAGCCTCCTCAATTTCAGAGATACAAAGTCGCAAAACAGCCTGGACATTATAAAATTATCCTTACGGGCGGTTTGCAAGAACGCCATCGTAAACAGGTTTTACGGTGGCGTGGCGATCTTGTTTTCCATAAGTTTGCTCCTCTTACTGCTGGGCGCCACATGCATTTATGGCCTTGCACGCTTTCCGTTTGGTCTTGGTATCTTTTCCACGGGCAGTCTTATCATACTCTGCTTTGTCTTTTTCAAGGTATTACTGGTTCCTTTATTATCTTTATTGAACAAGGAAAAAGTTGCACTGTTCATTGAACAGAAATACCCCTCCCTGAATAACTCCCTTATCAGTTCAATACAATTAACTGCTGCCAGACCACGCAAAAAATACGTACCATATTCAGAACAACTCATCTCGATGCTGGTAGATGATACGGCAAATCGGCTAAAGCAGTTAGACATCAATCAGGTAATCGGGAAAGGATTTGTGCGGTTAAGCTGTACAATCCTGATCGTTTCCGTGTTTATCTCCGGTATGGTCTATGCATCCAAACGCTCGTATTATAATAAAAATATACCACTTCTTTTTAGCTATTTGAGAAATGGAAAGGCCGCTGTTGAAAAAGAACTGACCGCTTACGCAGCACCCGTCATCGGAGATATTACAATAAGTTACCGGTATCCTTTATACTCAGGATTATCATCAAGAACCTTGTACAATACCAGCGGTAACATCAAGGCACTGAAGGGCAGTGAGATACAAATAAGTGCAATCAGCGACTGCCACCTGCTATCGGCGGGGATTATTTTTAACAACTCAACCAGAATACCATTTACGGTGGAAAATGGCAAGGTTATAAAAGGTATTTTATCACTGTTTGAAAGCGGGACATATATTTTTGAAACCACAGACTCCGCGGGCAGGACTTTTCAGGACGCAACACACCACACCATTCAGATGGAAGCAGACCAATTCCCGGAAATCCACGTCAATGCACCGGCAAAAGATATAACTGTTAATGAAAAGGATACTGTCGACCTCAGATATACAGCAAAAGACGACTTTGGCATCGGTGAAATTTCCCTTGTATTTGAACAGGAGAATGAAAGAAAAACCAGGATTCTTAACACCTTTGGCAAAAAACAGCTTCAGTATAGCGGGGCGTACCTGTGGTCATTGAGTGAGCTGGATTTACAACCCGATGACAAAATTGCATACCACCTGGAAGTAAAAGACAATGATACGATATCAGGTCCCAAGCTCAGTAGCTCAAAAACGTATTATCTGGAGATATATGGTTCCAGAAAAAAGCACCAGGAATTGGTTCAACTGCAGGAAACACTCATGCAGGAAACGCTCCATATGTTATCAGACGACCTGACAAAGAGGATCGATGACGAAAAGTGTACATCGAAAGACTATCTGGTCATGACACAAGATGGCATACAGGAACGGGCAGAAAGAATTATTAATCTTTTTACCGACATCCTGTTAGGTATGCAGGACGATCCCCTCGCGAATTACAGCGTGTATTATTTCCTCGAAAATCTAAAAAACAAATTCCGTGATACAACAGATAAAAAACGGATGGCCATTCGGCAGTCTGTGCTGGCCATACCGGGGGATACCATTCCAATTCACCTTTTAAACGAATTGCAAAAAGCCCAGGACGAAGAGGTAGTTGAAGTGGAAAATACCATCCTCTTCCTGAACGACTTGATAAAGAAGCAAAAGATGGAAGATATCCTGAATACGGGGAAAAACCTGATTCAATCACAAAACAACATTGAAAAACTACTTGAGAAATTACGGGAGGGAGAAGATGAAAAATTAAGTGAAAAGGTGCTCTCTCAACTCAAAAAGATCGAGGAAACCATCCAGCAGATGATGGAAAAACTCATGCAGATGGCACAGGGTGAACATATGGATGAATTTTTAAATGCAGATGCCCTGAAAAATCTCGAACAGGACGATATTATGAAAGAATTGGATGCCATGAGAGAGGCTTTCAGCAAGGGGGACTTGAATACAACACTGCAGTCAGCCAAGAAACTTCTTGCCTTCCTGCAGGAAATGATGAATCAGATGAAATCCTCTGCACAAAATCTTGCAGATTCGTCCTATTCGGTCATGCTCAGGGACACAAATCAATTACTGGACAAAATCTCTGAACTGGAAAATAAAGAAAGGGAATTGACGGAAAATACCGACAAACTGAGGAGAGATATTCAAAAGCGTACCTCAGAATTAACACAGGAAACCCTCAAATCATTTTTTGAAAAGCAGGGAGAACGATTAGATGCAATTAAAAAGGATATTACCGAAGCGAAAGATATTTTGGCGAAAAACGAATTATTACAGGAATATTTAAGGGTAAATCGCGAATTAAAACGCATGTCAGAACAAAGAGAGATGATGACAAGCCGGTTTAGCGAATTATTTGGCGGCGAAGAAGACATGATCCCACCTCAGGAAGAATTTAATAAAGTTGCGGAACTCGCAAGGAAAAATGCAGAATTGAACCGTGAAATTAACAAAGACCCCCTCCAGAGGGATTTTCTCTCTATGTCACGGGAACTCCCGCAGGCAGATGAGACACTTTCCCACCTGAAAGAGATGTTGAACGGTTGGGATATAAAAGAGTCGCTGAATCTTGCAAAAGAGCTATCAACAAACTTAAACCAGTGGAATAGCCGCATGCAGCACACCCTGGAACAGAAAAAGATTGCCCAAAAAGAGGATGTATCCAAAGAAGACCGGAAAGTGTTTGAAAAGGTCAGGGACGCTACCCATCAAAACCAGCAAATCATTAAGGATCTCGAGTCTATGATGCAGACCTTCGAAGAACAGCAGCTTGCAGGTTTGACCCAGGAAGACCAGGATGCTTTACAACAATATGCGGAAAAGCAAAAAGAACTGCAAAAAGAGGGGGAAGATCTCAAGGAGATGGCAGGGGAGCTTTCTCAGCAAAACCCATTTATGGGTGAGAACGCAGATAAACAGCTTGATATGGCATCAAAATCCATGGGAAGTGCCTGGCAGAAATTGGAAAAATATGATGCACAGGGAGCTATTATTGATGAGAGGGAATCGCTGTACCGCCTTGCTGAAGCAAAAAAGGGCATGGAAATGGCAAAGGAACGCATTGCGAAAGGGATGATGGGGGCAGGGATGCCCATGCCAAGACCATTCCGCGGACGCATGGATGAAGGCCAGTTTGGCGTTTCTACAGAAAGAGTTGAGATACCCACCGAGGAGGCGTATAAGGTACCCAGGGAATTCAGGGAGGACATTTTGAACGCCCTGAAAGAAGGACTGCCTGAGAAATATAAGGATCTGAACAAGGACTACTATCAGAGACTAGTGGATTAAATGAAAAGGGTTTTTGTCACATTATCGTTACT
Source organism: Candidatus Brocadia sp. (assembly GCA_040048245.1). GTDB lineage: Bacteria > Planctomycetota > Brocadiia > Brocadiales > Brocadiaceae > Brocadia. The sequence goes on from JABRVT010000038.1 coordinate 9,077, forward strand.
GTTGACGATTTTTTCTGCATTTGCATTTAAGGTCATTGCCCAGGAAGAAAAATTCTTCGATGTTATCGGCGATATAACTTACGGAGAGGAATGTTTACAGTCATGGCAAATTGGGGAGGCAACAGCCGTTGCCGACAAACTGCTTTCAATAGACCCGGGAAATCCCTATGTACGATTTTTTGCAGGAGAAGTGCGCTTCTACGAGGGAAATTATCAAGAATCCTTATCGTTTCTGAAAGAGGCGCTAAAAGAACCGGACATTGCGCAAAAGGGTCAAAAATTTTATGACTTTGTAGATAAGATTTATCAAACCGCAAGCAAGTTCAAAGAGGTCAAAACTGAACACTTCCTGTTTCGATATGTTGAAGAAAAGGATGCAATACTGGTTGACTACGCATTAGATGCCCTTGAAAAGGCTTATAGTGCTATAGGAAACGATCTTAATTATTTTCCCCAAGAACCTGTTCTTGTTGAAGTATTTCCCGACGCAGAAAGCTTTTGTACCATCTCAACACTCACGAAAAATGAGATTGAAACCTCAGGGACGGTGGCGATCTGTTTATTCAATCGTGTAATCATCACAAGCCCTCGCCTCCTGCCGAGGGGGTATCAATGGCTTGATACCCTGACTCATGAGTATGTTCACTACGTGATCATGAAAAAGACTTACAACCGTGTACCCATCTGGCTTCATGAGGGCATTGCCAAGTATGAAGAAAAACGCTGGCTCGAAAGCGTACTTCCAAAACTTCCGGTCTCTTTAGAAAGTCTGCTGGCCGAGGCGATAGAAAAGGATTATTTTATTACCTTTGAGCAAATGCATCCCTCACTGGCAAAATTAAAGAAGAAGGTGGATACAGCCCTCGCCTTTGCGGAAGTATTCACCGTCATCGACTACCTGTTTAACCGGGGCGGTTATCCTTTACTTGTATCTATTCTGGATGGCATCAGGGATGGAAAATCCACGGAAGATGCCGTATCTTCTGCAACAGGCATTTCGTTCACTGAGTTTGAAAGAAATTGGCTGCAAGACTTGAAGCAAAAGAAATTCCGAAGGATTCATGGCATTCAGATACTTCCAACAATACTCAAAGAATCATCAACAATCGTAGATGATCTGGAAAGTGTTGCCGAAATAGAAGTGAAAGATGCCAGAAAATATGCCGTTCTGGGTGATCTCCTGCGCCGTGAAGGGCTCCATAATGCGGCTATTATAGAATATGAAAAGGCTTTCAGGAAGGCAGGCCACATCTCCCCGCAAATTCAGAATAAATTAGCCATGTCCTATATCCTGGATACGCAGTATGCAAAGGCAGAGGAAATCCTGAAGGTTACTCTTGAATATTATCCGGAATATACCACTACCTATATTTCGCTGGCTGAACTCTACCAAAGGAAGGGCGAGTACGACGACGCCATTAAAATTTTATCACAAGCCAACCACATCAATCCCTTCAATCCCATTATCCACAAAAACCTCGCACAATTATATCAGAAATTGGGCAGGAAAGATGAGGCCGCTGCAGAACTTAGGAGACTCATGCTATTGACTAAGTAAGAAAGTCATTCAGCAATCATCCTTCAGTATAATAAAGGTTGATGAACCGTATTGACGAGCAGTATATGAGGAATCCGTTTTATGGAGTAAGGCGGATGACAGAATGGTTAAGAAAGGAGGGGTATAAAGTAAATCGTATAGGGGTAAAATGGCTCATGAGGCAGATAGATTTATATACGCTTTACCCGAAACCTAGGCTGAGCAACGGATCTGATTTCAAATATCCTCTTTGTATTTCATAGCACTGCATAGCCACAATAAAAATGAACCACCCCATTTCCTCCATTCCCTTGAAACTGTGTCGTAATGCAGGAGAAAAGAGACGTAATATAAAATGCTTATTGAGTTTAATCCGAAAATCAAAATAGCGATGCTTTATACGGTAAATATTAACGTCCCATCGCAATATATTGTACTTTTCGGAGAGAACTCAATAACCATTTAATATGATATACCTCAGAAAAGGAGGCATAGCAATGGCATATCGATATGGTAATCGTTATCAAATGACCTTATTGCCCAAGAGAATGGAAGATTACGTTGATGCTGATGCCCCTGTAAGAGAGTATGATGCATTCGTTGAGGCAATTGATTTGGAGAACCCTGGTATTCAGAGTGGTCTCCGGAAAGTAGGCAACTCAAAGCATGACCCCAAAGCAATACTCAAGTTATACGTGATGGATATTCCTACGGGTGGAAGAGTTCGCGGAAACTGGAGCGTGCACCGCATCATAATTTATCATCTAAATCCTGCAACAAGGCTTTGCCTTGTTGCAGGATTAGGCCAGAAATGGTAGAATCTCCAGGGTATTTCAAGGTATTTCGAGAACAAAAATAAAATCAAGACAGGGATGAACGTGAAGGGATTAACG
>JABRVT010000039.1:0-11102 GCA_040048245.1 Candidatus Brocadia sp.
TGTTTATTGAAGGGATATACGCAATACGTTTCATACCTTGAGAATGCTAAGCCTGACATGTTTACGGCAATAGAAAAGAGGCTTGAGTGGCAGGATGACAGGTAGAACGAGTTATGCGTGCGGTTAACATGCGGGTAAATGTGAGCAAATGGAGTGTTGCGTGGAGCGCTGAATGTTACCAGTATTCGACGCGCCTATTACTACTACGGTTTTGATACATGACATAATAAATAATGGAGGGCTTTTGTCAGGTCTCCACCTGACAACGCTACTAAAAAAGTCGTTTCTTTCAATTCGTTAGGGTTAGGCCTTGTTTCACTGAGTTATTTGACCCAACTGCTTCTTTTGCCAGGTTATATCCTTCGTTAAGTGTATTGAACCAATGAACTTCCCCGCAGCATCAAAATATGGAAATGCAGTAACATGAAAGATGCCGCACATATGGGGGTCTTCGATCTCTTCTGTACATGGAGTCTTGATTTCCATAGATTTACGGTGCGGACATTTCTTCCATGGTTCATCCGTGCCGTGAAAAATCTTATAACACTTTCTTCCAATAATTGACTTAATATCCATATTGAATTTTTTTGCTACCGCCTTGTTCGCCCGAAGAATAGTAAAATCTGCATCGTGTATGCTGATTAAATCATCAATGGTATCGAAAACACTTTCCCATCCTGATTTGGAATGTTCTATTGTTCTGATGGTGTTAACCAAGTTTACATTTTCAATACTCACGGCAATATAACTGGTCAGCATAGTCAGGAGAAGGCCTTCGTGTTTGTCACATTCAAAAACACGAAATTTTTCAGGTATAATGCTGAAAACGGCTGATAGCCCGATGAGTTTCCGGTTATGAATAATGGGGGTGTTCATAAAAGACGTATATCGTACATCGATAACAGGGCGGGTTATGATGTCTTTCAATCGCGTAGAACATGGCAGGTATGCATCTTTAATCATAGGGAGAGGAATGCCCAGTGAACAAACCGGCGTGAGATTTTCGTCATTATTTAACATGAGTATGGATGCATCTGCTTCAGTAAATACCTTAAAGTGCCTTGTTATAGCCCGTAACAGTGATTTGTAATCCAGAGACCCTGAGGACAGCAAGAAAGCATCCGAGAGGACCTTTATGCGGTGATATAGCTTCTTTTCATCTGAAACAGAGGACATCTTTCCTGGAATAAAAATGAATTTATATGCAAAATGGGTGGTTGGCTATTGCGGCGATATACCCCCCTGAAAACGATTATCCAAGATAATTATATGGAAAATAGTATTTGTTCTTCAAACAAAAAAGCCGGGCAAATTCCAAAAAGGCGTTTTCTCCGATAAATTATTATCTAATCTTTGATGCGTCTTATAGCTGCTCCCAGTAGTGATAGACGTGCTTCGAGACGTTCGTATCCACGGTCTAAATGATAAACGCGATGGACATGCGTAGTCCCTCTGGCCACCAAACCGGCGAGTACAAGGCCAGCGCCGGCGCGCAGATCAGAGACCATTACTTCGGTACCGGAGAGAAAAGGTGTTCCTCTTATGATTGCGCTTGGCCCGTCTACACGGATATCGGCACCCATCCGTCTCAGTTCTGCAGCATGGATAAATCTATCGGGGAATATCTTTTCTGTGATGATACTTTTTCCTTCCGCAATGCACAGTAAGGCCATAAACTGGGCCTGCATGTCAGTAGGCATGCCTGGGTATGGTAACGTTGTCAGGTCAGCGGCATGATAGAGGGTATTCCCTTTGACCCGGATGGTATCACCATCAGTGGTTATTTCCACGCCGATTTCTCGTAATTTATCGATTACCGTGCTTAAATGGTCTGCCCTCACATTTTCCAGTGTTATGTCGCCCCCCGTAATAGCGCCGGCAACCATAAATGTTCCTGCCTCAATCCGATCGGGAATGATTTCGTGATCAACCCCATGTAATTCCTGAACGCCTTCAATCGTCAGTTTACTTTCACCGATTCCCGTAATTTTCGCACCTGCCTTGTTCAGGAAATTTGCAAGGTCCTGCACCTCAGGTTCACATGCTGCATACTCAATAGTGGTTATACCCTCTGCCAATACGGCAGCAGTCATGACATTACAAGTTCCAAGCACAGTTTTGCCGGTAAAGGAAATATTTGTTCCTGTCAACTTGTCTGCAGAAGCGTTCACGTAACCTTCCGTTGTTTCTATCCGGGCGCCCAGCGCGGTGAGCCCTTTTATATGTAAATCAATGGGTCGTTGACCGATAACACATCCTCCGGGATAGGAGACTTTTGCCCTGCGTCTCTTGCTCAATAACGGGCCTAAAACGCATATGGATGCCCTCATCTTCCTGACAAGTTCATAGGGCGCTGTGAATTTATCGTTATTTTCCCCGTCCCTGAACATTATTTCAAGGGTCCCATCCTCAAGCTTTTTTACTTCTCCACCAAGATTCCTCAGTATTTCCGATTGTGTCTGGATGTCGACAATGTTTGGTATCCCTTTTATCCGGGATGGGCCGTTTAACAGTAAACAGGCTGCCATAATAGGTAAGGCAGCGTTTTTGGCCCCATTGATTCTTACACTTCCCTCTAAACGATTTCCTCCCTCAATGACGATTTTATCCACAATCTCCCTCCATTTGTGCAATGACGATGCGGTATATATGCTGATAGTCCTTCATAAATTCCAGCTTTTTAAAACATCCTGTATCCTCTAACAATCGCGCTACCTGTTGTGCCTGTTTTTCACCAACCTCAAAAATGATAAAACTCCCTGGCTTGAGCCATGCATATGCCTGTGAGATAATACGTTTGAACATTTGCAAACCATCCTGACCGCTGACAAGCGCAGCATACGGTTCATAATACCTTACCTCCTTTTGTAGGGTATTGAATTCGGCGTACGATATATAAGGTGGGTTGGATACAATGAAATGTACCTTTGATTCGATTCCGTATCCTTCGAGTGGTTTAAAGATATCGCCACACAAAAAGGTTATCTTATTGAGTACTTCGTGCCTTTGGGCATTGATCCTGGCAACGGCTAAGGCATCAGGTGATATATCCACTGCAAATATCTTGGCTTTCTCCAGCTTTTTTGCCAGCGCTATCGCAATATTGCCGCTTCCTACCCCAATATCCACAATGATGATTTCATTTTCTTGAGACAGAATTTGCGACCTTTTTATAACGGCCTCCACGAGTAACTCCGTTTCAGGGCGTGGGATTAACACCCGTTCGTCCACATAAAAATCCAGGGACATAAATTCTGCATGATTTGTGATATATTGTAATGGAACCCGCTGTGCGCGCCTCTGGATGGCTTTTTGGTAACTTATTACCATAGTATGTTCTACGGGTTTTTCAGGATTTACATAAAGGTCGATGCGTCTACAACCCAGGAGGTGTGATAAGATAACCTCTGCATCCAGACGCGGGGAATCGATGCCATGTATTTGTAATATCTTGCTTGCCCACTGAATGAGACAGGATACGGTATATGTGTTTGGAAGTGCATTTTTAATCCCTCCGGTAATGTCTTTATCCTGGGAATCCTGAATTAATAACTGGTAATTTGCATTTTGTTTTGAATCTTTTTGAGGTGTGTTTGTTTCATGTTTTTCAGATGGCATCTTTGTCTGGTTTATTTTCATTTAAAGAGGAAAAATCGTTTATGGCGAGACAGTAGGAGTCGTCTCCTGATGGTGATAGCCTTGGAGATACGGTCGCCACAGGAGTTGGCTCCTACCAATATTTTATTGATGGAATAAAATACTGGTTACGCATTTTTACGCAACCAAAAGCCTAGCCCGAACGTGTCGGAACATGTGACGCGACTTTATGTCGCTGTCCTGCGAAATGTAGGGGGCTGGGTAACCCCGCCCCCTACACAACGGTCGGTGCTAAATTGCTTTTGCCAAAAATGTAAAAATATTTTTGTTAAGAAATTAAGGTGCCTTTAGGAACGGCTCTTTTATAAGCTTGCTGCAAGTTGCTTTAATTGCTCTTCTTTATAATAGGTCATTAAAGCATCAATGATTTCGTCGAGATATCCCAGCATGACTTGTTCCAGATTGTGTACGGAGAAGTTTATCCGGTGATCGGTAACACGGTTTTGCGGATAGTTATAGGTGCGTATTTTTTCACTGCGGTCCCCAGTTCCTATCTGATCCCGGCGAATTTGGTCACGTTCATTCCGCTTTTGCCCCTCGATTAATTCATATAAGCGGCTTCTTAAGATACGCATGGCCTTTGCCCGGTTCTTGTGCTGGGATTTCTCGTCAAGGCATTTTACAACCAATCCCGTAGGGACGTGCGTAATCCTGACCGCGGAACTTGTTTTATTTACCTTTTGCCCGCCAGGACCAGAGGCACGGAACGTATCCACCAATATATCATTCGGGTTGATGTCAATTTCTACCTCCTCAATCTCCGGAAGAATAGCAACAGTGGCCGTTGATGTGTGAACCCTGCCGCTGGCTTCTGTCCGTGGTACCCTTTGAACACGATGGGTTCCGCTTTCGAAGCGCAGCTTTTGGTACACGTTGTTTCCTTCGATGGAAAAGGTAACTTCTCTGAATCCCCCCAAGTCTGTTTCACTGCTGTCAAAAAGCTCAACCTTCCATCCCTGATTTTCTGCATATTTTGTGTACATGCGGAACAGATCGGCTGCAAAGATAGCAGCCTCCTCGCCTCCTGTGCCGGCACGTATTTCGGCAATTACGTTTTTGCCGGAAATTTTACCCTCGGTAATAAACAACCCCTTGATTTCATCAAATAAAGCTTCTTCCTGTTTTTCCAGGAACCCTAATTCGTCCTTAGCCATTTTTGCTAATTCTTTATCTTCGCCCTCCTGGGCTAAAAGCCCCTCAGTTTCCTTTTTTCTGGCAATGGTTTCTGCCAGTTGTATGTATTTGTTTACCATCTTGGAAAGACTTCCGTGTTCCTTTATACATGCTGTATAACGATTTGAATCTGCAATTACCTCAGGGTCGGAGAGCATCTTTTCCAGCTCATTATATCTTTCGTATATTTTTTCTAATTTTTTCAACAATTTATCATTCATTTTTGTTTTACGACTTCTTCAGCCTTTTGACTCTTTTGAAACCTCTTTTGAAACTTTTCTATCTGGCCTGCACTATCGACAAACTTCTGTTTGCCAGTATAAAATGGATGACACCTCGAACAGATTTCTACGGCGATTTTTGGCTTTGTTGACCTTGTCTTAAAAGTTTCCCCACACCCACATGTTACAATGGTTTCCACGTATTCTGGATGAATTCCTTCCTTCATTGTTTCCCCCTAAAAATAAACAATGCGTTCTATCCGTGAACGCATAAAAATAATGCAAAAATTATCCAACAAATTACCGAAATTTTAACAGACCTGCGGGTATTCTGCAATAGAATTTTTCTCGGTAGTTTCGAAAAATTTATTTGAATATTTGTAATAATTGAATATAATAAAAATTTTAAGTTTATGTCTGAAAAACTCAGCAGGTATTTTTGAAACTTAATCTACATACCCGGTTAGCGTGTTTTTTTTGATATCAGGTTAAGAGGTTATGTTTGAATCAATTACAAGTAGTTTGGAAGGTGTTTTCAGTAAACTCCGCGGGAAGGGGCGTCTTACGGAGGCAAACATCAAGGATGGACTGCATGAAGTACGTCTGGCACTCCTTGAGGCTGATGTCAATTATAAAGTTGTTAAGGATTTTATCCTGCACGTTACCGAGCGTGCCGTTGGTGAAGAAGTAATCAGAAGTATTGCCCCTGGCCAGCAGGTTATCAAGATTGTTCACGACGAGTTGATTAAACTGATGGGGGAGTCTGATACATCGATTCCTTTTAAGGATGGTGAACCGACGTTAATCATGCTGGTGGGGTTGCAGGGTAGCGGAAAGACCACTACGGCAGGAAAGCTTGCTAAAACGATACTTTCGAAAGGGAGAAAACCCTTACTCGTGGCCGCGGATGTCCAGCGACCCGCTGCGATTGAGCAGTTGAAGGTGTTGGGTCAGCAACTCAATGTACCTGTATACTTCGAAGCGAATTCCCAGCCGGTAAAGATATGCAGGAATGCCGTTAAGCATGCCAGGGAAAATACCAATGATGTTATTATCCTTGATACTGCGGGAAGGTTGCATATCGATGATGAATTGATGCTGGAATTAAGGGAGATCAAAGAAAAACTCCAGCCGGATCAGATTTATTTTGTTTGTGATTCGATGACGGGTCAGGATGCCGTTAACAGCGCAAAGGAGTTCAATACTCAGTTAGGATTTGATGGCGTGATTTTAACCAAGCTCGATGGTGATACAAGAGGTGGGGCTGCCCTCTCTATACGGGCGGTTACCGGGAAGCCGATTAAATTTGTGGGTATCGGTGAGAAATTAGATCGCCTGGAAGAATTTCACCCGGATCGTATGGCCTCAAGGATCCTTGGGATGGGAGACGTTGTATCCCTTGTAGAACGGGCCCAGCAAGCGATTGATATGGAAGAAGCCCAGAAACTGAGCAGAAAAATACAAGACGATACGCTCAGTCTGGACGATTTTCTTATGCAACTCCAGCAGATTAAAAGGATGGGGCCGATAAAGGAAGTTCTGGGGATGATTCCTGGTATGGGGAATAAGGTGGATGGCCTGAACGTGGATGAAAAACAGTTACAGAGGGTAGAAGCAATAATCAGATCTATGACAATTCAGGAAAGGGCGATACCGGATATTATTAATGGGAGCCGGAGACAACGGATAGCCACCGGAAGCGGGACAACCATTCAGGACGTGAATCAATTATTAAAGCAATTTAAGTCAATGAAGAAATTGATGAAACATTTTAAGGGAAATGAAAAAAGTCTGAAGAAAATGAAACAGTTATCCAGCAGTTTGCCCTTTGGTAAAGGGATGATGCGATAATGTAACGTAGAGGAATTTTCATTTTGTTCATGCGGGTTGTGGGTATGAATCGTGAAAATCCCCTTAGAAAGGGGGCTAGGGGATTGTAAAATAGCCCAAAATAAACACAACCCCCTGAATCCCCACTTTATTAAGTGGGACTTAAAGGGAATAATTTGATTTGTTAGGAGAAAAAAATGGCTGTAAGGATTAGGATGATGAGGATGGGTCGTAAGAATAGACCGTATTATAGGATCGGGGCATTTGATGCCCATGAAGAACGGGACGGAAAGGTGATTGAAAATCTGGGAACGTATGACCCTCTGGAATCAAATAATGAGAAGCAGGTTACTCTGAAAAAAGACCGGGTTGAGTATTGGTTGAGTGTGGGTGCAAAGCCAACGGAGTCAGTCGCTGCCATACTAAAGAAGTTTAAGATTGCGTTCAAAAAGTAAGATATGCGTATCGATATTTTAACATTATTCCCGGAGATGTTTGAAAATGTGCTGGGGCATAGCATTTTGAAGATTGCCAGGAAGAAAGGGCTTGTTCAATATAACCTGTTCAATATCCGGGAATATGCTGAAAACAGGCGATGTGTAGATGACCGGCCTTACGGTGGAGGGCCGGGCATGGTGATGAAACCCGAGCCTATTTTTAATACGGTAGAGGCTATTGAACAGCAAACAGATATTCGTCCTAAAAAGATATTATTAACACCTCAGGGGCGTTTATTTTCACAACCTTTTGCCAGAGAACTGGCAAAAGAACCTTATCTGATGCTGATATGTTGTCATTATGAAGGATTTGACGAGAGGGTACGGCTGGGGTTGGATGTGACTGAGCTTTCCATAGGTGATTATATACTTTCCGGTGGTGAGATACCTGCAATGGTGGTTATAGATGCCGTGGTTCGCCTGGTTCCGGGGGTATTGGGTGGTCTGGATTCCGCAACTAGAGAGTCTTTTAGTGGGGTCTTGCTGGAATATCCGCAATATACTAGGCCAGCAGAATACAGGGGAATGAAAGTACCAGACGTGTTGAGGTCCGGGAATCATCAGAAAATAAAAGAATGGCAGAGGTGTCATGCAGTGAAAATGACCATGGAAAGAAGACCGGATCTTTTAAAGAATATGGAGATTAACCTTTAGGTTGGTTGCGGTTACGCCGCGTCAGAAATAGTATTAGGCAATACAGGAGACGATAACCATGAATATTATTGATGCTGTTGAAAAAGAACAAATGAAAAAAACAATACCCCAGTTTTCTGTGGGGGATCAGGTGGATGTATCAGTAAAGATTATTGAGGGTGATAAGGAGCGTGTGCAGGTTTTTAGCGGCGTAGTAATTGCGAAGAATGGTGGGGGATTCAAAGAGACTTTTACCGTAAGGCGAATTGTTCAGGGAGAAGGTGTTGAGCGGGTATTTCCTGTTCATTCACCAAAGCTCGTTGATATTAAGGTTATAAAATCAGGCAAAGTAAGACGTGCAAAACTTTATTACATGCGCGAAAGGACAAGCAAGAGAATAAGATTGCAGGAAAAATTTGAAACCGCAACACTGAAAGGTGACGCTGCACAAAGCACAAAACTTCAGGTAGAAGAGAAATAGCATAACTTTGCCGTATCCTTTTGTAAAAAAGCAGTTTTTGGAATAACGACTATTGCGGTTATTTTATGCCAAATATATTACTCTGGTATTGCGTTTGTTTTTACGCAAAGCAGAAGAATTTCCCCGCAAAATGGCTGTGGGAGCCAAAGGGGAGCAACTTGCTGTAAAATTTCTGAAGAAAAGGGGATATAAAATACTGCAGCGAAACTACAGGTACAGAAACGGGGAAATAGATGTTGTTTGTTATGATCGTGGAACCATTGCATTTGTAGAAGTGAAGACACGCTATTCTGACAAATATGGCCCTCCGGAACTATCAGTAACAGATGCCAAAAAGAAGCAGATCATCAAAGGTGCCCAACAGTATATTGCAGAAAAGAAGATAGAAGGTATAAACTTGCGTTTCGACGTCGTTTCCATTTTTTACCCGCCAAACGAAAAACATCCGTCAATAACGCTTTTTAAAAATGCCTTTACTAGGAATGACCCGATTCGCTCAAAGGCATAAAGTCAGAGTATGATTGTCGATACACATGCCCATCTCGATTTTCCTGAGTATAAATCAGACTTGGAATCTGTTTTGTCTCGCGCAAAGGCAGCCGATGTTGGTTGTATCATTAATGTAGGCACAAGTCTTGCGTCAAGCAAGAAAAGTGTTACGTTAGCTAACCGGTTTGACAATATCTATGCCAGCATAGGGATACATCCCCATGAGGCATCAAAGGTTTCTGACCAAGATTGGCAGGCCATTGAGTCTTTAGTTGAAGAGCCGAAGGTGGTCGCAATAGGGGAAACAGGGCTTGATTATTACAGGAATCGCAGTCTGCACGATGATCAGCAGCGTATCTTTCATAAACACCTGGTTCTGGCTGAAGCCCACAACCTGCCGATTATTATCCACTGCCGTGAAGCCAGTAATGATTGCCTAGCAATATTACAGAATCATAAAAATGATGGGCTGAAGGGAGTTGTTCACTGTTTCAGTGGAACAAAGGAAATAGCAGAGAAATGTATAGAGTTGGGATTATATATATCTTTTGCAGGCCCGATTACCTTTTCTAATGCGAATACCTTGAGAGAAGTCGCTAAATCAGTTCCGGTAGAAAGGCTCCTTTTAGAAACGGATTGCCCTTTTTTGTCGCCTCAACCCAAAAGGGGAGAACGCAACGAGCCATCCTATCTATCTTTTATTATTCCTGTACTGGCTGATATCTACGGACTGTCTCCACAGGATATTAGACGGATTACCACCTTCAATGCATATAAACTCTTTGGAATTGGTGAGACTGAACAGGAAGGGAAGATTGCCTATGCTATACGAAATTCATTGTATGTCAATCTTACCAACCGATGTTCAAATGTATGCATCTTTTGTATGAGGGAAAGTTACCCAGTTGTTAAGGGACACCACCTGGGGTTAAAAAGAGAACCGACCGCAGAGGAGGTAATACACGCCATTGGAGATCCTGGCGTCTATGACGAGATCGTCTTTTGTGGTTATGGTGAACCTACGGAACGGCTGGATGTGTTAATAGCCGTTGCACGATTCCTGAAATCGAAGGGAAAGCGTATTCGGCTGGATACGAATGGTCATGGTGACCTGATCAACGGAAGGCCTATTGTATATGAGTTAAAAGGTCTTATCGATACCATTTGCATCAGCCTGAATGCCGATACAGCAGAAAAGTACGAAGAGATTTGTAAACCTGTTTTTGGGAAAAAAACATATCCTGCCCTCATTCAGTTTATTAAGGACGCAAAACAGGTGATACCCAATGTCCAGGTTTCTATCGTGGAAATTCCAGGCGTGGATGTAGAAAAATGTAAAAAAATAGCCCGTGAGTTAGGAGTAGATTTCAGAGTAAGAAAGTATAATGTGCTTGGTTAATTGAGATATTAAAACTTTGCGTTCTTTGCGTCTTTGCGGTGACCTATGAACTTTTGTGGATTTTAACAAATGTTACGAAAAGCAACGATAGATGATGTAGAAAAAATCTATAAACTTATTAACGACTTTGCGGCAAAAAATGTGATGTTGCCCCGGTCGCTGAGTGAATTGTATGAGAATATCAGAGATTTTTTCGTATTTGTTCGGGACGATCAAGTGATTGGTTGTGCAGCCCTGCATATTTTCTGGAAAGATCTTGCGGAAATAAAGTCGGTCGCTGTGCTGGAATCCTGTCAGCGTGAGGGCATTGGCAAAAAATTGGTAATGGTCTGCAAACGGGAGGCGCGCAAGTTACGTATTGCAAAGATGTTTGTCCTTACTTATGTGCCTGAGTTCTTTGAGAAATGCGGATTCCGCAGGGTAGAGAAGGAAACACTTCCACACAAAATATGGTCAGAATGTGTCAAATGTCACAAATTTCCCGATTGTGGCGAAATTCCACTGATTTACGAATTACCTAAGAACAATGGGTAATGTACATTTTCATAAATTTTCATGTAAAAATCCTAACAAAAGCAAGCATTCGTGTAATTAGAATTAATAAACCATTACTGAGGTTTCCTGTAACTATTCAGCGAAAATATTTTAGAATATGCTTGACAGGAGATTAGGGGCAAAGAGGCATTTGGATTAGTTTGTGGTATATATGGCCTGTAGAGGGG
>JABRVT010000040.1:0-2944 GCA_040048245.1 Candidatus Brocadia sp.
CCTCTCAACCTGTCGAAAACAAGGGGTAAATTTGAGCCGGGCGTTAAAGACGCTATTTCACGGCGAATTGCCTGATTTTGTTCGCTCATAACGTTTGCGAACGAAAATACGCTGAATAGTTACTAAATCGGTGATGATATTTCTCTGTTCATTTAACTGATCAATGCAATATCCACGTTCCTGTGGTGGAGTACCTCCATTCTATCTTCTCCTTGTAAAGAAGGGGAACGGGGTGATTATAATATTCCATAATTCAGCCAAATCAGACAATGACCTTAATAGGTTAACGCCTTGTACTTGTCGTGTAAAAAGCGTGTGATGGTGCCAGGAATGTGCCTTCCTACAGGACGTCCGTCAATCTTGGAGACGGGCATGACTTCCATAAGGGAGTTAGTGAGAAAGACTTCATCGGCCGCAAAAACCCTTTCCAGACTAAAAAGCTCCTCTGAGACATAAATACCATTTCCCTTACACAACTTCAGGATGATGTTGCGCGTAATGCCCGGCAGGATATTGGCCTGTAACGAAGGGGTGATAGCGGTACCTCGCTCAACAATAAAGATATTGCTTACGGCACATTCAGCAACATAACCCTCCGTGTTCAGAATAAGCGCATCGTGAACTCCCTTCTCAACCGCCTCTTTTTTAACAAGGTAATTAGTCAGATAGTTGATTGTCTTGTGGGATGAGATGGGACACGTAGTACTCCTCCGGATAGAGGTGGTAATAAGGGACATACCTGTTTTATATAATGGTGCTGGATAGGTAACAAGGGGCTTTGTATGGATTACAAAGGTGGGACTGCATACGCCTGTGGGAATTAGCCCGCTGGTTCCAGATCCACGAGACAACATCATTCGTATATAAGCGTCCGGCAAATTATTTCTTGAAAGGAGTTGTTCAATGACATGCCGTATTTGCTGGAGTGTATAACGAAAAGGGATTTCGAAATGCTGAGCAGAATTCAAGAGACGCGTAATATGATCTTCCAGACGGAAAGGTTTTTTATCATAAGCCCTGAGGGTTTCAAAGAGCCCGTCACCATAGAGAAAGCCTCGGTCCAGTGTACTTACACGTCCCTCCGCCTCTTCTACAATCTTATCATTTAAGAAGATGACACTGGACATGTTTTTAATGACTCGATAAGGGCCCTGGCCTTGTGCAAAGTCTCTTCGTATTCCTCTTCTTCATTTGAATCCGCAACAATACCGCTGCCAACCTGAAAATATACCTTCCTGCCCTTCATGATGAAAGTTCGTATAGCGATATTCAGGTCTGCATCTCCCTTAAATCCGATATAACCGATGGCTCCCGTATAAACACTTCGCTGAGTAGGTTCCAATTCATCAATAATCTGCATGGCACGGATCTTTGGAGCTCCTGTGATGGAACCACCGGGAAACGTGGCCTTAAGGAGGTCTATAAAATCATATCGTTCGTACAGGTCACCCTCAATGGTAGAAACCAGGTGATGCACAGTGGGATAGGTTTCAAGAACCTTTCTTTCCATTACCCTGACAGAACCGTAATCGCACACGCGCCCGAGGTCGTTACGTTCGAGGTCAATAATCATGGTAAGCTCTGCATCGTCCTTCGGACTCGAGAGCAGTGCCTGTTTCATAATCTCATCTGTCTTTGCATCCTTACCCCGCGGTCGTGTGCCCTTGATAGGACGGGTTTGGACATGTCTTGCATTAACATGAAGGAATCGTTCCGGTGATGAACTGATGATGGCAACATCATCAAAGGCTAAATAACACGAAAACGGAGCAGGATTTACCGAACGCAAATTTTTATAGAGTTCATGCGGAGGAATATCGACATGCGTTTCTAGTCGTTGGGAGAGATTTACCTGATAAACATCTCCTGCCGTAATATAGTCTTTGATGCGTTTGATTGCACCGATATAGAGTTCTTTGGTGAAATTAAATTTCAGCGTGAGCTCAGGTATCCCAGCATTGGGGTTGCTGTCCGTGGACTCGTAACCCATATCGGATTTTATGCACAATACATCAACCACGTGTTCCATTCTGTCCTTTAGTGTATCATCGAATCCGAAATCCACTCCGATTACATAGCACTTATTGTGGAAATTATCATACGATACAATAGTATCATAAAACCCCATATACATATCTGGCAGGCCAATATCATCCACGGCCTTGCTGGGTAATCTTTCGATGAAATGACACAGGTCATAACCAAAGTATCCCACTATGCCGCATTGAAACGGAATGGACTCAGTCGTATCTTTTACAGAAAACTGATTGAGTAACCCACGCAGGTGTTCAAAGGGGTTCCCTTCAATTTCAAGGGTACCATTGCTATCGGTCAGGGTGATCTTCCGTTGTTTTGTCTTCATTACTAAAAAGGGATTAAAACCCAAAAAGGAATACCTTGAAATCCCCTTTACCGGTAGGGCACTGTCAAGAAAAAATATGTTTGCATGGGAAGCAAACCGGCAAAATGCTTCTAAAGGGGTACAAGCACCCTTAACTTCCCGGATAGAAATTTTGCCTACAATACTCTTGCTTGAATCCATTTGCTTATGCCACTGTAGTGGATGACACAGATAGTTTGAAATTGGACATTCAGAAGATTCATCGTTGAGATTCAACCACCCTTCAATTTTGTTCAGTATAGCGTCATTCCAGGCGGGGTTGAAGACTTCTATTTCTGGTGAGTAATTCTAGAGAGGGTGTAATTTTTTGTCAAGGCAAATCGCCTGTTCAGTGCCTTAAAATACCGTTTTTATCTTTGTCATTTCAACCTAGGTATGCTAACATTAAAAACCTTTTGAAAAGCTGCAGAAAAATAAAAATCCAGAAATATTTGAGGATGTTTTATAATGGACTGGCATTTTCAGACCAGTAGTTAAGATGCATTTTTGGTAAGATAGAGTGGGATGATAAGGAGTGGTCTGAAAAACGAGAAAGAGATTTGA
>JABRVT010000041.1:0-40303 GCA_040048245.1 Candidatus Brocadia sp.
CCGTTACTGTGAAGGATGGGCGCGTATCGATTAACAAGGAAAAATGTGTGCACTGCGGGATATGTGCCAGGGTGTGTCCGGTTGGTTCAATAAAGGCCTCTGGGAAAAAATACCGGGTAATGATTGGCGGGAAGGTCGGACGTCATCCCAGGTTTGCCTTAGACCTGTTACCCAGGGCAGATGAACCTACTTCGCTGAAGGCATTAGACGTCTGCGTCGATATGATACTTTCAAGTAAAACCGAACATCGCTTCAGGACACTGATAGAACAACACGGAATTGAGGAAATTAAAAAAAGAATATGATACTTAGTGATACCGATAGAAAGATACTGCACCGTTTACAATCCAATCTGCCCCTTGTATCAAGGCCATTCCTGGAGTTAAGCAAAGAGCTTGATATAGACGAAGGCACTATTATTGAACGCATCAGGTTTATGATTGAGAAGGGATATGTAAGGAGACTTGCACCCATCATAAATACCCAGGCTATGGGCAGGGAGGCAACCCTTGCTGCCATAAAGGTTCCGGAAGACCGCATCGATGAGGTAAGTGCAATCATCAACGAATATAGTGGT
This sequence comes from Candidatus Brocadia sp., assembly GCA_040048245.1. Lineage (GTDB taxonomy): Bacteria > Planctomycetota > Brocadiia > Brocadiales > Brocadiaceae > Brocadia. Next base: position 578 of record JABRVT010000041.1, read on the forward strand.
GTTTCCCACAATTACCTGCGGAAAGGCAAAAACAAAGATATCCCTTACAATATGTGGTTTACCATGTCGGCCAGAGATGATGAAGAACTCCACAGCAGATTGAAAGAGATCGAGGACCGGACGGGACTGACTGTACGAAGTTTACCCACTGTAAAGAAATTCAAGATCGGCGTTCGCTTTAAAATTTACTAAGTTACGACAATGAAAAAAGAAGACGCAGACGTAAAACTCATTAAATACATTCAGGAAGGACTGCCTCTCACAAAAACTCCGTATAAAGACATTGGGCAGGCATTGGGAATGTCAGAAGACGAAGTAATACAGAGCCTCAAGAAACTCTTGGAGGCAGGAAAGGTCAGGCGACTTGCCGCCTCTATTGCCCACCGCAAGATCGGCATCAATGCCAATGCCATGTGTGTGTGGAAGGTGCCAGAGGAACGGGTTGATGAAGTAGGCAAGATCATGGCTGGTTTTGAAGAGGTAACCCACTGTTACGAACGTCCCGTTTATCCTGATTGGGAATATAACGTCTTTACCATGATTCACGGATATACCGATGCCGAATGCGAAGCGGTAATCCAGGCGATTAAGGAAAAGACCGGGTTAAATGACTACGTAGTTCTTTACAGCGAAAAGGAATTTAAAAAGGTTGGAGTAAGGATATAATTGAATCGGTGGATTAACTCGCGCTACTTAATTTGCCATCTCACTGGCTATATTAACAAATTGTTACCAAATTTTTCCACTGAACAACTGCATACTTTCCGATAACAATTGAACCATCTTTTTCCCACTCTTGGAATCTGCACACTCTTATCCATCATAACAGAGCGAATACTTACTTCCTCTTTCAAAGTTTCATCCTGGTCTTAATGAAATCCCTGGCTGTTAATCCCGCCACCTTTAGCATGACTTTACATTAGCAAAGTCGTGCCAGACAAAATACTTGTTTTTTAAGATAAAAGCGGTATGCTTTAATCAATAGAAAAATTTTGGCGCGGATACATTAATTTGACCATGTAAAGGAGTTAAGAAATGAAAAGATTTTCAATGTTAACCCTTGTCGTAACTTTGACGGCCGTAATTTCTGCACAGGGCGTTTACGCTACTTCCAAGAAGTTATACAAAACACCGCCTGAACATGTATACATGAAAGAAAAGCAAGATGTGTCTTATCCTCAGGAAGCGTTTTCTCTTTCCGGCAAGATCGTGGAAACGATGAATAGCGGTGGTTATACCTATGTCTGTATTGAAAATGATGGTAAAAAGACATGGGCGGCTGTACCTGAAATGAAAGTGACTGTGGGACAGGAGATTGCTCTTCAGCCTGGCCATGAAATGACCAATTTCTCAAGCAAGACACTGAACCGGACATTTGATAAGATTGTTTTCTCAAGCGGACTTGCCACTGCGGATAGTACAATTGAAACAAAAAGTTTTCATGGCAAAGCTGTCAGCAAAGATATAGTGGCCTCACATGGTGAGAAAATACAGGTTGAGAAGGCTTCCGGTCAGGACGCTTACACGGTGGCCGAGCTTTATGAAAAAACAGCCACACTTGATAAAAAAACCGTTACTATCAGGGGTAAGGTTGTTAAGGTTTCATCCGGCATAATGGGAAAGAACTGGCTACACATCCAGGATGGAAGCGGAAAGCAAGACGATGGCAGCAATGACCTTGTTGTAACAACAAAAGATCTGCCTGCAGTTGGAGAAATTGTTACCGTAAACGGGACTTTGTACAAGGACAAGGACTTTGGGAGTGGTTACAAATATGATGTAATCATAGAAGAGGCGAGTATTAAGAAATAAAACCCCAAAATATGTTTTGGCATAAAAATATTATTGGAGGAGCTAACTACTGTTGGCGCTTCAGGCCCATATACCGGGTATTGGTCTGTTACAGCCACTGCACTTATCATCCTTCAGATGGTTTTCTAGTATAGAGAAGCCTGCCCGTCTGATTATGATACGCCGGCAATGCGGGCAATAAGTACTTTCACCTGCGTGTCCGGGCACATTGCCCACGTATGGAAATTGAAGACCTGTATCAAGGGCGATTTTTCTTGCCATTTCCAGGGTTTTTACGGATGTCGGGGGCAGGTTTTTAATCTTATACGTGGGATGGAAACGGGTAAAATGGACAGGAACCTCCACCCCCAGATTTTCCTTAATCCAGAGGCACATCTCCCTGATTTCCCTTTCGCCATCGTTGAGTGTCGGTATCACCAGCATCACAATCTCAAACCATATCCCTGTCTTTTTTAAGGTTTGCAAGGTGTTTAAGACTGGTTTCAATTCACCTGTGCAGATATCCTGGTAAAATTTCTCTGTAAAACCTTTCAGATCGATCTTCACAGCGTTCAGGTACTGACACAGATCGGTTAAAGGTTTTTCCTGAATATACCCGTTGGATATCATAACGCTCTTTATACCCTGCTCCTTGCCTGACCGGGCTGTGTCATACATGTATTCATAAAAAACCACCGGTTCTGAATATGTGAAGGCGATCGTTTTGCTGTCGCTCATTATAGCATCTCTTACAACATCCTCAGGTGTCAGTTTGATGCTTTCTATTTGTTCAGGTCGGTATTGAGAGATTTGCCAGTTCTGACAAAATTTACACTCAACGTTACATCCTGCTGTTGCCAGAGAATAAGCCTTTGTGCCTGGCAAATAGTGAAACAGTGGTTTTTTCTCAATAGGATCCACATTCAGGGCACAGACACGGGAATGCACCAGCGTATAATAAGTGCCGTCACGATTCTCCCTCACGCCGCAGTAACCGCGTTCCATATCCGCAATGGTGCATTTTCTGGGACAGAGTTCACATTCTACCCTGGCATCATCCAGTTTCCGGTAATACATGGCCTCCTTTACTGGAAATCCCTGATTAATACCCTTAAGCGTCTCAGGATTATAGACGTCCTCAGCCCATGCGGTCAGCCTGTCTCCAAGACAGAGACCACACACTCCAAATACCCCTGCCTTTAACAACGACCTTCTGGTAATCATAAAACACCTTAAATTAAGCCTTCTGCGAATTTAGTTGTGTAGTGGCAATTCATGAATTGCCACTATATGGTTGGTTTGAAAGTCTAAACATTTAATCACGCCTTACGGCAACTTTTTGCGCAACAGGGACGGTTGTGATAGCGGATAAATTCCTCAATAACAAAATTATAAGGCTATTATACCAATGAGTCAAGGAGTGAGGGATACAATTTTTCATTGTATTCTTTGAGAATTTTGAAAAATCTTGCGAGTTTTGTTGAAAACCCTGTTTGATTTGTGTATATATAATGCTAAAAATCCACTTTGTCCTTTTGGCAGGGTGCTGTCATTCTAGAATATTTGTTGAAAAAGCACATATGGAACCGGTTAGGCTATTAAAGATTAATTTTGAGAAGGAAATTATTTCCGCAACTCAAATCTACTTAATGAGTATCCTGAATACCAACGACATTGTGTATGATATAGACGGCGAAGTGATTAGTGAAATCAATGCTTCTGCGTATTGCAAGACAGTTCGGTTTGTCAGCGAACGAAAGGATTTGTGTCTTTCCTATAGCAGGGAACTGGCGAAAAGTGCTATTCATTGCAAAAGACCCTTCGAGGAGGAATGTCCCGGCGGCTTAACATTGCTTTCAATACCGATATGCATTTACGAAAATACGGTTGTTGGCGCACATTGCGTGACGATTTCCAATCCGTTTCGTTCAAAGTTCTGTGTATATGATATTGCCTCACGGTTTAATATCGACGCCCGTATCTTATGGGATGCCGTGAAAAAGACACCTCCTATACCGAGACCAATTTTGAAGATTGCGCGGGAGCAGGTAGTTTTAACAACGGAACTGATGTCAAAGATTCTTGGCCGCATCCATAGTTTAAAACAGAGTGAAGCGTCAATGTTTAAAAAATACCACGATATCGAGGAGATTTTCAGGAGCCACAAAAATAAGTAAGTGGGCAATTTTGATTCATTTATAGCTTGCAATTTCTATGATAAATGCTAAACTTTCTGGCAATTTGCCAGAATATTTTTACAGGACATAAATTCTTGTTCATGACATAATCACTCTTGTCCAGATTAAATTTTCAAGAAACCTATAAATCCATATTTTATAAGGTTTCCAGCGGGCCAGTGTAAGTTAAGACCTCGATTTTAAGTTATTGGTTATAATGAAGTGATAAGAGGCCTTATTGGACACCAGTGTGACATAATAATATTTCTAATATTTGTGCCGATTACAAGACCTGCCTTTAAAAAGGAGGATGTGCGGAATGAGAAGTATTGCATTACTCAACCAGAAGGGGGGCGTAGGGAAAACTACTACAACCGCAAACTTGGGCGCATGTCTTGCAATGCTGGGAAAAAAGGTGTTGGTCATTGATATGGATCCGCAAGCTAACCTGAGTGTTCACCTCGGAGTAGATATTCACAATTTAAAGTATTCCGTGTACAATCTCCTTATGGGGGAGTGCAAACCAGAGGAAGTAATTGTGAGCACCGGTGTGCATGGTCTGGATATTATTCCAGCCAATATAGAACTTTCCGGGGCAGAGATTGAGCTGGTAGGTGTGGTAGGGAGAGAAACGGTACTGAAGGAATATTTAGGGGATGTGCTCAGCAAGTATGATTATGTCCTCGTTGATTGTCCCCCTTCCCTTGGTCTGCTGACTCTCAATGTCCTGACCTTTGTACATGAGTTATTTATTCCCTTACAGACTGAGTTTTTTGCACTGCAGGGGGTAAGTAAATTATTGGATACGTACGAAGTCGTCCGGAAAAGGTTAAATCACGATTTGGAAATCACGGGGATCATTTTTTGTATGTACACCAGCCGTACCCGTCTTTGTAACGAGGTTATTGGAAAGGTCAAGGAATATCCCCCGCTTGGAGACAAAGCTTTTAATACGATTATCAGAAAGAATGTAAAACTTTCAGAATCGCCCAGCCACGGCAAACCGATCATCTCTTATGCACCGGATTCACATGGTTCTGAGGATTATATGGCGCTTGCAAAGGAGGTATTGCTGCAAGAAAACAACAGGAAATAGTACCCTGTTACATTTTTGTTTATACATTTATTTGGGAGAGAATAATGGGAAAGGATAGTGTTCTCGGACATGATCCATTGGGTTGGATGAAGGCCACTAAAGAAAATAAAAAATCTTTTCCAGCGGTGGATGGGGATACGACCATCCAGGATACCGTGAAAAGTGGTCAACAAACAGGTTCACAGCAGGTATTTCAGAAACAGATATCTGTTTCTACAAATAAAAATAATGATAAGAATTTTGATGTTTCAAAGGTACCGCAACCTCTCGATAAAGTTGGTAGTGTGAAGGCTGATAACGTAACGGAGAATACCACAGCGCCCAAGCCGAGGGTTGTAATCGGACGTTTATACGAAAAGCCATCTACAGAAAAGATAAGGTCAGTGCAGCGGAACGAAGGTGCCTTTCAGGAGTCCAAATCGTACCCGGAACCATCATTTCCTGCATCCGTAACGGTACAACCTGTAAAGAGGAATGTCTCTGAAATAAATCGTGTGTCCACTCCCGCTTCTGCGGACCACATTTCTACCTATATCATCATTGCGTATACCGCACTCTTGCTTATTCTGGGATATTTTGTGTACAACGACCTCTCAAAACGGACGAGCAGGATTGAGGCACGACTTTTCGCCCTGGAAAAGGCCTTGCATCTGAAGGAATAGCTGATGCTCGGACAAGTTACAACCGCCTCTTTTTCCCCTCCTTTGTAAAGCAACAGCATTGAGTTAAGGAAATATATATTCAGTGGTTCAATCTGCAAGATTAAACAGCCTTTGATGGCACGGGTAAACTCTGTTTGTCCGTGCCACCCTGAAACCGCTTAGATAAAATGAAACATCCATCAACCTCTGTCTCACGGCGGATTGATGAAAATGTCACCCTGAGCCGAAGGCGAAGGGTCTCGCCAAGCTGGTTTTTTCGCTTCACACGCCGATATTTGCGGTGGTGTCGTACCACGCGCAAGACAGTACCTGTTGGTAATGTAATGGCATTTCTTAATGGGAATTAGACACTTTTTTAAATAATTTAGACTCTAAATGAAGAGTCGATATTTGTTTTGGTTGATTAATCCAGGCAGCCACAGGCGTACTTGGAGGTTTAGGTGAAATTTCTTTGAATCGTTTAGGGTGATTTTCAAATGCAGTTTTTAAAGCAGACTCCGTTCTTTCATAATTTGGTCCGTACGTCCATAGTGGACATCTTCCGGTTTCAAGAGTTCCGTCGGAGGGATCGATATTTTTCGCTTTTAGGCCACGATGCTTTGGGAAAAGCGCTTCCAGGGCTCCTTTCTTCTGTTGACGACGCCCATTTGCGGTGAGGTTGGAGGAGTAGAGTCCTTCACGCCGTAAAAACGCTCCAATCTGACCCTGTGTAGTACATGCCTCCGCCTCTTGAAGGATGCAGAGTTTGTATGTTGCGGTGAATTTCCGGCAAACAGCCTTCTCTGTTACCTTAGGATCAGGAAAATGACTACTTTGAGTTGCGCTGTCTGTGGAAACTCCAGTTGCCTTACGGCCTCCTTCCGTTTCCACAGACAGATTATCTGTTTTCAAACTTATTGAACTATTATTTTTCATATATCTTCTCCTTCCCACCTACGATCTTCTCCCTATTTGCCCCCCTTGCTTTCATAAAAATTTTGACAGTACCACCCTACACTAAACTATATAGATAGGGGAAAGTGTCCAACTATTATTGGCGTAGGGGGGCAATTTCTTGAACAAGGTGAATAGTGAGTCTTTATTTGAAAGTCAAGTTGTTGTGGCAAGGGTGGGTTCATATCAGCGAACAATTACGATTTGAAGTCGCCGAAAATTGATGGTCTGGAAGTACTTCACAGACAAAGCGGCTTCTGGTAATTATTTCTACCTCATCAAGGGATGACAAAGATACGGTCTGTGGCTATAAACCTGGTGTCATTAGCGACATTCGCGAACCAATCGATTTTATCAAATTAAATAAGGCAATGCAGCAACTGGCCAGGAATGCTTACTGTGATGTTAAACAATACTCCCTTTTTTAAAGAATTGAATTGACATATAAGCAATAAGGTGTATGTTTTAGCATAGCGGAGGGTGCAATGAAGTATCTGATTTTTGAAAATCGGCGCGATGCCGGCCGCCGGTTAGCTGAAGTTCTCACGAAACGAAGTTATTCCAATCAGTCTCTGCTGGTGCTGGGCATACCCCGCGGAGGTGTTGTGGTTGCCTATGAAGTTGCTGAAAGGCTCTCTGCACCCCTGGATGTAGTCATCGTCCGCAAGCTCAGAGCCCCCTATCAACCTGAATTGGGTATCGGCGCAGTGGTGGACGGTGACAACATCAGCGTCATCAACGAAGATCTGGTTCGTGCCCTGGGCATTTCGGCAGATTATCTGGACAGTGAGATTACCTGTCAGCGGGAGGAGATTGATCGCCGATTGCGCATTTATCGTGGTGACAGGCCAGCGCCGGAAGTTACTGGTAAAACGGTCATCGTGATCGACGATGGCATTGCAACCGGGTATACCTTTCGTGCTGCGCTGGAAGGTCTGCGACGGCGTAACCCTGCACGGCTCGTTGCTGCCGCGCCGGTTGCAGCGCGGGACAGCGTGGATATGCTGAATATTTTTGCGGATGAAACGATATTTCTCTGCACGCCTGTGTCCTTCTTTTCTGTGGGCACATGGTACCGCGATTTTGACCAGGTGAGCGATGAAGAGGCCGTTGAAATCCTTCGCCGCAACTGGGAACAGTCTAAATCCCGGAAGCCCATAAACGGCTGAATTTATTTCGAATTTGTCAAAGACAAACGCCAGTATTTGTTATTCTGTAACGCTTTAGTTTTTTGAAAACGTAGAAAAGAGAAAAGGCTTTGTGACGGTATGTAGTGGCAATTCATGAATTGCCACTACCGTGGCATACAACCACGTTATTATTGGAATTTTTCAAAAACCTAAACTGTTACGTTATTCTTTTTTTGTGCGGCACATCCGCACCGGGAGTATACCATAATCCGACCGAAATTGACCGGAAAAAATGAAAAAGAAGTTGTGATCCCGGCAGACTCAGTCCACCTTCAGGGCATTCTTGGTTTACCTTTTCAGGCACGGGGGATAATTGTCTTTGCCCATGGCAGTGGTAGCGGTCGTTTCAGCCCGCGCAACAATTTTGTAGCACGGGTACTCCAAAACGTCGGCATTGCCACATTGCTGGTAGACCTCCTGGAGGAGCAGGAGGCTTTTGATCGCAGAAATGTCTTTGATATAGACCTCATGGCCGGCCGTCTTTTGGCCAATGCCCGCTGGTTACGCCAGCAGCCGGAAACGCAGGGACTGAAGATCGGTTATTTCGGAGCAAGCACGGGTGCCGCTGCCGCACTTCAGGCGGCGGCGCGGGAACCACACGAAATTACCGCCGTGGTTTCTCGTGGCGGACGTCCTGACCTTGCCATGGAATACCTGCATCTCGTTCAGGCGCCCACCTTGCTCATCGTAGGGGGTAATGATGAATCTATTATCCTATTAAATGAAACGGCATATGCACGATTAATGTGCCCCAAAGAACTGGTCATTATCCCGGGCGCCACTCACCTCTTTGAAGAACCCGGGGCATTGGAAAAGGTGTCCCAACTTGCCTCTGATTGGTTTATGAAATACTTCACTCCACAAGCGTAAGGTTGCGGTGCCTTCCGGACGGCTTCAGGAAAGGCGCAAAAAAACCGTGTTACCCCACTACAAGATAAATTACTTGAAACCATCAGGAAAAACGGATAGACTATTTTTAATTAATTTATCCGCAGAAACTTTTATTTGACAAGGTTTGTTATATACTATAAAAACTTGATATGAAAAATCCTTCTTAAGGAGTGCAAGATGTCAGAACATTTTTCAAACAAAGAAATTGGAGAAAAATATAAGGCTGTCATTTCTTCAGCCAAATGTCCAAATTGTGAAGGTGAGGCTGTGTCTGTGATGCTAAAAACAATTAAGGTCCCGTGGATGGTCAGATGTTTTAGCTGCGGATACAGTGATGTGGTTATGTGGATTGAAAAACAGGTAATGGATGCATTGAAGAATGCAAAGGTATTCAATAAAATATGGAAGGAAGGCCAATCAATCGAAATAACTTTGAAATAACCAGGATTAAGATAACTCATTTTCAGCAACTCGGAAAATGAGTTAAACAAGCGTGGTCTGGAATGTTTTTCAGTATTTTATAACTGAGAATACATCATATTTGTCTAATACCTTCCTGCCGTTGAGAAAGGTTAACTCAATCAAAAAAGCGCACCCCACAATATTCCCGCCAAGGGATTCGACCAGCTTACAGCAGGCAGCCATGGTTCCGCCGGTTGCCAGCAAATCATCTACCATGAGTACTCGCTGTCCTTTCCTGATACCGTCCTTGTGTACTTCGAGCACATCAGTGCCATATTCAAGCGCATAACTCATACTGATCTTTTCATAGGGAAGTTTGCCGGGTTTTCTGATGGGGGTAAAGCCAGCGCCTAAATTAAAGGCAACGGTTGGGGCCAGGATAAAACCGCGCGCTTCTGCACCAACTACGATATCGATTTTCTTGTTTTTGTAATAACCAGAGATTGTTTCAACGGCACCTCTCAGTCCTTCAGGATTTTGTAACAGAGGTGTAATATCTTTAAAGGTAATGCCCTTTTTTGGAAAATCGGGCACATCGCGTACCAATCCTTTTAAATCATTCATAGGCCCTTTATTTTTCTTTTGTCAAAAGATAATGCAGTTTTTGGATAGTTTCTTTCTCTATTTGTCTGACACGTTCACGGCTTATGTGCAATTTTGCGCCAATTTCCTCAAGCGTCTTAGGTTCGCCATCATCCAGTCCGTATCGAAGTTTTATTATTGTGGCTTCTCTTTTATCAATGACCTCCAGCAGCTTTATCAGAGTTTCCCTTTCATAGGTTTCTTCCATTTCATCTTCAGGCGCTGGTGTTCTTTCATCCGGTAGAATGCTATCCAGTGCCCAGATAATGTCTGAACCCGTAATGTCTGTTTTACTAAGAGAACCCGTGGAGCGTATGGCGTGTTCTATGGATTCCACCTTTTTTGCAGTAATATCCATCTCCTCTGCGATCTCTTCACGGCTTGGAGGTCTTTCAAGCCTGTCCATAAGACCGGTTGATGCGCTTTTTAGCCTTGATATTTTCTGTAACATGTATGAAGGAATGCGAATTGTTTTTGTCTTGTCTGTTAACGCCCGCCGGATTGCTTGTTTTATCCACCACGTGGCATATGTGCTGAATTTGTATCCGGTTGACGGGTCAAATCCATGAACGGCTCGAAGCAAGCCTACATTTCCCTCTTCAATCAAGTCCAGAAAGGAAAGTCCTCTGTTTACATACTCTTTTGCAATGCTAACAACCAGTCGCAGGTTGGAACGTATCAGTTTTTCCCGCGCCTTCTCATCGCCTTCTATTACCTTTTTTGTTATTTCTTTTTCTTCTTCAGGAGATAGCAACGGAATCCGGTTTATTTCCTTCAGGTATGTCTGTAAAGCTGACTCCGTATGTGCGTCTCCTTCTTTGTTGTATGGTGACATTAGCCGTCCGCGGCGCCAGGATTCTTTTCTGATGCGCCTTCACTTTTATTGCAGAATTGCTGCTGAGAATCAGTGTTTGATGAATACACTACCGCATTTTTCCCTTCTGCATCGGGTAATTTTTTAAGGCTAAGCCCTATCTTCCTTGCTTCAGGTTCAATGCGAATAATCCTGACTTCCAGCTCGTCGCCGATATTGACAATATCGGCAGGATTGGTGACCTTTTCGCTGGATAATTCCGAGATATGCAACAACCCTTCAATCCCCTTACCGAGTTCCAAAAATGCACCGAAATTCGTCAGTTTGGTAACCTTGCCGGTAACAACATCGCCGACCTTAAATCTTTCGGGTATCTCCTTTGTCCACGGGTCGTCAGAGAGTTGTTTCAACCCCAGGGCAACCCGCTTCTTTTCACGGTCGACAGAAAGCACTACCGCCTCAATTTTGTCACCCTTTTTAACAATTTCTGACGGGTGTCCTACTTTCTTTGCCCAGGACATATCTGATATATGTAGCAAGCCATCCACACCTTCTTCGATCTCGATGAATGCTCCGTAGTTGGTAAGGTTGCGGACGCGGCCTTTAATCCTGGTTCCGGGTGGATACTTCTCTTCAATAACGGTCCATGGATTGACTTCCGTCTGTTTCATGCTGAGGGAGATTTCCTCTTTTTCTTTGTCTATCTTAAGGACAACGACTTCTACCATGTCTCCAATAGCTACCATTTCCGATGGATGATTAATACGGCGTGTCCAGGACATTTCTGAGATATGTACAAGGCCTTCGATGCCCGTTTCCAGTTTTACAAAGGCGCCATAGGACATAATATTGACAACCTGCCCTTTTACTCTGGAACCTACCGGGTATTTTTCCTCTATGTGCAACCACGGGTTTTCAGACTTTTGCTTTAACCCCAGTGCGACCTTTCCCTTTTCCTTGTCAATGTCAAGGATTTTCACCTCGACTTCATCATCGATGGCAAGCATTTCTGAAGGATGGCTTATCCTGCCCCAGCTCATATCGGTAATATGTAAGAGTCCGTCGAGCCCCCCTAGATCGATAAATGCTCCAAAGTCCGCAATGTTTTTTACAACACCCTTTCTGATTTGTCCCACAGCAATTTCTGCCAATAATCCCTGTTTCTTTTTGTCGCGTTCTTCCTCGATGAGTTTTCGTCTGGAAACAACAATATTTTGCCGGGCCTCATCTATTTTAAGGATTCGGCAGGTAACCTCCTGCCCGATATACTGAGAAATGTCACCTGGCGGCTTTACATCGATCTGCGATGCCGGCAAAAATATCGGTACACCCATATCCACAAGGAGGCCGCCCTTAATCTTTCTTATAACACGCCCAGTTATGATATCGCCTTCTTTATATTTAGAAATCACCCTTTCCCACCCGCGTATACGGTCAGCTTTGCGTTTGGATAATTTGATCAGCCCCGAATCATCTTCTACGGCTTCTAATAAAACCTCCACATCCTCACCAATCTTTATTTCAGAAGGATCATCAAATTCAGCTTTGGGTATCATACCCTCGGATTTGTATCCGCAGTCTATGACAACATTGTCTCCAAGAGCGCTTAGTATACGGCCTTTAAGAACCGAGCCCACTTCAAAATTCCTGATAGAATCGCAATACGTAGACTCTATCTTTTTTTTGAGCTCTTCGCCTCCCATAATTTCTTCAACTTCTCTTTCAATATCGGCTAAGTTCACATTGTACTCTTTTAAAATGTCACGATCCATAATTTGATGATTTCTCCGAAATAAAAATTAAATTAAACAAAAAAAGTTTTTATGAATTAAAATACGTTTATATACTGCATGAAAACCCTATTTTTTTATAGTAAATTCGATTTCTTTTATCATGAGGTTCAGTACGTCTTCGATAGTGAGTTTTGTGGTGTTTATATAAATTGCATCAGCGCTCTTCATCAAAGGCGAATTATTCCTTGTTATATCGTGTCTGTCGCGTATTTCCATATCTTTTATAACATCTGCATAAGAAACTTTGTTGTCCGTGGGCTTAAATTCACCATAACGTCGCCTGGCGCGTTCTTCAATCTCCGCATCAAGGAAAAACTTCTTTTCTGCCTGCGGGAACACAACCGTTCCCATATCTCTTCCCTCGGCAACAATATTTCCTTCGGACGCAAACTTTCGCTGAAGTTCTACCATGCGGCCCCGAATACCAGGAATGTCTGATATATAATGAACATTATTGGTTACAGACGGCAAACGGATTTCTTCCGTAACGTTAACTCCATCCACAAATACGAGTAAACTTCCATCCTCGCTCCGAAACTCGATTGAAGTCTGATCCATAAGCTGGCATAAGGCATTTTCATCTTTGAGGTTTACATCCTTCTGCATTGCCTTCCATGTAAATGCACGGTACATCGCGCCAGTATCCAGATATGTAAAACCTAACCGTTTTGCCAATATCCTGGCAACAGTACTTTTCCCGGAACCAGCGGGGCCATCAATCGCTATTATCATGGTAAAATTTCTTCCATTTTAAGTATTGCTATAATAGCGTCCGATTTGAGGTATGTGAATATAGTCGAAAAATAAACTATACTAAATGATGTATTTCATTGCAAGTATTTTTTAACTCAGCTTAACCCGCCACGTTTTCTTATCCACCATTCTATGGAGACGATCGCCAGAATTGCTACAAAAATATAGCCATTATCCCACAGGGAAATTTGCCGTTTGCCGGCAAGTTTTACGATCGGAGGATTTTCAATGGAAATTTTTTCTCTGATATTTGTTGCGGGAAGATCGAAGTGCTTTCCCCCGGAAACCTCGGCCAGTTTTGCAAGGATGTCTCTCCTGATGGAAGGGTCTTTAAATTCCTTATTTTCTAAGGCTATGTTGAAGACGGCATAATCCTGCCCGATTTCATCGGTTTTTTTCTTTGCTACCACTTTGACAATATAGTAGCCCTCTGCATTGTGCTTGAGGGTAAATCTGTATTGACCGTCATCTCCTGTAACACCGGTTGCGGTAAATATACTTTTCCCGGAAAATTCAGTTGTAACATCTATACCTAATTGTACACCGCTCATCGGCTGGTAGTTTGCTCCCACCACGTCAATCTTGATGTGTATCTCTTCATCCGGCAGAAATGTTTCTTTGTTTACTGCGATATGAATAGGGTTTAAGGCGGGGTCTTTGATGAGCCATTTTATGGAATTTTGCCAGAATTTTATATAGTGTCTGTTGCTCCCGCCTTTACCCACCGAAAGAAAATTCCATCTCCATAAAGAATCGGTTGTGATGGCCAGACATCTGCCCTGTCCGGTATCTCGGACAGAAATAAGAGGGGGATTCCCTTTTGCCGGATAGACTGCCAGTAGTACGGCATCTGGCTTCAATCCGCTGGTTACATTACATCCGTCAAGTTCCGGGAGGTCTTTCCAGATAGAAATATTTCTGTCCGGGTCGGTGTCAAGGGCGGTTACCGGATGTTTCAGTCCATCATCAGTCAGAACGGCCTTTAGCCTGGTTGTATCGATAGTGTCTTTTTCCGTGTCGAGATTTACAGGGAGGATTTCGTCAATGGGTGTACCATCGTATCCCCCCTGTGAAAACGAAATATCTCCACCAATCATCAGAAAACCGCCACCCTTTTCTGTTACAAATTTCTGAATGTTATTCAGATAATGGGAAAACCGGAAGAACGATGTATCATATGGCCGATAATCAAAGTTCTGGAAAATGACCAGATCAAAACTGCTGAGCGCCTGTGTAAACAATTCATCTACGGGAAAAGGTATGAGACTGAGTTCATCGGTTCTTGCCTCAGAGACATCAGTTGGCGTTCTCAGGATAAAGAACGATATGAGGTCAATATTGGGGTCGCTTTTTAGAACCTGCCTGAGAAAACGTTCATCCCAGGACGGGCGCCCGCAGACATGCATAATCCTGATTTTATCACGCACCACCTTTACCAGGAAACTGACTTGGTTATTTTCTGTAATGGCTTCATGGGACTGGACGGGAATGGATAGCGTGTAAAGAAATGTTCCTGTCGTATGGGGCGTAAATGACAGGTCTATGTGAAGTTCTCTTTCTTCCCCTGTATCCAGGACTCTGGAAGCGATGATTTCTTTACCCTGTTTAAGTGTGACAGGAAGCCTGAGGTTATTATATCCAAAAATCTTTATGGTGACGTTTGCCTTCCATGGACTTCGTACAAAGGTGAAGCTATCGTAAGAGACATCGCTAATAGCGATATCCCTGGCCTCCATATTGCCGGCCGGTGAAAACGTGAAGAATGGAGCTGAAAGACCCCTGGCAAGGTCAGAAATAATTTCAAGTTTGTTTACGCCTGAAGGAAGTTCGGTCGTATCGACGCCGTCAGAAAAGACCAGGTATCCCTTAACGGATTTACCCTCATACCGTTTTTTAAGGAGCCTGAGCACTTGTATGATATCAGTATTCGTGCCATCAAGGT
Source organism: Candidatus Brocadia sp. (assembly GCA_040048245.1). GTDB lineage: Bacteria > Planctomycetota > Brocadiia > Brocadiales > Brocadiaceae > Brocadia. The sequence continues at coordinate 15,664 of JABRVT010000041.1, forward strand.
CCAGCCCCCGTTCAATGTCGCTATAGGAAATCTCTTTTATTGTGTCAGAAAAGGATATGTAATCGACATCAAAGGTATTTTGCAGTTCATTAACAAAATGTGCGTTATCCTTAAAGAATTTATTTACAAGCTGGAATCGGGTGATGCCAGTATCGCCACCCTTCAGGGTCATGCTCGCTGAATTATCCAGCAGGCATACAACTTTATTTTTCAGTTTGACAACTTCTTTCTGTTCTATGTGTGGCTGAAGGAGGATAAATACGATAAGCGCAGTAGCGACAAAGCGGAGCGTAAAAAGAAGCAATCGCCTGGAATGGGAAGAAAAGGTCCTGACTCCGATCCAGGAAAAGCAGAGCGCTGCGATAGCCAGAAATAAGACAAGTACACGGAGCCGGATATCTTCAATACCAGCGAAAGTGATGTGCCACTGCGCAAAATTTTCCATGGTTGTTATGCGTCGTATTAACTTTAAGTCCGGGGCGAGGAAGCCGAGACAATTTTAAAATGACAAATCAACTGTTTCAAAACGCATTTCCTATCCCTTATTTGCTTTTCGTTTTTGTCTTTGTCCTTAATTTGGTCTTCTTCTCCAGTGCGGCCAACCGCCGTAAGGTGTTTGCCTCACTTTTAATATCAACATATTTCTTGAGCAAATTTGACCATGAGATATAGGTAAAGCCATTAGGATTCATGTGAGCCAGACCCTTTCTGACAAGAAAGGCGTCGTTTTCCCACATGTATAAGAAGTCCTTTTCAATCTTGCTTGGATTCCCATCCTTTGCCCAAAATTCGCCGTAGAAACCGCCCAGGAGATCGGGATACTTTTCTGTCACAGGGGCGGGCGCGCTGGGCCTGTTTCCAGGCATGGGATAGAGTACTCCATCTTCATAGAGGGATTTTATTGTAGCGTAGGCGTCGCTCAGGTATTGAAAAACTGAATCTGAAGCCTTATCCATGGAGTCCAGATAATCCCGGGAAAATCGCGGTGAATGGCATTGAACGCAGACCTCAATCCATGCCTCTCGCCGCGACATTAATTCCTTGCTGTTCTTTATGTAATCCGTTGGTTTGATTCCCTTAAAAATATTGTCGTAAAATAATACATCGCCCTCGCCCATAATAGCCTTCCTGACTAAATTGTGCGAATACTGTCCTTTATAGTACATGTGACAGGATTGACAGGTGGGAGAAATGTAATTAGCGTCCTTTAGTTGTTTGTTCCAATCCCAGGTATGCCCTTCAATAAAATAGATGGAGCCATGTTTGGAATCCCGGTAATATTCGATGTCCGGGTGGTCCGGCCCGTTATGACAGGTTTGACATGCCTCCGGTCTCCTGGATTCAGAAGCCTTAAAGGCGTGGCGGGTATGACAGCTGTCGCACTTGTGTTGTATATTATGACACATATCGCAGCCCTGAACGACATTCTTATCCACCGCCGCCCACACATCCACGTCAAGATTGGCATCGTATGACTTTGCGTGGCTTTCCCTGCCCGGTTTCCAGTCAGGGATGCCATATTGCTTTTCAGATTCAAACTCTTCGTACTCCTGCCTGTGACACTCGCCGCAAAGGGCTGAGCTGGTCATGACTAATTCTTTTTCGTGATCAAGTTTTTCGGCCCCAACCTTGCCATGACAATCAATGCAACCCACTTTAGTAAGCTTTCTCCCGAGATATTTTTCTATCTCGGCCAATTTTTCTTTTTGATAACCCTGAAGTTTGTCCAGGTTGGCGTGACTACTTTCTTCCCACGCCTTTACCAGACCGGGATTGAGAGCCTTGTGACAGATAGTGCACTCATCGGCCTTGAAAACACCCTTTGGTTCCTCTGGTGGTGAATAAAAGTAATCCGGCGCCCAGTATCTCTGGGTGGGTATCGGTTTCCAGAATTCCCCGTACGGCCCCACCCCTTTATCCAGTTTTTGAGCCTGTATTACGCCACAAAAAACACCAAAAAGTATTGATATTCCAGCAAATGACCCAATTCCCTTCATCTACTTCTTCCTCCACATAAGTTTAAGTCAATGAGATGATTGTCCAAACTTATTTGCTTAATTATTATAACATAGCGCTGCATAGTCGCAACCAAATTACCGCACGGCCTCACTTTCTTTTATACGTATCATCATTCACAGTAGCGGGCAACACTTAGTTCTTTTCTTAGTGATTAGTTCTACTCGTTGGTTCATGGATTTCCATAACTAACACTGAAGGTTTCAAAACCTGTCAGAGTTAACATCCCATAAATGATAATAAGGTATCGGAGCTAGGTTGTGGCTTGCTGGCAGGCATTTGTGTGGTACAATCCATTTCTGTAGCCTGTTGTGTTTCTTGGTGATGTGCCCGGACAATTCAAAAAAAACTGAGTTGTTCGGGCGCTTTTTCTGTTGCCTTAAGCGTTTTTCCATTGAAAACCTTCATGCGTTCAAATTGTTTGTCTGTAATTTTTAATAGTCTTACTTCCCCGTCTTCCGGAAGAAAAGTTTTCACCCGGTTTTCATGAACTACGGCATTTTCCTCGCTTGGGTGTGTCGTGCATAAACGGAGAATTGCAGCATGGTGAAACCGTCATTCAATAATTCCTCCCGAAATTCATGATAAGCTTTACGCGCTTCTTTGGTATCTGTAGGCAGGTCGAACATGACGATTATCCACATACTCCGGTAGCCTCCAAAGCTCATAATGCGGGAATCTCCACATACCTTTGCTCACCGCAGATCGCCTTTCGCACACTCGCGGCGTAGCGATGTAACGAAGTCATTAGTGGCAGCCGTTGATCGTTAATAATACAATCTGCGCTCAAGATTTCTAATAGCGCGCGTTTATTTTCTGATGTCAGCGCCGGCCCGTCCTGAGATTTTTTACAAAGCTTATACACCTTAAGGTCAACTGCAGGCCGGAGCGGTTCGAGCAGGTCGTCGGCAAGGCAAAAGCTATTGTACTGATTGTGGTAGTGCAGTCCCAGGGAAGAATGTAAGCCCGTACTTACAATTGCCCGTGCAACCGCAGCGCGCATTACGGCGTAGCCATAACTAAGAAAACTATTGATGCCAGGCGCATTAAAATCGCGCCGGAATGCAACGCCAAAGAGTCTCTGCCACTAAATGCGTGATGCCAGCGCCTCAACGTTTTCAGTGTCTCCGCTTTTGACCCTTTTGGCATAAGCCAAAAGGGGGGCGCTGTCTCCTGTGACGCGGAGTAATACCTTTGCCTGTTCACGAATCTTTGCCTGGACAATTGCCTGCCACAGACGCTTTCGGGTGGGTTCTTTAATCTGGGATTGCTGAGCGATAGTCCTGCTATGGAGGCTGTTGCCTTCCAGCGGCAAGAGGATGGCGCCTGGCAGGTGTTTCTCATTGCAGATTATAACCGCTATATTATATTCGAAACATGCATTGAGCAGTCCCTGGGTATGGGTGATAGCAGGATGGTCTAAAATTAAAACCCCCATGTCTTCTACCGGAATGGAAACAGATTTACAATCTTCCCTCTCAACTACCATTTGCCTGTTTTTAAGGGAAAGCCGCGCCGGATTACTGATTTCTATAATACGCTTAATCATTGCAAGGTGTTATGTTGCCTAAACAATCGACAGAAACCTTCCTGCCTTTTAGTGTATTGGCGCTAAACCTTAAAATTTCCGGTGGATTGTCCCTGTCGCTGGTTGAAGTACTGGTATGGTATCTCAAAATTATGGCGGGTTCTGACATCTTTTGCACCCTGTAATATTTTCTTTCTCCGTCGTTTTTAACAATTTCAACCATATCGTTTATGCACAAGGACATGACAAACCGCCATTCTGGTCCGTGGTCGCGCTGGACAATGCTTGTTCTGTCAATTCTTGCCCTTCTGGCTGCTTCTGCGGCAGTAACAAAGACTCCTTCACGCTCCCACGTTTTGATATTTTCTATTATTTCGACATGATGGTTATTTCCGTACTTAAAGAACTTGTAGATTTTGCCTTCATGGTTTTTAATGCCCAGCACCGTATTCCGGTTGAGATTGACCGCCAGGCGCACGCTTTTTATTGGCGTTTTGCCATCAACGTGCAGTAATGGGTTATCTGCATCAGCGAAGGCTTTTTTAAGATTACCGCTATATTGTTCAATCCGCGCACGCACCAATTGTTTAATTTTATTGTCACGGATTTTTTCAATCTCGTTTTCGGTAAGGTCAGACAGCGGCTTGCGATATACAAAGCGCCCGTCATGATTACTGTATCCGTAGGCTGTTTCTTCATGCAGCGCCTCGCTTATCTTACGGCAATGAGCGTGGGATACGACCATGGCTTCGATTTTTGCGCACACGTCTCCATAAAACGACTGCCATGGGTTATCCAGACGAAAACCGCGTTCGCTTAAGGCCGCTCCGCTTTGGGCAGAAAGAATTGAAAGCCTCTGGAATAAGCTTCTGGACGTTAACGCGATAACAATGGCGTCAATGGCGTGGTGACGGTGGTCAGAGCGGTTTTTCTCCGATGAGCCATCCTCAGCCAGAATTCTGTTAAGATTCCATCTGTTGCGCAAGGCGGCGGCTGCTTCACCCTTGCTTATTTCGATGTTAACACCTAATTGTTGCAGGTATTTTTTCACCTCCGTGCAGATATAGCGCGTATCGTTTAATTGACGTTCGACGAATGCATCGGTGTCGATCTCTCTTTGTTCAAAGCGTCGTCTTTTTGGCCAGGGGAGTTTCATGATGCGCTGTAAAATTGACTGATACTTTTCTTCGTTGGCATGGTAGGCTTCGTAAAGGGGTTCTGTTATGTTTAATTGCGCGATTTTCAGCTGCCATACACAGCGTCTTGTTCATATACGAGTCATCGAGAGTGCGGCTGTAAGGCAGAATGTGTTCTACATCCACTTCCGGTGAAAAAAGCATCTGACGCGAGATAACGGTTCCCGTGTAAGGGCATGTCATATTGCATTCTATCCACATGTTGTATTTTTGAATATCTTCTCTGGTTGGATTCTGGATATTGAATTCTTTTTGTAAAATATTCATTGCCTCTTCATTGGCTTTTTTGTTTTTATTTTGCCTTTCTTTCAATTCCTCTTTTTGCCTTTTTGTGAGTTTCATATCCCGCGCCATTTCTATGCGAATGATTGCGGGCTTTCCATATTTACGTATAATTGCATTGATAACCTTGCGCGCTTCATATAACACCTTTTGCACTACCGGATTGCGTAAATAAGGAGGCGCTCCGAGTTTTTCTGCCCCTGTCTGCCTGGTAAGCATGCAGTGGTTGTAACCTGCGGCATCGCATGCCTTAATCATATTTCATTCCACGTTCAAGATGCGGAAGGATTTTGCGTATGGCTTTAAGAGAAAGCCTTGCATAACCGGGTTCCAGTTCTATTGTGGCAAGCTTTTCAGCGGTCTGTGGGTCAAATCTCCAGTGAGACGTCATGCGGTTCAGAAAGCCACATACATTATCAATGGTGAGCATGTCCGTAATAAGGTCGTTTTGTTTTGTCTGCCCCATTTCATCCCACTGTTCTTTCAATACGGTGTGCAATGCGAAAGCTGTGCGATTGCCGGTAAGCCCTTTCTTTTTTCCTTCTTCAAGATTAAAAATCTCTCCTTCATGAAGTCCGATAGCTGTACGCGCCTTGTCCCAGCTTAAGGTTTTCTGTCTTTCCAATAGTTCTAAGAGTTTTTCCCGTTCAGCGCTTGCAAGGGCGCGGTATTCACGGGTAATCGGATTCTTAATGGCAAGATTATTCAAGTCTGACAGCATTCTGAATCGTTGCGTTTCAAGCAAGGCCCTGGCAGCACGTCTTCTCGATGGCTCAAAGGTGCATTTTGCCTGCCAGGTATTTTTGGCGCTTTAATGGACGTTGAAAAAAGATTGCTCTATGAATGGATACCTTGAGTGCCTGATTGAGCAGGGCAGGATAATATTTTTGCTGTTCCTGCCAGATCAGTTCGAATTCTTCCTCATACATGGAGCGGTCTGTGTAGCGGTCGCGTTTTTTGGGCTGGCCTGCGAGATATTCACCCAGAGTGCGGCAGCAGGAATTCTTTATCTCATTATGCAGTGAACTGATGGAGCTTTTTACCTTACCGTTGTCTTTGGATGATACCTTTCTATTGCTTTTAAAACCGCGTCTATGGGCAAGGTGGTACAACACACGTCCTAATTCATAGGGCATAAGCTTATGGTCCAGCGTCCTCTTTCTGAGTTGGTACGGGTCAAAAAATTTATTATCAGCAAATAATTTCTCCCGTCCGTTAGTATCGTGTGGAAGCAGTCCGTGTTTTGATAAAAGGGTAAGTACATTGTTGAGCCTCATCTTACGTCTTGCAATAAGCCGTCGCGCAGCACGTGCAGCGCGCCGTGCCTGATTCTTTGGAATTCTCAACTTAGCATCAACCGCCTCCTGAAATATGCGCGTGCCGCATGCAATTAAACCCGATGGCTGCCGGTCATCATCGTGTTCAATTATCGTCCAGCCGATGGAATTGGTTCCCATGTCAATGCCGAGGGTATAATTATTCGCCTCTTTCATTAATCACCTCCCATTTTCCCATTGACTTTTTGTGGAATATGGTTATTATTTGTAATTAGTAATTGTACCACACAAATGCCTGCTTTGCTTTCTGCAATAAGAAGAGAGCTTCGCAGGATAGCCCCACTAAGGGGTAAACCTATTAAGCCTCCCGGGAATGGGGGGCTTTTTTTATGGTTATAATAGATTTTCTTGGGAAAATAGCAAAAGTTTATGTTTTTTTATCATGACCCAGAGTTAAATCAGGTAAAGATTTAAAGAATGAAATCGGTAGACAGGAAGTTCGATAGACGTTCCCTTACAATAGTTGATAGTATTTCCTTATTCATTTCGGTTTCTTTAAATGCCACAAGCGTTCTGATTGAGAACGCACGCAATGCATCCGATACCGATAGTGTACCTTCGGCGGAATCTTTCCTTCCGGTAAAGGGAAACGTGTCAGGACCCCGCTGGCACTGGCTGTTGATATTTACCCTGCATACCTGATTCACCAAAAGGTCGATTAGTTTGGCAATTACAGCGGGATCCCTGCTAAAAATGCTTGTCTGTAGCCCATAATTTGAGTCAATAATATATCGCACTGGCTCTTCTCTATCGCGAAATGTCAGGATAGGAATAACAGGGCCAAACTGTTCTTCCCGGTAAAGTCTCATCTTATTCGTAACTGGAAAAATCACAGCAGGATAGTAAAATGTTTGATTCACCGTACCGCCTGCCTCGTTGATGACATGCGCTCCGTGCCGTAGTGCATCTTCAACAAGTTCAGTATGATACCTTACCTTTGACAACTCCGGCAGGGGGGTTATCTGTACATCTCTTTCCCATGGCATCCCGCTTTTTAACGCATCGATTTCCTTTAAAAATTTGCCGAAGAACGCATCCTGTATCTCAGAATGAACAAAAAGTATCTTTAAGGCAGTACACCGTTGACCATTAAATAAGAGGGTGCCCAGTATGCACTCTTTAACGGCCAGATCCAGGTCGGCATCGGGAAGTATAATAGCCGCATTCTTGGCGTCAAGACCCAGTACAGAGCGCAGGCGGTGAGGCCTTGGATGTTGTTTTTTCAATATAGTTGCAACGCTGCTTGAACCAATAAAAGCAAGAAGGTCTATTCTTCCGGATGCCATTAACGGCGGAATAATTTTAGGGCCCTCCCCGTAGAGGATATTTAGCACGCCCGGAGGAAATGCCTTTTGAAACGCCTCAAGCAAAGGATAATACAGGAGCGTTCCTGGTCTGGGCGGTTTAAATATTACCGTATTGCCCATAATCAGCGCTGGTATGAGTGTAGTGAAGTTTTCGTTGAGGGGGTAATTATAGGGTCCCATACAAAGGACTACTCCCAAAGGGGCCCTGCGGATCTGAGCAAGAATGCCCTGCTGAACAGAAAATCTTGCAGAAAGGCGGTCAAGATCCTTCAGCGCGTATATCGTATCCTGAATATAACTGATTGTTCTGTCAAATTCCTTTTCTGTATCTACGAGTGATTTTCCAATCTCCCACATAAGAGCGTGCACTACTTCTGTTTTTCTTTCTTTCATCAGGCAGGAAAATTCTTCGACATGCCTTATCCTTTTTTCCACAGACATCGCCGGCCACAATCCTTTCCCGTTATCGTATGCCCGCGCTGCCGCGTCAAGGGCTTCAAGCGATTCCTTTTCCGTCAGAAGCGGATATCTTCCTAACAATTTGGGAAAAAGTCCTTCCGCTGTTTTTACAAAGACAGGAGAAAACACGTCTTGCATCGGACCGCTCCAGGAACGCAATTCCCCATTTATAAGATACGCATTCTGTTCCACTGGCATCTTTTTCATAAATTCATGCGGAATGTCCTTTTCTTCCGGGAATATGGTCGCGATTTTTTCACGTATATTATTCATTGTGATACCCCACTTTAATTATGAAAAAGGTTATCTTGCAAGAAGAAACTCCACCGGTGACCGGGGCCTTTTCTGTCCTGCCTTACCAGTTCTATCAGACAGGAAATACATTCTTCACAGCAGAGGTCGCCATTTGTTCCTAAAAAGACCAGGAAACAAACATAAGGGACAGACAAATACATTTACATTTGTCTTCTAACCCTCAGTAAACAAGATGATATAAAGCAATCAAAGAAATGTAAACTGCGAAATTGACAAAACAACTGTAAAGGAAGAAAGTGTCAAACGATACTCCTCGGACTGTACCACCCACAGACTCAGCCAGAAAGCCCCGTCAATTTGCGGAACAGCATCTCTTCTTGAATGACAGAACAACCACTTAAAAGTATTTGACCTGTTACCCGCATTTTGTTAGAATTATTTGTTTAATATTCATTAATACTACTGAAACTTTGGAGATAAACAAACCTATGACGGATGAACTGACGTATGCATTGATTACACCTTACAGCCTTTTAAAAAGCCGTACCGGCGGTATTCTGGGTCGCCTGCTTTCACTGACAAACCTGGATTTTGTGGGAGCAACCATGTTTGCGCCGAGCGATGCCTTTGTTGATAAATATTGCGCAACCATCGAAGAACAAGACTGTAAACCGGCATGGAAAAAAGTCATGACTGACTACATTAACAGCAGCTTTCGCAAGGTAAACAAATTCCGGATTACCAACCGCACAGTATTGCTCTTTTTTAAAGGCCCCAATGCCCTTGAAAAGCTAAAGGATGATGTGATTGGGCCTATTACCAGTTTCCAGGGACATACCATACGCGGAAGCTTTGGAGATTATGTGGAAAGTTCGGATGGTAAAGTCGAATATTTTGAACCGGCTGTTGTATCCGCCGCTGACCGGCGTACAAACGAGAAACAATTAGCATTGTTTGCCGAATATTTACCAACTGATGGCGGAGTTCTGGAGGATATTGTAAAATTCCCTGAAGGGGTTAAGGCCGAAACTACCCTGGTTATCCTGAAACCCTTTGAGGAGCAAAGTCCGCTGCCGGGAAATATCATCGATATGTTTTCAAGAACAGGTTTATTTATTGTCGGCGTAAAGCTCTTGAGGATGAGCATCGCCCAGGCCGAGGAGTTTTATGGCCCGTTAATAAACATCTTTCGGGAGAAATTAAAGCCTAAACCCGGAAAGATCGCTGAAAAACTAAAAGAAAGTTTTCAATCCGTTTTTGCCTTTGAGGTGCCTGATGCAATCGTTAATAGTCATGCAGAACAGTTGGCAGAACAACTGAAAGACATGAACGCCATGCATGAATTCAATAAGATCATACAATACATGACTGGGTTGGATCCTGAAAAAACAGGCCCGGCCGACAGGAGAAAACCCGGAACCGCCCGATGCCTTGCCCTGCTGTACCGCGGCCCTGATGCAATTTCCAAAATCCGAAATATTCTAGGCCCTACAGACTCAAAGAAGGGAGAACCTGGCAAGGTGCGGAGGATTTACGGGGAGGACATCATGAAGAACGCGGCACACGCCTCGGATGCTGTGGAAAACGCCGAACGTGAACGAAAGATCATAGGACTCTGGGACAATAAAGGTCCCTGCGAACTGAAAGAAATGATCGAAAACCATTTACGGTCAAGGTAGAGAAAATACGTATGCTTATCCAGAAGATACAGGTAGGTCCTTTGCAGGTATGCTGTTATATTGTTACTGACAGAAACTCTGCAGAGGCAATGATCATTGATCCGGGTGCAGAGGCAGACACGATTATTACGTTTCTAAAAAAAAGGCATCTGCTTCCCAGGATTATTGCAATTACCCACGGGCATGGTGACCATATCGGTGCCAATGCCGAACTGAAAGAGGTTTTTCCTGACGTTCAAATCTGTGTGCACGAAGAAGACCAGGATATGCTTCCTTACCCGGCTAAAAACCTTTCCATCCTTGCCGCTTTTTATGGCGGCACAACGGTACGGTCTCCTCTGGCAGACCGGTTGCTGAAGGACGGAGACACCATCACAATCGGCGGATGCTCATTTGAAATAATCCACACACCAGGACACACCCCAGGCGGAATATGTTTACTCAGCAAAAATCAGGAGAATGGTACTCCGCCCGTGCTTTTTTCAGGAGATAGCCTCTTCAAGGAAAGTATTGGCAGAACAGATTTTCCTGGTTGCAGTCAGGAAAGGCTCATCCGGTCCATTAAAGATCGATTGTTCATCCTGGACGAAAAAACGATTGTATATCCCGGTCATGGCCCATCGACAACGATTCAGGAAGAGAAGGCAAATAATCCGTTCGTTGTTGATTGTAAAAAACAATAATTTTTATCCTGAAGACAGGCCATGGGGATTTGATAATTGTTAGTTATCGATTTTTTCAGTAAGAGTTACAGAAAACAAATTTTTATCAGGTAGCGCATTACATGGTTGAAAGAAGAGAAAATATAAAAGAATTATTCATCGAAGAAGAGATGAAGGATTCGTATCTAAGTTACGCCATGAGCGTAATCATGAGCCGTGCACTTCCGGACGTAAGGGATGGCCTGAAGCCGTCACAGAGACGAATCCTGGTTGCCATGAATGACCTCGGACTCGGTCCCCGTTCCAAATTTCGAAAGTGTGCCAAGATTGCAGGCGACACAACGGGTAATTATCACCCACATGGGGAGCAGGTGGTCTACCCTACCCTTGTCCGTATGGCACAGGATTTTAACTACCGTTATCCCCTGATAGAGGGGCAGGGGAACTTCGGTTCCATCGATGGAGACCCGCCTGCCGCCATGCGTTACACAGAAGCGCGCATGACAGAAGCTACGATGGTCATTATGGAAGATCTGGAGAAGGAGACTGTTGACTATGTGCCCAATTACGATGACACCCGGATGGAGCCTGTTGTCCTTCCATCGAAATTTCCCAATTTACTCTGCAATGGTTGCTCAGGTATAGCGGTGGGTATGGCCACGAGTATTCCACCCCATAATGTGAATGAAATTTGTGATGGAATTGCCGCGGTTATTGACAATCCTGAGATCACCCTTGATGAACTGATGAATATCATCAAGGGACCAGATTTCCCCACTGGTGCACTTATCTGCGGTACCGAAGGCATCAAAGAGGGTTATCGTACCGGTCGCGGAACAATTACCGTACGGGCGCGGGCGCACATCGAAACTTCCAAGAGCGGGAAAAAGAGCATCGTAGTAACCGAGATACCTTATCAGCTTAACAGGGATAACATCCTGGAACGGATTGCTGAGTTGGTGCGGGAAGAACAACTGAAAGGCATTGCAGACATCCGCAATGAGAGCGACAGGGAGGGAAGCCGGCTCGTTATTGACCTGAAGAAGGGGGAGGACGAAGAGGTTGTCTTAAACCAGCTTTACAAACATACCAAACTCCAGGACAGTTTCAGTATCATTATGATTGCCCTGATCAACAACCGGCCGGAAACTCTCAACCTGAAACAGATGCTGAACTGCTATATTGAGCACCGAAAGGTTGTTATCACACGCAGGACGAAATATTTACTGGAAAAGGCGCAGACAAGGGCACATATCCTGGAAGGGTTGCGGATCGCGCTCCAGAACATCGATGAAATTATCCGTTTAATCAAGACCTCTGATTCTGTGGAAAGTGCGCGCCGGGGACTTATGAGTAAATTTTCTCTCTCAGAACCTCAGGCCAACGCCATCCTGGACATGAAACTTCAGAGGCTGACGGGGCTCGAACAGGAAAAGATCGAGGACGAATATAAGAAAATATGCGCCGATATCAAAGAATATCAGGCTATCCTGGCCAGCGAAAAGCTGGTGCTGGATATTATCAAAAAAGATATCTGGGAAATTAAAGAACGTTTTGGTGATAAACGCCGTACGGAAATTGTCAGTGCTGCCACTGAGTTTAATATAGAAGACCTCATTGCAGAAGAAAGCAATGCTGTTATTATTACCCACGAAGGATATATAAAACGGTTACCTCTTACATCTTACCGGAAGCAGCATCGCGGCGGAAAGGGGGTTGCCGGTGCCGACATGAAAGAGGGAGATTTTATAGAACATTTATTTGTCGCATCAACACATGACTATATCCTTTTTTTCACCGACCAGGGCCGGGTTTACTGGCTAAAGGTTTACGATATTCCGCAGATGGCCAGAACATCCAAAGGACGGGCGCTCATCAATTTGCTGGAATTAAAAGAAGGCGAAAAGGTAACTTCTCTAATTCCCGTGAGAGATTTTGACGAACGGCAGCTGGTCATGGCAACCAGTAACGGCATTATCAAAAAGACCGTGCTAAGCGCATATGGTAATCCCAAGAAGGGCGGCATTATAGCTATCAATCTGGATGAAGGGGACAAGCTGATTGGTGTTAAATTAACGAACGGTAAACAAGACATCATCCTTGGCACCGAGCAGGGGAAGGCTATGCGTTTCTCCGAAGGGGATGTCAGAACCATGGGGCGTGTGACTCATGGGGTGAAAGGGATTACGCTTAAGGAAAACGACAAGGTCAGGGATATCGTGATTGTAGATGAGAACGCCTCTCTCTTGACTGTATGTGAAAATGGTTACGGAAAACGCACAGATTTTGCAGAATATCCCGTTCATCACCGGGGTGGGCAGGGCGTTATTAATATTAAGACCACCGACAGAAACGGAAAGGTTGTGGCGCTGATTGATGTAAGGAACGAAGACGAATTGATTATGATTACTGCACGGGGAAAGGTGATGCGTACATCAGTTAATACCATTCGGGCTATTGGAAGGAATACACAGGGTGTAAAACTTTTTTCCGTAGAGGAAGGCGATAAACTGGTTTCCGTTGCGCGGGTTGTTCCGGAGGAGACAAAAGCAGGTGAAGGTGCCGAAGAAGCCTTAAAGGGAGAAACAGAAAGAGAAATAATTGAAGAAGGCACTCAGGAGAAGACCGAAGAGTAAAGCAAGGAAATCATGCCAAATGTTTCGGTTCAATCGGGGGACGATTTAACCGGCGAAGTTGCAGTTGTAGCGCGAATTTTGATTCGCCTGCGCCGTATACAAACTCAAAGTTAGCGTTACATTGAAAAAGCTTCAGAAGATTTAACTTAATGCTTAAGGATATAATCTTTTTAGTTAAGCAATAGATAAACCCACCCTGAATCCCCCACTGGAGGAGAACTTTTCAAATTCCCATTTTGCCGAGGGAAGTTTAGAGGGATTAATTTAGGTCGTTTGCGACAGTTCAACACCGGCAATAGATAATTTTGATGAATCAAAAATTTCCCATATCTGCCTGTATTATCACCTTTAACGAAGAATCCCGTATTCGCGATTGTCTTGAGAGTGTAAAGTGGGTAGATGAGATCATTGTGGTTGATTCTTTCAGTACGGATAAAACGGTAGATATTTGTAAGGAATATACCGAACTGGTGTACCAGCGGGCGTGGCCCGGGAATATTGATCAGAAGAACTATGCCATTGGTTTTGCAAAAAACAATTGGATACTTTGTTTAGATGCCGACGAACGGTTATCTTCGGGCCTCATCGGTGAAATCAGGGACGCTTTGCAAAATCCCTGTGATATGGTGGGATTCCTTTTTCCCAGGCGCAGTTTCTATCTCGGCCGGTGGATTTATCACGGGGATTGGTATCCTGATTATCAGTTGCGCCTTTTCAAGAGAGGGAGCGGACAATGGCAGGGCACAAATCCGCATGGGCGGGTGATTGTCGACGGCAAAACGGGATACATGAAACATGCCATTAACCACTTCAATTATAAAAACTTTTCTCATCAGTTGAAGACAATAGATAACTATTCCAGCATCTTCGCCGATGTTATGATTGAACGGAACAAGGGTTTTAGCCTGTTTCAGCTAATTTTCAGGCCATTCTATAAGTTTATCAGGGTATATATTATTAAAAGAGGGTTTTTGGACGGGTTACCTGGATTTGTCCTAGCAATCTCAAATGCCTTTTACATTTTTGTAAAATACGTAAAGCTCTGGGAAAAAATACATCAGAATGACACGAAAAAGGTTCGCAATTAAAAAGATGTACAATTCAATTGTCCCTCGTATTTACACACTCATCGGAAAGACCCGGCTTCCATATTATCCTGCAAAGATCTCTATAGAGTCGGGAAACTTGTGCAATCTGCGTTGCCCTCTTTGTCCTACAGGGCAGCAGGATAAAAGCGCCAAAAAAGGGTTTCTTTCTTTCGATGTCTTTCAAAAGATTATCGATGAGATAGGCAAAAACCTTACCATGATACGGCTGTACAACTGGGGAGAACCACTCCTGAATAAGGATTTTTTCAGGATGGTTCATTATGCAAAGGACCGTGGTATTGATTTGAAGATTAGTACAAACCTTTCCATGAATACAGAAGACAGCACAATAGACGAACTGTTAAAGGCAGGACTTGAAAAGATCTATATCTCCTGCAACGGCGCAAGCAGCGCTACCTATCTGAAGTATCATATTGGAGGGGATTTTGAGCTGGTTATGAACAATATGAAAAGACTGGTTCAGATGAGAAAAGCAATAGCCGGGTGCCGTACCAGGCTTGTCTGGTTGTTCCACGTCTTCAGACACAACGAACACGAAATAGGCATTGCAAAGGAACTGGCCAGAAAAATCGGGATCACAATCAAAATATCAAGGATGAGACCAGATATGGGCAGGGAGGTCTTTGAAACAACTCAAAAGGCGCTGGAAAGGGACAGAGAATGGATACCTGATAATCCCTTATACACCGTCGCTTCAACAAAACGCCAGAAGAGGATAGGTTGCATCCTTCCGTGGACAGAAACGATGATTAACTGGGACGGAAGCGTGTTGCCATGTTGTGCGGTATATAGCGAAAAATATGCATTTGGGAACATCCTCGAAAATTCTTTTGCAGAAATCTGGAATAACGAGATGTACGTTGCGGCACGGAAAGAGATCTTAGGAGTAAAAAATGACACACAAACCATTTGCCATACCTGTAAAAGCAGCGGCTATCTGCATGAGTGATAATTTAAGCATCGTTCTTTTTTAAGTAATTTTGATCTTTATTGTCCGTTTGATTATCAATACAGGCAACTTTTCCATCCAGCACACAACCCCTCTGTAAAGGCAGGCATGGCTTCCTCAACCTGATACATTCATTATTTATCTGGTATGGGCAGTCCCAGCTCATTTCTTTTTCAATACCTCCAGAAGTGCTACTGCGTTGTTTCTTTCTTCATCCCCTGCAGCATACAGAAGGGTGACTTTTTTATCTCTTCCCAAATCCTGCAACTGTTTCAAAAGTTCACTTTTCTCCTTCAACTCATTTTTGTAACGACTTTTAAACTCCTTCCAGCGGTCCTCTTTATGAGCAAACCATTTCCGTAAATTATCACTGGGAGCAATCTCTTTCATCCAACAGGCAATCATGGCATCTTCTTTTTTGATACCTCTTGGCCAGAGACGATCAACCAAAACCCTTACACCATCGCTTTCATCAGGCTTTTCATAGACTCGTTTTGTTTCGAACATACGGAGTTTAACTTCTTATGCTTTCAATACATTTAAAAAAATCTCTTTTACATACTATTTTTACTATACGCTCTCATAAGAGATTACGCAATGAAAAACGCCACACACGATGGAACGGTCACGATCAATTATGCCCTGGTCTTTCGAAATCTTTTCGATGCCGGCCGTAATGTAGCCAGGACTGTCGCTGTCAGCACTTTCATTTGTTGCCTGAGGATGTCTGGCCCCGCTTCATTGAGAAAAGATGCCACGGCTAACCGCAAGGAAATATCGCGATGGATTCAGGACGGCGAGCCACTGGACAACCACTGGCATGGAAGGGGCGCTGCTAGAAAGTAGAAAAAAAGACGCTCGTCATCGCCTCCTGACGCGTTTTACTAACCGTTGAAATGAAGAGTCCTATACCCAGTATTGCCATCAGGTAGAGAACTGTGGCAATTAAGGCTATGAAAAGATTCCCCATCAGGATGATGAGCGTGACGATAATGGCGAGTATACCCGCCATGTAAAAGCGCAGCTCTCAAGGTTTTCGCTAAACCAGGGCGCGTTTGCATCTCCACAATGTCGAAATAACCTGATAGCCTGACGGCCAACAAGTTCGCAACCAGCCACGCTGTTATCGAGGCCATAGACCGCAGCAGCAACGTGTTTGACATCGGTCGTCACGGCATAACCGAACCAAGCGTCCGAGTGATGGGTGTCAGGAAGATCATACCCTTTATCTAAGGATTAACTTCATAATTAAGCAACAAACATGCCAATAAATATACAACAGATAATACTGAAATTTTGGCACAGAATTTTATTTACCCTATCAGACGGCGTTTGATACGATCAAACCATAAATTTTTCCCATTTATTGCAACTTTTCACAAAAGTAATCGCGCTCGCTAACAGTGCTTATTAGAGCTTGACAAATCGTATAAATTCGGATAACTTGGCGCAGGTTTTCAATACAGGATATTTGTAGCGTATCTTTGGGTTTTCTTTATGCATTTTTCAGAAAGGAACATGATAAATACATGGCTGCAAAATTAATCAAAGGAACTGAAATCGGGGAACAAATTCTCCAGGAAATTACTACAGAAGTAGTTAACATTAAAGGGAAATACGGCATTGTGCCGGGGCTGGTAACGATTCTGGTAGGGAGTAACCCCGCTTCTGTATCATATGTTACTTTAAAGATTAAAACTGCCCACAGGTTAGGTTTTAAAGAGGTGCAGGACAATCAACCCATTGATATTTCAGAGAAAGATCTGCTCGCGCTTATTGATAAGTACAACAAAGATGATTCCATTCATGGTATCCTTGTTCAGCTTCCCCTTCCAAAACATATTGATGAAAAAAAGGTAATTAACGCTATTGACCCTGATAAGGACGTCGATGGTTTCCATCCCGTAAATGTCGGACGTCTTATGATTGGTGGTGATGAGGTAAAATTCCCACCATGCACGCCGGCCGGTATTCAAGAATTAATTGTGCGCTCCGGGATTGAAACAAGTGGGGCCGAGGCCGTCGTAGTTGGGCGCTCAAATATCGTGGGGAAGCCGATCGCCAACATGCTGGTTCAGAAAGGACGAGGGGCTGATGCCACGGTAACCGTCGTTCATACAAAGACCAAAAATTTATCCGAACATTGCAGGCGCGCCGACATCTTAATCGTTGCTGCCGGCGTTCCAGGCCTTGTAAAACCGGAGTGGATCAAGCCAGGCGCATGCGTCATCGACGTGGGTGTCAACCGGGTTGGTGAAAAGCCCAGCAAAGACGACCCCAAAAAGATGGTTCCCATTTTAAAAGGCGACGTTGATTTTGAAGCGGCCAGGGAAATCGCCGGATACATCACCCCCGTTCCCGGCGGTGTCGGGCCCATGACCATCACCATGCTTATGAAAAACACCTTAAAATCCCTTAAATTCAAGTTGGGAATCCAATGAAATACATTTTATGATAAAGATATAAACAAATACCTTGTGGAGGCGTAGATGTTAAAAATTCATAAAAAATAGTTATCGATGAGTTGGCCAAGGATAGAATTTTCGTGATAATTCGTACTGCAATCGTGTCTAAATATATTTTAGGTAATACGTCAAACTGCACAATCTCTCATTGCCAATTTACTTTGGAGGCTACTTTGACTTGAAAAATTCCGTAGCCGTATATTCTCCAAGCACACGGCGGGAGGCCTCACCTATCACCTGATCGGTACAATTGAGAATAACCAGTATGGCACCGGAATGTGGTATGATGAGGTCGCAGGCGCCTCGTGCCACGGTGCCCTTCGGTTCAGAAATCTTCTGGTTGGAAAGACAATCGTTGGAAAGTGGATTGGATTTAGCACAGATAGAACGATCAAATCAGGCGATTGGGAGTGGAAGAGACCTCATATCGACAAATATCCATCATACGTATCGATACATCACTAATCCAGACAGTCGAACACTTATAAGGCGCTAAGTTTGGCGATAAAATATGTAAGATGGTATGCATATGAAAAAAGAAGAAATCGGAGATAACCGCGACAAATAACAGGGATTTTCTCTATCGACTCTCGCATTTTAAGAGACCTCAACGCTGAAACTACGACTAAATCATTTCGCGATTTCTTGTGGTGTGAAGCGCGACGCTTAGGCCTTTTACCCCACCGTAATGTTATTTCACTAAAAACAAACGCTGCTGATGGAGGCATAGACGCGCGCATCGATGGAAATCCTGCCACCGATTCCTTTCTTGCGAAGGGTTTGACTACTTTCAGCTAAAGACATGTCCGACATTTAAGCCCTGGCAAGAGGAATTCCTGAAGAGGGAACTTTTTGGTAGCTCCACTGCAAGGACCTAGCCCGGATTTATCACCGAAGAGATAGAAATCCCCTGTTGTTTATGGTATCAGATGTTTGTAAAGAACAGATTATACACAACAGGAGGAGGGATGAAGGTGAAAACAGGGTGTAAAGACGCAATAGAGTATCCAGGGTTAAGTGGAAGGAAGGTAGTAAGCCAGTTTAATGGAGGTCGAATAACAACCGACGCCAGTGGACTTTTACTGAGAGAATTAGAACAGGCAAGAGGTTTCATGAAAGAGTTTTAAAAGTGTTTTACCGATTATCGGGATCAGGATGTAATAGAGCATAGAGCATACAGTAGAAGAATTATTATCGCAGAGGATATATGGGGGATAGCGTTAGTATCTTATAAAAAATATTTTTACATTTTTAGCAAAAATATTTTTATCATTCATTGGATTAGCCTGTAATACAAGGCTTGCAAGCTCATTTGGAGAGATGCGAACTTTTTAAAATGTTTTTGGATTACTAACCCGAACTCTATCAAATAAATCGCGTAATGGAGATAAAAAACATATCTTTGCCGAAACGATAAGGAACTGTCATGGGCGTGAATAATCTCTTCCGACTCGTTCGGGTTGGGATGATTGCTAACTCGGACAGGAGTGCTACATCCAAAATACGCCTTTTGATAGCATGTTCCCGTGTTTTTTATCAATAAAATCTTCAGTGTATTCAATGTTGGTGCATAAAAGCAGAAAAATCAGTCTTGTAAAGCAAACTCATTATGTATTTTGTTGAAACCTTTTGATATCACAAATTACCCTCCGTGAGAAATGCAGGCTAAAATCGTGCCCCCATTCCAAAATACAATGTTTATTCATCAATGGCAAACAGACTGACCTTTAACTCCTGTAGAAACTGTAAAAATTCAGGCATAACGAGTCTTTCCGGGGCGATATAAAGGATCTTCACTTCATTATTTGACAGACTCCGCCTTCTGACATCAATTTCATCGTAAATCAACGAACTGTTAATGAACGTTGCCGGAATACCATTGGCCAGCAACCCGTCTACCTGGCCTTTCATCAAGGCGATTAATGGAGAGATAACAATAGTTATACCGTCAAAAAGGAGTGCAGGCAGCTGATAACAGAGTGATTTACCTCCACCGGGTCGGCATAAGGACAAAGACGTTTCTTTGTCCAGGCACTTTCTTAATAATATCCTCCTGAAATGGGTAAAAGCTTGTGTACCCAAAATATTTTTGTAATAATGTATACGTAGGTTAAGGGTAATACTTTTTTCATTTCCCGAATCAATCGGAAACATTCAGACATTGAAACTTTCAATCATATGATCAAAATACATGGAAGAAAACAAGACATTGTTGAGGATATGATTCTTATTCCCGAAGGTCCGTTTCTCATGGGAAGTACAAAACAAGACATCGATCGGTTATCGGACCTTGACCACAATATTGAGATTAGCCGATTAGAAAACGAAACTCCCCAAAGAGAGGTTTATCTCAATGACTACCTCATTGATAAGTATCCCGTTACCAACGCCCAATACAAAAAATTTATCGAATCAGGCGGCTATATGCAAAAGACATTTTGGTCAGAGACTGGATGGCAGTATATTTTACAGTCAAAACCTTTAGAAAGTAATGATCTGGCCAGCGTTTTTCATGGTGAACCCGATTGTCCTGTGGTAAATGTATCGTGGTACGAGGCAGAAGCATTCGCAAAATGGGCGGGAAAAAGGCTGCCTACTGAGGCGGAATGGGAAAAGGCTGCCAGGGGTACCGATGGCAGGTTGTATCCGTGGGGTAACGAATTTGATAAAACAAGATTAAATTGTGCCGAAGCTAAGATAGAAAAACCAACTCCTGTTACACAATACCCGCAAGGTCAAAGTGTTTATGGATGTTTCGATATGGCAGGAAACGTATGGGAATGGATTGCCGACTGGTATGACAGCCAATACTACCGGCATGCCCCAGACAAAAATCCCCAGGGTCCCCTCATAGCCGAAGAAAATCCCTATTTTGGAAGGCCTGAAAACGTGGGCGTCTCCATTTATGAACTGAAACCCTCTCCAACTGGCAGTGTGCTGAGTGGATGTAAGGTATTGCGAGGTGGTTCGTGGAACGGCTCTGGTATTATCCATGTCCGCTGTGCGAATCGTGATTATGATGAACCTACGTACAAAAACGACACCATTGGCTTCCGTTGCGCAAGGTCTTTGGAATAAATAATCCGTTATCATCTCCGGGTACGTTTTCTGCTGTATGTAAAACATTCTAACTTGTTCGTAGAGGAATTTTCATTTTGTTTAAGCGGTATGTAGAGCAGAGAGGTTCTTCGCTCTCAGGACGGTTCAATCTTGCAGAATGAACCATATATTTGAACGATACTCTAAAGCTTGAACTCGTGCCGTGAGACGGAATTCTACCAAATGTTTCGGTTCAATCGGGTGAACCAGCGAAGAAGGTGTCTTATGTAACTCAAGGCTTTAGCCTTGAGAATGCTGGGATCAAACCTAAAGGTTTGAGTTACAATCATAATTTGATATCAGAGATTCATTGTTCTAAGAAGGAGGGGATAAATGAATATTCTTGTTTCAGGCTCATTGGCTTATGACAGGATTATGGATTTTCCGGGAAAGTTTTCTGACCATATCCTACCGGATAAGATACACATGCTGAATGTATGTTTTATGATAAACGGTTTAACGGAAAATTTTGGAGGTACAGCTGGCAATATCGCTTACGCACTTTCCCTGCTTGGTGAAAGTCCAACCATAATAGCCACTGCCGGACGAGACTTTGAACCTTACAGAAACTGGCTAAGAAAGAATAAAATTTCCACAGAGCACATTAAAATTATCGATACGGAACTTACTGCCGGCGCATATATAACGACTGATCAATCGGATAATCAGATAACCGCATTTAATCCCGGTGCTATGAAATTCGGCTCCAATTTTAATTTTGATTTTGTTATACCGGAAAAGACCCTTGCGATAGTTGCGCCGGGGAATCTGGGTGATATGGTTAATTTTTCAAATATCTACAAAAAGAAAGGGATTGATTACATATTTGACCCCGGACAATCCCTCCCTGCATGGACAAGAGAGCTTTTGACGGAAATGATACATGGTTCAAAAATCCTGATCTGTAATGACTATGAGCTCCAGCTAATTCAGGAAAAAACCTCCATGACGGTTGACGATATTTTGGAAAAGGCTGAAACACTCATAGTAACAAAGGGAGAATTTGGTTCCGTTATCATGGTTAAGGAAAATAACAAAATCAGAAGCATCGATATTCCTGTTGCTAAGGCGGACCAGGTAAATGACCCTACCGGGGCTGGCGATGCTTACAGGGCGGGATTAATCAAGGGACTCATGGTATCAAAAAACAATGTCGTCCATGCCGCGAAAATAGGGGCCGTTTGTGCTGCCTATTGTGTGGAAGTATACGGCCCCCAGAATTTCCATTTTACTCCCGAATCATTTAATAAACGCTTTGGATCCGTTTTTGGAGAAAGGGCTTTTTAAATGGACAGTAAACAATGAAACAATAAAAAAGGTAACAATTTGGTTTTTTGAAGACATTGAAAGTCGTAAACGTCTTAGCGGTAATTATGTAGAGGCAATTTATGAATTGCCTCTACAGTACATGATAACCGCGTCATTACTGGAATTTTTCAAAAAACTAAATTGTTACATTGTTAATAAACTTGCAAGATGCCAGGGAGGTTTCCCTTACTTCTGATAATTTGAATAAATCTTTTTTGCCCTTTCTGTTAATTCTTTTGCTTCGTTTTTCCTTCCGGTTCCCTCATAAAATTCCGCCATTTTCTCCAATATGGTTGCAATGAGAGGGTGGTCTTTGCCATATTCTTTTTCATATATTTCAAGCGCCCTTTTATAAAAGGACTCAGCCATAATGTTTTCGCCCTGGTAGTAATACAGCGTTGCCAGATTGTTCATTGTCGAGGCAAGGGCGGGATGGTCCAAACCGAGTTTTTTTTCTTCGATGGTCAGTGCCCTTTTGTAGAACGGTATCGCTTCAGCATATTTCTTCTGGTCTTGATACAGATTTCCCAATCTGTCCAGGACACTAACAACACTGGGGTGATCCGGGCCGAACACATTTTCGTATATGGCTAGGGATTGTTTATACAAAGGTTCAGCTTCAGCATATTTATCCTGAAAGAGAAACATTTCTGCTAGCTCATTCAATACTTTGGCAACATCGGGATGGTTTGAGCCCAGCGATTCTTTGTAAATATTGAGTGCCTGTTGAAAGAGTGGCCCGGCTTCGTCATATCTGCCATAGGTTCTATAAAGTATTCCAAGCAGGTTCATTGAATCGGCAATACGTGTATTGCCGGAAGGAAAGGTATTTTTCGCTACCTTTAATGCCTCTTCGCCTACCTTTATTGCGTCCGCATATCTCTTCTTTTGTAAAAGCGAGGCGGTTTTATCGTTAAGTTCCTTCCACACATTTTCCTGAGCATATACCTGAGCATATACAGTCAAGGTGCAAGCGCCGAATAGAATCGACACAAAAAAGACTTTCGTTCTGCAGAGGTAAAGAGATTTCATATTGTTTATTCCCATAATCACTCCAAAAACCTTCTCTATAATTATGAATGTTAATAGCCGTTTTCATCTTTCAACAATTATAGTAGTATTATAACGGATCTATTCTATGAATAGAAAACAATAACCATTGATGATTTATCGGGGAAAATACTTAAATGAGTAATCAAAGCAAATATCTGGATTCTTTCAGTAATTCCCTGAATTTGTTAACCGTCACTTCCTACGCCCTTTTTCCGCAGAAAGATGGGATTTTGATAATAGATATATGGTTGACTTTCAATGGAATAATCCAGATGCAGGCGGTGACCGAATTCATGCGCAAATGTTGATACGTTATAGAACTTTTCCGTGTAATTTAGGAAAATTAATCCCCGGCTCGCATAACTCCCCCAGGAAAACGCGCCTGATCTTTCGCCAGGAGATTCAAATACATCAGTTACTCATGCATGGACGGTAGCATCGTACTTCCTGAGATATTCCGCGCCAGGGGGGGTAAGCGCCATGCAAACCGGATCAAGTGCATCTTCGTAGGAATATTTCTTATCAACTTCACAAACCATGGTATCGATATCGCGAAAAGGTTTGAATACGAATTATTTCATGCTTTCCGTAGCGGCTCCCATGAATATCTTCACAGAGGCATGAGATCCCTCCCAGCTATTTTTGCTCCTAATTTCCACGATACAGCAGTTTGCCTTCTTTCCAGCCTTGTCAATTCAGTATATACAGCAAGCGCATCGCCTCCTGATTTTATGC
This sequence comes from Candidatus Brocadia sp., assembly GCA_040048245.1. Lineage (GTDB taxonomy): Bacteria > Planctomycetota > Brocadiia > Brocadiales > Brocadiaceae > Brocadia. The sequence continues at coordinate 39,739 of JABRVT010000041.1, forward strand.
TCTTACTTATTGCTTCTGCCGCAAAAAGACCCGTTGATAACGCGCATGATACGCCTTCGCCAAAAGCGTTCAGAAAGCCCGCAGCCTCTCCCACAAGAAGGATGTTCCCTTTTCCCAGATAAAAACTTCCTGTTGAGCACATGTTGTTGCCAAGACATCCTGCCTTTCTTACCATGTTGCTGAGTTTTAAACCAAATCTTCTTTTTAGCATTTCAGTGTATTTATTAAGATAAGGATACATCTTGACACCCTTTCTTACCGCAGTTCCAAAAATCTGCAGGTTGTTCTTCACACTGAACCACGAATATACCTCGCCATAGTGTGAATTCAGGAAACCATGGTAAAAGGAGGGATCCAAATCGGAATTACCCTCATAATAATTCTGATATGCAACAAACCATTTTAAACCTTTTTCAAACTCAGGATCAAGACCTGCCCTGGTCACTGACCTGCTGCCTTCAGCGCTTATCAGGTATCGGCATGTAATAAGCTTCGTTTTATCATTAGAGGAACATATCACAGTTACACGGTTTCCTGAATCCTGAAATCCTGTCAGACAACAGCT
>JABRVT010000042.1:0-71000 GCA_040048245.1 Candidatus Brocadia sp.
ATCATATTGTGACACAGTTACTTGTGCCGTTTTTGTGGACTTATTTTCGAGTCAGGTATTTTAAGACCTTTTGATATCACAAATTACCCTCCGTGAGAAATGCGGGTTAGAGGCAATTCATGAATTGCCTCTACCATGCATACAACCACGTCATTATTGGAATTTTTCAAAAAACTAAACTGTCACGAAATTCCTTGTTATTAAATTGTTTCCCAACACGTTTGTGTTATAATGAGCAAACATAACGCCGACCCCTGTGGCCCGTCAAAGTAAAGAAAATTCTGTGATACATGTGCAGTATATTTGTGTTAAAATTAGTTCATGGCAAAATGTCTATATTGCGAAAAAGAATCAATTACCATATCCGAGCATCTGGGGGTGTGCATCGATTGCATAAGGCAGGATTTCAAACACGTCCGATCTCATATAGAGAAGGTACATGCAGATTCTCGCGAAAAATATGGCCTTCCTGCTATCTCCCCAAAGGACCCGAACGGCATATCGTGTAAGGTCTGCGTTCATGAGTGCAGGATTTCCCCTATCGGAAGTTTAAGCTATTGCGGTTTAAGAACAACCAAGGACGGCAGGCTCACCGGTATATCACCTTATGAGGGCAATCTGGAATGGTACTACGATGCCCTTCCCACCAACTGTGTGGCGGACTGGGTATGTCCGGGCGGAACAGGGGCTGGCTATCCGGAATATTCATATACCAAAGGACCTGAACGCGGTTATAGGAACCTTTCTGTATTCTACAACGGGTGCTCCTTCAATTGCCTTTTCTGTCAGAACTGGCAATGGAGAATATACGCCTTTAAGAAAGGACGTGTCAGTGCAGAAGAACTTTCAAATCGGGTTGATGAATATACTTCCTGCATCTGTTACTTTGGAGGCGACCCTGCCCCACAACTACCTCATTCAATAAGGTCATCAAGACTTGCCTTGCAAAAGAAAAAGGGCAGAATCCTTCGAATATGCTGGGAGACGAATGGGTCGATGAATCCAAAACTTCTTGATGAGATAGCAGACATCTCATTAAAATCCGGGGGATGCATCAAGTTCGATTTAAAAACTTATGATGAAGGACTCCATCAAGCACTCTGCGGAGTTACCAATAAAAGGACACTTGAGAACTTTGAAAAGCTTTCGTCTTATGTAAAAAAAAGGCCGATTCCTCCCTTTCTTGTGGCAAGTACCCTATTGGTTCCTGGATATGTAGACGAACAGGAAATTAAAAATTTGGCGCAATTTATCGCCGCACTCGACAAAGATATCCCTTATTCATTGCTGGCCTTTTATCCACACTTTTATATGGATGATCTGCCCACGACTTCCCGGGCGCATGCCTTTCGCTGTCTTGAGATTGCAAAAAGCGCAGGACTCACGAATGTCAGAATAGGGAATGTACACCTTTTGGGCGAAGTCTATTAAATAGTATTAGTATCGGTCATTTTTATGATAACAACTTCAATGAATTTTTTATAATTATTCAGTTTCCTTGTCTACGTATGCTATATGCAGTAGGCAGAGGAAGTTTGTATCCTCTATCAATTGTTAACAGCCTGCTGCCTACTTTAAACATTATTTATGTTCAATCCTGTTGAGATGGCAGAACTTGCCAGAAACATTGTCTGTAAAAATAATTTAAGAAAATACTATCGCTTCAGGCCTTCAAAGTTCTACGGTGGCATAGCAACCGCAGACTGCGTCGGATGCTGTCTGAGATGCGTCTTTTGCTGGTCGTGGGATGTAACTACAGGACCTGAAGAATCCGGCGTCTTCTATACACCCGAAGAGGTTGCAAAGAAACTCATAACTATTGCAAGGAAGAAAAATTTGGGCCGGTTGAGGATAAGCGGAAATGAACCAACAATCTGCAGGGAACATCTTATCAAGGTACTGGAATTAATCCCCGGAAATTACGTATTTATCCTTGAGACAAATGGAATACTCATAGGCAATGACCCAACATATGCAGAGGAACTGTCGAGGTTTCCTCATCTCCATGTAAGGATAAGTCTCAAAGGCACGTGCGAGGAGGAGTTTTCAAGATTGACGGGCGCAATCCCAGCAGGATTTCAATTGCAGCTCAAGGCGTTGGAATATTTGAGCAAATACGGAGTAAATGCTCATCCCGCCTGCATGATAAGTTTCAGCAATCCTGAGAATATCACGACATTGAGAAACAGATTAAAGTCTATAAACCCCGTCTTTGAAGACTTTGAGACAGAAGAACTCATCCTTTACCCATCCGTTGAGGAGAGGCTAAAGAAATTCAAAATTGGCTACAGGACAGGTTACAGGCCCGATAGCATCCCTGCTGAACAGATATGAAAAAAGAGGCTATCCTCTACGAAAAATTTCTGGATAAAAAGGTCAAATGCAATGTCTGCCAGAGGAGGTGCGTGATCCGTGAGGGCAAGACCGGCTGGTGCATGACCAGGATAAATGATGATGGCACCTTATATTCATTGATTTATGGAGAGGTGTCATTTATATCCATAAACCCCATAGAGAAAAAACCGGTATTCCATTTTTATCCAGGAAGCAAGTGGCTTTCCCTGGGAAGCCTTGGGTGCAACTTCAGATGCCCGGGGTGCCAGAACTGGGATATAGCCCATTGGAAAGGAGATTCACAGGAAACGGAATATTTATCGCCGGAAGAAGGAATAGAACTCGCCATCAAAGAGGGCTGCATCGGAATATCCTGGACATTTAATGAACCAACACTCTGGTTTGAATACACGATCGATTCCGCAAAGCTCGCCAGGGAGAAGGGACTCTATACGAATTATGTAACCAATGGGTTTATGACAGAAGAGGCATTCGATGTGATAGCGCCTTTCCTTGACGTTTACAGGGTTGACATAAAAGGGTTTTCCGACAGCACATACCTGAGGGCCGGCCATATAAAAGGGTTTCAAGGAATCCTTGAGATAACGGAAAAGGCAAAGGAATATGGGATGCATGTGGAGATTGTTACCAACGTCACCCCGGGATTCAATGATAGCGAAACAGAACTTCGGGGGATTGCATCATGGATAAAAAACGACCTTGGCCCTGAGACCCCCTGGCATGTAACAAGGTTTTTTCCCCATCTTGAACTCGGCCATCTATCACCGACACCCATCCCTGTCCTTGAAAAGGCACGGTCTATCGGGAAAGAGGAAGGTCTCTGGTATGTGTATCTCGGCAATGTACCCGGCCATTGGTGGGAAGATACCTATTGCCATAACTGCGGCGAACTACTGATAGAGAGATATGTCCTTGACGTTATCAAAAACAGGATTAAAGACGGTAAATGTCCGAAATGTAATACTACGATACCAGGAAAGTTTTAATGCATGAAAAGTGAAGAATGTTTGTTTTTGGACTAATTGGAGTAACTATCGCAGCTTAATTTTCATCTTCCTTCTGAGTTCTGCTTCTTCCCGTAATTTTCTTACTTCTTCTCTCATATCACTCAAATCTTCCTGAAGGTTTGCCCAGCCGTGTAAATATGTATAGCACGGATTCCCATGATAAGCCCCTTTCCTTGTAACAGCAGCACTGTGTGTTAATTTGATAAAGAGCCGCTCCATCTTCGATTTGCCAGTGTATGATTGCAGGTCTCCCTGGATAAAAGCATGACCTGGCAAAGAAATTTTCACTACCTCTCCAATTGATGGAATCAAAGGCGTTTCCTTTTCCAGCCCTAAAACAATATCCTTCGCCTCTTTTATAACTGCCTCAACATTTTTACACATATTATCAGCCCCCGTTAACGCATCCTTTGCAAAGCGTAAGGAATGGCATGTATTGCAAACGGACAGCATGTCTTCACGTTTTTTTGTCAATTCAGCTTCATCTATGGCAGCGCCGTTCCTGTCGATATAAGACAGTCTGCTCCCCACGAGGCCACGGGTAAGCCCGAAACTCAAATCATGTGTACCCTGTGGCATATGACAGGTGACACATACCGGCGAACGCAGTGACCGGACAGATTGAGTTTCTTTTAATATGTCGGATTGGCCTGCCGTATAAACAGCCCCGTGCCTGGATGAGATGTACATCTCATAATGCGGGTGATCTGAACCCATATGGCACGTTCTGCATGCCTCCGGCATTTTAGCCTCAAGAGTATTAAAAGTGTGCCGCGTGTGACACGAATCGCATTTAAATTGAATATTATGGCATTGCTCACACCTTTCTGAACGAGTGTCTTTGGGAATACTCATGAGTTTCCCGCACTCCAGCATCCTTTGCCAGCCAACAGAATGGCGGCTCTTCATAAACTCCTGGTATTCTTTTCTATGGCATTTGCCACAATTGCTGGCAGTAACATAACGACGTACCTTATCATCCTCGCAGCTACTTCCACTGGTGCCGAGATATTCCAGTTCTGTTGTTTCCTTTTCCGCCAGTTCTGCAATGGAACCTATATGGCACGCCTCGCATCCCACACCCTTCCTTGCATGCACGCTCCCCTGCCAATCGGCAACCCATCCATGTGTCACCCCTCGCCCCTCATGACATGTTATGCATTTCAAGGATTCTTCAGTAATTCCCTTTTCCCCTTTTACAATTGTTGCCGCTTCTTCATCCCTGGTAAACATAATTTCTTCAGGAGAAGTAATCAGTGTTTCCTGGGTAATTGTGGTCTTCCTTTGAATCGTACAACTAGCGAGACAAAACAACTCCGCAAAAAATACCATCATTGCAAAATATTTCAGAGATCTATTTATAGAATATTTTAATGAATGATGCATCTTTTTCCCTCCCCGATGAAAACCCGGTGCTTATGGGAGCACTCCTGATTTTTGCAACCGTTCATGGGATCAGGGTAAAACAACCCAACCATGACAGGGTTAACACTACTGTACGTTTCATAAAACCTGGCAGAAGTCACAAAAATAGGGAATGCATCCATTCTTATTTATATAATGTCCAGATATTGATTTTAGGTTGTATTTTCGCATCTCATTGTACTATAGTCATAGTAGAAAAGGAAAAACCACCTTTAAGGATATTCTCAGGTCTCAATTCCCTCCCGGAGATTCTAACTTTTTTCAACTGATTCTGCAACAAGGCTTCGCTTTATTTATTTGTACCATTTATAAAAAGTAATTGGCATATCTTTGAACGAACTATGGAATTTCTGAACGCTTCAAATAGCTATTGAATGTATCTATTGTATGTAGTAAAATTTGCTACATTATGGCAATAACATCGCCTATGCACAGCAAAGTGCCTCTCGCTATACAGGTTGTATGCGAAAATAGTTTTTATACAGGCTCTTAGGCTGACAGCTGACCGCTAATTTTCGAACATTTGAATTTTAAAACAAGGAAAAATATTTGTGAACGATAATAACATCATCGTCTTTGATACCACCCTGCGGGACGGAGAACAGTCGCCAGGCGCTAGTCTGGATATCAATGAAAAGGTCCAGATCGCGCGACAGTTGGCGCTGTTGAACGTGGACGTTATAGAGGCTGGTTTCCCGGTCTCATCACCGGGTGACTTCGAATCGGTAAGTAGAGTTGCCAGGGAGATTCGGGGGATTTCTGTGGCAGGTCTTGCCCGCGCCGTTGATAAAGACATTGATAGTGCGGCCAGGGCGCTTGAAAAGGCCGAAAAGCCACGGATACATGTCTTTCTCGCCACTTCGGAAATACACAGAAAATACAAACTCCTCAAGGCAAAAGAAGAAATCATCAATTTAGCCGTTAAGGGAGTCAAACACGCCCGCAAATATGTGGATGATGTAGAATTTTCTCCGGAAGACGCCTCCAGAACGGAACTGGATTTCCTTATCCAGGTCGTTGAGGCTGTTATTGATGCCGGCGCAAAGACCATTAATATTCCCGATACTGTAGGTTACGCTGTACCCGATCAATATGCCTCCATTATCCACGGATTAAAAGAAAACGTTAAAAATATTAATAAGGCGATAATCAGCGTACATTGTCACAATGATCTTGGACTTGCCGTGGCTAATTCCCTATCCGCCATAAAGGCCGGTGCACAACAGGTCGAATGTACCATCAACGGTATTGGAGAACGGGCAGGGAACGCTGCGCTGGAAGAAATCGTGATGGCCATTAAGACACGCCATGATTTTTACCAGCGTTCTACCCGTATTGTAACAAAGGAATTGATTGCCACAAGCAAACTGGTAAGCACCCTCACAGGACTACGAGTCCAGAGAAACAAGGCTATTGTTGGTGAAAACGCTTTTGCGCATCAGTCAGGCGTGCATCAGGACGGGGTAATCAAGGAACGTACGACTTACGAAATCATGAAACCCGAAGACGTCGGGTATTTAAAGACCAGGCTTGTGCTTGGGAAATTGTCCGGGCGGAATGCCTTTAAAACACGCATCAAGGAACTGGGATACGAATTATCTGAACAAGAATTTGAACGGGCTTTTGAAGAATTTAAGCACATTGCGGACAAAAAGAAGGAAATTTTTGATGAAGATATAGAGGCCATTATAGGCATAGAAAAGATGGAAGTCCCCAACATCTTCCAATTAGAAAGCCTCAGTATCAGTTGTGGACCCAATACGGTACCGACTGCGGGGGTAAGACTTAAATTACATGACGGTCGTTTAGTGGATAATGCCACCACTGGTGACGGCCCTATCGATGCCCTTTTCAGGGCTATTGATCTGTCAACAGGCATCCCTGGCAAGCTGCAGGATTATAACATCCGCGCTGTTACCAGCGGGAGAGATGCGATGGGCGAGGTTTATGTAAACGTCGAGGCGGATGGCAAAACTATCGGGGGGCGTGCAGTAAGCACTGATATCATCGAGGCCAGCGCAAAGGCATACTTAAACGCTATCAATAAGGTTGCTGCAATGAAACGAAAGTAATTATTCCGCACTGATAGAAGTCAAAAATTAAATGCCACCTGGAAAATCAATGATCAGACAAATATATGATCTGTATACCCATTATTGCAGATAATCTTGACGATGTTCTTCAGGACATGGCTGAGGCGTCAAAATTCGCGGATATTATCGAATTACGCCTCGACTATATAAAAAATCCAGACCTGTGTCGCATATTAGAAAGACGCACTAAGCCTGTGATTATTACGAACAGACCCGTTAGAGAAGGTGGCAAGTTTGAAGGGAATGAAGAAGAAAGGATTGCACTTCTAAAACGTGCCATGCAGCTACAAGCTGATTTCGTCGATATCGAATATGACTGCATTCAAAATATACGTGGGGACACAGGGCGCCGTGTTCCTACGGACAAAACGAAACTCATTGTATCCTACCACAATTTTCGAGAAACGCCCGGCGACTTATTTGCTATTTACAGGAAACTTAGTCAGAGCGACGCCGACGTTGTAAAAATTGTTACCTATGCAAATGATATTACGGACAACATCAAAATATATCGCTTACTACAGCAAGCACAGGCACCATTAATCTCATTTTGCATGGGTGAATATGGCATCATTAGTCGTATCTTATATAAAAAATTTGGCAGTTATCTGACTTTCGCGTCCCTTCAGAAGGGAAAGGAATCTGCCCCCGGCCAGATCAGTATTCACGAACTTCTCAATATCTATCAGGTACAAAAACAGGATAAGCACACGTCAATCTACGGATTAATTGGGAACCCTGTCTCTCACAGCATCAGCCCAATTATTCATAATACACTCTTTAAGGAAATGAATTTGAATAGTATTTACGTTCCTTTTAAGGTAGACAAAATTGCTGAATTTATCAGAGAGTTGAGAAGACTGGATGTAAAAGGTTACAGCGTAACAATTCCACACAAAGAATCGGTAATAAATCACCTGGACGCAATAGACCCCATGGCAAAGAAGATCGGTGCAGTAAACACCATTATAAACAAGGAGGGGCAGCTAATTGGTTATAACACAGATTGCAAGGCGGCCATTCAAGCATTGGAAGATATGAATCAAGTATCTCTCACAGGCACAAAAAACGATCGCTTAAAAGGAAGACGCGTAACATTGCTGGGCGCCGGAGGTGCAGCCCGCGCAATCGCCTTTGGATTACAGGAACGCGGCGCACAAGTAACCGTAGTAAACAGGAATTATGAAAGAGCACAGTCGCTTGCCAGAGATGTTGGCTGTCTCTCCAGAAAACTCAACGAACTGCCTTCAATTGAAACAGATATCCTGATTAATGCCACCCCTGTGGGCATGTTTCCGGCAGTCAATGAAACTCCAGTTGATAAGAATCAACTAAAACCCGGCATGATCGTTTTTGATACTATTTATAACCCGATAGAAACAAGGCTGCTGCGTGAAGCCAAAGCTCAGGGTTGTAAAATTGTTGGCGGTTTGCCGATGTTTGTGAATCAGGCAGCGGCACAATTTGAGCTGTGGACTGGGCTAAAACCACCGCGTAAATTGATCGAAAATGTTGCTTACAAAAAGTTACTCGGAGAGTGACAGAGATCACTGTTATCAGAATTGAATATTGTCTTAATTGGCTTTCGCGGGACCGGTAAAACAACTATCGGGAGAAAGATCGCTCAACGGCTTGGCAAAGAATTTATCGATGCCGATGAGTATTTGGAACAAAAAGGAAGAAGAACAATAAAAGACATCTTTGCAGAAGGCGGAGAGAAATTGTTTCGGGAAATAGAGAAACAGATTATCGCTGAATTATGCCTCCTTGATAATAAGGTCATCGCCACGGGAGGAGGCGCAATTCTCAACGATGAAAACGTGAGGAAACTTAAGAAAAATGGAATCATAATCTGCCTGGATGCCGATGCGGATACCATTTACAGGAGAATACGCGAAGATATACAGACACAGCAAAGGAGACCAAGCCTTACGAATCGCAGTACATACGAAGAAATTGAATATCTTCTGTCATATAGAAGGCCACTGTATGACAGGATAGCGGATTTTGTGGTAAATACAGCTGTTCTGTCCAAGGATGAAGCGTCAAACAAGATTATAGCCTTTATCAACAATCACGTAGTGGATTTGAAAACTCAGGATAATTCATTACGATAATCTTTACTGGTGCAACCAAATGCGGAAAAGCCCTGCTGTATTGCAGGTATTTCCGACTTATATTATCAGAAAAACTAAAGCCTGGAATTGTTAATCTCACGCACCATTTTAGATATTAATTTTTCATACGATTGGAGGAGCCTTTCCTGTTCTTTCTTTTCGAAGGATTTTATGGGTTTGCTTTCTATTTCCTCCACGATGTCGTCTATTTTCTTTGCCAGCGACAAGGCAGACTTCACCTCTTCAACAGACTTTGTCTGGACACTTGATACCGCCCTTTCTTTTTGAGGTTTTTTGGTGTAAGGTTTTTGACCGGATACAGATTTCTTTGAAGATCGACCCTCAGCAGTTGTATTTTTTTCTTCGTTCATACTTTCCACTCCTGATAATAGATACTAATTCTACCGTGAGATAATCATTTTTTAACGCACTTCATCCTCTTCCAAAGAATCATGTATCTGTTGCACGGTGTCTAACACCTCCTCATTGCTGTCTTCAATATCGCCAATGGCATATTCCATTGTCTTAATGCTGGATTTTAACAATTCGAAGCTCTTTTCAATGCTATTTACCTTTTTTGCCACATCTTCCATTCTCTTATCTTTGGCCACAAGTTCTTTTATCCCGGATTCTATTCTTTTTCCTACTTCAAGAAAACTTTTCAGCGCAGACTCCATTTGTTTTTTATTTGCCTCCAGGGCTTTTACGGATGAAGCCAACAATTTCTCCAGAATTTCTATACGTTTTCCAATAGAATCGACCTTTTTTGCAACAGCGTCAGGAGACTTCATCATGGAGGAAAAACCCGCTGACAAGGCCTTTGCCTTTGCCGGATCAGACATTTGCATTGCTTTCGTTTTCTTCATAATTTCAGTAATACAAAGGGAAAAATAGTTTGATTAGGCCATATTACAGAAAAGTATACGATATGTATACAGATAATTTTAGTCAAAATCAATAACATTTTTTATTATTGACTCCTCTATAACCCTCATATTCAAACTGAATTAAAAAGATTGAGAATATTACATGTATGAATTATAATCATTTTCACTATAGTTTCGTAGCCAACAAATCACAAAATATAAGGCAACATATGATAGAAGAAGCAAGCATTATCATTCCCGCTTATAATGAAAAGGAAGGGATACCGCAGGTGATTGAGTCATTGCAATCATTAAGAAAAAGATATGGCAACCGATGGGAAATTATCATTGTAGACGATGGCTCTACCGACGGTACATCTGAAATGATACGGAATAGCCAGGATATTGTATTGATCCGGCACCCCTTCAATCGGGGTTATGGAGCTGCCATTAAAACAGGTATCCGGCACGCAAAATATAACACGCTTATTATATCGGATGCAGATGGGACATATCCCGTGCAGGATATTCCCAGACTGCTTGCACAATTATCAAAGAGTGAGATGGTGGTTGGGACCAGAGGAATCAGCAATTCAAACATCCCATTCGTGAGAAAACCTGCAAAATGGGTGCTCAATAAGCTGGCTAATTATTTAACTGGAATAAAGATTCCAGACCTGAACTCAGGCTTACGCGCAATGAAAAAAGATATTGTAATGAAATTTATCCATCTGCTGCCCGACGGTTTTTCCTTCACTACGACGATCACACTCGCTATGCTCACCAACGATTACGCTGTTGATTTCGTTCCTATCGAATATAAAATACGCTCCGGAAGGTCAAAGATTCGCCCTATTCGTGATACCCTGAACTTTCTTCAGCTCATTATCCGGACGGTTTTATATTTCGACCCACTCAAGATTTTTTTACCGATCAGCGCATGTTTCTTCATCTCAAGTATCGCAGTCCTTGTGCTGAGTTATTTATTCACCCCTAAGGTTATGGACATCACCACCGTCATACTTTTTATCTCTGGAGTACAAATTCTGGCCATTGGCATGATCGCAGACCTTATAGATAAAAGAAGCCGACCATGAAAATCCTTTTAATCAATCCGCCTTCTGAAAATGAATTGCTCGGCAACAACCCCAGCATTATCGAAGAGGAACGTGGTTATAATCCGCCTCTTGGGATATTATACATTGCCGGTTATCTGGAAAAGCATACAAACTACGATGTGGAAGTACTAGACACTCAGGCTGAGCAGACTGGCTACGAACGGTTAAAAGACATCATCCATGGAAAATCACCAGATGTAGTGGGCATTACCGCCATGACCTTTACCCTTCTTGACGTCATTAAAGTTATAAATCTGGTGAAATCCGTGCATCCAAACACAAAGGTTATTTTGGGAGGTCCGCACGTACACATCTATCCTGAAGAAACGATCAATATCCCTGGTGTTGATTTTCTTGTTCTGGGCGAGGGGGAAATTACCTTTAAAGAACTCGTAGAAAATATAAACAATAAGACCCGGTTAAAAAACATCCCCGGATTAGTTTTTAAAGAAGATGGCAGGATTATTAACACAGGCGCCCGGCCACTCAATGAGGACCTTGATAGTTTACCCTTTCCAGCCAGACACATGACCCCTATCCATAAATACAGTTCCCTCATGGCAAAGAGAACGCCTGTTACCACCATGTTTACAAGCCGGGGCTGTCCGTATCGATGCACCTTTTGTGACCGGCCTCATTTGGGCAAGAGTTTTCGCGCAAGGTCTGCATTAAACGTGGTAGACGAAATGGAGGAGTGTGTAAAACTGGGCATACGAGAATTCCTGATCTATGATGACACCTTTACTATAGACAGACAGCGCGTACTAGACATATGCAATGAGATTATCAGGAGAAAACTCAATATCGGATGGGACATAAGGGCACGGGTAAATAACATCGATAAGGAATTATTAAAAAAACTGAAGGAGGCAAACTGCGAACGTATCCATTACGGGGTAGAATCGGGTAATCCCGAAATACTAAAGATATTAAATAAGGGAATCACGGTTGATCGAGTGAGGACCACTTTTAAGGAGACAAAAGAAGCGGGCATATCCGTCCTGGCGTATTTTATGATCGGATGCCCAAAAGAAACAAGGAAAGAAATCATGGAAACAATTGCATTTGCCAGGGAGTTGAAACCCGATTTCGTACATATCACAATATTTACACCATTCCCTGCCACGGAAATATATAAGATGGGATTGAGAGACGGCATTATAAAAGAAGATTTCTGGCGAGAATTTGCCAAAAATCCTACCAAAAACTTTCAACCACGGTGCTGGGAAGAGAATTTTACACGAGAGGAGCTTCAAAAATTAATTGTTTATGCCTATAAAAGTTTCTACACTCGACCATCCTATATTTTGAAGAGACTAACCCATGTGCGGTCAATCGGTGAATTCAAAAGGATGGCACGGGCGGGTCTCAAGGTCTTCGGTATGCAGTCATGAAAGGGGTATTGGATAAAGAATATACCAGTGACTTGGTCACGTGCAGCGATAACAAAAATGTTCATCCAAAAGGTTTGTAAATATCTGGCAGGTAATAAATGATATAAACATTTATCACGATAAAAATGGAGATGTATGTATAACATGATACCCTTGCAACCGACTCGGTAATGCGGTGCCTAAAAAAATCAACCACTAGAAAAGGAATCAGACCGACGGCAAGATAGCCTCTGAACAACCATGGAGAATTGATGAAATTTTCCGGCAGTACCTCCTTTAACGGTATTGCCAGAGGTACCAAAAGCAACAAGATCGCCCTGGCGGTATTGGGTCGTGAGATAAAATCTTTCAAAAATACACCACCAGCAATTGCCATGAAGGGAAAGACCGGCATAAGGAACCAGCCATACGACAGTATCTTTCGTGATAAAGCACAGAGTGTCATGAGATAGATAAAGGCAGTTGTTGGTACAATAGAGTTCCGTTTCCCTATAGAATAGATTATTGCAAACCAGAACCACAGTAAATATCCCACACCAAAACCGGCATATTTATCGGTAATTTTAGGTTCCATTAAGTACTTGATCACTACATCAAATGCGGTTTGCTGAAACTCATTACGCAGGCTGAGTATCTTAAAGAATGCATCAGGATTTATCATATAGTTGTACACCACGTAGCCTGCTGCAACAAAAATTCCAATTCCACAAACAATAAAGGCTTGTTTTACAAAACCATTTCTCCCCAGTAGGAGAGGAAAAATCAAAATAGCGCAGATACCCGTTTCCTTACACCAGAAAGATACACCTGCCAGTAACCCTGCAAAGATTATGTACGTTCCCCTCTTAGATTCTGCATATTTCAATACACACAGCACACCGACAATGAGGACGAGTGAAAGCAGAACGTCTCCTTTTGCGATTCGCCCCGCAACTACAAAATATGGAACTGTGGCGTAGAGAATACTGGCAATAATCGATAGTAATGTGGAGCGATATATCTTATAAGAAACGAGAAATACCAACACTATCGTAAGCGTTGAGAAAAAAATGGGAACCAAATTGATCGTCGTTAACCTGCAATCTAAATAATCCTTAGCACCACAGATTATTGGTGGAATAGCTGCAAAAATAGAAAATAACGGAGGATGGGCTATATAACCGCTTACGATCGTGAAACTATCGTCGAACCATTGAAAATATTTTGTCTCTTCAGAATTATAGGCAGGAATAAAAAAAGAATGTTCCCATGATTGAGGTCCCTTGCCGTGAAGAATATGAAAACCATTCCATGCCTCCTGATAAACATCCATGGTATCTCCATGAGGGGGAACCAGGCTGTAATTGTTAAGTCTTAAAACAGCCCCGAAAATAACAACAACGATTAAAGCTGCAATAGACCAATTTCCTTTTAGATAAGCAATATATCCTCTAAGATATGCTATGGTATTCTTTGGCGCCAGGAATAAACCAGAGATGATGAATGCCGAAGCAAGGATAAACCCTACCCCACACCACAATCTCATCCCACGGAAAAACCTTATATCTTCGGCAGGCATTAAATATCGACTGGAAACGCTAACAAGTTTATTATCAGACGGCTTTTGCCAAAGCAAATTCAGTGTGGCATATTTGCCCGTGTTATAATAATTGATTTGTACAGGTTTCCAGCCCCTCTCCATAGATACTTGCTTTTTTAAACCTTTTCCTTCATAATACTTTATGACAGGCCTTGAGTCGACAAACAAAAATACATCCCCGTCAGTAACCACATCAAATGCATATGCGCCATCCTTTGGTATCCAGATGAATCCCCTCCAGATGATATTATAGGGAGGGCTGTTGACAGGCGGTTCAAAACGATCATTATCCCAGTAGTTTACATAATAGGTCCTCAATATACCGTTATTCGTAAATATGATGTTAGGATTATTTTTTTTGAATACTATGTTTGTCTCTTTTATGATGCTATGGGGTTCAATTCCTAAAGCGTAAGGAATTGTAGTATCAACTGTATTCAAATTCTGGGTATTTGTTTCCTGATAAAATTGAGACGGCAGTATTACGGTTTCGTCTTCATCTGAAAATTTCCATTTAAGATACAGGACTGCCCCCCCACCCTGATCAAAATACCTCAGATGAAACCGGTAAAATCCTGGTTCAAGGAATATCGCTCGTCTTTTTTCTAGAAGGCCATGAACACCACCATTGTCAATTATAATCCTATCGTTCAGAAACAACTCAGATCCATCGTCAGAGCCTAACACAAAGGTGTAATCGCCACGGTATTCTATCTTTAAAAGGCCATTCCATTCAATGATAAATGGCGATTTATAAGATTTTTTTGCATCGGAATGCCAGTCGAAATATATGGGTCTATCTTCAGTTATTTCTTCTATAAGCCGCCCATCAGGGTTTCCTTCGTAGACCTTTTTGTTCAGGCCAGACCGTATCTCTAACGGAGATACATTTATGGGATGGAGCACTGCATTTTCCACTTCAGAAGGATATAAGTAGTACCCCGTCAATCCATGCTGAGGAAGCAATAATCGGATGCCTGTGTATATACCGCCTATTAACAGGCTGATGAGAAGGGTTATGAAAATGCCCTTTGATTTCGAGAGTGGTGACGTGTATATTATCTGTTCTCCCAAAAAAGACCGCAACACGAAATTCCCGTCGCTTAGACTCTATTTATAAGGACTCTTTTAAAAAAATCAAACAATTTATATATTTTATTGAAAATATTTTTTATAATACTACATCTTTGAAGAATATAATGCACCCCAAAAACTGGACTGATAAATAAGATAAAATATCCTGAGTGGGAATTGTGAGTGTGGAATTGGGAAAGGAGGATATTTCAGGGATGGAGCGGAAGAGATATAGTGGTGAGTTTAAGGCGAAGGTGGCGGTAGAAGCGATTATACTGAGACCATAAATAATGGGAACAGGTAACAGGTAAGAGGATAATTTAGTTTTTTTGAAAACATTGATAGTTGTAAATGTCTTAGCGGTAATTATGTAGATGCAATTCATGAATTGCATCTACAGCGCATTTCCCCCCGTGTCCCCTCCCCGTTTACGGGGGATTATGGGGGTACTGGAATTTTTCAAAAAACTAAATTGTTACGAATTTTTAAGTCTTGAGGAAGCAAAAGAAAAACTCGAAAAATGGTTCAAAGAAGATTACAATAAATATTATATACATTCAACCCTTGAATACAGGAGTCCTGAAAGAATTTGAAAAACACTACTATGAAAATCTCGTGAAAAAAAGTCGCCTAAAAACTCTACACCTTTATACGTGAAAAATGTCTTGACTTCAGGAGCGCACTACAAGATACCCATCACACAGACCCCCCTAATATAATGGGTGAGGAAACTTTCCCTCTCTTGACGGGGTAAGCCTTAGACTCATGAACGTTTACTATAGTAAAAACTGCTTTTTAGCAAGTTTTCACCTTGTAGTAATGCAACATTTATGTCGCTTATGCGGGATAAATCCTGCACTACATTATCCATTTGAAATTCATTAAGCATTAAAGCAAAAACACTATGCTGTATGTCATCTTCTTTATTATTATTTCTGTTTTAACCGGGTTTTTCCTCACGTATTTTCTGGCTGCAAGGTACTCCATCTTCGAAAGAGCTACCTACGGAGCGGCTATAGGATTGGGACTTCATACCTGGCTTGTTTACCTCTTTTCCCTGCTCTGGGGACTTTCCGGCGAAAGCATTTATCTTTCAACCAGTCTGCTTATCGTGTTTTGTTCAATCTTTCTATGGATCAAATGGATATCATTGAAAGAAGATATCATGATTGAAACAAAAAAAATAAGAGACGATTTTCTTCTCAACAAGTTGTCATATTTTGTACACATTACAGTATTTTCCTTCTTTACAGCAATATTCTGGTGTTTGTTTTCCAGGACGATCATCCTGAAAAAGGACGGGCTGTATGTTGGTTTAACAAATAATTATGGTGATCTTCCACTGCATATGGCCTATATCACTTCTTTTGTATGGGGTAATAATATCCCTCCCCAGGACCCAGCTTACGCCGGTGAAAAATTGGTCTATCCGTTCCTGTCCGATTTCCTGTCTGCCATTTTTCTTAAACTAGGGTTAAGTTTTAAAGACATGTTGTTCATCCCCGGACTGTTATTGACCGTTGTCTTTTACGGTGTCCTTTACTACTTTACTTACCGTCTGACAAAGAAAAGGCTGGCCGCTATTATCTCTCTGTTCATCTTCTTTTTTGCAGGAGGATTCGGTTTCTACTATTTCTTCCAAGACATTGCAACTACACCTAAGAATTTCTGGGCATTTCTCATGCATCTACCACGGGATTACACGAAAATTGAACGGCTAAACTACCACTGGATTACGCCGTTGACATGCCTCAATGTGCCGCAACGGGCTTTTCTCTTTGGTTTTCCAATCACGATGCTAATCTTTTCCCTCCTCTATACCGGCATCAAACACAAGAAATGGAGGGAATTCCTTTTTGCCGGCATCCTTGCCGGGGTATTGCCTTTTTTTCATTCACATAGTTTCCTGGCCATGCTGATGGCTACCATATTATTGGGCATCATATTCTGGGATTGGCGAAAGTGGTTTTTGTTTTTTATGCCTGCCTTTATCCTGTCGCTGCCACAGGTACTTTATCTTTCCGAACACGTGGGTGGTGGGAGTTTTTTTAAACCAAATTTTGGCTGGATGGCAGGTAAGGAGAATTTCCTCTGGTTCTGGTTAAAAAATACCGGTCTTTTCTGGCCTTTGATGATAGCTGGATTCACAATAATTTTCATTTTTAGTAGAGGCACGGAGCACCGTGCCTCTACACATCTTGGGATATACACTTTGCCATTTTTGATACTCTTCTTCGTGCCAAATCTAGTACTCTTCGCACCATGGAACTGGGACAATATAAAAATATTTATTTACTGGTTTTTAGGAACTACCCCTATTGCAGCACTTGCAATGGCTTATTTATATGAAAATAACCATTACAAAATTCTCTCAAGGGTAGGTTTTTTTATCATCATGTTTTTTCTCACCGTTGCCGGAGGTATCGACGTTTTCAAGTATGCCATAGCCCCCGTTAACGGATGGAAGGAATTCAGTACAGAGGAAATGGAACTTGCCAGACGCATTACTGTTGAAACCCCGGCAGATGCAATCTTTCTCAATGCGCCCATACACAACCACCTCGTGTTCTTATCAGGCAGAAAGTCATTAATGGGTTTTCCTGGCCATGTATGGAGTCATGGTTATAATGATGCATTTAAGCGTGAGCAGGACATCCGGAAGATGTTAAAAGGTCATACTGACACCGCATCGCTCATCAGCAAATACAGAACCAGTTATGTAACGATAGGTCCCCATGAGAAACATTTTGGCGCAAACAAGGAATTCTTCGATACCCATTATACGCCGGTAATAACTACAAAAAACTATATCATTTACGATCTGAGGGAAAAACGACAGTCTCTTGTTTCTGCAGCAATCGGGAATTCCCGGCAGGATGATAAAGAGAGCCTGGTCAACCAGGGATATGGATTATATGCCAGTTACTATAATAATGTGAACTGGGATGGTAAGCCTGTAAAGGAAAAAATCGATACAGATTTTGAATTTTATTGGGACTATGAAGGAGAAAAACCCATATCAAGCCCTTTCAGCATAATCTGGAAAGGTTATATCGATATTCAAACACCCGGTACGTATACATTCAAATTAACGTCTGATGATGGTTCGTGGCTTTACATAAATGACACACTGATAGTAGATAATGGCGGTCTCCATGCAATAAGAACCGTGGCTGGCAAGCACGCATTGGAAAAAGGCAGGCACAAAATAATGATCAAATATTTTGACGGAGGCGGCGGAGCTGTTTTTAAACTATCGTGGATACCGCCGGGCGGTGTGGAAGGGAAGATACCGTGGGAAAGATTAAAGATTAAAGATTAAAGTAAAAGGAAGAAAAGGGATTGCCAATGGAATATAATATTGAATTTGAAAATGGGGAATTGGTTATTTCAGATAGTGCTGGAAACTATAGGATTGATTTGAAAGAATGTTTTTAGTTGATTTTGCGGTAAATACTATTAAATTTTTAGGAGCTATTCCTTTCTGAAAAGGAATATGACGTGTTTCGTTACCAATTATCAAAAGCTGCTACCTCAACTGGCGCTAATAAAGTCAGGCCTCAACGCTAAAGGAATTCCACGCAAAAGTAGCAATAGGCTTGAAAGAATCACGGAAAACCTGTTTTTGGTATAAGGTCATAAACAAACTCAACCTGGAAAACGAAGATATACGCAGATATTTAACCCAGGAATCAAAAGAAATATCTCTAATCATGGGTTCGATTGCGTCAAAAACAAAATAACAATAGAATGGGTCTTCAAACCATGAAAGAAGAACGAAGTCAAAGAATTACATTACTTATTGCTTTTTTTGTGCCCCTTTTCGTTGCATCTTTAATCCGTTTCTGGAACCTCGGCCTCAGGCCTTTTCATTCGGACGAGGGCGTAAACAGTTTTTTCCTGTTAAATTTGCTCAACAGGAATTACTACCACTATGACCCTGCCAATTACCACGGCCCTTTTCTCTATTACATTGGTTTAATTCCGTTTTATATTTTTGGTCTTACCGATTTTGCATTCCGATTCATGCCTGCCATGTTTGGCACTATGGTTGTTGCCTTATTATATCCGCTTCGGAGAAGATTAGGCAAAATGGGTTTACTGACGGCAGGACTACTTATGGCCATCTCTCCTGCTACTTCATTTTTCTCAAGGGACACCATCCATGAAATTTATTTAGTCTTCTTTTCACTTGCGGTCGTGGTGTCCTTTTTTCTTTACTCAGAAACAAGGAAATCGAGATACATATATTTCGCAGCAGCAAGTATTGCCTTTGTCATTACTATAAAAGAAACCTATATACTGACTTTTGCCGTGTATGCATTGTCTCTGGCTATAGTATATTGTTACGAAATGGTTTTCCTATCGAAAGGCAATAGATTTCAGTACTTTAAAGATGTCTTTACCGCATTTGCAGTTGATTGCAGAAAAAACAAATATGCCATAGGAATTAGCGTGGGAATATTCCTTCTCATTAACTTCTTATTTTATTCGTCGTTTTTTACCTATTATGATGGCATAAAGGGCATCCTAACTACCCTCAAGATATGGACAAAAACGGGTACACATGCCGGTGGACATGCCAAACCGTTCTTTTACTATTTTAAATTACTTTACAAATTTGAGCTTCCCATGCTGGTACTGGGAGTCGCTGGATTTTATTATTCATTCCGGCGTGGAAACAAATTTACTGTTTTTATGGCATCATGGGCTATTCTCATTTACACAGTCTATTCCTTCATACCTTACAAGACCCCCTGGCTGATTGTCAATATTTTACTCCCGCTTTCTATCATGGGCGGGATTTTTGTAAATAATATATTCAGCATAATAAAAAAGAAATGGCAGTATGCGGTCTTTTACCCGGTATACGTTTGCGTCTTTGTTTTTTTTTGTCATCAGTCTATCATGCTGAATTTTAAAAATTACGATGACGAACGATACGAACTTGTCTATGTGCAGACCAAGCGGGATATTTACAATTTATTAGACAGATTAAAAACACTTTCCGACAAATACGGGAAAAATATGACCATCAACATCGTTTCAAGAGAATACTGGCCACTGCCATGGTATCTCAGGGAATACAAAAATGCAAAATTCTGGGGAAAAGTCATTGATAATCCAAATGCCCCGGTAATTATTGTTGATAAAAATGGAGAAACAGAACTGAATAAGAAATTAAAGGGAGATTACAGGAAGGAACGGTTTGTACTGCGGCCGGGTGTTTGGCTCTCAGCATATATACAGCAGGGCCTATATGAAAGCAAGTCTGATAAAGAAGCGATAACAAAATCAGCCACTCAGCCAGTTACCAGAATTTCAAAGGAAGAACTGGAACAGGGATTAATTGCAAAATATTATGATAATATAGAATGTATTGGAACGCCTTTTTTATTAAGGGTTGAAAAAGGTCCCATTTCTTTTGCCTATAATGACGAAACGAAGAAGCCTTACAGATCTCCTTTTGGTATAGAATGGGAGGGATATCTGTCCGTTATGCAAAAAGGTATCTACCAATTTGCGACAAAGTCAGATGATGGTTCTGTAGTTTACATCAATGGGAATTTGATCGTAGATAACGGTGATATGCATGCAGCAAGATACATTTCCGGTATTACGCTTCTTGATGAGGGATACCATCATGTGCGGGTAAAATATTTTGATGGGGGAGGAGGCGCCATCATGGAATTTCTGTGGACACCACCAGGAGGAAACGAATCTCCTGTCCCGGGCAATGTTTTCTTTCATAAACGGTAACGCTACCCGTAATACCCCCTCAAATCCCTTATTTTTATCCTGAACAGGTCGCGAAACATCTGTAGGGAATGTCTGATTGGATTTACCTTACTTAATACTGAATTTTCCCATCTGATTGGGATTTCCTTTATCTTAAAATCAAATTTTCGTGACAAATACAGGGCTTCCACATCAAAGGAAAAACCATTGATACTGCATCTGCTAAAAACTGTTTTAACGACCTCCTTTTTAAATCCTTTAAAGCCGCATTGCGTATCAATAATCCCCTTTACCAGTACCATGTTTACCATGAAATTAAAGATCTTTCCCATCTTTTCCCTGTACCAGGGCTGATGGATAGTAATATCAGCCCCCGGTATACTCCGCGATCCGATAACCACATCGTAGCCATTATTAAGGTACGGCAGGCATTTTTCTATTTCTTCAACAGGGGTGGAAAGGTCTGCATCGGTGAAAAAGATGTATTCGCCTCTTGCAGACAACATACCCTTTTTCACAGAATAACCCTTGCCACTGTTCCGTTCATTCGCCATAACAATGACATGTTTGTCTGAATGCGAAAAATTTTTTGCAATTTGCAGGGTTTTATCCGTAGAACCGTCATCCACAACAATTATTTCATAAGAAAAGACCTGTCTGGAAAGATATGCACGAATTTTGTCAAGGGTAGGCAATAACCTCTTTTCTTCGTTATAAGCTGGAATTATTATGGACAAGAAACATTCTTTCATCTATTGAGCTTTATCGCTTCTGGACACAGACAAACACACTGGTTGCGGGATTTTAGATACGAAATTACACCTTTATTATCCTTTGACCAGACATTCACGCCGAAACCTGCCATATTTGCGAAAATCTGCATCTTCGTAAATCAATCAAATTAAAACCTTAAATCGTTCACACTGAGGATTGCCGTTAGCATGGAAATTACAATTACACCAATAACCGCCCCCATAAGTAATATAAGCACGGGTTCAACCATTGTTACAAGCCTCTTCATCCGCTGCTCAACCTCGGCATCAAAATTATCTGCTACCTTAAGAAGCATCTGGTCCAGATTCCCAGTTTCTTCACCCACTTTCAGCAAATGAACGGCAATTTCCGGCAGGAACCCCCTTTTTGCAAGAGATACGGTAAGACCCGCCCCCTCTTTTACGTTAACTTTTACGTTTCCCAGTATATCAGCAAGATACTGATTGGATAACACATCTTTCACAATATCCATCGACTTCAGCAGCGGTACGCCATTTTCCAACAATGTACCAAGCGTTCTGGCAAATCTGGCTATCTGCATTTTCCACATGAGGTTGCCAATGATAGGTAATTTCAGCTTTTTTTGGTCTATTTTTATAGATGTATTTTTGTCTTTCATCGCCCTTTTATATAAAAAAAACGCTGATATGACCGCAATAATGAAAATCCAACCGTATTTAATAGAATATTGGCTCATCCCCATGAGCATCATTGTCGAAAAAGGAAGTGAAATCCCCATGCCCTCAAAGATTTGAGAAAATTTTGGAATGACATAAACGATAAGCGCTCCGACACACACGAGACCAGTGCTGCTCAGCAGGAGAGGATAAATCATTGCAGAAATAATTTCATTCCTGACTTTCTGCAACCTCTCCTGAAAAGCCCCCAGCCTCTTAAGCACCTGGGGCAGTACCCCTCCTTCTTCACCAGCGCGTATCATATTTATGTAGATGCTTGAAAATAATTTGACATGATTTGCGAGCGCTTCAGCGAAGGATTTTCCCGATTTAATCCCATTCAGTACCTCTTCAATAACGTCTTTCAGTGCGTTGTTGTGCTGCCCCGACAACAAAATAGACATGCTTTTGTCGATAGGAATACCTCCTTCAAGCAGTGTTGCAAGTTCCTGAGTAAATGGCAAAACGGCTTTCTTGTTTGCACGGTTAAGAAAAAATCCGAATTTTTTATTCTTATCCGCCTGTTGAATATGTAAAATGATATGACCCGATTTACGGAAATCATTGATCAGGTCAGCCTTACTCGGCGCATCCTTTTCCCCTTCTATAATACCGCTCGAAGTCGTTAATAACCTGTATTTAAATGTACTCATAAACAGCTTATTTTTTAATATTTGATCTCATCACAACAATCTGTTCTTCGCCATACCAATCCAATTTGATTTGGTTCGGTTCTATATTTTTTACCCTGTATTCTGCAATCTCTTCGCCTTCCTCGATGAATATGAAAGGTTTTTTATTTTTCGTCTGCTCCGGATTTTCTATCAAAGCCTTTCTTGTGTTTCCAAGAATCAGGATTCCCCGCAGGGTGATCTTTTTCGGCGTGCCTCTGGGCTTTTGCTGGTTTTCTGCATGCCATACCTGTGGCGCCGCTACCTCTTCACGTCCGGCTTCTTTCTTTGTCTCCGGCGGGTTCCAGGTAGTACGATTAGGTGAAAACGGGTTGTTTGACAAGATAAGTTCATAGTGGTCTATCGGCTTAGCCCCCGCATCTAAGGAAGGCAGTGGTTTGCTATTCACTGGGCTTTCCCCCCGATACTTTTCTAATTTTATGGTATTTTCAGGCGGGTTATAAACCAGCAGCACACAGACGCCAGTAAGACCGATAACCCCGGTGAGCAAAACAAGATTGATGACAGGCAGATAATGCTTCCACCGTTTTACCTTTTTGACAAAGGTTTCTAAAATAAGCCATAATGATTTTGTATTAACGCGAAAAGACTTCATAGACGTCACGACTTTTTTCCTATTGAGGCGATAGCCATCAGGGTAGAGGATACAGTTGCACCTTTTACGACGTTTAAACCGATGGTCTTTATCCTTAAATTATCGATAAAAAGCAGCTTATCATTATTATATTCTATATCATATAAAAATTTCTGCAATTTCTGAGAATCATCCAGGTCAGTTATTTCAAAATTAATTGATAGTACAATGAGATACGGATTTCTGTTAATAACCTCTTTTTTTAACGCCGTACTTCTGGATACAACCAGTCCGTTCCTGGTAGCCAGATTATTTATTATCTCCTGTAACTTGGCGGAGGCAAGTTCTTCCGTTTCTTCCAATAAAAATTTCTCCTGAAACTTTGCATAATATTGTTCCAGCTCGTTTAATCTACTTTCATAGTGTTTTTTTTTGGCAGCAAACGAATAGTATTTTTCCAGGAGTCGCTCCTGGGTTTCCAACCGCTCTTTCGTTTCATTAATTGATTGAAAAAAAGGAGTAATCACCCCCCTGTCAATACCGATATAAAAAAGAATAACAAGGGCAACAATCAGGAACACCCTTTCTCTCACCTTAAATTTTCCAAACAGCTCTAAGAGTTTTCCCATATACTGTTTTTTCTATTTTTCGATGTTTCCTTTTATTCTGAATTTTTCCCTGCCACTCTGTGTCTTTGTAACCGGGGAAGCCAAACCCACACCTGAAAAAAGCGGTGAATTTTCCAGAATTGGTATCAAGTTTGTTGAAGATACCGCATCACCCTCTACCTCAAAAGAATTACCTATAATTGTAATAGCTTTTGCCCATGCGTCATTGGGCAGTATCCTTGCTAATTCCAGAATAACATCGATCCTTGGAATATAGTTTCCTTTTATTTCGTTGGCCTTACCGACGGCTTTGTCCAGGACTGCAATACGTTCCTGCAGTTTCTCAACAACCGAAACATCCTTCTTGATCGATTTCACCTGAGCGTTTACCATTTTAAGTACTGCCAGATTATTAATCTTTTGGATATACGGAATGAGGAATGCAAAACATATCAGGAATCCTGTTAAAAAGCACATGAATATTGTCTGGGAATTTAATCGCTTCCTGGACGTACTAATTAGACTCAGATTGCACGGATAGTCTGATAAACCATACAGTGCAGCACCATATGATTCTGTATATTCATCCAATAATCGGGAACGGGTTTTATATTCGTCTGGCAGGAACCCGTTACTAACATTTGTCAGCAATATTTCATCCGGTGGATAAATCCTAATCTGGTCGGTTAATTCAGCCTCGGTTTTAACAATTGAAGATGAAACCAAACTATTATCTTCAAACAGGTTGTAGCTGTAATTTTTTATATCTTTACTGATAAATACAACGGAACCCTTTCTTTCCCCCATAACAGGAAGAAAGGCAAACGGCGAAATAATAACCCGGGAAGGCGTAATCTCAACAGCCTGCAGCCTGGATAATATATTATCCAGTTCCACTCTTTTTACCGCAACAATGAGAACCTTTGCATCGTATCTGTTCTGAGACAATGAATGAATATCAAAATAGACGTCCTCATTGCTAAAAGGAATAAAACTATCCAGTTGATATGTAAGCGCTTCCCTTAACTCCTTCAGGTTTGCATGCGGATAGTCTATTTCCCGGATTATGGTAATCTCCCTCGGCAGAGAAAGAATAATTTCTCCCGCAAAATTTCTTCTCTGGAGTAATATATGCTTTAATTGCTGAACATCCTTGGTCATAAAATCTTTGATCTTGAATGTTTCATGCGAATATTTGACCAGCTTTTTACAAATGGTCGTCACAACCAGGTCGCTTCCTCGAATAGACAACCCGACTGCATCCTGTGAAAACATATTTATGAAAGGTATTTTTTTCATACGCCGGAATTATTAGATATTATTCAGGATACGCTGCAATAATTTTACAATGTCCCACACCTTTGTGAACAAGAAATTTATACGAATTTTTCATTTTTCCTGAAGAAGCAACCGAATTAATTGTTATATAATTTGAATCATCTATCGTTAAATACTCCATGATTTCCTGATAATCCTTGCCGACAACACCGAAATGCCTGAATATCTCCTTCAAGGTACTGAGTTTTTTAATTTTTCCCCTTTTTTTCCTCAATTGAACTATCGCCTCAGCCATTTCCAGGGGCATTCCAGGTACAGAAAGGAGGACTTCCCTGGATGCAAAATTGATGTTGATCTTACCCGAACCGTAAATTGTCAGGTGGTCCCGCAACAATTCAAATATTTGTGGAGTAATACCCTTAACTAGGACCAGTTCCTCAATGGATTCAAACGGCCCGTTTTTTGGCTCATACGGCTCTGGCAATGTTGCATAAAAGTCTTTTTCTGCCCCATTGATATGATGTAAATCATCCTCGTCCAGCCAATCCAGTATCGAATCCGTTATGGTTTCTGCAACAAGTTCTTCCAGCTTATGTGCAGTAAGGAATTTAATAAAACCAGTTTTCGTATCATCCGTTATCTTGTTTACATTTATCTTTCCGCTTTCATCGCTGATTAACACTTCACAATTCCTGTCTCCTATCCGCGTTGAATATGGACTATTACTCGGTACCCATGGAACGCTGCCCGGAAGTTTTTTACTTGTATTCGTACCCCTATTCTTTTTCAGTTTTTCAATCCTGCCATCCGTACCGGCTTTTTCCTGTTCCTTAGATAATAACCTCTGTATCGCATAAATACCAGCACCTCTGGCGGCATAAATATCTTTAACTCGCTCAGTAAAAGCAATTTGTGTTTTAATGGCGACACCGGTGTTACGTGTAAAACTTACCGCTATAAATCCAAAAACAACTATTGCCCAGAGGCTGAAAATGAGTACATAGCCATTACAGGCGATATAAGCTCCTGCCCCTTTCCATGCTTTGATACCGATAACTTTATTGCCAGGGGAATTTTCCCCCTCGTTTTTTCTTTCCATCTTAAATCAGTGCCTTCTATAACGTCTGCATCCACAACCTTTGCCTGTGCGCCTGCTGCTTTATTCGTTTCTTCTTCGTCAGCATTTCCTTCATTCCCAGTTTCTGCATTTACAGCATCAAGATAAGCAAATGAAATCATATCACAATCCCTGAGAAATACCGTATGGTTTTTGTCCGCATTCAGCCTGCTTTCCGATTCTTCTGATAATTTAATTAATGCCGGCGGGGTAACCCTTGCCTCTGAGTAAACTAGGTCCCACAAACCATTGTCGTTTAATTTAACCTTATAATGTGCTATTACCAATCCCAGAGCGTAATGTCTTGTAATTGAAAGAGGCGACACAAAGGCAAGGAAATCTCTTTCTCCAATAAAGTAAATATTTTTTCCCGACTTTTTGCTTCCTTCTGCTTGCAGGATATTCTTATCCGTGTTTGGAACCTTCTGAACACGCAATGACGAGGTCTGCTGCCAGAAGAAATCGTAAGCGGCCTTTTCCATGGCTGTGTCGTTAAACCAGACCTCCTCTCTTTCCATTGAAAACAAACCTATCCGAATTGCATAAGCGCCTGCCATTATCAATATTGTACCAATAAAGATAGCTATAAGTAGCTCAAATAATGTGAAACCCCCTTCCCGTTCCACTTGTTTCTCCATCCATAACAAGAATTCAAATTATTCCCATAAAATTTCCCCTAATAAAGGGGGATTTAGGGGGTTGTGTTTTTCTGGGCAATTTTATAACCCCCTTTATCCCCCTTTGCTAAGGGGGACTTTTACGATTCACACTTTAAAAACCCGCTTAAATAAGATGAAAATTCCTATACAATAATTAGGCTGCGACTTTGCCTTATTCAAGGGAATGAAAGAGAATGCATTTGAATTTCTGTAACAGTTTCGTTTTTTGAAAAATTCCAAGAATAACGTGATTGTATGTACGGTAGTGGCAATTCATGAATTGCCACTACATACCGCCACAAAGCCATTTTCTCCTTTTTACGTTTTCAAAAACTAAAATGTTACGAATTTCTTTTCACCGAACCTAATCTTCGTCTGAACCTGTCTCCTGCTCCTCGCTATCCTCCGCATCGAGTCTTCCCTCAGGTTCTTCGGTGAAAAAAATTGTCTCAATACTTATTCCTCCCACGACTGAACTGAGCAACGTAGTCCCTTTCGGTGGAACTTCTGCCATGGAATTTTCCCAGGTATCCGAGGTATTCATATCAATTCTCTTCATTGCTTCTTTATATTTATTTACTTCTAACACCTTCCACGGAATACCATCCTTTGTAACACCTTCAAACGTTTTCCTCTCATTTACCCTGATATGCTTTTTACCAAGTATGCCTAAAAAGGCCTCCTCTATTTTTGTTCTTGCAAGGAGCAATGCTCTGGTATGGTCGTCAATCTTTCCCCTTAGCCTGGATGAATTACCGATTAAACTAA
This sequence comes from Candidatus Brocadia sp., assembly GCA_040048245.1. Taxonomy (GTDB): domain Bacteria; phylum Planctomycetota; class Brocadiia; order Brocadiales; family Brocadiaceae; genus Brocadia. The sequence continues at coordinate 27,915 of JABRVT010000042.1, forward strand.
AAAAAATCCCAAGAGAGATACCCATAATCACCAGTGCAACCATAATCTCAAGTATGGTAAACCCCGTTGGGGGAACTGGAAAGGATTTCAAATCAGATTCAAACCTTCTGTTCCTTTTCCCCCGTAAACGGCACAGCTTTATTTCTAACAGGGCATTCTTTATCTTAGTACTTCTCATTCTCGTATTCTCTCCGTGTTAATAATGGTTCTATTTCTTTTAATTTCTTCTGGAAGGCATCGGTCAGCGCATCTGCTTCTTCCGCATTATTTGCAATATGAGGGGTTATCAAAATTATCAATTCTGTTCTTCTGTTGGTAATAGAAGTGGTTTTAAATAAATTGCCCAGATAAGGAATATCTCCCAGAAGGGGTATTTTGCTAATACCTTTTTCATCTCTTTGTTGTATTATGCCACCAAGACTTATGGTATGTCCGCTTTTTATTACAAGGGAGGTTTCCGCCTGGCGGGTGGAAAATGTTGGCGAATCGCTCACCCCTGTCGTTGTTTGTTGGGCATCGCTTACTTCCTGTTTTACGTCCAATGTAATAAAATCATTTTCTGCAATATGCGGGGTCACGGTAAGAATGATACCTGTATCACGATACTGAACCTGCTGAAACGTAACAGTAGTGCCTTGTTGTTGACCGGAGCTTGTAAGAATAGGCACTTCACTACCAACTTGTATTGTGGCAGGCTGTTCGTCCCGAACAAGGATATGCGGGGCCGACAATATATTTGCACGCGAATTTGTTGCGAGGATATCCATCAGGATTTCAAAATTTCCTTTTTTAAATGTCAAGGCAGGTTTACCAGCAGTTCTTTTGAGATCACCTAACCCAAATAATTGCAGAGTCCCCGCGTCCAATGACCATTCCGCTCCGTAGTCCAGCTTACTATCAAGATCGACCTCTAAAATCAGGACTTCAATAAATACCTGCTGAGGAGTAGCGTCTATAGCCTCTATAATCGCCTTCATCGCTTTATAATCAGCAGGCAATGCCTTGATTATGATGGTATTTGTTTTCGGATCGGCGACGATTTTCATTGCCTCAGGCTGCATCTTTCCTATCATCTTAGGCTGCGCAGCCATCTTTTCACTGTAAATTTGCGTGAGAACCGGTACAATCGTATCGGCTTTTTGATGCTGTACTTTATACACATAGACCTTCATTTCCTCCTCCAATTCTGTCGGAGGGACGTCGATGTTTTTTATCCAGAGGTCTATTTTTGGCAAGAGTTCGGGCATCTTCGTGACAACCAGCATTTTATTGGAATCAGAAAACGGTATAAAACTAACTCCTCCTTCAGCACCTACTTTTGTCCCCAGCGATTGTGCAAGTGTAGTAAGATCTTTTGCCATGTTTTTCCCGTCCACATATTTAAAGTCGTAAAATTTTATGGCCTTACCGGCAAAAAAGGGAACGTCAAAGGTTTTTATTAGAGCGAGCAGTTTTTCCATATTTGAGGCAGTTTCGATCAGTATGATGTAAGGTGAGTCGCCATGCGTGACAATATTCCCGACACTGGTCATAAATGGTCTTAAAGTTGCATTTAAGTTTTTCGGGTTTTCATACTGAAGCGGGACTATCTGAATCATGATATGCTTACCCCATGGAGGAATTTTGTCCCCGTAAACAACAATATTCGTCTCCGGTCGGGTTTCTGCCTTGGGAAGTACCCTGTATAAATCGCCGTCTTTCATTATAGCAAAATCATAGACATAAAGGAGTGTATTGAGCATTGAAAGGAGTTCTTCTCTATAAACTTTTCCGGTAGCATGAAGATTGATTGTACCGCCAACCCTTTTGTCCAATATATAATTCACATTAAGAATCTCACCCAGGATAATCTGGAGAACGTCTTTTATTTCTGCATTATCGAAATTAAATGCAACGTCAATTTTTTCCCCGGTATATTCGGGTTTACGCAGAGCAGGCTCCGGTCTTTTATGTTCTTCCCTATAGATAAACTCATCCGGTATCTTTTCTTTTTTCTCCTCTGCAACCTCTTTTTTCGTTGAAATTTCATATTCCCAGGGCTTTTTCCCCACATCCTCCGTAGTTGTGGAAAGAGTAACCGGTCTGGTAAATGGCACAAAATCTGACTGTTTAATCTGGGTTGTCTTACATCCTGCTGCAAGTAATACAACAATTGCCATGCCTAAGAATGCATACTTACTCATTAACGATTCTCCCACAAACAGGTATACCCTTCATTCTTTAATACCGCTTTATGTTATTATTTTCCTTATGCTTTATTTACGGATGTACAATGAAAATCACTTTTACGCATACGCTATCTGTTTGATCTTAATAAACTACAGGCAGGCAAATACAATGTGGTGCGGAAGGGGGGATTTGAACCCCCACCCCGGTATCAGCGGGACTAGCCCCTCAAACTAGCGCGTCTGCCGATTCCGCCACTTCCGCATTGCATAGAATTGATCGTATCTGATTAAAAACGAATTACTTATTGATTCTAACATTACGCCATAAAAAGTCAATTATTTTTAAAAATACGGAAGGTAATCTGACGGCATGACAAATGAAGATTGGTCAAAACAGGAAGGAAGGCAGGAGAGGGACTAATTTGGGACCAGGAGAATCCCGATTTGCCATAAGTGTTTTCACCGTTCTTCCGCAGAATTGTCCGCCTTCGCCCATCGTTTACCCAACGGCTTCTTCCAGCGCACATCCACATATTCCATCTGTTTCAGATTCGTCCCTTCTATTCTTGCAATACTGAGGAGGTTTTGTAGCTTCTCTTCGTCAGAAAGTTCGTTGGGTTCATTGCATAATGGAGAGCACCCCCACCGTATTTGTGTATTGTTTTCAGTCCATAAAACAATATCACTCTTGCCTGTAAACCGTCTTTTACACACATTTGATACATCAACGGCCACGATCTTAAAAAGATTATGGATATTATTTGCCCTGAGAAATTTCACTAACTCTATTCCGGCTTCAATGCCCTTGTCATTCCATTTACTTCCGTGCAGAGGCAACCTGGCAAGTTTATTACTCCTGATGGATGGACTCTCGTACTCCACGTTTTTTAATTTATAATATTCCTTCGGCAACAGGACACACTCGTCATCTACAAGATAGGCATTGTTCCCGTTTTGGACTACGGCGACAGGCTTGCGCAGCACAAGTTTGATGTTCAATTTATTAGGGAAAACCCTCCTTATCGAGTCAACTTTCTTAACGACAGCAATTCCTCCGTAAACTTCGGCTATTCTCTGGGTCAAATTGTCTTCATACATGCCATAGTGTTCCTTCAAAGTTGCCACATTTTTTATATCATGAGATAAATGATCATTTATCCAGGAAGGTGTATAAAAGGAGAAAGTAGAAGGACTTACCTTAAAGATATTTAAATCTGTAAGAGAGAACCATATCCGTTTTATTCCCCATATTGCAAAAACTACGATACAGACAAATACCCCAAATCGCAAAAAAAGGAGATATATCGTCTTTTTTACAGCCACCACTTTAGAAGAAAGGGTTTCTATAAAAGCTTTGAGATGAACTATACGAGTCTGGTTAATGTTGTACTGTTTCATCGACGCTTACCAGTGTATTCTGAAAGGCAAGTTCAACAATTTTTTCACACAAAGACGGGAAGGGTATGCCTGCCGCTGATGCTGCCTTGGGCAGCAGGCTTTTTTCCGTAAAACCGGGGATGGTGTTTACTTCTAACAAATAGAACTTGTTCTCTCCCAGTATCATATCAACCCTTGAAAATCCCCTGCAACCAAGTATCTTATGCGCATGTAAAGCCATTTTCTGCGCATTATCATACATAGAAGATGACAGATAACCGTCATTGCGGAGAGGACTGCCATCATTATTTCCGTTTTCCCCAAGAGTCGTTTTAACGATCAGGTATTCCGTCCTGTCATCCTTATATTTCGCATTATAATTAAAAAATTCCACTGCGGGTTTAATTTCAATAATAGGTAATGCCATATCATCTAATATACCTACAGTAAATTCCCTTCCCTTTATGTACTTTTCTACAATAACTTCGTATCCAAACTCAAATGCCCTCTTCAGACCTGGCTGAAGATTTTTTATATCTTTCACGACTGATATGCCTATACTGGAGCCATTCCTTGTGGGCTTTAAAACTACCGGTAATCCAAGTCTCATAACTTCATGCTGTATCTCAGCCAATTCGTCGAATTCCGTGACAACAACATAATCCGGCGTTTTAAGACCTGCATCGATAAAACATTTTTTTGTTGCCAATTTATCCATTGCAAGCCTGCTAGCATTGACACCGGAACCGGTGTATGGAATCCCCTTTAATTCTAAAAGTTGTTGCACTCCCCCGTCTTCACCAAAATATCCGTGTAAAGCAATAAAAGCAACGTCTGCTTCCTTATGATCCAGTTCTTCAATCCTCTCATCTTTCACATCAATGCAGGAAACAGTAAATCCAGCATCCGCTAATGCCCCTGCCACTGCATTACCGGAACGCAGTGAAATTTCACGTTCAGGAGATACGCCCCCCATCAGCACTACAACATTTTTTGGCTTCATCTCACACTCTCCTTTTCATAATCCTGAAACGAAATCATAAGCGACTTTCCACACATCACCGGCACCCATTGTTATAACCACATCGCCGGGTTTTACACTGGAAGAAAGAACCTTTACAATATCGGGCAGTTGCGGAATATACCGGACATCCACACCCGCATTATGGACCTCTTCGTATAGTTTCACTGAATTCATTGCAGTTTTTTCATAATCATTGTCCCGAGCAGCGTAGATATCCGTAAGAATTACCTTATCGGCATGCTGAAAAGACTTTGTGAATCCCTTCAGCAAATGGCGTGTTCTGCTGTATTGATGGGGTTGAAATACACACCATATCCTCTTTTCCGGATAAAGTTCCCTAGCCGCTTTTAATGTAACGCGTATCTCTGTCGGATGATGCGCATAGTCATCGATTACCGTAATGTTGTTTTTCACACCAATGATTTGAAACCGCCTGTTTGCGCCGGTAAATGATGCTAACGCATCCCTGATAGAATCCCTGTCCACCCCTATGAACGAGCATACGGCTGTAGCAGCCAGCGCATTTAACACGTTATGCGTCCCCGGTATCTTTAACAAAAATTCATCAAAAAAAGTGTCTTTTTTAAAAACCCTGAATCTGTTTATACCATTGCCATTGGAAATGACCTCGCCGCACCAGTCAGAAGAGGCATCAAGGGAATATGTCTCTACTTTACAATGCGCCCCTTTAACAGCAGCGGCAATATTATCGTCGTGATTATTTACCACCAGCAACCCGTCTTTTGAAATTGAAGATGCAAAATCTCCAAAGGCACCTATTATTTTTTCAATATTTTCATAATAGTCCAAATGATCCTCTTCTATATTGGTAATTACCCCCACCTGTGGGGTAAGATTTAAAAAGGAACGGTCATATTCACAGGCCTCTGCTACAAATAAATTCCCCTTTCCCAAGTGTGCATTGCCACCAATACCAGGCACCTCTCCGCCTATGACAAATGTCGGATCCAGCCCGGCCGTTTTTAATATCGTTGAGATCATTGCACTGGTAGTCGTCTTCCCGTGGGTACCGCTGATTGCAATGCCGCGTTTTTCCTTCATTAATGAGCCCAGTATTTGGGAATATTTCACAATCTTTATACCCATTTTACGGGCGGTTTTAAGGTCGGGATTATCTTCGGAGATAGATGCGGATACCACCACCATGTCTGTCTCTGCTGGCATCAGACTTCCGTCTTGTCTCGTGTTAATCCTTGCTCCCAATTCTTCCAGTGTCGAAGTCAGTGAAGATGTCCGCACATCCGAACCCGCTACGATGCAACCTTCATTTATAAGAATGCGCGCAACGGCACTCATCCCGATACCACCAATACCAATAAAGTATACGCAATGCCCACGTAAAGGTCGACAATTAAATTGTTTTTCTAATGATGCCCTGGATACCTGGATGCTGTCCATGCCTTCTGAAAAATTCATAGCATTGTCCCCTTTTTGCCTTAAAATCTGTATCATCCGAGATTTATCCCACGCCCAATATAACAGCAAGTCCGTACACTATACTACAAATTAACGGTTCACAAAGGCCATACGGTAAAATATCAAGTTAACCGACAATCAGCGCAAATTGAGTACTTTTAAGACCAATCACCCGGCATATATTATCGACAACATTTGCGGCTGCGTTCGGAATCCCCATTCCCTTACTAAACATCTTCATCCTCTCATACTTTTCTTTGTTTTTGAAAAGATCGGTAACAAGCTCTACAACTTTTTCAGGTGTCAAATCGAGCTGCTGTAACAAGTACCCCCCCCCACTGCTTGCCAATTCCATTGCATTCCAGTACTGATGATTATCCGCTGCATGCGGATATGGTATCACTATGGCAGGAATACCAATTGCTGTAATCTCTGCAATTGTTGTTGCACCTGCCCTGCAGACAATTACATCTGCCATACTGAAAGCGGCACCCATATCATCCAGAAAACTACAAACGAACGCATCAATCTTCATTTTTGCGTATGCAGCTTTTGCGGCCTCATATCCATATTCACCCGTGCAGTGAATTATTTGCAGGTCGTCAGATAATGCCTCTAATTCAGGAAGACATTTTAATATAACCTCATTAATCGCCTGCGCACCCTGACTGCCCCCCGTGATCAGCAATGTTTTTTTAGAAGGACTGAGCCCGAATTTTTCAGCAGACCGGCTTCTCCGGCTAAACAAGATATCCTTCCGAATGGGGGTTCCTGTCACACGAACAACTTTCGCCCTGTTAAACCACTTGATCGGTCCTCGCCAATGACAATATACCTCATCAGCCCATCTGGCCAAAAACCTGTTTGCCTTCCCTGGAATTACATTTTGCTCAAGCAACACGGATGGAATACCGAGTAATTTTGCAGCAATAACCGGGGCGACAGATGCATATCCGCCCAAACCAATCACGATATCGGGATTAAATTTTCTCATCACAAAGAGTGATTCAACAATACTTGCAAGCGTTGTACCAATAAACGTAAAGATATATTTACATGTTTTTCCCCATTTTTTTGCACGTAACTGCCGGTACTGAAATCCTTTCAGCTCTACGCACCGCTTCTCAAACTCCTTATCCGTCCCAAAAAAAATAATTTCTGCCCCGCGAAACCTAGAATGAATTTCTTCGGCCGTACTCAGCCCTGCCATTAAATGTCCACCTGTACCACCCCCCGCAAAAATTACTTTCATTTTTTGTACCCCTTTTTCAGCAACAAATAACGCCGGTTAAAAATTAAACACAAATGACACATCACAGGTCATCTCACGTTTAAGATTTACACACACCATGACTTACACAAACCATCATTCCTATCGCCAGGAAAAATTGGCTATGCCTGTTGCAATCTTATGCCAGATTCTCACCGGCAATAGTTCTTCCTCTTTACCTTCAGAGGTCTCTCCCCTATCAATTGGCAAACGCTGAATTTCCCCTGTTTCAGATTGCTTTGCAATATTAACCAATATGCCAACCCCCATCATTGAAAATAGCAATGAAGACCCGCCGGAACTAATAAAGGGTAAGGGAATACCCTTTGTAGGCACAATGCCGGAGACAACCGCTATGTTAATAATCGCCTGTAATCCAAACATCACCGTAATCCCGAGGCCCAGAAAAAAACCAAACACGTCTCTGGCCCTATGTACAATCCTCAGCCCCTGCCATAGTAACAATAAAAAGAGGATTATAATAGCTACCACTCCAAGAAAACCAAATTCTTCACCCAAAATGGTAAATATAAAATCGCTGTTACTTTCCGGCAAAAAAAATAGCTTTTGTTTACTGCCACCAATACCTAACCCCGTTAAACCACCGGATCCCAGAGCAATCCATGACTGAATTATATGATACCCTGTTCCTGAAGGATCCTTCCAGGGGTCAAGAAAGGCTGTCAATCTTTCCTTTCTGTACGAAACCTCAAACAACATCTTGTGTATAAACGGTGCAAAAGCAATAGCAGTAAAACAAATGAAAATAATTCTTGTTCCTCCGGCAATCAGCATAATTAGAGACAGTATCGCAATAAATGCTGCAGTTCCAAAATCCGGCTCCTTCATCACAAGGGCACTTGTTAATGCTATTACACCAAGTGGCAGTATGAAACCGCACTTGAATTCGGACATACGATTATTATTTTTTGCAATATAGCTTGAAATAAATATGATAACAGCCACCTTCGCAAATTCGGAGGGCTGTACGCCCAGAATATGATTGAACCGGATCCACCTGCGTGCACCATTGGCAACCGTACCTATCCCGGGTATCAACACCAGTAAAAGGAGGGTAAGGGAGATAACAAGAAGTGGAATACTCAATCTCTGCAAATAATGATAGTCTACCATTGACATTATCATCAGTACCAGAGAACCTGTAAGTATCCACAGGAGATGCTTCATGAACTGATAGCCATTTCCGTCTGATCCTGCAGTTGTCATATCTGTACTATACACAGCAACGACACTGAATCCCAGCAAGATAACAACAATATAGATAACAAAATGCCATGATTTCACGAATAACTCTCCCTTTACAGCAATGCAAAACTGAATAGAGCCAGCAGGGCGGCGACTATCCAGAATCTTAACGTGATCTTTGTCTCAGGCCATCCCTTAAACTGGAAGTGGTGGTGCAGGGGTGCACAACGGAAAATCCTTTTCTTTGTCATTTTATAAAAAGAAACCTGCACAAGGACAGAAACCGCCTCTGCTACGAAGACGCCTCCTATGATAACCATCAACACCTCTTGCTTTACAATAATGGCAATAAGTCCTAAAGTACCCCCCAATGTTAATGATCCTGTATCACCCATAAAAACCTGTGCCGGAAAACAGTTGTACCACAAAAACCCCAGCCCGCCTCCTGCAAGCGCTGCACAAAAGACACTTAATTCTCCGCTTCCGGGAATATAAGAAACCCTCAAATAGTTACTGAAATCGACCCTGCCGGAAATATAGGCAATCACCGCAAAAGCCATTCCTGCTATAATGCTGCACCCTATCGCCAGACCATCCAGACCATCCGTGAGATTGACGGCATTTGACATTCCCACAACCCAAAGGGCCACAATCAATATATAAAAAGGCCCAACATCGGGTCTGAAATCCTTAATAAAAGGAATGGCAAGCTGTGTACCCCACGAAAATTTGCTAAAATGGAAATACAAGATCAACCCCAAAATAAGCCCCAACGCTGATTGAAATAACAGCTTTGACACATCAGTTAGACCCGCTACATTTTTCTGTGTAAGTTTGATATAATCATCTATAAACCCGAGCACGCCAAACCATATTAACGTAAACATTAGCAAGAGAACGTATTCATTGTAAATATTGCACCAAAGGAGAGCAGAAATTAAGACAGAAACAATTACAATAATTCCTCCCATTGTTGGTGTATTCTTTTTATCAAAATGCATACGCTTGAGTTCCTCGGAGTCTTTTTTTGTTGTGTCCTCACCAACCTTCAAGGCCCGAAGTCTTTTGATAAACCAGTGACCAAAAAAAATACTGATGAAAAACGCAGTAAAGGCAGCCAGGGAGGAACGAGAAGATATGTATTTCAATATCTCCGGTGAATAAATCAAAGAAAATAAATTATAAAGCAAAATCCACGTCATACATTATCTCTTTTCAGTATATTCCATTGCGATAACAAATGGCATAGTCTCTTTCAGCCAAAAACGCTTATTCCCGCTTATTCATCGCATTGTTGTTCCTGTATTAAAATCAACTATGAATTCACAAATGGTTTAGAAGATTTCTTTAAACTTCCCGATGATATTTTCCATGTGCATACCTCTGGAACCCTTGATTAATACCGTATCATTCTCTCTGAGTTCATGTATTTCTGACACGGTAATATCCGCAATATCCCTGAAGCTGGCAACCTGTTTTTCATGCATACCTGACAATTTTGCGGCCTTTGCAATCTCAGATGCACGCTCTCCCACCGTCCATAACAAATCAATATTAAGACGGGCCACCATTTCTCCGATCTCTCTGTGCAACTGAAAAGACTCTTCTCCCAACTCGAGCATATCTCCGCAAATAAACACCTTTCTCCCCGCTGTATCAGTTTCATTCAGATATTCAAGGGCTGCACGGACAGACGCAGGATTTGCATTGTATGCATCATTAATGAGTGTAATATTCCCAATGCGTTGCTGCTCAATCCTCATTTGTGGAAGTGTGAAGGATGAAAAGGCATCCTTCAGATCACAGATGTTATGCCCCAGTACAAGGCACACCGCAAAGGATGCCAGACAGTTTTGAATATTATGATGCCCCGGAACCGGAAGATATATTTCAGAAACCCCGTTAATTGACAAAATATAACCACTGCCTTTTTTCCGTACGTCAGTACATCGTACATCCGCATGCGGGCTGAAACCAAAACTTACTACCTCTCCCCTGAATTCACTGGCAATCCCAACACACCATGGATTATCGATGTTATATACAAATACACCTTCTTTGCGGAGATTTTTCAGGATTTCCCCTTTTTCCGAGGCAACCCCTTCGATACTTCCCAAGCCTTCAAGATGTGTTTTTGAAATATTAACAATTACGGCAATATCAGGGACGCCGATTTCCGATAAACGACGGATATCTCCAGGAGCGTTTGTACCCATTTCCAGTACGGCGTACCGATGCCTGTTTTCAATTTCAAATATCGTTAACGGCACGCCTATAAAATTATTAAAACTTTTTTGCGATTTTACAGCAGGGCCAAAACAAGACAATAAGTGATGCGTCATATCTTTCGTGGTAGTCTTACCGTTGCTCCCCGTGATCCCGATAATTTTTGTTTCCAGTTTTTGGCGATAATACCTTGCCAGATCCCCTAACGCTGCTACAGTGTCCTTTACCCGAATCAATGGGAAATCCATGCACCAAAAATCCTGTTTTTCACCTGAAATAACTGCCCCCGCCGCCCCGGCATTCGCCGCTTGCAGGATAAACTGATGGCCGTCAAAACGCTCTCCTTTGAGCGCAAAAAACAAATCGCCTCGCCGGATATTCCGGCTGTCTGTGGATATACCTTTTATCTTTGTGCTCCTGTCGGCACATTCTATACACCCGCAGACAGCATTTACCACTTCATCAAGAGATAACTCTTCCATTCCGTTGATTTAACCATCTAAACATGCGATACTACATTATTCTGTAAGATTTGTCTTACAATCTCACGGTCGTCAAAGGGAGTTATAGTACCTTTTGTTATCTGATATTGCTCGTGACCCTTTCCTGCAATAATTACAACATCACCCTTTTTTGCCTCCAAAATGGCCTCTTCAATAGCCGCTTTCCTGTCGACCTGCACCCGGAAACAGTCCTGTTTCCTAACACCCCTTTGAATTTCGGATATAATACTATGAGGGTCTTCAGAACGGGGGTTATCACTCGTTATCCAGAAAATGTCTGAATATTTTTCTGCAATATGTCCCATCTTTGGTCTTTTCTTTCTGTCTCTGTCTCCCCCGCATCCAAAGACCAGTATAATACGTCCTGCCGTTACCTCCCTCAGGGTACTCAGGACAACCTGCAACGCCTGATGTGTATGGGCAAAGTCAATATAAACATGAAAATCCTGCCCGCAATCAATTTTTTCCAGACGCCCGGGTACAGCGCTTAAAGATTCAATACCAGCTCTTACAGTGTCAATTTTAAAACCCAGTGCCAGGGCATTGGCTGCAGCTGCCAGGGCATTATAAACATTGTGCTTGCCAGCCAATTTTACGTTAATAAGCATTTTCCCCCAGGGGGAATTCAGCAAAATTCTTGTTGCATCGGCGTCCATATGCATTATTTCAGCCGTTACATCCGCATTCTTTTTCTTTATACCATACCAGACTATTTGCGATTTCGTGCACGCAGCAAAATATTTACTAGCATTATGATCGGCATTCAGGATGGCAAACGACTCAGTACCCAATCCTTCTACTAGTTTAAGTTTTTCCGCCCTGTAGTTCCTTATATTTATATGATAATCAAGATGATCGATGGATAAATTCGTGAAAATTGCTGAACGAAAACGAACCCCGTCAAGCCTGTGCTGAGAGAGGGCATGGGAGGATGCTTCTATTACTGCGTACTTTATACCTGAACTATGCATTTCGGAGAGAAACCTCTGGATTTCAACCGACTCTGGAGTAGTTTCAAGCGCCGGTATTACCCTTTTCCCTATCTGGTACTGAATCGTACCAATCAGTCCTGATTTTTCACCGGAGGCCTCAATGATGGATTTTGTCAGATACGATGTGGTTGTTTTACCATTCGTTCCCGTAATACCAACCACCGTCATCCGGGAAGAAGGTTCGCCATAAAAACGGCAACTCAATGCTGCAAGGGCGGGGCGCGTGTTTGATACAATGATCTGGGGTATCCGTGGAGTTATATCGATCTTTTCTTCCACAACAAGTGCAACGGCTCCTTTCTCTCCTGCATCGGCAATAAAATCATGTCCATCCACCTTATGACCTCTGATGGCAACAAACACATAACCCCCTTTTACTTTACGTGAATCATGTGTTAGCCCACAAACTTCCTTTTCCACAAAATCAAAAGATTTGTAGCCTTTCAAACAGGAACAAAGCACGCTCAATTTCATAATCTGATACTTTGCTTTCTGTAAAATGCCACCGCCCTCTAACGGAAAAAACAATTTATTTTTAATGTTGCATCAAAACCCTGTGCTTTTTTACTCTTTGACTGAACAATCCGCTCGTAAAAATGCCTTGTTCTGTTAACCTTATCAACTTCCTCAGCATACTCCTTTAAAAGCCTGTCCAGGATATCCCGGTTATTTGTTCTGGCCATTTCAAGCTCTTTTTCCGTAGCGTACAAACTGTACCATAGGACAAAATTCTGTTTTTCAATTTCCTTTTGCGTCATCTTCCCCTCCTTTCCTTTACCCCACGTCATAGCGAAACCGAAAAATACTTTACCACACTATCTCTTGCCTTTTCAAGCCATCAAAATCGCACATCATCTACTTTCAGCAGAATATACACGGCACAGCATAGCACACCATAAAGATGCAACAAGTAGCACGCAGTTAAAGTGATAAATTTTATTACCTACTTGAGCGAATAAACGGGATAGTTACCAAAACTTCCTAAAAAAGAAGAAGTTTTACAGGCCAATGCTACAAACACAACTACTGCATCGCCATTTTGAACCCCGATGGCTCAACCCCAAGATAAATAAGGGAGCGTCGTATAATCTCCCCTACAACGGGCGCTGCAACAGTACCGCCATAATATTCACCACTCTGCGGTTCATTAATCATAACTAACACGCATATACGGGGGCACTCCGCCGGGGCATAGGCAATAAAAGATCCCACATGTTTTTCGCGTGAATATCGACCCATTTCTCCATGTATTTTTTGCGATGTACCTGTTTTTCCCGCAACATCGTATTCCAGCAGGTTTGCATTTTTTCCCGTGCCTTCCGTAACAGCCTTTATCAGTATAGGATTCATCAAATTACGTGCAACATTTACACTCATTACCCGTCTTACCGGCTGCTGATACTGAAGTTCTTCGGTTGTTTGATTATCGTTTTTTATTATTGATTTTACAATCTTCGGCCTGAGCAACAGTCCGCCATTGGGAATGCTGCAAAAAGCCGTAATAAACTGGAGCGGTGTAACTGCTATTTCGTGCCCTATGGAAACAGATATCAGGGAGTATTTTCTCGTCCATTGTTTCAGAGGACGAAAGATGCCGCTAATTTCTCCCGGCAGTTCTACCCCTGTTCTTTCTCCAAAATTGAATTGCTTAAGATAATTGTACATCCTTTCATTCCCCATGAGCATACCTATCTTGGCCATTCCTATGTTACTTGAATAGGCAATAATTTCAGAAACCGTGAGGTTGCCGTATCTGTGTGTATCACGCAACTGTCTCCCTTCTATACTGCCACTTCCATTTTCACAAAAAAAAATATCGTCTGGCCTTGCCAGGCCCTGCTCAAACACTCCTGAAATCACAAGGGGTTTCATCAGTGAACCCGGCTCATAGCAATCCGTAATAGCCAGATTTCTTCTGGTATTTGCAGGATATTTTTTGAAGTGATTAGGATTGAATGCAGGATAGTTGGCCATGGCCAGCACTTCACCTGTCATCGGGTCCATAACAATTGCCGTTGCGGAGAAGGATTTCCATTTTTTCCACGCAATTTCCAACTCCTCCTCGGTAATACGCTGAATATTGGCATCAATCGTCAAGACAACATTATTCCCATGCTCAGGCAATAGCGCCTCTGCATCAGGCATTATAATATGACGCTGCAATGCATCCCGAACAATCAGTTTATACCCCGGTTTCCCGGACAATGTATTATCAAATGACAATTCGATACCTTCGAGTCCTTTTTCGTCGATATCGGTAAATCCAAGGATATGACTGCCCAACTGTTCATTGGGATAGAAACGGTGATACTCGTGTTTTATATACACCCCCCTGAGAGACAATTTTGTAACCGCACCAAGTTCTTCATCGCTAACTTTCCTTTTAATCCAGACAAATCGCTTGTCTTTATTCAGGATCCTGGTGATTTTTGATGAATTAAGTTTCAGCGCCTTGCCTAACTGATATGCCACATAAGAGACATCTTCAATTTCAGCAGGATCTGCATACACTGAACCGACCTGTAAAGATTCGGCAAGCTTGGTTCCATTCCTGTCCAGGATGGAACCTCTTCTTGCCGGCAATTCAATCTTTTTGTACTGTTGCACCTTCGCCAGTTTACGATACTTATCATGTTCAACGAGCTGAATACGCCCCAGATGAACAGCCAGCGCGATAAAAATTCCAATGAGAAAAATACCAGTTATGTTCGCCCAGAATTTGTGTTTTTTTAAAGGTGTCATACAGACAATTCCACAAGGTCATTTATGAAATTCACTATAATCATTCAAAAAACAAACTTTACGGACGCTTTCGAGACAAAAACATCTTTGCCCCGAAAGCGTCCGGGAGGAGGGCTCAACAGATACAGAAAAAACCTTTGCTTCACCACGCATACAAATAATCTCTTCATATCGCAGTTTAGTAACCAGCCCTTTCAGTAACCACTATCAGCAGGAGACGGCGCTACCTCTCCGGATACATGAAAGTTTCAATAATGCAATGAACAACAATCCAATGAAATTCCCTTTTGGGTATATAAGTCCTTATTCAACTTCGTTTTCACCGCACTCATCGTACTTTCTTTTGGTCGTATATAACCTGCCACCATTATTCCAGATGTATCTTCCTGAAGAACAAGAGGCATCTTTAACGACTGTACCTTATAAACGATATTTTCAGGTGTTTTCAACCGTCCTACATAATAGTTCAGCTTTCTGTTTGCTTCCAATAACTCATCACAATTCCTTTGCAGTTTAGCAACCTGATACCCGATTTCTATAATTTTGTTTCTTTCCCATACCACAAATACGGCCATTGCAATGGCAATGACAAACATTACCAATATCCTCGATACACCCATATTAAATCCTTTCTGCTGCCCTTAGTTTTGCACTCCTGCACCGAACATTTCTTTCGATTTCGACCTCACCCGGAGTTACCGGCTTCTTCGTGAGTATCCTGAATATCTTCTGATCAGCCCTTTCCGCAAATGTACTCTTTACGATCCTGTCCTCAAGGGAATGAAAACTTATAATTACAATACGAGCGCCCGTTTCCATGTAATTATGAATCTTGCCCAGAAAAACCTCCAAACTTTCCAACTCCCTATTTACCACAATTCTTAACGCCTGAAACACCCTTGTTGCCGGATGAATTTTACTTTTCCCTCCCGGCACAACCCGTTCAATTATGCCTGCCAGCTGCCTCGTTGAAGTAATACCTCCCGCATCTGCCTCCTTTCGTATCGCCCTTGCAATCCTTACTGACCACCGTTCTTCCCCGTATTTTTTCAATAATTCTTCCATCTCCTTTGCAGAAAGTCTCCGGATTAAATCCTGAGCAGTACCGCCCCTCGACCTGTCCATTCTCATATCCAGCGGTCCCTCTTTTGAGAAACTGAAACCCCGTTCCGCCTGATCAAACTGCAAAGAAGACGCTCCCAAATCAAGCAATACGCCATGAACCCTTTCTACGCCTGCCTGTCGCAACACCTCGTCAACATCGGAATAGTCCGCATGGTAAAGTTTAAAAAGGCATCCTACCTTTGACAGATATTGTTTTGCTATCTGCAAAATTTCCATGTCCTTATCAATGCCAATCAACAAACCATCCGGGCTTATTTTGCCCATAATTCTGCCTGCATGTCCTCCATTTCCCACGGTGCCATCCAAAATGATTTGCCCCGGTTGCGGACGCAGGTAATCCAATACTTCTTCAACCATTACAGGTTCATGAAGAAGCTTATTTGTTGTATCATCCATTTCACCTAACTTTTACAACGATGGGGGTTGTATCTGTTCTACTTCAGCGGAAGGGAAACCCAATTGGAACAAGTCTTCTGCAATTTCTTCGAATCCCTTATTATGCTCAGACTCAAAATCCTTCCAGGCTTTTTCATCCCAAATCTCAATACGGCTGCTTACTCCGACAATCACAACGTTTTTTTGTATCTTAGCAATATCTTTCAAATATTGAGGGATTAGTATGCGTCCCTGTTGGTCACAATCAGGAATTTTCTGTGCTTTGGAAAAAAAAAGGCGTTGGAACTGGCGCGCCTTTTTATTCGTAAAAGAGAGTTGTTCGATCCTATAAACGACGCTCTGCCATACTTTAGGTGTGTACATGAAAAGACATGTATCGAGTCCGCGTGTTATGAAGAATCCCTTTCCATCCTTCTCAGCATCAATGCTATCACGAAGAGGGGCTGGTATGGCCAGTCTATTCTTGTCATCAATCGTATGATGGTACTCACCGGTGAACATTTTGGTTCCCCACTTTTCACCACTCGATACCACTAACGGCTATGACAATAAACTTTTTTATTAAATTGTCAAGAAATATTTTTATAGCCCCTTTTCATGCATGGAGATTGTATCCCCTCCGTATCCAATCTGTTGCAATATCTATTTAAATGAATACCATATATGGCGCTATTCTTATTGTTAAACTTGCCTGCAAAATATTTAAAATATTTTGGGACACTATTTTTCAATTAATGCCATTTATACAACTTGATTATATTTTTTTACCTGTTATGATATTTTAAATAAACGAATGAATGCTACCGTTTCTAAACCTATTCAAATTTATACCAAATTATCTGACTACGATTATGATCTTCCAAAGGAATTAATCGCACAGCAACCATTGGAAAACCGCGAAGATGCAAGAATGATGATATTGCACCGAAACAGTGGTAAAATAGAGCATCGTAAATTTTATGAAATTGTTGAATATCTTCACCCGGGAGATTTATTAGTCCTGAACAATACCAAGGTAATACCTGCGTTAATACTGGGGAAAAGAGTTACTGGCGCATTTCTTGAATTATTACTCACAGAGGAGATAGGGGAAGGTAGGTGGAAGGCGCTCGTTAAATCAAATGCCCGGTTAAAAATCGGTGAGGAAATTTATACAAAGGATAACACAATCTCCGTAAAGCTGCTCAAAAAAGCTGTAGATGGTTCATGGCTTATCGAATTTAACAAAAAATATGACATAAAAGAACTCCTGGAACAGATCGGAGAAATACCCTTACCACCTTATATAAAACGCAACAAGCATAAAATTCCTTCCTTGCTAGATTCTGATAAAGAACGATACCAGACGGTATTCGCCCAAAAAGAAGGGGCAATTGCCGCACCTACAGCTGGTTTGCACTTTACCCAAAAAACCCTTGAGAAGATAAAGCAAAACGGTGTAGAAATAGAATTTGTTACCTTACATGTGGGAGTGGGTACTTTTTTACCCATTAAAAAAGACGACATTCGTGACCACTCTATGCACAAAGAATATTACGAATGCCCCCGGGAAATTATTCAAAAAATAGAAAAGACCAGGGAGCAAAACAGGCGTGTGGTTGCCGTTGGAAGCACTTCCTGCCGCGTTCTGGAGACAGTTGCCATGGGTGGTAAAACACCCCAATTCTCCGGTTGGACAAATGTATTTATCTATCCTCCATATACTTTTCGATATGTCGATGTTTTACTTACCAATTTTCATCTTCCCAAAACCACATTACTTTTATTGGTTTGCGCCTTTGCGGGAAGGGAAAATATCATGAATGCCTACGAAACAGCTAAAAATGAAGGCTACCGTTTTTTTAGTTACGGCGATTGCATGATGATTATTTAAGATAAACAAAATTTATGGCAGGGTAATTTGAATTGGTTGGTTTCGCTTCACTACCTCTTCCCTCTTCAACCCACAAGTGAGAATACTTCCTTTGTTGCAATCGGCTCAACAAGAAAATTGTCTGCGCCACTTACCAAAAAGTCACACCGTTCCTGAAGACTCTTAGAAACCACAACGGTCATAATATTTGGAAAATTCTTTTTTACGGCAGTAATAAATCGGCATCCGTCCAGACCTGTAATCGCCGTGTCTGTAATAATAAAATCAATTTTATATCTCTTCAAAGCGGTAGTTGCATGTTCTTCGGCATTAACAAAAAATAGTCTTAAGCCCTTTTCTTTAGATGCATTGCAAAGAACTTTTTTGAAAACCTCATTCCCGCCCAGTACCAATACATTCTGGCTAGCTTGCTGCCTTCTTCTAAAGTAACTGCCAAACATACTTTTGTATAATAATTTTTTATGTACCGACTCTATGATAATATTAAATTCCCTGTCGCTGAAATTTTTCGTCAGGTAATCACTTACCCCTAAAGGCAAAATATGCATCCAATCTTCAATAGTCTCTATTTCAACAATTGATCCTGTATCAGGAAACTCATCCCGAATGTCTTTTAATAACTCAAATTCATTAATCCTGACGGTATCTAAGTCCGAAACAACAATATCACATTTGTTCTTTCGTAAAAGCGCAATTGCCTGTTGCTTTTTATTGGCCTCATAAACAATGTATCCCTGTTTCTGCAACATATCTTCCAGATATTTGGCCCGCGCCTCTTTGATGGATACGATTAATATCTTTACGTCACCCTTCGCGGCCAATTGCTTGCTTATGAGGGTATGCTTTTCCCTCTCTTTTATTAACTCAGCGACTCTCTCGCCTTCAACAGACTGAGCGCCAATCTCATATTTAACACCCTCAGAGGTCAAGAACTCAAATACTCTCCTTACTTCAACATAAATTTTCTTCTGAGGGTTTTTATAAAGCTGGCCTGTAGTCTTTATCGATGACAGATAAAATTTTATTATCAAAATGTCGGAAGGAATTAAGGGCTGATCGATAACAAACCGGATTCCATGTCTGGAAATATCCTTTATGCGAATTGGTATCTCCGTGAATATTTCAGACTCCTTTCTTTCTACAATGGAACAAACCCCCTCAATTTCTATATTAAATCGCTTGTCAGCGCGACGCTCATCAATATTGACGTTCTTCTCTGGCGGAAAGATTACAATCGGCTCTGCCTTTGACTCCTGTAGCACCTCCAACGTCTGAATTAATTCCGAGATAAAATTCTGCGCTGTTTTCAGTTCATCAACTGACAATTCTAAAAGGGCACCTTTCCAGGGTTCGTTGTACATGGCATTCAATAATATTATAATTGCTGAATCAACAATATTATAGCACAGCGAAACTGCAATCACATAATCAACAATTTACAAAATCAACAAGCATCAAGCGTCAAATAACAAATAAATACCAACAATTGGTAAAGCTGGGATAGCCTTTGGATGATTGGTATTTTGGATTTATTTAGATTTAATTTTCCGTATTTTTTTTGTTGGAATGCGTTTCTAATAAACTTGCTAAAAAAAAAGAAAGTTTTTACACCGTAATACTTATACTATCCGGTTAAGGTTTCGTCATTTTAAGCTTTCTTTTAAGCACATTTGAACCTTTTTCCCATCTACTGAACTGCCATATTTGCTCATAATCAGCTTCATTGCAGCGCCCATCTCTTTAGCAGTAAATTTATTTGTTTCGATGATTTCCCTGACTATTTTTTTAATTTCATCATCCGACAATTGTTTTGGCAGGTATTCTTCAACAATTGCAATCTCTCCGTCCAGTTCCTTTACTTTCTCCGGTAGACAGAGTCTTTCATACTCTTCGCGGGTCTTCCTGAGTTTTTTATAGTACCCGCGAACGACCTCAGCGTAATCAATCTGGTCCTTAGGCTTGCCTGATGTATCTGCAATCTTAATATCGGCAAGAATCATGCGCAGTACGGATGTTCGCAATTTATCCTGTGCCTTCATAGCGCTTTTTAAATCTTCTGTTACCCGTTCCTTTAAATTCATAGCTTATTCCTCTTTAAATGAATATCCACCCACTTTATGCCCGCAATTAGGACAATATAAAGGCGTCCCCTCGTAATATTTTCCACAATACTTACACGGCGTTAAGATTTCTACCTGCCCGGTCCGTCTCGTCCTTATAATCATATAAATCGGTAAAAAGACAATCATCAGCAGAAATACACCCAGCATCCAGCCGGTAGCCGAAAGTGTCTTAAAACCTCTTTTCCTTGCATCCGTGTACACCCAGACAGCAACTGCAGCTGCAATAAGCAGTCCGATAAATCGCATCATAAAATTTATCCTTTCGAAATTTTTTGTGAAATATAACACATAAGATTTATTCAGTCAAATAATTATATAACATGCAAACCTGAGAAAATTACCCTTGAAAGAATCGCCCCTTTTAGTAAAATAGCGGTATTAAAAATCTTTATCTGCGGTCTATCTTTACGTAATCGCCCACCGCAGAGGGCGAGGAGAACGCAGAGAAGTAAATGAAATAGACGAAATTTGTATAAATTTTTTTTATCCTTATCATACTCTCTGCAACTTAACGTTCTCTGCAGTGAGCCGAACTGTTACGTTTTAACTAATGCCCCAATATACTTGAAGGAGACTTATAAATGAAATACATATACACAACCGAGAACTGTCCGAAATGTGAATCTTTGAAGAAGAAATACAGAGCCGAAGGGGTACAGTTTGTCGAAAGGAATGCAGACCGGATAAAACAACCAGAAGATGAAATCGACCAGGAGGCTTTAGTGCAGGCTTCCATGCAAAATATGGAACTACCCGTTGAGGTTAATATTTCAAATTAGGCCATTGATGTGCCTTTTTATCTGGAGAGCGACGAGACTCGTCTCTCTGCAACCGCCTCGCTGGTTCAATCGTACATGATTGAATCGCAACATTTGAATAAATCTGCCTATGACTTAACCAATCCCCAGCGTTCGCGCATGTGCCTTTCTACTTTCATGAAAAACAGACGGTCAACCAGGATACCGATCAGAATGATTACCAGCATTACGGCGATGACCTGGCTCATATCATTCAATTCCCGTCCGATCATCAAAAGATGTCCCAATCCCAGGCATACAATCAATAATTCACCGGCCATTAACGAACGCCAGGCAAAAGACCAACCCTGTTTCATTCCTATAATGATATGCGGAAGGGCAGCCGGAATAATCACTTCTAAATATAATTTCAGTCCTTTTGCCCCCATGGTCTTCGCTGCACGGATATAGAGTGATGGTACACTTTTTACCCCTGCATCTGTTGCAATTGTAATGGAAAGCACGGCGCCCATAAAAACCAGAAATATGATTGCCCTGTCGTTCAAACCAAACCAGAGCAATGCAAGCGGCAACCAGCAAATAGTCGGCAATGTTTGTAAACCGGAAATCAGGGAACCGAGTGTCTCTTCAAAAATCCGAAACCTTCCGATAAGTAAACCCAGAAAAATGCCAGCACCAATAGAAATCCCGTAACCAATGGCAATTCTTTTCATACTAATCGCTATCCCTATAAGAAGGCTCTGATCCCTAAATCCTCGGGCCAGTGTCTTACATACGGAAACAGGAGAAGGGAGGATATATTCGGGCCATATACCCCACCAAAACAACATCTCCCAGAGGGTTATAAGAAGGACAAAAAAAATCACTCTTTTCAGTATACTATACATTTCTCAAATCCCTCCTCCAATATCCGTCTTTGCAGGCGCTTCCGTTGTGCATTTTATATCACACTCTGTGCACGAATCCGCATCCATCTCACATTTCACCACCTTATCAATCTCGGCCTTTAGCTCTTTCATGATCCTTGTGGAATATTCTGCCACATGCACATCATTGTCATCGCGGGGTCTTGGTAGATCAACAAAAAACTCCTTTTTAATCCTGCCTGGCGAGGTAGAGAGGATAAAGATACGATCCGCCAAACATACCGCCTCGCGAATATTGTGGGTAACAAACATGATTGTCTTCTTTGTCTTCATCCATATGTTCTGCAATTCAAAGTGTAATATCCACCTCGTCTGCGCATCCAGCGCAGAAAAGGGTTCATCCATCAAAAGCATATCCGGATTCATCGCAAGCGCTCTGGCTATTGCCACCCGCTGCTTCATCCCGCCGGACAGTTCATGTACGTGGGAATTCTGAAATTTTGTCAGATGAACCATTTTGAGGTACTCAAGGGCGATATTTCGTCTTTCTCTGCTATTAATACCTTTCAACTTTAAGCCAAACTCAACGTTTTTGATCACGTTGAGCCAGGGGAAAAGGGCTGCTTCCTGAAATATAACAACCCGGTCTGTTCCCGCGCCGCTGACCCTGCGGCCATTCGCCCACACCTCCCCCGAATCCGCCTTTTCAAGCCCTGCAACAATGTTCATTAGGGTAGTCTTCCCGCATCCTGAAGGTCCGACAAGACATACAAATTCCCCCTGTTTTATTTCGAAGTTTATATCCTCCAGCACATAGACGCTCCCATTTTTTGACTGAAATGATTTCGATACGTGCCGAATGCGTAAATTTGGCTTTACGTCATTTACACCGGGTATTTCCATTTTGGTATCAACTCTTTCATGATCCAATTCAATAATCCCTTCAATTCCAGCGCTTTCTAACATCATCTACCACCTCCAAAAACTCTTAAGTTAGTCCCCTGGTTTATTAAGGGGGATTTTTACGATTCTTTGCCGGTTCACTCATCCTTGACTCATCCTTGATTGAACCGAAACATTTGGTATAATCTCTTATCACTGCACAAGTTCAAACCTTAAAGCACCATTCAAACTAAATGGTTCAATCTGCAAGATTGAATCAGCCCAAAATGTAGAACGAAGAAATTCTTCGTTTTACAACCTCAGCTTTGAAGTCTTAGCATCAAATTAAACAGGTTAAATTCCTTACCATTCAATCATCTGTTGTTACCTATTGTTCACTTACCTGTGGTAATGCTCTCTCTTTGAGCACCCCGTTGAGGAATCTTAAGTCAACCAGCCCTGATAAGTCAGGCATTTGTTCACCCAAAAAACCTGCATGATACGCCATTTCTGCATAAGAGAAGAGCGAGGGAACAACGGGATCATACGTAATTTCAAACCTGGAAAAGGCATCATTAATTATTTCTTTCGGGATGTTAATTCCAGAAAGCGCCTTAATTTGGTCACAAACAACAACCTTTGCCTTGCGGGGATGCCGGCTGATCCAGCGTGTGATTTTTACATGGGCAGCCAGCCATCGCCTGACCCGTTCTGGATATTTTTCCAGAAAATCTGTCCTGACAATCATCAGCGTGGAACTAAACCTGCCATCTTTCCACAACATCCTTTCATCAAGAAAGATCTCTCCGCCTGCCTGCTTAATAAGCCTTGTTCCCCACGGTTCAGGCACCCAGGCGCCGTCGATTTGTTTCCTCATAAAGAGATTTAGAATATCAGGATTACGCAAGGGAAGGATATTAACCGTCCCGCCATTTTCCTTTGGCTTCAAACCGCACTTTCTGATATATCCCCGGAGGGCAATATCCTGCGTGTTCCCAAGCTGCGGCGTGGCAATCCTTTTTCCAGAAAGGTCTGTATCCTTTTTTATAGCAGAGTCCGGCCTTACCACAAATAACGCCCCTCCACTTGCTACACCCGAAACCACCTTAAATGCCCTGCCACCTGACCGTACATAACCATTTATCGCCGGACTCGGACCAACATACGCAATGTCTATATCTCCTGCAAACACGGCCTCGATAATAGACGGCCCTGCATTAAACAGAGTTGGCTTTATTTTGATCTTGGGACCCAGATATGTAGCAAAAGTACCATCAGCCATCCCAATGACGGCCGGCGCATGGGTGATATTCGGAAAATATCCTACCCGAATCGCAGAGTCGTTTATCCTCCTTGAACAGGCACCGCCCGCAACAATGGAAAAGAACAGAAGTAATAAATAAACCCAGATTTTCAAAATATTCGCCATCTTTTGGAAGTCACATCAAAATACAACAAATTCTACCGTTTTAATAGATATTTAACCAAAAATTTATTTACTATATCGAATACGTTAGCACGTCACTAGTTCTCTTTTCCAGCGAATCCCTGACACGCTTGCACATATCAGCAAAAGTCATTGTATCCAGGACATCTGTAATTGCATTCCTAATGTCCATCATCACACCCCGTACGACACAGGTAACTTCTTCTGAACATGGCTTGTAAGATATTTTACTCACACAATCTACCGGCGCAATTGCACCATCAAGCGCGCGAATCACTTCCCCTAATGTAATCAGATCAGGCGACCTTGCCAGTTCGTAACCACCCTTAAGTCCTATCCTGCTGTTGAGTATGCCTGCTTTCCTGAGGGTAAGCAGGATGTTTTCTAAAAATTTTTGCGGAATCTTTTCCTTTGCAGAAATTTCTTTGATCTGCACAGCGCCCTGTTTATAATTCATGGAAAGATATATCATGGCACGTAAGGCATAATCACTTTTTTTAGATAGTTTCATAAATATCACCTGCCTATTATAACAATATAATATATAGAGAATTAGTAGACATTCTAACAAAATACCAGTAAATGTCAACTGTTTTTAAACTGCCTTCTCACATTGTTTCTACAGCCATAATAATGGCTTTATCCAGCGTATTAAATTTTTCTATATAATCAAGACGTTCACTCCGTAAATCAGATACCTGGCTGATAATGTTATCCGCATCATAGAATTTCTCGATATTATACCTGGATAAATCCATACCATCTACAAAAGTTGGCACCTCAAGATTCCAGTATTTATCGTTGCCCCACTTATTAGTACCGCGCACGATACCCCGGATAATAGCGGACATCTCCGGGATCTCTACCCGTTGTACCTTGCGCTTAAAAACCTTTACACCGTCTGGATGATTTTCGATAATCTCCCCAAGGCCACCCGTATTCAACTGATAGCATTGAACCTTGCCTTCGTGTCGTTTCACAAAATCATAGAACCAATTTCCTTCATACGATTTGTCCCCTATAATAAACGGATTTGTACCCACCTCCCTGACAGACTCTCCAGCACGTTTTGGATCACCGGCGGACGTCTCAATGGATTCACCCAGCATAAAGGCTGCTGCGGCCTGTTCAGGAGTAAGCCTGGCGGCAAGGGGTACCACGGTATGGCGGCGAGTAATAAAGGCGACAATCAGTCCATCCATCTCAGCAACAGGAGGTAAATTAATGCTGTTTGAAATATATGGTCTTAGATCTTCCCGCATCATAATCCCACGTCCGTTACTGGTCAATGTATCGTCTTCAAAATAGAGATTCCCTTCATAATCAATCATCACATTTTCAAAGATTGCATCTCGGGATGTTGCCGCCTTGTAAATGATCGGCTGAGTCACAGGATCAAGCCCTTCGGTCTTTAAATAGAACCCGCGCTCGGAACCATATGCAGAACCATCTTTCCTGAGAAAGACCACGTCATCCTGAAGTATCTCAATACCTTCATCCTTATCGTTTAATCCGTGCGTATGACAGGTATGAGTCGTCTTCCCGGTGCCACTCATCCCAAAGATGAGCATCCCGTATCTTCTCAGACGACCATCCGGCCCTCTGGCCTTTAAAATCTTAGAACCTGCGTGCAGACCTAGCATCCCCCTCTGTTTTGCATTCCACATGGCCATCCTCAGGAATCCTTTTTTGGACTCACCGTAATAATCCGTCCCCAAAACAATTGTTGTACTTATCTCCGGAAAGACCAGAATTTGCCGTTCACCCTCCTGCCACTCAGGAATATAAACGATGTACTGTTTTGGCTCCCCGTCAGGCCTGACCGGAAAGAGAGTCGCCCACGTCATATAGGCAAGCCTGATCATCTCCGGCCTCTGGATGGAAACAAAAATATTACAATTCGGTGAAAATTCATCATTGTTTCCCATTGTTCGATTGACCCGAACAATGGGCGCCAGTTTAACATACTCTTCCAGAGAACATAATGTTTTGTGAAGGTTATTCATGATCTCCGTTTGTTGTGGATTAAGCGTCTTCTGACGAACAGCATCGCTTCCAATGTAAACGGTTACTTTTGCGCTGCGATTCTTAACGGTAGAATGGACAGCCACGTTCCCAAATTTTGTAAACGATGCAAATCGTTCCGCGCTCCGGCGCAATGTCCAGTCGCTGGAATTAATGACATTTGGAGCGTCCTTTAAATATTCTAAAATCCGTTTTATCTGAAATTCTTCTCTGGAAGGAGGTGTCGCTGGCATTTCGAAAATCCTTTCATCAGTCTGCGATGTGATTATTAAATCATACATTCGGTGGCTTTTTGTGCATCTGATAAGGGCAAGATAACCTCATCCCTACATCCACATCGAATTTTCTAACGTTAAAACACAAATTTACCTTTAAAAAGACACCGAATTCAATTTAAAATTTTCTATTTTAATTTTTCACTTCCCCATTTTACATCTCTGATTTATTCGGGTCAGGAGGGTTAAGGGGAATTTGTTTCCTTACTATCGTCCTGATTACAATTGGAGAGACTGTAACAGCAGACCCTGTTTCGGCCCGTCCTCTTTGCCATATATAATGCCTCATCGGCCTTTTTTATAAGATCTTCCGCACTGGTCGCATCCTGTGGAAAGGAGGCGATACCGATACTTACCGACAATTGTGATCTTATCCCGTCGTGTTTAAACGGGTAGGCGTAAATGGTAGAGCGTATCCGCTCGGCGATAGCAACTGCCCACGGTATATCAGCATCCCTCAATATTACGGCAAATTCTTCCCCGCCATACCTGGCACATACGTCGACGACCCTAACGTCCGTCCTGATTATATCGCCCACAGTTCTCAAAATCTGATCACCTGTCTGATGGCCGTATGCATCATTAAAATGTTTAAAGTGGTCGATATCGATCATGAGAAGAGAAACAGGATACCGGTAACGCCTGGAACCCTCAATGTTTTCATCCAGTCTTCTTTGAAATTCCTTATGATTCAGAAGGCCGGTAAGCCCATCGGTAATGGCAAGCTGCCTGACTTCTCCAAACAATTTTGCATTTTCTATTGCAACGGCCGCCTGGTAGGCCAGGTTAAAGAGAATTTCTTCATCCTCCAGGGTAAATCGCTCCTCGCTAACCTTATTGGCCAGAAACAGCCCGCCAATGACTTTATAGTTTATTTTAATCGGTACGCCCAAAAGCGTATGGACCGGCGGATGATTTGCGGGCAGGCTTACAAGGTATTGGTCATTTGTAACATTATCCAGCCGTATGGACAGGCCTTTTGTCAGCACCATCCCCAGAAACCCGCAAGACTGCACCATAGCTTTAGCGCCCACAGCCTTCAACGGCGCTACACCTCCAAACAATTCTCCCATTGGTCGGTCTTCAACATAAACTGCTTCCGATAAATTTGGCAGGGAAACCTTGAAATATTTAATCTCTTCACCACCCTCATCCAGCAGAAGAAGGGCACTCATCTCGGCATTAACCAGTCTTCTGGCAACATTGGCAATATCCTGCAATAACCTTTCAGTCTCAATATTGGAATGCACTTCTATTGCCACATCATTAAGATACTTGAGCTGTTCGATCTTCCGCTTAACAGAAGCGATCATGAAATTAAATGTCCTTCCTAACTGTCCAATCTCATCGCCGCTGGTAAAAGGGACTTCTCTGGTAAAATTACCCCTTGCAATCTCCTTCGATATAGAGGCAAAGATATTAATACGTTTTGCTCCCAGCCGTCCAATAACAATAGATACCCCTGCAATGAGACAGGCTATAATACCGGCAATGCTGAAAACATAAGTTTTCTGGCTCTTCACTGGAGCAAGGAAGGTCTCTTCTGGTATTGTACAAATAACCCGCCACCCGTTATCCATAACCCTGAGCACAGAATGATAGGTAGATGTTCCTACAATCAGCCTGTGCTGGAAATAATGCGACAGAAACGGCCTCGTCACCGCATTCATTACCTCCGGTATGTCGGTAGATAAAATCTCCTTTATATCGCCTCCATACCGTTTTTCCTTCAGAATTTGTCCTGCAACCTCTGGCTTTAAAGACACCCACGACTTAAAAACAAGGTCTGGCCTTGAGGAGTGCGCAATACGCACCCCGTCTGAATTGGACAGTATTACCACATTTCCCTCCCCGATCCTTCCGTTCTCATATGTAATAATCTCCCATAATTCTTCCGCCCTGCACTGGAAGACTGCAACCCCGCATATTTTATCTCTGTCACGGATGGGCACGCTGAAATAAATACACGATATCCCGCCATCTACACTTGGCGCAGAAACGCACCTTTTCCCATTCATCGCCTCATGGAAAAAGGATCTCGTGGCGTAATCTCCCTCTGCCGCAGTGCCTGTGCTCAACACTACACGCCCGCTGTTATCTAAAAGAATCATGGCTAAAAAGTCTGGGTCTATACGCAGCCTCGCACGAAAGAAAGAAGTAATCTGTGAGAGGTCGTGAAGATTGTTTTCTCTGCTTACCCTGAGTATGCGTGCAAGCTGCGGTATCCTTACAAGCCCGTTAATGTGCCTGAACTTGAAATTTATATAGTTTTGAATGGTCCCTGAAACGCTTTTTGCCTGCACATCAAGGGTATGGATTGTTTGTTCCGTCAGCTTGATCTTCGCCAACCGGTAAAACCCGTATGTTACGGTAAGAAGCGGCAGGATAGATACCAGCAGAAGAACGATAAGAAGTTTTACACCGATGGGTAGATTTTTCAATAGCTTCACGTGTACCTAGATTCAATCTCCTGGAAGATCCCCTTTTCAAACAGGCGTTTAAAGGCCTCCACCACTTTAGGGTCAAAATATGTGCCACTGTATTTTACGATATTATCATAGGCCGTCCGGTCAGGCCATGCATGTTTGTAAGGTCTTTTGGTAACCAGAGCGTCATAGGTATCTGCCAGCCTTACAATCCGCGCTGAGATGGGAATTGCATCGCCTTTTAATCCATCCGGGTATCCTGTGCCGTCCCAGTTCTCATGATGCCAACGGGCAATCTCCCTGGCCATCTGAAAGAACGAACCCTCACCCAATATCCGATCCCCCCATTCCGGGTGTTTTTTCATCTCCTCTTTTTCCTCAGCGGTAAAACTCCCCTGTTTTCTCAATATACAATCGGGGATATGAATCTTCCCCACGTCATGCAAAATACTCGACGGCCCTAACTCCTTTATAAAGGATTCCTCCAGTCCCAACTCTTTTGCCAGGGCAGTCGAATACTGCCTAATACGCAGGACGTGGTTGCCTGTATTCTCATCCCGCACCTCACAGGCCCTCGCCAGCATGAGTATTGCCTCGGCATTCGCCTCTTTCAACTCCTTATAAGACGCCCTGAGTCTGTGCCTCATCACATCAAAGGACTGCACTAGTTTTCCGATTTCATCCTGGCGCGGTCCGTTGGTAACAATAGGATGGTCAAGTTTGCCATTGGCAATCTCATTGGCTGCCGAAGTAAGCTTTTTAATGGGACGCAACAGACTCACCGAAAGCAGCCACGTCACGGCCACAACGACGGCAAAGACAATAGCCGTTGAAAAAATGGCATTCTGTGTCAGATGCCTGACCTGGGCAAGGAATGTGGATGCAGGCACAGTATAGATAAGCTTCCAGTCCGCCTCTTCAAGAGACGTGCAATATCCATGGTTATTCTCCGTGTTAACTACCAGGGAGTGGACAAAATATAATCCCGCGTCCCGGGCAAGCGCCTCAGAAACTTCAGGTATATTGGTAAAGCCTATCTCCTTTACATCCTCACCGTAATGATGCTCCGTCTCTAACTTCTTTTTTACGTCGGGGTCCAGCATAACCCAGGATTTAAAGATCAGGCTCCTGTCCGTTGCATGGGCAATTCTCACACCATAGCCATCCGTAAGGATACACAGGCTCCCCTTCCCCAGATAATCCCTTTCTTCTTCAACCAGTTTCCACAACTCTTCGGCCGGCATCCTCATTACCAGAACGCCGATAATTTCCTTCTTATCATTCATGATCGGAGTACTATAGTAAAGATAGCTCTTACCTTGATCCATGGCAGGTTCGGAGACATAAGTATCTCCCTTCATCGCCTCCCTGAAGAAATTACGCTCACTATAATTCCTTATTGGAATCCCATGCGTATTTATAACAACATCTCCACCACTATCGAGGGCAAAAACCGATTCCGTCGAATCAAGAGATTTTATAAGCCTCTCCAGCCGGTTTTTTACAAGCTCAGAATGTACCCCTTTACCCGTAATCCCTGACAGATATTTGCTGCACAGGGTGCGTACTGCAGCCTTTCTTGCGGAAAGCTGCCGATCAATACTTTTGGCTATTTTACCCGCATGCTTCTTTATCTCCTCGATCTTCATTTCATAGACGATCCTTCGGTTGGCCCAATCGTTATAGGCAATAAGAGCGCCAATGGGAAGCAGTGAGACAAGCAGGAACGAGACAAATATTTTTATAATAATGCTCGTACGCATGGCACTCACTTGAAGGGTGAAATGTACAAACCACTAATCCACGGTCATAAGTATAACCGTGGCGCCAGCTATTTTGGAACATGCCTCGCTGGTTTAATCGTCCCTGATTGAACCAGAACATCTGGCATGGACACTTATCACGGCAGAGACGGGTTTTAAACCCGTCTCTGCCGAAAGTGCTATTCAAACCCCATGGTTGCAATATGCAAGATTGAACCAGCATTGGAGATAAATAACATTTCTCTATGAAGAATTAAGCATGGATGAAGCATTAACCCTATAATTATTTTCTACAATCGCAAATTTCATACCTGATTAGTACCTGTTGTTAATAAAGGCAAATTAGCATATACCCTGCAAATTGAATCGGCGAGTTTGTCTGGATCGTGCCGGAGCAAATCCTGCTTTTCCCACAGGATGCGTTTCTGGCTAAGGTCTTCAACCAGGTCGGCTTTTTTTACATTCACGTTCAGATTGTAAACACCTTCATCCATCAAAACTACCTCGGCACCTTCCTTCTGGTATCTATCCAGGATGTCCTTGCGGGGAATATTATTATTCACGATAACATAATCCAGCACGCCTTCTCCAAGGTATTTTATAATAGCGTTAATATGATGAGAGACTTTATAGTGATCAGTTTGACCGGGCTGGGTAACAATATTGCAGACGTAAATCTTGGTGGCCTTGCTGTTTCGAATGGCGTTTCGGATATCTGCAACCAGGAGATTTGTTATAACGCTTGTATAAAGGCTGCCCGGACATATAACAAGAATATCGGCCTTCAGAATTTCTTCTATGGCTTCGGATGGAGACGCCACATTATTGTCTTTGAGAAAGACGTCTTTAATTGGCGGTTTCCCTACGGCACGCACATTAAACTCTTCTTCTACATAGCTTCCGTCTTCCAGTTGTGCGCAAATATGAGTATTATTAAGGGTCGAGGGGATCACCTTTCCCCGGATGTTTAATATCTTACTGGCTTTTTTGATGGCCTGTTCGAAGCTGCCCGTTATATCCGTTAATGCAGTCATCAGTAAATTCCCAAGGCTCATACCTTCCAGCGAACCCCTATTGAATCTGTACTGAAACAATTGGTACAGCTCTCGCTCTTGTTCTTCTGTTTCTGAAAGCGCCACCAGGCAATTTCTCGCATCCCCCGGTGGAAGTATCCCGAATTCTTCTCTCAGGATACCAGAACTTCTCCCTGAATCGGTGACAGTTACCACGGCGGTGAGATGTTTACTGTACGTCTTTGAACCTTCGAGCATGATGGGGAGTCCGGTACCTCCCCCGATGGCCACAATCCTAAGCCTCTCGGGCGTCTTTCCCATATTGTTGAGCTGAAGAATCGTAGGGATCTGGAAAATACGCTTGACTTTATAGTCTGGCCTGTCGCACTCATTTACGGCAGACTCGCTCTTAAATCTTCCATGCAACATCTGAATGGTAGTCATCCCCAGCAATTTGGCGATTCGTAGCTCATCCCGTGCCCTGTCGCCTACCATCACAGCCTCTCTGGGGTTAATAGCATACCTTCCTATAAGGTCACGAATGCAATCTTCCATGAGAAGGCCGATTTCCTGATCGTTAATTACAATTTCATCAAAGTACGGTCTTAATCCAAGAATATTTATCTTTTTTTCCTGTCGTTCATGAACGCCTACTGTCAGCAGGAAAAGTTTATAGCCTCTATCCCTCATTTCCTTCAGGGTAGGAATGACATCCGGGAATGGTTTAATCTCGGACACTTCACTACTATTGTATGCCCTGTAGGCAATGTTGACTAATTTATTATCTGCATGATATCTATTCACGATCTCATTAAATACGAGATAGTATGGACCGTGCCTCTCAGTAAGTTCCTTTTGCAACTGATATACCTCTTCTTCGGTGCACGGCAGTCCTGCTTCAACCATTGCCTTTGCAGCACGCCGCCTGGATGCATCAATAAGCGAACCGGTACAATCGTACAATGTGTCGTCCAGATCAAAGATCACAGCCTTTATCTTCATAAACAACACCCTCATTTGAGTAAATACTTTAACAGTATTCAGCTAATTTTTAATCAGACACTCGGCGACTTTTTCATGGCACTTAAGGCAGAAACTGTCTCCCAACGGCGACTGGCAATCACAGCTTTGAGATTCCTTGTATAAGTCGCTTATTGTACATTTTATTTTGAATCATTCAATTATTTTTACTGATTCCTTTCTCACCCTGTTTACCAGTAAATGTGCCTGTCGTATCGGTTCGGGGATACGATACCCACGGCAGGTCTTTAAAGCGATACGGATTGCAAACCTCAAATCCGCTTTATGGCCGGGAGATACAAAGATTGGATTTGTGTTTACCTTCGTCCTAAGGGCAGCTCCGACTACTTTGTCCTTATAGAAAAGCCGCGAATATTCACCGGCAACATTTTTGACACAATTATATTCACCCACCAAACGACTTTTCGCACACCCAATGGAGGGCCTGTCGAGGATTAGTCCCATGTGCGATGCCAGGCCAAAATAGCGGGGATGGGCAATTCCCTGCCCATCAAACAGAATGACGTCAGGATTATTTTTAAGTTTTTTAAACGCCTTGAGCAGGATGGGCGCTTCGCGGAACGAAAGGAGACCGGGTATATAGGGGAATCTCGCCTTGCCAACAGCCGTACTTTCCTCAATCCTCTCAAAACGTTTTCCAAAGGTAAATACAACTACACCGGCAAAAAACCGGTCACTGTGCTTGTCATAGGAAACGTCAGCGCCTGCTATGGTATGAATTTTTCCAGCGGGATTTTTAAATGTTAATAAGTCTCTTAAATGCTCTTGAACCTGAATAGCCTTTTTGTAACCAATACACCATGAGTGTAATTGTTTAAATTTCACCCGAAAATACCCAATCTGAACGAGTCGTAAGTGCAAAAGCAAAACATTTTCAGCAAAAATATCTTAGGTTTTACGGGGCTTCCAATTCCTCAATTTTCGGGAGGTCTTTAATATCCTTCAACCCAAAATATTCAAGGAATTTTTTTGTGGTACCGTAGAGCAGTGGATGCCCCAGGGATTCATCCCTTCCTACAACTTTAACGAGGTCTTTTTCCATAAGCAGTCTGATAATCTGGCCTGAATGAACTCCGCGGATAGCTTCCAGATCTACCCGCAAAATTGGCTGTTTGTAAGCAATTATAGCAAGTGTCTCCATGGCTGCCTGTGAAAGCTTCGCTTCTACTGATTTTTTACGCAACTTCGCTATCCACTCATAATATACAGGTTTGGTAAATAACTGATAGCCGCCGGCGATTTCTTCAATCTGGAACGACCTGCCCTGCACTTCATAATCGTTCTTTAACTGTATAATGGCTTCCTGAATTTGAGCGCTATCAACACCTTCGATAATATCAGTGAGTTTACGGAGGGTGATGGGTTCTTCGGCAGCAAATATTAAGGATTCAACGATGGGTTTGATTTCTTCTGTTCTTTTCATAAATATCACAATACAGCCTTAATCAGGCATTCGTCAACCCTCTCCCAAGTAAACGTGAATTATGTGGATGTTTGAAAATTCTTTAGTATAAACTTAAAAAACTACTTAATCTCCCAGGCGGAGGCTTGCACTATGCCCCTTATTTTATCAATGGCATTCTGCACGGCATTAATTGCCGCCTTTGTCGATATGGTAGCTCCTGTAATGGCTGTAATCTTTTCGTCATCTTTCACCTTTGATACAATCAGTTGATTGCAGGTTTTATTTTTAAATTGCTCCTGAAACCACGGCAAAGGCCTTTTCGCCTTTTTTAATATGCCAAATCTTCTTATTCTCTCCGGTTGTCCAAAAAGCGGCAATCGCCAGGATTCTTCACTATCCAGATCAATTGTTCTCAGTTCCCTGCCAAAGATCACACTCCACAATGTGGTGGTACTTTCGACCTCAGTCATCTTTGTGCCGAGCCCCGGCGTTTCCTTTTGCGCAAGTATATTAATCCCGATGATCTTTTCAAGGGCTGGATCGATTCCCACCATGACCTTGATCTTACTTGAATATCCCTGGGCATCTCCGCATGCGGCATAACCGATAAGCTGACCTGCCTTGTTCAGCCCCTTATAAACACGGTCATGATCTGCTGTAGCTGGTGGCGTTATTTCTACCGGGGGGCCTTCCAATCCGGGAAGCACAGTGTACAATGCCTCTGTACGGATCGCCAGTTCCTTCCTTCTGATCGTATCTTTTGTGAGCAGAAAGACCGACGACACCCCCAGCGAGGCCAGAAAAGAAACTATCGTCAGGGTAATTGTGTATTGCACCTTCTTTCGCATATCAACCCTTTTTCACCCCTGATCCGTAAAGCCTGGGTTTCGTAAACCGATCAATCAGGGGCGTTGCTGTGTTCATGAGCAATATGGAATAGCATACCCCTTCCGGATAACCGGAATAAAAACGGATTAGCGCCGTCAGTACACCGGCACCGATTGCAAAGATGAAAAGTCCTCGTTTTGTTAACGGAGATGTAACCATGTCAGTAGCCATAAAGAATGCACCCAGAAATAACCCACCTGCAAAGATATGATAGAATGGATTATTTGCCCACGGTGTTGCTATTCGTGGAGGTAAAATCAAAACCATGACAAAGACCGTTGCTATATAACCAACAGGAACATACCATTTGACGTAACGCCTGTAAATCAAATAGATGCCACCCAACAATAATGCAACCGCAGAGGTTTCCCCGATACAACCGGGGACGTTTCCCACCAATAACTGAATAAGGCGATATGTTTCTGCCCCTGCTTCTTTTGTCAGCGGAGTCGCCCTTGTGATGGCATCTACCAGTTTGCCTTCAGGATCGACCCGGGTAATACTATGAACGAGATTCCCAATTCCGTGTTGCAACACACGCCAGTCCGAGTTGATAACAGCAGGATAAGCCACCTGCAAAAATGCGCGTGCTGCCAGAGCAGGATTCCAGATATTGTTTCCTAAACCACCAAAGGCATGTTTCACTACGGCAATTGCAAAAAAAGACCCAACAACAGGAATATACCATGGAACGCCCGGCGGCAATGTGTACGCCAGTAAAATCCCTGTAACAACCGCACTGCCGTCTTTGATCGTATTCACAACCGGTCGTTTTCGTAAGAGCAAAATAAATATTTCAGTGACAACGGCAGTAACACAGCTTAAAAAGACAACGTAGATGCAGTAATATCCAAAGGTAAAAAAACCTGCAATCCCGGCGGGAATCAGTGAAAACACCACAGCCCACATAATCCTGGGAATACTCTCCGCATCACGGATATGTGGGGATGCACTAACAATTAAAGTACTATTGCTTTGAATTTGGTTCGGCATTAAAGTTTTTGTAGCGTTATGCTTTTACCTTCTGTTTGGCAATCTCGGCCTTTGCAAATTTAATGCTATGAACAATCGGTCTTTTCGCCGGACAAATATAGCTGCAGCATCCGCATTCCTTACACTCCATGACGTTATTTTCCAGCGCCAGTTCAAACTCTTTTGCCTCACAGAGGATACTCAATTCACTGGGATTAAGCCCGTAAGGGCAGCTATCAACGCAACGCCCGCACCGGATACAGGCGTGGGATTCCCACTTTTGGACGCCTCTTAACACAAGGACACCGCCCGTTCCCTTGACTGTAACGGCTGTATCCATATTAGCTTGTGCAATACCCATCATGGGACCACCAAAGATAATCTTATTGATATCCGATGAACTCTTCGCCGCTTCTAACAGTTGTTTTACCGGGGTACCCAAACGTACCCAAAAATTTTGCGGATTTTCTACCCCGTTTCCCGTGACAGTAACCAGTCTTTCAATTAATGGCCTCCTGAATTTCACCGCCTCATACACGGCAAAGGCCGTCCCCACGTTGATTACAACAGCACCTATCTCAAGGGGCAATTGTGTCGGTTTAAATTCCCTGTTCAATGCGGCCTTAATAAGCTGGTGCTCCGCCCCCTGCGGATACTTTACCTCCATAAGGTCTATTTTTATATGGGGTTCATTCGATAAAAGATCTTTGAAAAGGGCATAAACATCGGCTTTATTTGCCTCGATGCCAATATGCGCCTTTTTACAGCCGATACACCTCATGATCAGTTTCAAACCCTGGATAATTTCATGAGGTTTGGCCAACATAAGCCTATAATCGCAGGTAAGATACGGTTCACATTCTGCACCGTTCATTACAACCGTATCGATTATTTTATCTTTAGGTGGGGTGAGTTTTACGTGGGTAGGAAATGTTGCACCGCCCAAGCCTACAATACCTGCCGACTGGATACGATGCCTGATTTCATCGGGGGTAATGAGACCTATATCGGAATCAGAAGCCACATTCGCACCTTCAATCCAGGAATCATCTCCGGAATTTTCTATAAGAACAGCCGGAGACTTCATCCCTGTAACTGGGTGAGGCCATGGTATAACATCAATAACTTTACCGGAGACAGACGCATGCACGTTTGCAGAAATGAAGCCCTGTGCATCGCCGACCAACTGTCCTTTTTTGACGATATCCCCTTTTTTAACAACCGGTTTGGCTGGAGCGCCGATGTGCTGATTCATGAACAAATACACAGTCCTGGGAAGCGGAATGGATACTTCCTTCTTATCGCGGGTAAGAGCCTTGCCATCCTCTACCGGGTGTATACCACCGGCAAATGTTTTTAATTTTGATTTAACAGGGGTTATCATGGGCTAAGCGGTTATCTCAATGCACGGTCAATCTGTCGCACAGCCTGTTTCAGGCGCAATTCGTTCTCCACAATTGCCATCCTCAGATACCCCTCACCATGTTCTCCAAAGGCTGCTCCTGGGGCAACGGCAACCTCAGCCTCGTTAATGAGCTTATAAGCAAAATCCACCGAACCCATTGAACGCCATTTTTCAGGGATAGGCGCCCATACAAACATAGATGCCCTTGGTTTTTTGACGTTCCAACCAATGCGATTCAGTCCATCACAAAGTACATCCCTTCGGTGCTGATAAATCTGTGCCTGTTCATTTGTATATCTACTACATTCCCGTAACGCTATGATCGAAGCAATTTGAACGGGCTGGAAAATACCGTAATCATAATACCCTTTAACTTTTGCCAGGGTATTGACAATCTCTTTGTTTCCCACACAAAACCCCAACCTCCAGCCAGCCATGTTAAATGATTTGGACATAGTATTAAATTCCACGCCTATCTCTTTGGCGCCCTTAACCTGCAAAAAACTTGGTGGTTTGTACCCGTCAAATGCGATCCCGCAATAGGCAAAATCGTGGACAACAATGATGTTATGTTTCCTTGCAAAGGCTACAATTTCTTCAAAGAAATTTAATTCGATGGTGGCAGCCGTTGGATTATGGGGAAAATTTAAAATAAGCATCTTGGGCCGGGGGATAAGGCTTTTGGCAGTATTGATCAGGTTTGGTAGAAATTTCTCATCTTCTGTAAGCGGCACGCTGATGACATTGCCACCGGCAAGATTTACTGCATGGATATGGATGGGAAAGGCGGGATTAGGCACCACAACAGTATCACCCGTTTCCAATAACCCCAAACACAGGTGAGATATCCCCTCCTTTGACCCTATCGTACAAACCACCTCCTCAGGGTCAAGGGATACGCCAAACTGCTTCTCATAATATTTGGCAATCTCACGCCTGAGGTTGAATATGCCATTGGCCGAAACTGTATATCTATGATTCCTTGGATCCTGAACGGCCTCGCATAGTTTCTGGATGATTGGTTGGGGTGTAGGGTCGTTTGGATTCCCCATGCCTAGGTCAATTACATCAATATTACTGCGCCGTTTTTCGTATTTTAAGGCATTCAATCGTCCAAACAGGTAAGGCGGTAGCTGCTTAACCCTGCTGGCAACATTAATTACAAACTCTTCAGGCATTAGGTCTTTTCCCAGGAAATCAATATTACTCGGTTATAAAAGAACCTTTTGGAATAAGGAATCATTAAATAACGACTTGTTAGAAATCAATCACTAACTAAATTTTTTGTAATTGATGCATTTTCTATTAAACTGATCAGCCAGGGGCCTATCCTTTCCTTGTAATGCTGATTTCTCACAATTTTCTCCAATTCTCCTCTCACCGTCTTGAAACTCTTATTACTGGCTGGTTTCCTGTCAAGGATTTTAATAATATGGTATCCGTAATCTGTTTTGATAATATCACTGAGTTCGCCGACTTTCAGTCGTGCCACATTTGCACCAAGGCTGTCTTTTGGACTAAAAGGCTGCATCTTCCCGCCCCTAGCAGCAGAGGCACGATCGACAGATTCATTTCTCGCAAGGGTGGCAAAATCGGCACCGGATTTTAATTTTTTGAGTGCTTCTTCCGCCTCCCTGCGTGTTTTATAGACTATCTGACTGGCTTCAATCTTTTCTCCGTATTCTTCCTCATACGCCCTCTGCAGTTCTTCGTCTGTCACGGTAATTGTCTTTGCCATAAGTTTTTCGGCAAGGAGTTCCACCTCCGCCTGTTTTCGCATCTTTCTGGAGAGTTTTTCTTCAAGCTGCGTAATACTGCTGCCGATCCTGACTAACTCTTTTTCGAGGTCTGCCCTGTCTTTTATCCGATACGTACGCATTAAGCCCTCAATTTCACTGTTGATAAGGATCTTTAACTTTTGCTCCACTTCGGCGCCTGTAACACGAACCCCCTCTTTTTCTGCCATCTGATAAATCAGCGTCCTGCGGATAAGCACATCTAACGCATCTTCTCCATATGTATCGATCAGCAGGCTATAAAGATCCTGCCTCGTAATCTCCTGGCCATTTACAATTGCTACAACATTTTTATCGGTTATAACCAGCGGCTCGCTCTTCGCGGACATGGTAGCATTCTTCGCCTCTCCAGAAACCGTTTGGGTAAAAAACATACCGGCAGAGAACGTCAGAGAAATAAAAGTAACAGTTATACAGATTTTCACACGTATAGTCATTGCAAACAAAAGAGTATTGCCAGTAAACATAAAAAAATGAATAAAATTGATTATAAATTATATCACAGTTAAAATTAAGGTGTCAATGTTTTTGTGAAGGAGATATTAAGTGACGGCAATTATCCTTGCGGGCGGCAAAAGCCGCAGAATGGGTTTAAATAAGGCATTTCTTAAGTATGGAAACAAAACATTCATCGAACATCAAATAACAAGACTAAATAGAATCTTCGATGAAATTATTCTATCCGCAAACGATG
Organism: Candidatus Brocadia sp.; assembly: GCA_040048245.1. Lineage (GTDB taxonomy): Bacteria > Planctomycetota > Brocadiia > Brocadiales > Brocadiaceae > Brocadia. The sequence goes on from JABRVT010000042.1 coordinate 68,033, forward strand.
CTAGTATCTATACCCATTTAAACTTACCTATTGTATCCGACGTGATACCAGAGAGAGGCCCATTGGGTGGCATTTGTGCGGGCCTCGTACGCTCTACGAGCTTTCACGCCTTCGTAATAGCCTGTGATATGCCTTTTATCCATGAAAAGATAATCCTATATCTCAAGGAGCAGATTGATGGCTATGATGTGGTCGTACCGCGGACGAGTCGCGGGCTGGAACCGCTGCATGCCTTTTATTCAAAGAATTGCATACAGCCGATGTATCGATGTCTAAATGAAGGGAGACTGCGAATCATCGATTTTTTTTCAGAAGTGAAGGTAAAAATTGTCGATGAACAGGAATTCAAGAAACTGGACGTATCCACACAGACACTTGTCAATCTGAATACACCGGAAGAGTACAATAAATACTGCGACCATAAGATGCCCAATCGAAGGGAATCATGAACATAAACATATTGCCTGATCTGTTTGTACAAAACATTGGTCAATTGGTGACCGTCGCAGGCGCATCCCTGAGGCCTAAAATATTACACGGGATGAATGACCTCGGAATTATCAGGGACGGTGCTGTTTTCATAGGAGGCGGAAATTTTATTGATATTAGCACAACAAGAAGACTAAAAAAAAAGTATCAAAGGCGAAAAAACACAAAAGTCATTGATGCCGCTGGAAAGGTTGTTTTGCCAGGCTTCATAGATTGTCATACTCACGCCATTTTTGCGGGAGACCGGGCAGAGGAATTCGTCCGGCGTATTCAGGGAGAAACTTACCAGGAAATTCTGAAAAAGGGGGGAGGAATATTAAGTACTGTCAGAAATACTCGTAAACTGGACATCAGGAACCTCGCTAAACTTTCGAGAAGACACCTGGATACTATGCTTCTATATGGCACAACTACGGTAGAAATCAAAAGCGGATACGGACTTAATGCAAAAAATGAACTAAAAATCCTCAAGACCATACACCACCTGCAAAAAACGCATCCAATGGATATTGTAGCCACTTTTCTCGGCGCCCATGTAATCCCCCCGGAATACAAAAACGATCCAGATACATATGTTGATCTACTATGCACCATGCTGCCAAAAGTAAAACCCTATGCAACCTTTTGCGATGTTTTCTGTGACGAAGGGGCTTTCAGTGTGGAACAATCAGAAAGAATTCTCAAAACAGCAAAAACACTGGGTTTCATGGTAAAGATACATACCAATGAATTTAAGGACATTGGCGGTGTGTCATTAGCTATTCGGCTGGATGCAGTATCGGCAGACCATCTTGACATCATCAAACAACGTGATATAGTAAGATTAAAAAAGAGTAATATTATTTGTGTTTTATTGCCCGGAGTGCCATTCTTTCTGATGAAAGATACTTATGCGCCTGCAAGAAAAATGATAGAAAACGGCGTGCCTGTTGCGTTGGCAACTGATTTTAACCCCGGTACATGTCCAGGTAAAAATATGCAAATGATAATCACCCTGGCATGCCTCAAAATGGGGATGACACCAGCTCAGGCAATTAATGCCGCCACGATAAATGCAGCGCATGCTATCAGGGAGGCACATCGCTTGGGAAGTATAGAGGCAGGAAAACAGGCGGACATGGTAATTCTTAATATTCAGGATTATAATCAATTATCTTATTATTTTGGCATAAACCACGTAAAGACTACAATAAAGAAAGGCATGGTAGTTGCAGAAAATTTAAGTAGTTAATGGACTTTTACTAAAAAAATCTGTAATTTTCATTCCTTCTTTGACATTTTAGGAGAGACAATTACTTTAAATATATATGGGGTTTTCCCGGAAAAAGCGGAGGTCAATTTATGAGAATGAAATATAAGATAAGGATTTGGATGCCAATTTTAGCTCTTTTCATATGGACTTTCTTATCAAATGGAACCTCTTATGGTCAAGCCGATGTAAAGAAAAAAGCAGAGGCGGTAATTCGCGGTGTAACAATCGTATCTCTGGATGCGCCATTACGGGCTACCATTGGAAGAAAGGTTGCTATTGAAATCGTTATTGGGAATGAAAGGGCATCAAAGGTAACAACTATACTGACTGTAACATGCCTCACAACAAAACAACAAATTGGCAGGGAGGCTGAAACGCTGGAAGGTTTGACTTCTCAAAAAATCGTATATATTTGGGACACCGAAGGGTTAAAAGAAGGCACTTATGTCATACGGGCTGAATTAGAGAAGGTACCAGACGAAACTGATATTGAGGATAATGTAAGGGAGATAGAAGTACTTTTACATCGTTAGTTCATTAACAAAAATATTTTTACAAATTTAGCAAAAAAGAATTATCCATCGAACTGATTGGCAATTTCTTGTGCCTTTTTGAAGTTATCGATATCGACAAAAACGTTATCCAGAAGTTGATAGTTTATCTTTCGCTTTCTGAAGTGGGTGGCTGAGTAATTATGACTGCTGAAATATATCTGGAGCCGAAAGGGTATCCATGTCGGAACACGAACATAACATAATCCCAGGACATCGTGGATGAAATAGAAGTAGTAATGGAGACATTTTTGCCAGTACCAGGACGGAGAAAGCTCCGTTTGGTTTCTTTATCGTGCCAGGTTCGTATGAGGCGCAGAGTTCTGGAGCGGAGAAGATATGTACGAGACCGGGATGGTTCCCACGTTTTCTGATAATCTCTGCAATACGGTCTTCTTTGCGAAAGTTTTTCTTCCGAATATACTCGATCTTCAGGTTATTTTCTTGTGCAATTCGTTGAGCGTTTTGAATGAGTGTATCACGGAATGATTAGGCAAATTGTTTGAAATCGAAGATACGTATCTTCCGTTTGTTAAGAAACGAGGTCATCCCCTGCGCATAACACATGGGATCATTACTTTGTTAAAAAATATTTTTAAGTCATAAGTCGAGTCTGACTTAACTTACTACAAATCAATGCTTTGCGACTTATTTTGTACCTGACTTGTTCCTTTAC